>CAUVYI020000020.1:0-23723 GCA_963556115.3 Planctomycetota bacterium | reverse complement strand
ACTCTTGCATTGATCCAAAGGTTATTGAAGCTCTGTATGAAGCCTCTCAAGCCGGGGTAAAGATCGAACTGCTAATTCGTGGTCTCTGCTGCCTCAAAGCCGGGATACCCGGCCTTTCGGAAAATATCACGATCAGAAGTATTCTGGATCGCTTCCTTGAGCACCCTCGCGTATTTCTCTTCAAGAATGACGGAGCGAATGAGGTCTACATGGCGAGTGCCGACTGGATGGAGAGAAACTTTGATCAGCGTCTTGAAATTCTCTTCCCGGTCATCGACCCAGAATGCAAGAAACAAGCTATCGAAGTTCTCGACAGTGGTTTCAACGACAATGTCAAAGCCTGGGAGATGCAGCCTACCGGGGTCTATGAACGTGTCGAAAAACCTAAAGCAAAGGAAAAGCAATTTAGAAATCAGGAACACCTCTATAAACTTGCCTGTGCACGAGCCCCTAAACCAAAGCTCAATCAGGATGGCGTTTTCATTGCCAAGACCAAGCCAAACTAAAACCTGAGCTAAACTTATATACCTAGTAGCCCCCCATCATCCTGCACCGCGCAGGATGATGTTTTTTTTAGCATGCTAAAATTAGCCCATATCAACTCAGTCTCACTAATCACCTTTGCCTCCCCTTTCTAAATTAATTAATTTTTCTCTTGATATAATTAGACATCTAACTATATTATCCTTATGGCAAATAATATTATTTCACTAATCAGTCAGATTAGATCAAAAGCTAACAAGCTTATTATCAACGAGCTTGAAAAAGCTGGTATAGATGGCGTTGTACCTTCTCATGGCAGTATACTACATGTTTTAGCTATGCAGGAATCATGCAGTATGCAAGAATTAGCGAAGAAGATCAACCGCACCAAGCCCACAGTCACGGTTCTGGTAAAAAAACTTGTTGCCATTGGTCTAGTTGAAAAAATTACCAGCCCGGTAGATGCAAGGATAAACCTGATCCGGCTGAGTGCTAAAGGTAATAATATTATGCCTAAAATCAAAATAATCTCAAAAACTCTGATCAATACAACTCTCAAAGGTTTTTCAGAGAAGGAAATACAAGAAGTAAGCAGTTATCTTGCAAGATTAGCTGATAATTTAAGCTAAATTTTTTACTACACTAGTTAGACATCTAACCAAAGCCAAAGGAGTTCACCATGAAAGAAGTTATTGATTTCTTAACCGCCAACAATTCCGGTTATCCTCGCAACAGCGACTGATAACACCCCCCATCTCAGACCCTGGCAATTCATGTTTGCAGAAGACGGTAAATTCTGGTTCTGCACCGGAAACATCAAAGCTGTATATGCTCAACTGCAAGAAAACCCCAAGATAGAGTTCTCTTCTACCTCTGCCGCAATGCAAACGCTAAGATTATCAGGCACAATAACCTTTTGTGATAAGCGCTCGGCCAAAGAGCGGATCCTCAATGAAAACAGTCTGGTCAAGAGCATCTTCAAAACTGCAGATAATCCGACCTTTGAAACATTCTATCTTGAACACGGCCAGGCTATCCTCTCTGATTTTTCTGGCAACCCACCACAGGTCATAGACTTTTAATCCGGGGAATTTAAAGGATAATTATGCGCAATCTAGACAGGCTCTGGGCAAAAGGGAAGGATTTCCTCGGAGTTGACTATCCCATCATCTGCGGAGCCATGACATGGATCAGTACATTTGATCTGGTTAAAGCTATCTCCGCCCATGGAGGTTTCGGCATCCTTGCCGGCGAAAATATGCCACCTGAAGTTTTAGCTCTAGAACTAGACAGATGCCTTGACGGTATTGACCAACCTTTTGGCATAGACATTGTTACTGGCACACAGCATTACCAGTCTCACCTCGACATACTCGAAAAGCTGGCGGTGAAATTTGTCATACTCGCCGGAAACATTCCTTCTGAAACTGAGATAAAGCGAATGCAGAATACAGGCAAACAAGTTCTGGCTTATGCTCAATCAGCAATGGCTGCTAGCCAACTGCTCAAACATGGTATCGACGGACTAATAATCAAAGGCTTAGAAGCCGGTGGTCGCGTCGGCGATACTTCAACCACGGTTCTTCTTCAAGAAATACTCTTTAAATACCCTGAAGTCCCGATGTTTGTAGCCGGTGGTATTGCCACCGGCAAGATGGCAGCGCACTTATTCCTGATGGGAGCTGCAGGGATACAATTGGGGACACGCTTTGTTCTGACTAATGAATGCAAGGTTCACCCCAATGTAAAGCAGGCATTAATCAAAGCTCAATCCCGGCATGCCTTAAAGAGCACACAGATATCATCCGAACTTCCAATTATCGGAACACGCACTATCAAGAATAGTATTGGCGAAGAATTTGCCCAACTTCAGATAGATCTCCTCGGCAGAGTCAAGAATCATGAAATGTCCAAAGAAGTAGCGTTTAGGCAAATCGACGACTACTGGCTAAACGGTCTAAGGAAGGCTATATTTAATGGTGATACAACTGGTGGAAGTATTATGGCTGGTCAAAGTGTAGGACTTATTAACACTATAATTTCTATGCAACAAGTATTTGAAGATTTTATTCATGATGCTGAGGCAGAATTACAGAGAATGCAAATTCTCTTCGCCTAACCCTCTCGGAACCAGAGTTCGGGTCAGAGCATTATAAATCCCAAAAATATATAAAAAAACGACTGCCTGAATCCAGGCAGTCGTACTCTCAACCATTAATGGCGAAAAAAACTAATTTCCAAGTTCAAGACGCGCAAAATCAACAATCTTGGCTTGACCACCGATCTTCTTAGCAGCTGCGTCGATCATCGCTCCCACAGTCAGCTTACCCTCTGGGTCCTTGACAAAGATCTGTTCTTCCAGGCACTTCTCACCATAGAATTTAGCAAGCTTACCCTCAAGGATCTTCTCTTGAATATTCTCAGGCTTATTCTTGATCTCTTCAAGGAAAACCTCTTTTTCCTTACGTACCAGATCTTCAGGGACACCAGCACGATTCAAAGCAACCGGACGAGTAGCTACTGCATGCATGCAAACATCGTTGGCCGCTGTTTTGAACTCTTCATCAGCTGCACCACCCTCAATTTCAACGACACAGATAGCACCAGACTTACCATTGAAGTGAGAGTACGCACCATAAGTACCATTCTCCGGAATAGCAAAGCTGGCGATGTTCTTGATCACAACATTCTCTCCGATAACCCCGATAACCGCAGTAACCGAATCAGCAACAGTACCTTCTGTTGTCGGAGCGGCTACAAGTTCTTCAATGGTTGCGACCTTGGAAGCAAACGCGGCATCAAAGACCTTATCGATAAGGGCGAGGAAACGCTCATTCTTGGTAGTAGGCTCCTGTTCACACTCAATCTGCAGACAGACAACTACCCCATCCTTCTCTCTGACCGATACTACACCCTGACCGGTCGCTCTATCAGCCTTCTTCGCAGCTTTATCAAGCCCCTTCTTACGCAAGATCATCTCCGCTTCTTCAACGTTACCTTCCGCATCAACAAGTGCCTTTTTACAGTCACTCATTCCCATACCGGTAAGCTCTCTCAGTTCTTTGATCATCTTAGCAGTGATTTCAGCCATATTTCCATCCTTTATCGTCTTTGAAATTAATAAACATATGCTCTATTATAGTCTTGGTCAAACCACTAAATATGGTCTCACGCATCATCAGGCATAGTAAAAGCGCCCATTTTAGAGAGATTGGTAGGTACCTCCATACCCTTCTCCTCAGTCTTGCCTGCCGCACGCGCCTTGAGTGCTGACTTGTTTGTAGCTTTCTTCGCACCTTCCTTGATTGCAATTCCTAGTTGATTCAGAATCAACTGTATGCTTCTCTGTGAATCATCATTGGCCGGAATAACGAAGTCAACCGGATCTGGATCACTATCAGTATCGACGATACCCACAATTGGCACACCTAGCTTGAGTGTCTCAGCAATCGCAATATCTTCCATTGACGGATCGACAATCACTACAGCTCCAGGAATTTCCTTCATATCTCTAATACCTTCGAAGTTTCTGAAGATCTTCTTCTTCTCGCGAGACAGACTTGAAATCATCTTCTTTGAAAAGTTATCAATAGATCCTGAAGTCTGCAGATTCTCCAGTTCTTCCAGACGGGTTACACGCTTACGCATGGTATCCATATTAGTAAGAGTACCACCAAGCCATCTATGCACAACATAATAACTGCCTGATTCGCTAGCTTCCTGGCGCACAATGTCTGCAGCCTGCCTCTTAGTACCAACAAAGAGAATCTTCTTGCCACTTGCAGCAATCTTATTTAGAAATAACCCCGCGCGTATAACCCCCTTCAGGGTTTCGCGAAGATTGATAATATGAATTCCACCCTTTTTGGAGTGAATATAAGGTTTCATCTTGGGATTCCAGCGTGAGGATTTACTCCCAAAATGTACGCCTGCTTCAATAAGTTCCTGCAAAGTAACATCTGCCATTTTTTCTCCTCTGACCTAATAAACTAAGGCATTGCTAGTGTTGATGTTAAAGCACATCCAACCAATACCAGAGTCCAATAAAAAAATATAAAAATACAACAAAATAAGAATCAGATCCATCCCGGATCTGACAATTACTAAAAAATATATTCATAACTCCTGCTAAGTCAATAGCTAAAAATTTTTTTTCGGCTTTTTATTATAATTTGCTACAGATACTTAACAGATAATTTTTATTCTGCGTAAACTGGGAATTTTCCTTGATTTTATTCCTTTTGGAATAATAATATCATTGATTGCTAACTATCTTCTGTTATCATTGATTAGGTTTGACTACACGGTGCAACTGTATTATTTATTATATTGGAGGGTAAAATAATGAAGAAGGTGGTAATGGATGTTGGTGAAAAGTACCCTGATATTACCGGGCCTACAGCAGAAGCATTTATTGCCGAATTACTCAAGCTTGAAAAGTCACCATATGAAGAGATTGTTCTAGATTTCAAGGACACAACCGCGATTAGTTCTATGGCAATGGGGACGCTCTTCTCAACCTATCAGTCACTTGCCAGTCAGAACCGCAGTATTCGCATTGTCAACCCCAGCAAAAATGTTTCACGCCTATTCAAACTGGTAAATATGAGTGAGATTATTACCGACTGAGCCCTGCTTACAGCATAACCCTAAAGGCAAACATTGCAAAATCTAAATATTCCTTCAAATAAAGAACGTAATGTAATTAAGAACAAACGGATTGTAATCGCCGATGCGGACACCCAGTCACGAAATTTACTATCTCTGGTTCTGCGTAAATTGGGGGCGAGTGTCGAAGAGTACAACAACGGCAAAGACACCTACGAGATTCTTCAGGACAATACCTACCGCAAGAAGGAGGATATATCCCTACTGCTTATGGGTATCCAGATGCCACAGATGAATGGGATCAATTTACTCAGACTGATCAGAGACCACACCCTGATCAGCGAACTACCGGTATATGTTCTCTACAATGCCAATGAAGACCGTGAATTACACGAATGTAGCTGCCTGGGTATCTCCGGCAACATTGCCAAACCGATCAATGTTGTCGAAGCGGTCAACAGCATCAGCAACACCCTGTATAAGCTCGAGTTGAAAAAGAAACAAGACGAGCCAGAAGATAAACCTGCAGATACGATTAAACTCAAGGGCGAATACACGGAATTGGGATTCCCGATAGAATTCCAGAACATTCCATCCCGCGAAAACTACCCATTAACCACCTCATTTTACCGTTGTCCGTTCTGTGAACAGACGCTATCTGCCCCTCGGCTAAAAGACAATTCACTTATCCCGGATGAGAGTGACCAGCTTCTTATTGGCTTATACACCACTGGCAAGACCGATTACGAACAGGTCAACCCCATACTTATTGAGATCATATCCTGCCCCAACTGCTTATGGACTGCCGACCGCGAAGGCTTTATGCGTATCTGGAATCGTGACAACGCCCGGATCAATGACATAATCAAGATCCCCAAGATCCGCTGGCAATTCCCGGTGTTCACCTTGACGCCCAAGCTCAAGAGCGATTTCAATCTCTTCCTGCGTAAGCGCATGGAGTACATGCATAAGGTCAACAATCTGGGAGAAGGTTTATTCACCATATCCAAGGTTGATCGCAAGTTCCCGCGCAGCTTTCAGGACTGCCTTATAAGTATTGATCTAGCTATCTACTGCAACGAATTCATCCTCTCAAACTCTGAGGGCAAGACACATTCTATTATCGCTTACAAAGCGGCAAGATACCAGATGCAAAAGCAGTACATTATAAACATGCTGCTGGAACGAACCAGAGACAAGAAAATAAAGAAAGAACTCCTGACCAGCCGGATAGCCACCATAATCAAAGCCATGGATCTGCTGCTGACAGTCAACAACCCTGATCTGCCAAGCATCAATGACCGCTGCAACTTCTACCGACAAAAATACTTCTTAGCCCATATGCTCACCAACATACTCAAGAATACCGAGCAAAAGATCCGCATTATCAAGCATAAGGATGAATCATTGCATAGCCTCAATGAAATGCTGGCCGATGCCGTAGCCAGCAAGAACAATATTGAAGCCAATATCATCAACCAGCAACTCAATCCAATAGTCACGCACCTGAATCTTACCAAGATCAACTTCCCAGATTAAACTATCTCAAACCAAGCTAACCCGAGACACATTGCTCACCTTGACTAGACACTCGCATACAGACATGCCTCTCGCATGAATTTTATTGCCTGAACAATTAACTCCAACTCTTCAAAACCATAACTAATCCGCAGTTGCCTACTCCCCAGTTCGACATTATCCCCAAGAGGGTTCTGACATATCTCCCCAGGAATATAGACCACCTGCGGCTTCTTCTCACCCTCAAGGTTATCCAGATCATACTCGGCAATGCCTGTGGTTCTACTCAAATAACGGAAAAACTTGGAGTCGTTTCCGGTCTTGACCTCAGTAAAGGTCAGATAGAAATAAAAGCCACACTCACCACCGCTCAGGCTCTGCAACCAAGGAGAGAGTTCCGCAGTAATAGTCTCACGAATCACCCGCGCTTTCTTCCGGTATGCCGCATTTACCGTCTCAATCTGCGTGTCAACAATATTATCCAGCATCCAGGCGGTTACCTCCTGCATTATAAGCGAATTGGAAAAGCCGGTATCAGCCGTCTTCTGAACCAACGCAGTTATTATGGGCGAATCTGCCCCAAGCAGGTAACCTATCCGTAGTGCCGGAGCCAAAATTTTGGAGAATGTACCGAGTTCAAATACCGGTATCCTCGGCTCCTCGACCAGTACTGACCCAAGTTGTGCCGGATCAACCCCATGACTCAGTGAATCATACGCACAATCAAAGAATACCGGTATCGCCCTTCCCAGCTTAACTGACAATCCAGTAATGACCTCAATTATTGCCAGACGTTTCGCTAGCGGCAGTACACTCCCGCTAGGATTATTCACCGTCACAATATACACAAACTCCAAGCGCTCAAGCTCAGCAGGAGAAAAGCTGCTCAGATACGCCTCAAGCGCCGCTGGTTCTAGGCCATCACTACCCTCAACCAGTGTCCTGATCTCAAAGCCCTTACGTTGCAGAACTTCACAATAAATATAATAATAGGGATCCGCGGTCACGACTATCCCCGGTGTAAAGATATCGCCAAGCGCATCAAGAATTGACGTCGCACCATTGGCACCGATTATAACTTTGAGCCGCGCCAATCTCGTCGGTTCAAGTCTGGGATCACGCCTACCGAGAAAGCGCTTCACCGCCGCCACCAAATTCCCAGACCCCTCCGGGCCGCCATAATTGAGCGGCATTCTATGCTCCTCAGGATGTGTACAGACATACTGCATTGCTTCGATTACACCTCTACTCGGTATAGTCTCCTCATTTACATAGCCCACACCCAGATTAATATCCACCCCATCTCTAAAGGTTTTGGCAAACTCACTAGTCATCCTGGCTACAGGTGAAGGTATCAGCGATCTGTAAGCAAACTCACTGAGCCGCACCTCATCAATTCTATCAGACATTCCAACATCCCATTCTAAATCAGCACTATTCTCAATATATTTCTAATAACACATAATTATCTAATCTTCAACTTATAATCATATATTATCGCCAAACGCTAAGCAATAGTCTAGCAACCAGCAGCATTTTCTCCCATCTTTTTACAATTTCCAATTGACTACAATCCCTGTTCATGTATATTAATGCTATTGAACGCGTGTTCAAAATTATCCCCTATGAGGTCGAGATGAAGATTAACAGTACAGAAGTTGCGAAAAAAGCCGGTGTTTCCCGGAGTACGGTCTCCAGAGTCATCAATAATAATCCAAACGTAATCGAGAGTACCCGGCAGAAAGTTTTGCAGACCATTGAAGAACTGGGCTATACCCCAAATACCAATGCTCAGACTTTAGCTGGTAAGAAGAGCAGTGTTATCGGGCTATTTATCTTTGAAACCAAGTACAAAAAAAATATGCGCTCCAATCTTATCGGTTACTTCATGAACTTTGTATCCTCGGTAGGTGCCGAGGTTCTACACCACAAGCATCAGCTACTGATAGATGTAGTCTTCGATCAGAGTTGTGAAATACGGGTCAAGAGCCTCTTCCAGAACGGCAATATTTCCAGCGGCATTTTTATTGGCGCTGAGATGCACAACCCTTTTATCGACAACTTTATCACTACTGGTAATAAGGTCGCCCTTATCGACTACTCGACCAACTCAAAGCTGATAAACGACAATGTCTGGCTGATCAACACCAACGATCTCAGCGCTTCGGTTGAAATCACCAATGAGCTTATCAGAATGGGCTCCAAACGCATACTACACATCACTGGTAATCAGACAAAACTCCCGGGATTACAACGCCTAAAAGGCTACAAGCAAGCAATGCGTGATTCCAAGTTAAAGTTCGATCCAAGTCTAATTGTCAACGGGAATTTTACCGAGATCTCCGGTTATAAGGCAATCAAGGAATGTATCAAAAATAAAGTCAAATTTGATGCCGTCTTTGCTGCCAATGATCTCAGTGCCAGAGGCGCGCAGCGAGCGCTAACGGAACTTGGTATTGATTCCATCCCTTTATGGGGCTATGATAATCTTCAAGGCAGCCTGCCCACCGGTATAATGAGTGCCGACCCCTGTTTTGAGATCAGTGCCGTAAAAGCGGTAAACTGTCTGCTCAGTACCCAAAAACCCGGCAAGAAGATACACTACACCCCGGTACACCTGGTCAGAAATATGCAAGAATACTTACAGTGCAATAAATTATTTGTAGACTGCTTTGCCGGAGATCCAGAAACAGTCTGAAATCTCTATCCTGATAATTCTGCCAATCTGCACAGAGCTAACTCCCCACCGCTCAGGCGCAAAGCTCTATCTGCTTTGGCAGCCAGCTGCTTATCGTGTGTCACCAGCACCATAGACGCCCTGTGCTGCTGCACAACCTCAAAGAGTAACCCCATAACCTCTTCCCCACTCTGCGGATCAAGATTTCCCGTTGGTTCATCACAGAGCAGAATCGCCGGATCTGTATACAATGCCCGGGCAATAGCCACCCGCTGCTGCTCTCCTCCGGACAACCTTGCCGGCTTATGGCGAATACGTTCAGCCAGCCCAACCTGCTCCAGCAGGGAACAAGCGTACTTCTTCCCCAGGTTTTTCCTGGCAAAATTGCCTGCAATCAGGACATTATCCAGAGCATTGAGATCAGCAAAGAGGTGATACTGCTGAAAGACAAAACCTATCTCCTGCCCACGAATTCTGGTCTTGGCAGTATCAGAGAGCTTAGTAGTGTCGACATTATTCAGAATTATTTTACCGGCAGTCGGAGTATCGAGAAGTCCTAGCGTATTGAGCAAGGTACTCTTACCAGTACCGCTCCTGCCGATAATAGCCACACTCTCCCCGGGATAGACGGTTAAATCCACACCTTGCAGAATCTCCAGCTCCTTCTCGCCGTCGTGAAAACTCTTACATAACTGCTCACAACAGATAACTCCCGCCTGCTCCTCAGTAGACATATAATCCCGTTGCAACATAGATCACTCCTCCTTCAATGCCGTTACCGGCTCCCTGCAGCCGGCTGACACTGCCGGATAGAGTGCAGAAACAAGTGAGATAAGAAGAGCCGACCCGGCGTAAATACATACCTTCCAGGTATAGATAACGGGCGGACTCGTATGCCCGAAGAGCTGCGGCGAATAGAAGGGTTGCCCGGTAAAGAACTCCCAGATGCTACTGAGATTATACCCAACCAGATATCCAGCACCAACCCCGATCACCCCTCCCATCAGCCCGATAAAGAAGCCTACCAGCAAGAATATACAGACTGTATTCACTCTCTTGGCTCCAAGACAACGTAGCAGGCCTACATCCTTTACCCTCCGACTGGCCAGAGTCGCCAGCACGGCAAAAACACAGAAGCCCGAAGACAGATTCATGAAGAAGAGCACCACCTCCATCAGCATATTCTCATACGCCATGCCGTCATGAATTGAGCGCCAACGCTTCTTCCAGGTCGTACTATAGACCCCGCGATAACTCAGTCCAAGCGCCGGTACAACACCCTTGATTATCGGCACCTCGAGGCTGTCGGCCAGATCTGGATCATGCAAAAAGAAGGATAATCCCGAGACCCCATTACTCTTTTGCTCCGCCTCAGTCATAAATAACTGCCGCGCCGCCGCCAGTGGAAGGTAAAAGCCGTTACGATCCTTGAGCGGCGAACCGCTGCTGAAGATACTGCTTACAAAGAATTCACGACTGACCAGTTTATTGGAATTAGGAGGAGAATAGTTAATGGTCAAGGTATCCCCTGCCTTAAGCCCCAAGCGTTCAGCCAGATTGATACCGACAAAGACCGGCGGCAGCCCCCTGGTATCGACCCCAAGACCCACCCACTGCGGATTTTCCGGATCTATCTTGACATCCTGTAAATGCTCAGCCAGTGAGGAATACTTGAGTTCGCGCTTCAGATCAATACCGTAAGCCACCCCCGGCTCGGTGATCAGACCATGCTTCAGCAGAGCATAATCCGTAATCAACGGGGTAAACCCCTCTACCCCGGCGATCTCTGGTATTGCCGCAAGCTGGGACTCAGCTACCGGAACTCTGAACGAAAGAGCTACCTGTTCACCCAGATTGCGGATACGCTTCTCCATATCGACCAGCATCCCATCCGTCACACCGATTACTACTATCGATGCCATCAAAGTCAACGCCACCACCAGCACCGCCACATAATTTATAATTCTGGCATGGACATAAATCCATGCAAGTTTGATCATATACATCAGATTATCCTGAAAAGGTGTTTGCGACTATTCTCGAAGCAACAAGTACTATATTCTATAAATATCCACCTTCTGGACAAGGATTCTTTTAATTTAATACAAATTCTAAATCACTAATATTTCAAAACCAACATTGTTAAAAAAATAAATAAGTGCTATAGTTTACAGAGTACCTCGATATGTAGATATGACACCAATATTAGCGAAAGCAGACATCATGCCTTTACTTCTTATCAAATTCATCGCCTTCATTTTTATCTTTTTCACCGGAATACTAGGCGGGGTAATATCCCTGAAAATAGCTGAAAGCAAGAGACGCAACAAACTCTTTGCCCTCGGCACCTCGTTCAGCGCCGGTATCTTCCTGGGCGCGGGGCTGATTCATATGCTACCGGATGCGGTTAAAAATTACGCACAAACAGTTAAAAGTGATTTCCCCTGGGCCTTCTTTCTATGTGCCCTGGGCTTTCTACTACTACTGTTTATTGAGAATATCTTTCTCGACAAGCACCATAATATTCAGTTCAATGATTCAGACCATGACAGCCCCCTAACTCCATACCTGCTGGCAATAATACTCTCGATTCATTCCATCATCACCGGTGTCTCACTCGGTACCGAGAACACCTTATCGCTTACCCTTATTTTATTCCTGGCAGTGATAGCACATAAAGGCAGCGCAGCTTTCGCTCTCACCACCAATCTTATAAAATCACAATTCAACAAGTCCAAGATAATGTATATCATTATCTTTTTCAGCCTGATGACCCCCATCGGCATCATTATCGGTGCTATTCTGGACAAAGTCCTACCACACAGATCAGAGCATATTGTCGAAGGTTTGTTTGACTCCATGGCAGCAGGAACTTTTCTCTATATTTCAATTGTAAATCTCCTCAACAAAGAACTTAATATCAAAGAGTATATCGGCGCGAAAATTTTCTTTGTAGCTCTCGGCTTCAGTTTAATGACAATTTTAGCCTTTTACTTAAAGGTTTGAATACAATCAAACTCCCGGGTGGAAGAGCCAGACAGACCTAGTCGAAAATTTAAACGCAACAAACCACATACACACTTAAGGTGTATGTGGTTTCACTATATATAGCAAAAATCATAAGAGAGTTTTATGAAGCGGTTGCAGCTACCTTCTTGTTGCGAGACTTCTTACGTGTCTTTACAGCACGTGCCTTTTTCTGCTCCATCCTTCTCTGAGCAGCGCCTTCAGGTCTCTTGCGGTTCTTCTTCTTGATACCACTATTCCACATATCCGCAGTGATACCTTCATTACGGAGAAGAGTTGCCACAGTCTCGCTAGGCTTGGCTCCTTCACCAACCCAATACTTAACTCTCTCAACATCAATTCTTACCTTCTCTTCAGCATTTGAAGTAGGGTCATAAAACCCAAGCTGTTCAATAGGACGACCATCACGACGCTGACGACTATTGAAGACACAGATGTGGTAAAATGGAAGATGCTTACGTCCATCACGTTTCAGTCTAATACATACAGCCAAGTTAGTTACCTCCTCTTTCTTTTCTTTCTACGTTGTTTCTCTTTCTTACGATCTTTCTTTTTATCCTGTTGGGCTTTTGCCCCTTGTTTCTTTGATTTATTGAACACACTGCCCATCCCCGGCACATTCGGCAACTGCCCCGGATCTTCCCCCCGTTCCTGTGCCGCCAGCATGCTCTGCGGATCTACATCCATATCATCCATGCCAGCGTAGGTCTCGGTCGAGAACATACCAAGCTTACCCATCTTGCCGATCATCTTGCGCATCTGAGCGAACTGTTTCAGAAGATCCTTCACCGGTTTGGTAGCTGGATCACCATTGATATCAAAGTTGCCCGAACCACCGGCGATACGCTTCATCCGCGCCAGGCCAATTACCTCCGGGTTCTGCCGTTCTTCCGGGGTCATACTCTGAATTAGCGCCTCAATCTTCTTGAACTTGGACTCATCAATATCAAGTCCCTTGAGCTTACTGCCAATACCCGGCAGAAGACCGAGCAGATCCTTGATACTGCCCATCTTCTTTATCTGTGCAAGCTGCTTCTGAAAATCCTCGAGAGTGAATTTATTCTTCTCGAGTTTGGCGCGCATCGCCTCCGCCTCTTTCTCGTCGACAATACTCTGCGCCTTCTCCACGAGTGAGACCACATCACCCATACCGAGGATTCTACCCGCCATTCGCTCCGGATGAAATTCTTCTATCGCATCAAGCTTCTCACCGACAGTTACATACTTAATACAAACACCGGTAAGCTCACGCAGTGATAGCGCCGCACCACCACGCGCGTCACTATCCATCTTGGTCATTACCGCACCGGAGATATTCAAACGTTTGTTGAACTCTTCCGCAGTATCTACCGCACTCTGCCCGATCATCGCATCACAGACAAAGAGAATCTCTGCAGGGCTGGTCGCCTTGACTATCTTCTCAAGTTCGTTCATCAGCACGTCATCAACATGCAGACGCCCCGCAGTATCGAGAATAATCGTATCAAGATCATGGAGTTTAGCAATTTCCAGACTCTGTTTACAGATCTTAACCGGGTCACCACCCTCCTGGGCATGAACCTGAACCTCAATCTGTCTACCGAGAACTCTGAGCTGTTCAATTGCCGCCGGCCTCTGCACGTCCGCCGCTACCAGGAGCGGTCTACGCCCCTCTGCCTTGAAGCGTGAAGCCAGCTTACCACAGGTCGTAGTCTTACCCGCACCCTGCAGACCACAGAGCATGATAACCGTCGGCCCCTCAGCCTTGAAGTTTATGCCTTCGCGTTCACCACCGAGCAGATCCACAATCGCATCATGTACAATCTTGACAAACATCTCACTCGGGTCTACCGCGGTAAGCACCTTCTCGCCGAGTGCTTCGGTCTTGATACGTTCGACAAAGGATCTGGCAATACCAATATTGACATCCGCCTCAAGCAGAGCGACCCGCACTTCACGTACCGCCTCCTCGATATTACTCTCAGATATCTTCCCCTGTCCGATAAGGCTCTTAAAAGCCCCATTCATCCTATCCGTCAAGCTGTCAAACATATCTTTATAACTTTCTATACATCACGTAAAGAGCCATACTCCAGGCTCAGGACTCTATCCTGCGCACATATATACTAAATAATATTCACCACAATCCAACTCGCCACCAGCGCCTCATCCTATCCGGTTAAGACCACAGCTAACAGATATTACGTACTACCAACACCCGTTGAATACCCGAGTAATCATCAATACTCTCGACCTCAGCCCCGGGATAAGCCTCGCGTACCAACTCAGTCACCGCTCCAAGTTGCCCTGCTCCAAGTTCCAGCAACAACTGCCCACCGGGCAGAAGATAATCGGCGCACCCAGCTATGATCAAGCGGTAACACGCCAAGCCGTCTACCCCACCATAGAGTGCCAACTCTGGATCATACCCCGAAACCTCAGGCCAAATAGCACTGTCCCCCTCTACCAGATATGGCGGATTGGAGACAATAATATCGAATTTCTCCGCCGGGTCAAGAGCTTGAAAGAAGTCGCTCTCTCTAAACTCAACCTTCTGCGCCACCCCGAGCCGCTCAGCATTATCCTGCGCAACCCTGAGTGCCTCTCTGCTGATATCTACCCCCAGCGCTACAACCCCGCCAAGCTGACAAACAACCGAGATAGGTATACACCCACTACCGGTACCCAGATCAAGCAGACGCCTATCTCTAACCGCAGCCGCATCGTTCTCTTCCAGTTCAGACTCCCGCTCCGCTTCATACCTGGTTATTGCCTCCTGCACCTCCGGCGGAACCTCATCTGCTCTGAGAGCAGCGACCTGCTCCTTGAGCTGCTCGATACTCTTGCGTTCCCGCTCACGGCTAATAATCTCAGAACGCTTCTGTTTAGGGGTCACATCAAAGAACTGCAACACCCTCTCTACCAGTATCTCTGTCTCTGGCCGCGGCGAGAGTACATCCGGGGTCACGACAAACTCCAACCCCATAAATTCACGTTTGCCCAGAATCCTGCTCACCGGCTCCCGCGCCACGCGTCGGCGGATCATCTCCCGGTACCTCGCAAGCCCTTCTGAACTCACAGGTTCTGCATACAGCGTATAAAGCTTTACCCGGCTGCATCCAAGGACTGCACAGAGCAACACCTCAGCATCCAGGCGTGGAGTCGGTATACCCTTGGCTGTCAAATATTCCGCCGAAGTCTTGACCAACTCCAGCGGCAACCACTCTCGCTCACTACGCTCACCCATATGCATTCACTACCCGCAAAATAACTACCCCGGCAACAGCTACCTACTTATCAAGTTCCTGCATTCGGCCATACTCAATAAGAGCATCGACAAGCTTCTGCATTTTACCGTTGATAATATCGGTCAACGAAAAATTCTTACCTAACCGGTGGTCGGTACACCTGTCCTGCGGATAATTATACGTACGCACCCGTTCCGAACGGTCACCACTACCGACCTGCCCTTTACGCTCAGCCGCTCTAGCCTCTTCCTCCTGGCGCACCTTGAGTTCATAAAGACGGGTACGGAGCACACGCATCGCCTTCTGCTTATTCTTAAGCTGACTCTTCTCATCAGCGACATGCACAATAAGCCCGGTCTCCAGATGGGTAATACGAACAGCAGAGTCGGTAGTATTAACCGACTGCCCTCCCGGTCCGGTAGCCCGCACCGTCTCCACCCGAATATCCTGCGGCTTGATCTCAACCTCATACTCTTCAGCTTCCGGCATCACCGCCACCGTCGCCGCAGATGTGTGTATACGCCCTTGGCTCTCAGTGGCAGGTACCCGCTGCACGCGGTGCCCGCCACCCTCAAACTTGAGCGCGGCAAACGCACCTTCACCCTGAACCGAGAGGATGATCTCCTTGAACCCACCCTGCTCAGCCGGGCTAGCCGAGACTTCCTCAACTTTCCAGCCTAAAACATCAGCATATGTCGTATACATCCTGGTCAGATCCCCGGCAAAGAGAGCAGCTTCATCGCCACCAGTTCCTGCACGTATCTCCAGCATGACATTTCTATTATCATTGACCGCATCACCATAAAGAAGATCAAAGAGCTTTGTACTGAGTTCTTCAATACCCGCCTCCTGCTCCTGGAGTTCATCAGCGGCGAGTTCAGCCAGTTCAGCATCATCACCTGCGATAATTTCCCTACTCTCGGCGACCGCCGTTTCAAGAGCCTGATACTCCTTGAACATCTCCATCGACTCCCGGAGTGTTCCATACTCTCGAAGCATATCTGGATACTTCGGGTCAGTGGCGCCTTCCGGAGAGTTAATAGTATTCTCCAGCTCGGTAAACCTTACCAACCGCTCTTCCAGCTTTGCTTTAGCCTTTTCTTCAAGCATTATGATCCCTTACAGTCAATTTTGAGATTCAGCAAACATTGCACACCCAACCCCAATCCCGCCCCTTGCAACCGCCATGCCAACTGCAGGACAGTTTCAGACAAAAAAATAAAAGAAAATTCATGCCCGAAGTTCAACGAGCATGATTAGAGAGAAACTTGCACTACAACCTTCAACCGCATACGAATATTCTAGCGCCTCCCCGGAACCAATTACTGCGCCCGGGACACAGTATCCCTCTACCAGCAGTACCCCTTTATACATAAAATACAAGAGGTATCATCCGGCTTATTTCTTCTTTTTCTTATCCTTCTTGATCTTCTTGGTATAAGGATTACCGCCTTCAGTAGCTGCACTGGCAAACTTCTTCTGGAACTTCTCGATACGCCCGGCGGTATCAACAAACTTCTGCTTGCCGGTATAGAATGGATGACAATGGCTGCAGATAGTTATCTGAATTTCAGACTTGGTAGACTCGGTCTCAAACTCAAAGCCACAAGCACAGTGAACCTTTGACGGCCCAACATTCGGGTGAATCTTATCTTTCATTATTACTTCCTTTCGCATTATATTAAAATTAATGACAACAATTTACAATTTTTACAGTAAAAAAACCAAATACTTATTAAAAATCCACTGATGTTATATAATCAATATAACATCAGCAAATTCAAACAGATAAGATATCTTACAATATCCTAACAAGTATATGAGGGACTATATTTTATACTAAAATTCCTCATTGTCAATAGGTTAAGCGCTAGCTTCCGCCTTACCTGCATCAATTATTTTTTTGGACAGGTTTGACGGCACCGGCTCATAATGTGAAAGATGCATGGTATAGTCACCAGTACCCTGGGTGATCGCTTTGAGTGAGGTAGCATACTCTTGCACCTCGGAGAGAGGCACCTGAGCTTTCAGCACCTGGAGATTACCGAGCTGCTCCATGCCGGTAGGTCTTCCCCGACGTGTTGAGATATCCCCGCTGATATCCCCGGTATACTCTGAAGGGAAGGTAATTTCAATATCTACTATCGGCTCCAGGAGTACCGGTTTACACTTCGCCGCCACCTCGATAAAAGCATGCTCCGCAGCTGTCTGAAAAGCGATATCCTTGGAATCGACCGGATGCTCCTTACCATCAAAGAGTTCACAGACAACATCCACAACCGGATAACCCGCGAGGAAGCCCTTATCCATCGCCTTATGCACCCCTTTTTCTACCGATGGAATAAATGATCCGGAGATCACTCCGCCAACAATTGAATTGACAAACTCAAAGCCGCCTCCACGCTCATTCGGTCTAAGCCGGATATGCACCTCAGCAAACTGCCCGGCACCTCCCGACTGTTTCTTATGCCTATATGAGCCCTCACTCTTGACAGTAATGGTCTCAAGATACGGAATACGTGGCGGTTTAGTAACTACCTCAAGATTATATCTGGATTTAAGCCTTCCCAGCATATAATCAAGATGGAGCTGCCCGACCCCACGAATCACCTGTTCATTAGTCAGTTCATTTCGCTCAAAATGAAAAGTAGGATCCTCTTCACAGAGCTTATGCATATTTATCGCAATCTTCTGTTCATCCCCCCGATTCTTGGCGGTTATCGCCAGACCGGCCATCGGAATCGGAAACGGCAGAGAATGAAATACCGCGCCAAAGTCACCCGTAGAGATAGTAGTTCCAACATGGAGAGAATCTACCTTGGGTGTACAGACAATATCCCCGGCAACCACATCCGTGACATCTTCATACTTCCCACCTTGCGGGCGCATAAACTTGGAGAACTTCTCCTTCTCACCATCTGCACCTACAATCAGAGTGTCACCAGCCTTTGCCGCACCTGAGAACACCCTGAAGAAGCTAAGCTTGCCCACATGCGGATCAGAGACGACCTTAAAGACCTGGGCTTTGAATGAACCACTTACCGAAGGCTCATAGACCTCCTCATCCCCATTATCTTTGATAATATCCCGATGTGTATGGAAAGGATCAGGCCCCCATTCGGCAATGCCGTGCATCAACTGTTCAACCCCGATATCCTTCTCGGCCGAGAGGCAGAATACCGGAACCACATGCCCGCCGCAGACAGCCTCGCGCAGTACGGTCATAACCTCATCATGCGTTATCTTATCCCCATCAAGATAACGCTCCATCAGAGCTTCGTCGCACTCCACCACAGACTCGGTAATCTCCAGCCGCTTGGCTTCAAGCCTATCACCATGATTATCCTCATTCATTACCCGCAGCGCACTGCGAAATTCCTCACCCTCGCCATCATTGATGGTAAAGGCCACGCACTGCTTGCCGAAGGTATCCTTGATATTTACCAGAAGCTCTGCGAAATTCACACTCTCCGCATCCATCCGGCTCACCACGATCATCCGCGCCACACCTTCCTTATCCGCCAAATCCCAGGCCTTGCGCGCCGACATTTCAATACCCTTTGCCGCATTGATACAGATCACCGCCAGATCAGCCGCATCAATACCACGTACCGTCGCTCCGATAAAATCAGGCGCTCCCGGAGTATCGATAATATGAAACTGCTTCTTATCATAGACGCAATGCATAACCGAAGTAGCCAGGCTATGCCCACGAGCCTTCTCATCTGGATCAAAATCACTTACCGTAGTACCATCAGCAATTGAACCCAACCTGGTTATAGCCCCGGCCTTGAGCAGCATAGCTTCTGCCAGCATAGTCTTCCCTGATTGGCTATGGCCACAGAGGACAATATTCCTTACATCTTCGGGTTTATAATTTGCCATATCTTCGGTCCTTTCAAACAATGCCTCACATCTCAAACATACTTCACATACCGCACAACATTAAAATTATATTAGTATACTGTTAGCCTGACAAGCATATAATCCCCCGCCCATCTCTTTTTTTTGACGACTTGCTTATAAACAAAGATACCACATCCAACCAAATTTTCACTATGCATACCCCTGACTCACCCTTTCCAGACAAACATCTCGGCAATACCATGAGTATATCAAGTATATCTCAAACACGTATTTTTCCCCTTAAAAAATATGGCTACCACGCAAGCTTACCATATAATTCTGAAAAAGTCAGATAAAATATTTCTATCTTTCCGCACCACTCTTTTCACCCCTTATCCCCAGACACGACCACAAATGAGTAAGCAATTACCAAAGTTTTCACCGCATAACCT
Source organism: Planctomycetota bacterium (assembly GCA_963556115.3). Classification (GTDB taxonomy): domain Bacteria; phylum Planctomycetota; class SZUA-567; order SZUA-567; family SZUA-567. Next base: position 3,885 of record CAUVYI020000020.1, on the reverse strand, counting down.
TATATTATTCCTTGAATAAAAAGAATTATCAATACTACAGCAGAAGTTTGATAGACAAGCAATTTATATATTGCTATAATAGCGTTTTAGTCGCCCCTCGGAGTAAAATACAAGGCGTCCACAGAGTAATTTTAAGGAACCAGCAGCACCCTAAGCTATACCAACAAATATATTCCAATAATTTAAACAATTATTGAGTATTAAGGTAAAACTTACAATTGCAGTAAAGGAGCAGAAGAAAACATATTCTAATATATTGAGATATTTAACCTAAGCGGCAGCAGCACGAGTACGAGGATAAACCTGCACGGAAGCTATGCGCTGCCACTTAAATTTATGACCTAGAGATTGAAGGTGAATGTCCACCATCTCTATACCCTAGAAGTACTACCGCAGACAAAGAAGAAACACTCAATACAAGAGGAATATATGGATAGCCAAAATTTCCAAGCAAATGCCACTCCGCCCCAAATCTCAATCAGAACCGCGCTGAATGAGGATATCGATTTTATACTCAAGTCCGAAATAGACTGTTTTGCCGAACACCGCCGAAGCAACAGAAGAAGTATTGCCAACAGCATCAAAAGCGTCAACCAAGCGGTCTATATCGCTGAAATTACTACAAGTAACGCTAGCAAACAAGCCGTCGGGGTTGCCATCGCCTTTCTGTACAAACGCTCTTTAAGGATATATTCCCTGGCAGTATCACCCCAGTACCGGCACCTGGGTGCAGGCGAAGCTCTGTTACAGGCGCTACTAAGCTTGAGTGAACAGCTCGGTCATAACCGAGTAACGCTCGAAGCCGATACTGCTAACAATTTATTAATTAACTGGTACCGTAAATTCGGTTTTGAGATATCGCAACACCTCCAGGACTATTACCGGGAGGGCGAATCGGCTTACAGAATGCTCAAAAAAAACACCGAACTCAATGAACGCCTGATTCTCATTACCGATGAAGGTTTGGATTTGGAAACACTGACCGAATGCCCCGTCTATTACGCCAAGGAGTACCTATCCAATCCGACCCTGTTCAAGGCTAACAGCTACCATGTGCTCAACTTCTGCAATTCGCATAAGACCCACTCGATCGGTTATTATGTTTCATTGCTGGCCACAGCGCGGAATCACCGCATAATCCCGCCGGCGATGTCATTTACCGACTACACCAACCCAATTATCGCCCAGAGCATTCTCGATGAGATCCAGAGCTACCTTTTAAAGAGATTCAAAAAGAATGCGGAAACGTCGGTTACCCTGACCATCATTCTGGGAAAAACCGTAACTCCCAAATACTCAGAAATCGGCAAAAAGATCTTCTCGCTATTCAACCTGCCCCTGTTTACCCTGGAGCTTGAGAAGAAGAAGAAATGGCAGATTAAGAAGATCCGCATCCTGAGCCTGAAACAGGTACTGGCAGAATGGCCGGAGGTTCTGAAGAAATCGCTATATGACTACCAGAACACGCGCTATCGCCGACGCCACCGGCTCCAGTCATATAAATACGACCTCGCCATCCTGGTCGATCCGGCAGAGGCGCATCCGCCGTCATGCCCGATCGCACTCAAAAAATTTGCCCAGGCAGCGGAGAAGGTCGGGTTTCTGGTCGAATTCATTACCAAAGCTGACAAACGCCGAATCTGTGAATTTGACGCCATCTTCATCCGCGAGACCACGACCCTTGCCAATCACACCTACGCCATGGCGCGCCATGCCTATACCGAAGGGTTGGTAGTGATTGACGATCCGTGGTCAATTCTACTCTGCTCCAACAAGATCTACCTCCATGAGCGCCTGACCAACGCCGGTATTTTACAACCCCAAGGCTGGCTCTTGACCAAGAAATCCTCTACCGCCGATCTGCCGGATAACATTTCATACCCGCTCGTGCTCAAGCTCCCGGACAGCTCGTTCTCGCTAGGAGTATTCCGGGTAAATAATGCCACCGAGATGGCACTCATGACCAAGCAGCTATTTGCCAAGAGCGATCTGGTGCTGGTTCAGGAATTCCTGGCCTCCGATTATGATTGGCGGATTGGGGTTCTGGATAATCAGCCGCTCTTCGCCTGCAAGTATTATATGGCCAATGAACACTGGCAAATATATAACTGGCAGTCAGAGATTGCCGAGGAGTGCTCTGGACGCCACGAGACCGTCCCCACCCAGCAGGTACCACCCCATGTGTTGAAGACCGCCCTCAAAGTTGCCGCCCTGATCGGCAACGGCCTGTACGGTATTGATATCAAAGAGGTCGGACAGAAAGCGTATGTCATAGAGATAAATGACAACCCCAATATTGATTTCGAGGTGGAGGACACCCTGCTGGGGGACGAATTATATGAACGCATAATGTACTTAATCTACAATCGCATCGAAATTGAGCGCCACCAAACCCGTTACCTACTGTAGGAGTACCTAACCGATGATCCATCCCTGCACCACCGTCAGATCCGTTTCAGAACAAATCGGCATCGGGGTCTTTGCCACCGCCTTTATTCCGCGCGGAACCATTATTGTTGTCCGGGATGCCTACGATCTCTGCCTTACCCGGCAAGAGTTTCAAGAGCTCCCTCCCCTCATGCGCCGAAACATGGAGACCTATATGTATCATGATCACCAGGGCAACCTCATCATGAGCTGGGATCACGCCCGCTATATGAATCACAGTTGCAACAGCAATACCCTGATGACCGACTACAACCTGGAAATCGCCGTTCAGGACATCCAGCCCGCGCGAAGAGATTACCACCGATTACGGCCTGCTCAATGTCCAGGAACCTTACGCCCTGCTGTGCGGTTGTCGTAACTGTCGAACCAGATTACGCACCGATGACCTCGAACGCTTCGCCGACAGCTGGGATCAGAGTATCCTTGACAGTCTACTTCAGCTAAACCAGGTGCTCCAGCCGCTGGAAAGTATCTTATCCCCCACAGAGCGCAAGCGACTGGAAGAACTGCAGCAAAAGCCACAGCGCTATAGCTCGGTCAGAAATCTACAATGGCCACGACTTGAACCGTAACCCCACCCCGTCCCTGCGCGCAGCAAGAGAATTTCAACCATAATCAAACTCCCCTGCGTCATTCCAATCCTGCCGAGCGTTCTGCCATGAAGCATATTAGTGGCAGAAATTTAATAATTAGGCACCTACAGCAATTACTACTACTGGAAATACGCTTAACACCCCGCCCAGCTCTCTTTTTTTTCACCCAGCAGAGAATTCACCAATATTAGTTCCTATCTTTGTCAGCAAAATCAATTCTCTTCATCCTGCAACCAGCAATACCCAAGCAGCCTCAACAATAGTCCCGAATTCCCCAATACAAGATAGCCTTTGGGGCTTTTGCAAGCTCTTAAGGCTGTAAATTCCAGCTAAAGCCAATATTAAGCCCCAGGCAATACTTGCAATAAGTTAGAATTCCGTTATTATTACATTACAGTATTAAATATACAGGACTTAAGAATATTATTCCATTAGGAAATTTTACCCCATACGCTGGGTAATATAGGTTTTAGCAATGAAGAGTGTTGAAGATTGTATCTGGGTAATAATTTCGGCCATGCTTGTATTCTTGATGCAAGCTGGTTTTATGGCCTTAGAGACAGGACTTACCCGCGCTAAAAATTCTATCAACGTCGCCATCAAGAATATGTCTGATTTTATCCTGTCAATTGCGGCTTTCTGGTTTATAGGTTATGGCCTGATGTTTGGTAAAACCTTTCATGGCCTTGTCGGCACCAGTGATTTCTTTGTGAATTTTGATACCGACAACTGGAAGGCGGCTTTCTTTGTATTTCAGGCGGTATTTGTCGGCACTGCCGCCACCATCGATTCAGGGGCGGTTGCCGAGCGCGCTAAATTTGGGACTTATCTCTTGATGTCCTTT
>CAUVYI020000019.1:0-30419 GCA_963556115.3 Planctomycetota bacterium | reverse complement strand
CTATCAGGCGTCTACAGAAGGCGATAGATGAATGTCGGGGTTATGGTATTATTGGTGATAATATCTTTGGTAGCGGTTTTAACTTTGATATTGAGATTCGCCTTGGTGCAGGTGCGTTTGTATGTGGTGAGGAGACGGCTCTTATCGCTTCTATCGAAGGAAAACGCGGAACTCCAAGACCTCGTCCGCCATTCCCTACCGACTCAGGTGTCTTTGGTAAGCCGTCGGTTATTAATAATGTTGAGACTCTTTCAAATGTCTCGGCAATCCTGCACAAGGGTGGCTCCTGGTATGGCGGTATCGGTACCGAGAAATCAAAGGGAACAAAGGTGTTCGCAGTTACCGGTAAGATCAAGAATGCCGGCTTGGTCGAGATTCCTATGGGGACTTCGCTCAAAACTGTGGTTTATGATATTTGTGGCGGAATAGCCAATGAGAAAAAGTACTTGGCAGTACAGACTGGTGGTCCTTCAGGTGGTGTGATCACGGAGGATTATCTGAATACTGAGATTAGTTATGAAAGCCTTGGTGAACTCGGTTCAATAATGGGCTCTGGCGGTATGATCGTTATGGATGAGGACGACTGTATTGTTGATATAGCCAAGTTTTATCTTGGTTTCTGTGTGGATGAGTCTTGTGGAAAGTGTTCGCCATGCAGAATCGGCGGTGAGAGAATGCTCGGCATCCTTGAGCGTATTACCGAAGGCAAAGGCGAACTAGAGGATATCGACAAGCTCAAGAAGATCTGTAAGGCTATGCAGAAAGCGGCACTCTGTGGACTGGGACAGACTGCGCCTAACCCAGTGCTCTCAACTCTGCGGTATTTTGAACGTGAGTATTTAGATCACATCGAGAAGAAGACTTGCCGTGCCGGAGTCTGCCAGAAATTATTACAATATAAAATCATTCTGGATAAGTGTAAGAAGTGTGGTAAGTGTCAGAAAAACTGCCCTGTTGATGCTATCAGTGGTGATCGCAAGTCTGAATTTGTCATCGATCAGGATAAGTGTATCAAATGTGGGCTCTGCGTTACCAGCTGTCCATTTGATGCGGTTATTAAAGAGTAGTTTGGTTCTGTTTAATTCTAGGTGCTTTTAAAACTGTAATAATTAAAGGAAAATGATGATGATAAATGTTAAAATAGATGGTATTGATGTGCAGGTAGAAGAAGGCACAACTATACTAGATGCCGCGAAGAAAGTTCAGGTCAAAATTCCAACTTTGTGTAAACACCCAGATGTTGTGGCTACTGCCGCTTGTGGTATCTGTGTGGTCAAGATGGTCGGCTCGCCCAAGACCTATCGTGCTTGTTCAACTCCTATTACCAAGTTTGAAGAAGGTAAGGAGTTTATCACCCGTGACGCTGAACTGGTCGAGATTAGAAAGACCGTTATTGAGATGATCCTTGCTGATCACCCTAATGAATGTTTTACCTGCGGTAGAAATAACAACTGTGAACTCCAGAAGTTGGCCGCTGACTTTGGTATTCGCGAGATTCCTTTCATAGAGAAACCGAGTGATCATTCCCTGGATGATGATTCAACCAGAACTATCAAACTTGAACCTAACAAGTGTATTAAGTGTGGACGCTGTGTCGAGGTCTGTCAGAATGTCCAGAATGTACATGCTCTCTGCTTTATGGGGCGTGGTTACGAGACAACAATTTCCCCTGCGGGTGAGAATTTATCTCTGGCTGATTCACCATGTGTACGTTGTGGCCAGTGTTCGGCTCACTGCCCAACAGGAGCAATATTTGAGCATGATGATACTATGGTTGTCTGGAATATGCTCAACGATTCAGAAGTCTATACTGCCGTTTCTATCGCTCACTGCGGTTCGTGTTGCTTTGGGTGAAGCCTTCGGTCTTGAGCCAGGGGTCAACCTCACTAAGAAGATCTACGCGGCGTTGCGCCGTCTTGGTTTCGATGCGGTGTTTGATACCAACTATACTGCTGATGTGACCATTATGGAAGAGGGAAGTGAGTTTATCTCTAGGTTTACCAAGGGTACTGCGCCGCTTCCACTTATTACGACCTGTTGTCCGGCTTGGGTAGACTTCATGGAGAAGTATGCATGTGATGTCATGGAGGAATTTCTCAACTGCCAAGAGTCCACAGCAGATGATGGGGGCGCTTATCAAATCTTACTATGCGAAGAATGAGAACCTTGATCCGGCAAAGGTACGCAATATTTCCATTATGCCTTGTACCGCTAAGAAGTATGAGATTAGGCGTGATGAGAATATGAATAGTGCTTCCGGTGAGCAGGATGTTGATGTCGTTCTTACTACCCGTGAGTTTGCACGTATGATTAAACAGGCTGGAATTGATCTCATGAAGCTTGCTGATGAGGAGTCAGATAGCGTACTTGGCCAATATACTGGTGCGGGAACGATATTTGGTAACAGTGGTGGGGTGATGGAGGCTGCGCTACGAACTGCATATGAACTGATTACCAGTAAAGAGCTTGAAAATCTCGACTTTGTTGATGTTCGCGGAATCGAAGGCATCAAAGAGGCTGTAATCAATATTGATGGAATTGACGTCAAGGTTGCTGTAGCTTCAGGTTTGGGCAATGTGCAGTTCCTTCTCGATAAGATTAGAACCTGGAAAGAGAATGGTAGCAAGATGGAGGATATTCCTTGGCACTTTATCGAGGTTATGGCTTGTTCTGGTGGTTGTATCGCCGGAGGGGGGCAGCCTTATGGGGTTCAGGATACCAAACGTATGCAGCGGGTTGAAGGGCTTTATCTTGATGATAAACAATCTGAATTCCGTAGCAGTCATAAGAATCCAATGGTTCAGAAGCTCTACTCAGAATTTCTTGAAGCTCCGCTCAGTGAAAAATCGCACCATCTTCTTCATACGACTTATACTTGTCGGGTTACTTATAAGAAGTAGTTGTTAATCTTGTTTGTAATTTTTTTGGGGTTGGTGCTTATTGTACCAACCCTATTAAATTGATTTTGAGATTGAAAAGTAGTGTTATAAACAGGAGTTATGAGGATTCTACAAATTGAGTAAAATCTGAATTGTATTTGTCTTATTGAGTAAAAAATTATTTATTGCTTGTATTACAAGTGACAAGTGGTATAATATAATAAATTTATAAATATATCTGTGTGGTAATTCTGATGTATTACTGGTTAGTGATAGTTATAAATGTTATCAATTTGTTGCATAGTATTACATTCGCGAAGGAGTTTGGTCGTGTTGGTTATTTAGGATGTTATAATAGTATAATTATTCTAGTTATTCCGCGATTTATTTTAAAGTTATTATTTGAATGTCCCTGATAGGGGCCTTTTATCATTGAAATACTATTATGAATAAAGAAATTAGCAAGATTAGTACTGCGCAGGTTCAGAGTCAAGTATACGATAAATGCAAGGAATTTATCATCGAAGGAATATGGCGGACAGGTGATAAGTTGCCATCTGAAAATCAATTGTGTGAGCTATTTGGAGTAAGTCGAGTATCGGTTAGGGCGGCATTTCAATCGTTACAAGCTCAGGGTTTTATCGAGATAAGGAGAGGAGAGGGCAGTTTTGTCAGAGACTTTAGTATCTCTGATACCCTTGATATTTTGGTGCCGGTTTTAACGTTGAGTAATAGTGATATCAATAGTGTTTTGCAATTTCGAGTTATGATTGAGCCTGCAATTATTCCCTATGCTTTGGATTCAGTTACTCCTGAGGATATTGAGAAACTTGAAGAGATTTATGCTGAGATGGCAGTGTATTCTGACGATTTGGATAAGTATGCGGAGTTGGATAAGGATTTTCATCTATATATTCTTGAGTTGTCTGATAATCCAGTTGTCAGTAAAATTTGCCAGGTAATGATGGAGGTGTTCAGGTCGTCATGGCGAGTTGTAAGCAATAAACTAGGCTCAAGTTTTGGGCTTACCTGTCATCGTAAAATAATTGATGCGATAAAATTAAAAGACAAAGAGTTAGCCCAGCGTTGTCTTTATGATCATGCAAATAATATATATCAAGAGTTTAACAAAAAACTTCCGTAACGTGTGACTGCTTACGCTACTTGCTCTATTTATAAAAAGTGCTTCTTTGCACTATGAACGAAGTTATTATCATTCTAGTACTGCCAGCCTACCTAATAAAACCAAACGAGTGGGTTATTTTCCACTGAAATAAACTGCTACGAGTATCTTTTTTATCAAAGATCTCAGATGCAGCAGTATTAACCAATCTTTATAATTGTTTTTTGAGACATTAAACCTGATTCGCAGTTTATAGTTCCAGAAAAATATAGGTTTTTTAAAAAAACAATTCATTTCATGTACATAATAGCTTATAATATACATATTCTCAATTGTTTGTGTGTAGGCCAATTTCATATAGAAATTTATTAAAAAAAAAGTACTCCAGAAAAAAAAATTTGACTAAGAGGAATTGCCTTGTAATATACTTGTATTACATGTTACATCTTACATGTTACATGTGTGTTTGTTAGTTTTATGTTTTGATTGTAACTTAGCTAAGGAGAAAGAAATGAAACAAATTGTGTATTTGTTTTTGGTGTTGACTGTTATTGTAGGGGTTCTGGCTATGCCGGCTCAAGCGTTTAATTTGAAGATACAGCATAATACGCCACCGGAGAATTCAGCGTGGCATAAAGGTTTTTTGCAGTTGGAGAAAGACCTTAAAGCGCAGTTTAAAGATGATACCAATGTTACTATTTATTCTGCTGGAGCATTGGCCAAAGGAAATTGGGTTACAATTATGGAGCAGACTCAATCTAATATTGTTCAGATGATGTGTGAATCACATGTGCCATGGGGTTCGGTCGTTCCTGAAATCTCAGCGATGAGTACTCCATTCCTCTTTGATGGCATGGAGCATGAGATGAGGTTTATTGATAGTAAACCGGAGATTCTGCAAAAATGGATGAAGAAGTTTGAAGAAAAGAATCTTGTTTGTGTTGGCTGGTGGCCACGCCCTTCACGCCAGAATGTCAACAGCCAGCGTAAGATTATTACTCCGGAAGATATCAAGGGTATGAAATTTAGAAGTATGGGAGTTGAGCTTGCGATCAAGACCTGGACTGCGATGGGTGCAAAACCGGTTCCACTGCCATCAGGTGAAATCTACACAGCAATTCAGCTGGGAACAGTTGCAGGTGAAGATAATGCAATAAGCACTGTATATAATTATAAGACTTATGAGCCATGTAAGTACTTTAATGTATGGAACTATATGGCTGATGGAGCGTTCATTCTGGTTAATAAGTCATGGTGGGATGAACTCAAGCCTGACGTTCAAACTGCAATTACCAAGAGTCTCAATGGTAGCGCACGGGATGTAGTGTATAAATACTACCTGCAAACCGAAAAAGAAGGACGTGAAAAGATGGCGGAGTATGGTATCGAATTTACAGATTTTACTCCTGAAATGAAGAAGCCATGGGTTGATCTAATGTATCCGGTTTATGATTATATCAAAGGGTTGGTTGGAGGTGAGGATAGCTGGAATGAGTTCAAGAAAGCGGTAGATGCAACACGATAGTTAACTTCTGATATAACTTATGTGGTAATTCTAGGATGTAACGAGGCAGGATAACCTGTGGGATGATTGGAAATATTACAAAACGACCCAAGGTGTTTGGAGAGAATGTGCAGTAGTAGGATGAAAAATGGCATCCTGAATGTATCTTCCCGCTAGGTTGTCTTGCCACTATTTACTAGCGAATGAGGTGATTTAAGCTCAGAGAGTGGTTAGTATGAAACACGCTGATAGACGATGTATGTATGAGCGTTTGCTTGTTTATATAATGAAGGCGTAATATGAAAAGAATTTTAAATGTAATAAAAAACTTAGATTACTATTTGCAACCTGTATTCTTTCTGATTTTATTGGTCGTATTGATAATGCAGGTTATGGCAAGGTTTATACTTGTTTTGAACTTCCCTTGGACCTTGGAGGTTATTACCTTCACCTTCAACGCATCTGTATGGCTGGGAATTAGCCTGGGAGTTAAAGAGTTTTCACATGTAGGTATTGAGATAATACTGCATCGTCTGGCAAAAAGGCATAAGAAAATGCTCAAGGGCTTGCTCGTATTTCAATATTTGCTTTTTGTTTTTGTCATAGTGCTGTTTGCCTGGTCGGCAACGATAGCACTGGAAGGTTATTTTAAGATGCATAGTATGCCGATGGTGCTACCAATTCCACTATGGATTTTGAGGTCGCCGGTGGTTCTAGGTGCGGCATTCTGCGTTTACCGCATTATCCAGATGCTGATGCTTATCTTTAAAGGGAAATATGATTATACGCGTTTTTATTCATTAGTTGATCCCAGTGAAGGTATTATGGAATAAATTTAATATGAATGTGTGTATGTGATCTTGTTACATTACTTTTAATAAGTTGGATAATATAATGGATTCGATTGTTAGTATTACAACAGTAGTAATAACTGTAGTCTTGATGGTATTGGGGATGCCCATCGCTGTTGCCTTAGGGTGCGCCTCGCTAGTTGCAATTTTTAGTTTTGATATGGTGCCATTTGTCAGTATCTCTCAGCAGTTATTCTCTGGTATGGAGTCATATATACTTGTCGCTATCCCATTTTTTGTATTTGCTGGTGTAATTATGGAGAGTGGCGGTATTGCTAAGTATTTAATAGATTTTACCAAGTCGTTTCTCGGATACTCACGCGGTGGACTTGGGGCAGTGAATATTGTGAGTAGTTTTATCTTTGGTGGTATTTCTGGATCATCTGTGGCGGATACTGCTGCTATTGGTTCAATAATGATCCCGGAGATGCAGAAGGAAGGTTATAGCAAGGATTATGCGGCAGCGGTTACGGTTATGTCTTCTACCCTGGCTGTAATTGTTCCGCCAAGTATTATTATGATTATTCTTGGCTCTATTGCTGAAATCTCAATAGCCAAGTTGCTTTTGGGAGGAATTATTCCTGGGGTGCTGGTGATGTTCTTCATGCTGGTTCAGAACTATTATATTTCAGCCAAGCATGGTTACGGTGTAATAGTGCCGTTCAGTTGGAAAAATTTCTTTAGAACCGGGTTGATAGGTCTGCCTGCGTTAGGGGCGCCGCTAATTATAATTGGTGGTATACTCAGTGGTTGTATCACTCCTACCGAATCTGGTGGTCTGGCAGCGGTATATGCATTACTCGTTAGTCATTTTGTCTATAAGAATTTGACTTGGAAAAAGATTTATTCTACCATCATTAAAACGGCAACAATTACCGCCGCAGTTCTATTTGTGATTGGAGTTTCAAATCTATTTACCTTTATTCTGTCTTTTGAGAATACTCCACAGCGTATAGCAACTTTTATATTGTCATGCACCGCTAATAAATATTTGGCGTTACTCTTAATCAATGTCTTCTTGTTGTTTATCGGTATGATCATGGATGCAGGGGTGGCTATTATTCTTTTGGTGCCGATCCTATTCCCTATAGCGTATAAACTTGGAATTAATCCTATTCACTTTGGCATAATGTTCTCAATGAATTTGGCTATTGGTCTGGTCTCACCGCCATTTGGAGTCTGTCTCTTCAGTTGCTGTAATGTGGCTAAAATGTCTATAGAGCAATTGGTGAAAGGCGCATTCCCCTTATATGCTAGTTTGCTTCTAATGTTGTTGGTAGTAACTTTCTGGCCTGGGTTGGTTATGTTGTTACCCAATTTGATGAATTAAATCTCGGTACTGGTAATGAGTAATTTGCAGGAAATGATATGAAGATAACAGTTACAATCGCAGATAATTACGCAGATAAGGCTCCAATCTTACTGCGGGGGGAGTATGAAGATTCAATTCAGATAGCTAAGGATATTGGCTACACGGCAGTTGAGTTACATATTACTCGTCCGGCTGAGCTTGATCGCAAGAATTTTCATGATTTACTCGCGGGTGCAGATATGACTATGGCTGCGATTGGTACCGGTTCTAGTCGTTCGCTTGACGGATTGTGTCTTACCAGTGAGGATGAGGAGAATCGCAGACAGGCGGTTGCTAGATTTATTGAATATATTGATTTGGCTGCTGAGTTTGAGAGTGTCGTTATTCTTGGGTTGATGAGAGGGATGATTGGGTGGTGCAGTAGTAAAGCGGCATTTGAAGAGAGGTTGCAGCGGTCGTTGTCTGCGATTATCCCGGTAGCGGAAGAGAAAAAAGTAGTTATTGGACTGGAAGCAATCAATCATTTTCAGTGCGATTATCTGGTCTCGCTTGAGGAGTCTATACCGTTTGCTAAGAAATATAACAGCGACAGCCTGAAGATTCATATTGATACGTATCATCTGAATATTGAGGATGGAGATATAACTAAGGCTATTAGCGAGGCGCAAGGATTAATTGGGCATGTCCACCTTTCTGACAGTAATCGTTGTGTGCCGGGGATGGGGCATTATGACTTTATGCAGACAATCAAGGATTTGCATGCTATCGGTTATACCGGTTCATTAGCGATGGAGTGCCTGGATAAGCCTGATGGTGTCAGTGCGGCAAAGGTTGGGTATAATACAATACGGAGAATCTTCGATGATTTAGGTATAAAATGAACTTGAAGAGTATGACCCCCTATTCTATAACTTATTAATCATATTACTTTGTAATTTAGTTGAAATAATTAATCTATTGCTGAAGGCAATTGATTCAGGGGAGTTGTGTAAATTTTAGCAGAGAAGAGTTAGCAGTCTGGTTGCTTAAAAATGGTTGCAGATGTTGTAAGGGACTCAAACTAATCAAAATGAGTTTTGATATGATATACATGATATAATAATTTTAAATATAAAGTATGGAAGGAAGTAGTAATGAAGGGATTGGTTAAGTATGCTGAGGGGCACGGGAATATGGAGTTGCGGGATGTGCCAGAACCCAAGCCAGGTGCAGGGCAGGTTAAGATCAAGATCCACGGAACAGGTATATGCGGATCAGATATTCACATTTATCATAGCAGTATCGCAATTCCAATGCGTTTCCCGGTAACTACCGGGCATGAGTTCAGCGGTCTTGTCTCTGAGGTCGGTCCAGGGGTTGAAGGGATAAATGTTGGTGACCGAGTTGTAAGTGAGACAGCATATAGCTTCTGTGGTAAGTGTTTTTGTTGTCGGGTTGGTATGTATAATCTCTGTAATGAACGTCGTGTGCTGGGGTACTGGTATAATGGAGCGTTTGCCGAATATACGGTGGTGCCTCAGGAAAAAATTCATCCGCTACCGGATAATATTTCTCTGACAACCGGAGCTATGATTGAACCATTAGCATGTGTCGCCAATGCTGTGCTTGAAGAGACGCGAGTCGAGGTTAATGACCTTGTCTTAGTAATTGGCCCGGGGGCAATAGGGTTGATGGCGGCGCAGGTGGCAAAAGCCTGTGGGGCAGTAGTGGTTATCTCTGGAACATCTATTGATCAGGTGCGCTTGGAGAAGGCAAAAGAGCTCGGTATTGATTATGTTGTAAATATCCAGGAAGAGAATTTAGAAGAACTGATTAACAGTTTGTCTGCTGGCAGGGGCGCAGATGTGGTGTTTGAATGTTCTGCTAGTGTGCCTGGGATAAATTCGGCACTCCAACTCGCTCGCAAAATGGGGCAAGTTACGCAGATTGGTCTGCCTGGAGGGAGTGTTAATATAGATTATGCCAAAATCGCTTATAAACATCTGAAGGTTACCGGTACGCTCGGCTCGATCTATTCGTCATGGGAGAAGGCGCTCAATCTTGTCGCCAGTGAAAAAGTAGATTTACAGTCTTTGCTTACAGCTAAGTTACCACTTGAAGAATGGAAGACAGCTTTCGAAAAATTTGAGAATAAAGAGGGTATCAAATATATGTTGATGCCAGATGCATGATTGTCAAGTGACAGTTGATTGCCAGAAAGAGCAGCTTACGTAAAAAAGGATAACTAACGTGAAGACTAAATATCAAAGAATAAAAGAGCAGATACGCTTGGAGAGGGAGGAAAAGTTCCTTCTACAAATTGATAGTAAGGATTATACTGAGATAATCAATAAATTATTCTTTTATGTGAAATCAGAGGATTGGGATGCAGAACTTGCTGCAGTTCTCCTGCCGTTAAAGAATAATTTTTCTAACTATAGTACGTGTGAACAGAAGAAAGCACTCTCTTTCCTCTGTAATCTAACGATAGGTTTGAAGAGCAAGCTAGTTGAATGGTACTTACTGCCTGAGATTGGTAACGCTAGGCTAGACATTGCTTTTGCTAAGGCTTTTGCTGTATTGAAGGAGTGTAGTGAGAGCTCTCAAGACCTACAGCAGGAGATGCTGGCAGAGATCAAGAGGCAGACGGAACTGCGGTTTAAAGCTGAAGCATTTACCGGTGAAGCAGCGGATAAGGAGTGTGCTGAGCTACTGGGAGATAGCCTTATTGAGTATGTTGATAGTATTATTAATGTTATTAATAATTCACAATTTGCCAAGTTGGCAGTAGATAATATTCATGAGCTTTCAGCTACATATTTGGGGAATGACTTTGGTGCCTTCTTACAGTATACTATTTGGTTTGGGGCCTCATTTCAAACGACTAACCCGCCGCTGGTGAATATGGCCTGGGATCTTGCTAACCCTGAAAATGAAGCGCTCTTTAAAAAACTAGTGGCAAAGTATTATCATGGTAGCCTGCCTGACTCACATGCTGATGATGCGTATGATCAACTCTATTCATTATACACTATGACAATTGTTGAGCAGAATTGCCGGCTTATTCGTGACATCTATCTGTTGTCTGGAGGCGTAACCGGTTTTGTCTGTTATCAGGTAAATCCAAAATATCATGATTACGCTCCTAAAATGGTTGAAGAGATCCGGTATGTTCATGGTTTGTTGACAGATAGACTCGGCGGTGTGCCGAATATCTCATTCAAACTACCTGGTACTTACGCTGGACTTGAAGCGGCAGAGCTACTCTCAGAAGATGGTATCTCTTTGACAATAACCCTCTGCTTTGGTTTGCATCAAGCACTTGATTTTGCCAGAGTCTTCAAGAAGAGTCAGGCGATGGTAAATTCGGTGGTTATTATGAATGGGCGTCTGGCTTTCCCTGTACGTGATGAGCTCGTGGCCGCTGGTGTTGATGGTGGAGAGGAAGCATCGCAATTTGCCGGAGTGGAAGTGACCAGACATCTATATCAGAAGTTGTATACCCCAGAATCTGAAGGTGGCTTGGGTTGTGATATTACGCGTGTACGTATCATGAATGCCTCGTTGAGAATCTATGGCGATGAACTTCCAGATATTGTAGATATTATCGGTTCTCCAAGTATTACGGTCTTCCCCAATGCGCGCCGGGCACTTGATTCGGTTCCTAGAATGATTGATGTTGCTGCCTGCAAGCAACAAACGCCACAGGATAAACTCGAGATACTTGTAAAGAGTGAGATATTCCGTCAGGCGTGGTGGTGTGACGGAGATCCTAGAGAATATGCGCCGGAGAGACGGTTGATGATGCGCCCGGAAGATAAATATGCACTTGTCGAATGGAAACCGATAAATGATACTCTGACTCAATTCCTGGATTCGCATAAAACCGCACTGGGTACTATTGAAGAGATGGTAAGTAGGTTTTATCCCAAGTTTAAGCAACTGCGGATTGATCCTGTTATTAATCCTGCTGTGCTCAATACTACCACCTGGGATAGGGAGTCAGTAGGTCAAAAGTTACAGAGTATTCCTGAAGGGGTGTGGAAGGATGTTCTTGCTGCGACCGAGAATTGTAAGGAGCATGCTGGTGTTGAGTGTATCAAAACCTATGCGTCTTCAATCGCCTCCGCTTGCGGTGATACGTACTTCTTGGCGGCTTTGGCTGACGGGCAGGATGTTTTCCTACAAGTGCGTGATCAAGATAGTGGCGAATCTGTACTCAGTGAATCTATTACAGATATCCAGGTAGATAAATACATGGTTAGAGCTTTTCCGGTTGATGATAGTAACTTGCATGCATATTTTGCAAATATTAACCCTCAGAAAGGCCCTAAAAAGTTAGGTGCGGTGCCGCGTCTGGGTATCGGTGGGCGTCATACCACCTCGGTCTTCCCTGGAATTTGGGAAGCTATGTATCGTGGTGACTTCTCAGCCAATGCTATTCAGAATTCGGTCAGGGAATTGAATATTATGGGTGATGTTCTTTCGGGTGAGCCTCCACGTGTCAACCATCTCTTCAGTGTTGGGGCGGTTCAGGAAGGTCATACCGGGAGTTCTTTCGAGGGTCTATGGACTGCGGGGACTATCAGTGCCTTGAAGAGTAAATACCCCCTACGTTACGGCGCAGATGCTGATCATCTCCAGGTTAAACGTGGAAAAGAGGGTATTGAACGCACCAAGCAGTTCCTCAATGCATCTAAGTACTATACCTTCTATACCCTGGATGTATCAGACATCCTTGATTACCAAGCTCTTGGGTGCCGTTCAGCAAAGGTGTCTGCAGAATATCTGGATAGTGTCATTACAAATAATAAGTTACGTCGGGACGTTGTCTCTTATCATTTACGTTCACAGTTTATTAATAAACAGACCTACAGTCTAGATGAAGCTAGATTGGGACGCTATGTCAAGAAGTATTGGGCAGCATTGGATGCAGTAGCAGAACTAGTGACCTATATAGATGGGTTCAAGCAGGGGGAAGCATACGATCTCGAGCTAAGTATTGACGAGAATCCTCCAGAGGTGGCTACATTTGATTCGATTACAACCACGGAAGAGTTGCTGTTCTTGATTTTGGAGATCAAACGGCGTGGTCTACCAATTACCCATCTGGCTCCTAACTTCGGTGTAGAAAAAGCTATGGATTATCGTGGACCAGATGGACATGAAGGCTTACGGGCGAGAGTATCACAGCAATACCGTTTGGCGTCTGAATACGGTTTTATGCTTGATTGCCATTCTGGTGATGACTTGAGCCATGAGACTCGCTTGGTATTTAAGGATGCTTGTAAGGGAAGGTTGCATTTTAAAATATCTCCGTCATTACAGGAGTTGTTCTCAGAAGCGGTATTTGAGCTGGATAAGCCATTCTTTAAATACTGGTGGCGCGAGACGTATCGTTATGCTCAGGAATGCGCCGTTGCTGGATCATCTTTTGCGTTGGCGAGCCTCAAACGATTTGAACAGTATGAGCGTGAAATGTCACCTAAGAACTATTTCTTCCGCGAGTATAATTTTGCTGCGGTCGGAAGACGTGATAAGGCTGGACAGTTTGTCAACCGTCAACATTTTTACTGTTATGGAGCTGATTTCGCCGAGTTAATGAAGGCGAAAATATCGGAGCGGTTGTTGCTGGTTGCAGATGATGTCTTTAATTATTAATCTTGAGTAGATATATACAATATCGGTTCATGTAGTATTTTTTGTATTGGCATAATGACGTTGGAGTAAGATATGAGTGGCAAATTACGCGATAGCAGCTGGGATAAAGATGGTATTCTTGCTAAGATTTTGGGAAAGATATCCTTACCCAGGATGGCGCTGGTAAAGCAGGAGTTTGACCCGGAATGTATTGATGACATCCCCGCGGTTGTCACTGAGGAATTTAAAAAGGCAGGAATAGGGGATAGCATAAAGGACGGTGCAAGAATCGCGATTACCGTTGGTAGTCGAGGAGTTGCGAATATTCCGGTTATTACCAAGGCTATTGCTGATAATGTCAAAGCGTATGGTGGTCGGCCATTTTTGGTTCCGGCAATGGGAAGTCATGGAGGTGCTACGGATGAAGGTCAGCGAAAAGTAATTGAAGGAATGGGGGTGACAGAGGATTTTGTAGGAGCTCCCATTCACTCGAGTATGGAAGTTGTGGAGGTTGGTAGGACTTCTAAGAACAAGCCGGTTTATATTGATAGAAATGCATATGAAGCTGATGGTATTATCGTTGCTGGGCGTATCAAGCCACATACTGCTTTTCAGGGTCCACATGAGAGCGGCATCTATAAGATGATGACGATTGGTTTGGGAAAGCAACTTGGGGCGGAATTCTGCCATAGTGAAGGTTTCGGCAAGATGCATGAGAATGTACCCGAGATTGCACGCGTAATGCTGAAAAATTCACCCATCATTTTTGGGGTCGGAATAGTAGAGAATGCCTTTGATAATACGTGCATTATTAAAGCGTTGCGTCCGGAAGAGATCGATATTGAAGAGCCGATATTGCTGCAAAAAGCAAAAGCGCTGATGCCAGAAATTAAGATTCATGATTTTGATATTCTGATTATTGATCAGATTGGCAAAAACTTTAGTGGAGATGGCATGGATCCAAATATCACAGGAACTTTCTGTACGCCTTATGTGACCGGGCCAATGCAGATTAAGCGTTATGTTGTGCTTGATCTTAGTGAGGAGACCCATGGTAATGCGATAGGAATGGGGAAGTGCCATATCTCAACCAAACGCGTATTTGATAAATGCGATTTTGACCAGGGGTATGTCAATTGTATGACCAGTACTGTCGTTGAACCAGCATTTCTGCCTATTATTATGAAGAATGATCGAATGGCGATAGCTGCTGCGGTGCATACGGCTGTAGGCTGTGATAAGGAGAATCCTAAAATAATTCGTATACAGAATACCTCGCATATTGAAAAAATCTATGTCTCTGAGGCATTGCAGGATGAGGTAAATGCTCATCCGAAGATGTCGCTAATTGGAGATTTTGCTCCCTTAGATTTCGATGAAGAGGATAATCTGTTGTAAAATATTTTTGAGTATTAGTAAACTTGTTTGCTAGTTAAGTGAAGGTTGGAAAATGATTGAAATAGATTTGAGTGGTAAGGTGGCTTTGGTGGTAGGGGGGGGGTCAGGCATTGGCCAGGGTTGTGCGTTGATAATGGCTGAAGCCGGTGCAGAAGTTGCGGTGGCAGATGTTAATGAAGCTGGTATGCAGGAAACACTTGCGTTGATCAGTAAGAATAATGACACACTAAAGCTCAGTGCGAATAAGGTAGATTTGGCTTCGGTTGATAGCATAAAGGGTATGGTCGATTCAGTTGTTGGGACTCATGGGAAGATCGATATCTTTATTAATACCGCAGGGATCTGCAAGAATAAGCCATTTGTTGATGTAACGGAAGAAGAGTACGACTTGGTTATGGATGTAAACTTGAAAGGAACGGTTTTTTGTGCCCAGGCTGTAGCAAAGCACATGATTTCACGGGTTCCGCAAGCGGTCAAGGATGCAGGCAAGAGCGCTGAGTGTTACGGTAAGATTATTCATCTTTCATCCATTTCAGGGCGCGGTGGAAGGCCTCTACAGATTCATTATGCGCCATCGAAAGCAGGCATTATAAGTGCGACTAAGAGCATTGCGCTTGCTCTAGCGCCTTATGGAATCTCGGTCAATGCGATAGCTCCAAGTGTAGTGGAGACACCTATGTGGAAAGAGAACGTCAGTGATAAAAAGAAGTTTTTGGGTGAAGAGAAGGCAAAAGAAGTAATCGATGGGTTATATGATTCTATACCTTTGAAGCGTCTGGGTTCGGTATCTGAAATGGCAAACGCGGTTCTGTTCTTCAGTTCGTCACTGTCAGACTACGTCACTGGTCAGACTCTGAATGTTGATGGCGGCTGTGAGATGAATTAGCCACACTGAGTATTTTGAATAGAAAATGGTACAAATTTCACGTTGGAATTGAATTTTGAATTTATAGAAAGAATGGTGTGAGTATGAGTGTATGTACTAAAAACAAAACACAGAAGTATACGGACGCTCAATTGCAGGTTATGGCAATGGAGTTTCGTATAAAAGTATTGGATATGCTCCATGCGGTAGGTTCGGGGCATTGGGGAGGGTCTGCAAGTGTGGCTGAGTTGTTGACTGTATTGTATTTTGATCAGATGAATATCAATCCCGATATACCTTCTGATCCGCAGCGAGATAGGTTGATCTTGAGTAAGGGGCATGCGGCGCCTATGCTGTATACGGTTTTAGCACGCCGTGGGTTCTTCCCTGAGAAAGAGTTGGATACCTTGCGTGAGGTCGACAGCCGGTTACAGGGACATCCATGTATGAATAAGCTTCCTGGCGTTGATATGTCTACCGGGGCGCTGGGGCACGGTATCTCTATTGGCCTTGGTATGGCTCTCTCTGCTGCTGTAGATAAGCCTTATCAAACATATGTAATCGTCGGCGAAGGTTGTTTGAATGAAGGATCGAGTTGGGAAGCAATTATGGCAGCTGGAAAATTCAAACCGAGCAATTTGACCCTGATGATTGATTACAACAAAGTACAGTTGGACGGATATTCACAAGATATTATGCCTCTTGACCCACTACCTGAGAAGTTTGCTGCATTCAACTGGAATGTTGCACCGAGAGTCTTTGACGGTCATTCGGTAAAGGAAGTGCGTGAATCCTTAGCCTGGGCTCAGCAGCAGGAGTGTGGCCCGAAGGTTATAGTCTATAATACCCGCAAGGGTAAAGGTGTTGAGAGTATGGAAGACAGCAATAAATGGCATGGGGCACCGGTTGATGATGATACTTACGCAATGGCCAGACCTGAGCTTGAAGCTACAATGAATAAATGGAAGGAAATCAATGAAAACTAGTATAGAGAGAGTAGCTTTGCGGGATGCGTTCGGTAAGGCTCTGGTAAATATTGGGGCAGAGGATGCCCGGTTGCGAGTGTTGGATGCCGATGTCTCTGGCAGTACCAAGACCTGTATGTTCAATGAGAAATACCCGGATAGATTTTATAATGTCGGAGTAGCTGAGGGTAATTTGGCTGATATTGCTGCAGGTATGGCCACATGTGGTTTGCGTCCTGTAATCAGTGCGTTCAGCCTGTTTCTCAGTCTCAAGGCAACCGACCAAATTCGTAATGTTATATGTTATAATAAGCTGCCGGTTATTATTGCTGGTGGGTATGGCGGGTTATCTGATTCGTTTGATGGAGCAAGCCATCAATCTCTGGTTGATATTGCGATAATGCGGGCGTTGCCGGAGATGATTGTACTCGCACCGGCATCGGCTTGTGAAATTGAGCCGGCTTTACGTGAAGCGCTCAAGCAGGATAAGCCGGTATTTATTCGTCTTGGTCGTAACCCAGTACCGGATCTACCGGAACTAGGTGAAAATTTCCAGATTGGTAAGGGAAAAATACTGTGTGGTGGAACCGATGTGACAATTGTTTCCTGCGGTTTGATGAGTTCGATTGCGCTTGAGGCGGTTGAAAGCCTTGCAGATAGAGGCGTAGCAGCAGAGTTATTACATTTTGCCTCAATCAAACCTCTGGATACGACAATGTTGGTATCTTCAGCTCAAAAAACCGGGGCGGTTGTAGCGGTTGAGGAACACACTGTACTTGGTGGGTTGGGAGGAGCTGTCGCTGAAGTACTCGGTTGTAATTGCCCGGTTCCATTGGAAATGGTTGGAGTACAGGACTGCTTTACAGAGTCTGGACCATATGATGTTCTTTTGGATAAATATGGATTGTCTGTAGACAAGATAGTAGACAAGGTAAAAGCGGTAATTGCAAGAAAGAAATGATGATTTGAGTTGAGTTAAAAATACTATGTGTAGCATTAACTATTTATAAAGGAGATATTATGCGATCTATGAAAGAGTTTATGGATGTCGGGATTGTACACTTTATGGCATATCCAACGACAATCAGAGGTGAAGGTCCGATATTTGAAACTGTCAAGAAAATTGCGGTTGATGATTATTTCGATGCGATCGAAATAACCTGGATCAAGGATGATGCTGAGCGTAAGCGGGTTGCGGAGTTAGTCAAGACAGCAAAACTTGAGGTGCGTTATGGCGCCCAGCCAAGACTATTGACTACCGGGCTTAATCCAAATCATATCGATGAAACAGAAAGGGTTAAAGCTGAGCAGACCCTGCTGGAAGCAATTGATGAAGCCGAAGAACTTGGTTGTCCGGGAATCGCTTTCCTCTCAGGAAAGTATGAAGAAAGTACCAAAGATCAGGCGTTTGACAGTCTGGTAAAGACGACGAATAATCTGTGCGCGTATGCGGCGGAAAAAGGGATGAATGTTGTACTGGAAATCTTTGATTATGATATTGATAAAAAATCGTTGATCGGACCGACCTCTCTGGCTAAGAAGTTTGCTGATACAATCAAGGCCAAGCATAGTAATTTCGGGTTGATGGTCGACCTTAGCCACATCCCCATGTATTATGAGTCACTTACCGAATCGCTCGATCCTATCAAGGACGATATTGTACATATACATATCGGTAATACCGTAATTGATGACGTAGCACATAAGGGTTATGGCGATCAGCATATTTATTTCGGCTATGATAATAGTGAGAATGATGTGGAAGAGGTTAGAGCATTTTTACAGCATTGTATCGACATCGGACTCATTGCCCCTGATAATAGAAAAATTGTGTCATTTGAGGTCAAACCTCTGGGTGATGAAGATGCTGATGCTGTTGTCGCTAATGCCAAGAGAACTCTCAATAAGGCCTGGATCAAGATTAAAGCGTAGGAGGGAATTATGAAGATAGTAGTATTAGATGGTTATACACTCAATCCTGGAGATTTATCCTGGGATGGCATGGGTAAGCTCGGAGATTTAACAGTTTATGATCGGACGGCAAAAGAGGATATTGTAAGTAGAATCGGTGATGCTGAGATTATAATTACCAACAAAACTCCGATAACTAAGGAAATACTCGATACCTGTCCGAGTATCAAATATATAGGTGTTCTGGCAACCGGTTATAATGTTGTGGATACCGCGTATGCTGCAGAAAAGGGTATTCCTGTATGTAATGTACCAATTTACGGCACAACTGCGGTATCACAGTTTGTCTTTGCCCATCTGCTTGAGATCTGTCACAATATTAGACATCATGCAGATACAGTAAAGAATGGTAAATGGACTGCCTCAGAGGACTTTTGTTATTGGGACTATCCGCTGATTGAGCTTGCGGGTAAGACTATGGGTATTGTCGGGCTCGGTAGAATCGGTTATCTTACAGCCAAGATTGCGGTAGCCTTTGGCATGAAGGTTTTGGCTTTTGATGAATATAAGAATCCTGAACTTGAGACTGAGGATATCAAGTATGCGTCATTTGAAGAACTTCTTAAACAATCAGATGTTATCAGTCTTCATTGTCCATTATTTGAGTCAACAATGGGTATTATGAACTCTGAATCATTTGCCAAAATGAAGGATGGGGCAATACTTATCAATACTTCGCGTGGCCCTTTGATTGTCGAAGATGATCTGAAGGAGGCTTTGGAATCAAAAAAGCTATACTATGCAGGTTTGGATGTCGTGAGTACCGAACCAATCTCATCTGATAATGTACTCTTGTCTGTAAGTAATTGTAATATTACTCCACATATAGCCTGGGCGCCAAAGGAAGCAAGAATCAGGCTGTTAAATGTTGCTGTTGAGAGTGTAGCTGCATTTATCGAGGGTAAGGTTATTAATAAAGTGAATTAATATTGATATTTCATTGGAATTCCTAGTTAGATTTGTACTCTCTATTCTGGTTATATTATTATAAGTCGAGAATGCGAGGAATTTGTGTTCTCGGCTTATTTATTGCCAATGAATCATATAAGAATGGATTAATGATTATGTTACAACTAATAATGCCTGAAGCGAAAGTGGTTAAATGTTGTGAAGTGGCTAGGCCGATAGTCGGTGAGCATGATGTTTTAATAAACATGAAAAGACTTGGAATATGTGGTTCAGATATACAGGTATACCATGGGTTACACCGATATATGACCTTTCCGGTAGTGCAAGGGCATGAGGGCTCAGGGATCGTAATTGAAGTTGGGGATGGTGTTACCTCTATTGCTCCGGGCGATAAGGTAACGGTTCAGCCTCAGGTCTTTTGCGGTGAGTGTCAGCCATGCAAAACAGGAAACGAGAATGTATGCCAAAATCTCTCGGTGTATGGGATACATATTGACGGTATGGCTCAGGAGTATATCAGCATGCCAGAATCGGTAGTAGTAAAATTGCCGGAAAATATGGATTATGATACTGGGGCGTTTGTGGAGCCGACTGCTGTGGCTGCTGGTACTCTACGTCGTTGCGGCAATGTGAAGCAGAAGAACGTTGCCATTATGGGGGCGGGGGCGATCGGTAATCTTATTGCGCAGATGGTGCAAGTCTACGGAGGTAATTGTCTGCTTACAGATATCAACGAACGTAGACTTGAGCTTGCTCAAGAGTGTGGAATAAAAGATGTCCAGCTTACTGCGGAAATCACTCTGGCCGCGGCTATAGATAAGTCGTTCGGTAGCGCCGGAGCAGATATTAACATTGATTGCGCGGGAACACCGTTTACGTTCAATACAGCAGTTTCCAGTGCCCGCCCGGCTTCAAAGATTGTAATTGTGGCGAATTTTAAACAGCCTGTAACCTTGGAATTACCGTTGATTCAGCGGCAGTCTATAGATATCATCGGGGTAATGATGTATGTCCGTCAGGATTATCTGCAAGCTATTGAACTGCTAGCTGCAAACAAAATCAATATTGACAAGTTGATATCTACTAGATTTCATTACACTAAATTGGCTGAGGCGTATCATTATATAGATTCTTATCCGGAGAAGGTAATGAAGGTGGTTTTGGATTTTGATTGAGCTTAGCACAACCTAAAATTCTGCGTTAGACAAAACAAGCTGCTGTAGTATAGAACCATCCTTAACGGATGGTTTCTTTTATTGGTCTTGAGGTCAGCATAATTGATTATTTAGATTGCCTGTTTTTTTCTTGTGCTATTTATGAAATATTATAATAATCAATGAGGTTTTTTGTACGCTTAGGATAAAAGGGTAAATGAAGGATATTGCTATGTTTGGGGTTAGAATTAGTTTTATGCTGATGGTTAAGGGTTATTCTGCTATCATTTTTAATCATTTATTCAAACTACTCTCTAGCGGCGGAGGATAACCGCTTGATACTGGCGCTATATGACGCCAAGGAATCAGAGTCTGCTGGAATCAGAGGTGCATATGCTTTTGGAGATGCCGCTGAATCGTCTGGGGTTGATAGTTGAGTATCACAACATCAATGATACCGACTATCCAGAGGCGGGTCAGTATCGGGGAATTGTAGTGTGGTTCGATAATAGTATTTCAGACTACGGGAAGGAATACTATGCGTTCCTGGAGCAGGCCGTGGATGCAGGAGTCAAGGTAATTCTGATGAACGGCCCGGGGTTTGATCAGAATAGTCATGGCGATTCTTATCAGCCGGAGATTGAGAGTTTGCTCAAGAAAATTGGTTTGGGCGAGGGCGAGGTAGAATTTTCTTCAAATCCGTTTGCCGTTGAGTATACCAAACTCAAGCAGGAGGCATTTGGTTTTGAGACTGACGAAGCGGTAGATATACCGGTCTACAGAGATTTATAAGATTCAGGATGAGGCGATGGACTCGTGGATGCAGGTTGAGCGTAAGGATGTTGCTGGGTCTTCTGCGACTGTGGTGGCAGTGGGTGAGAAGGGGGCGTTTATCAGTGATATCAACCATGGTCTTACGATATTACCGGGATCCAGTATTGGGGGTACTCTGGGATCTCAATCCGTTTTATCTTTTAACCGAGGTCTTTGCAGTCAGGGGATACGCTCAAACCGGATGTGACCACCACATGTGGACTACGGAGTGCCTTTATACATGTTGATGGCGACGGCTCCTCAAACTATACAACAGATGTCGGTACCAAACCTCAGCCGTGCACTAAGGTTCTGCGTGAGCAGATATTGGAGGTCTATGAGTTCCCGGCTTCGGTCAGCGCGATCGCTTATTGTATGACTGAGCAGGGGGCGCAGAGGCAGGAGTTTATTACCGAGTTCCAGAAGATAATGGGCTTTGTCGCATATTCAGGCGGCATCACATACCTATTCTCATCCGATGATCTGGAAGAAAGGAACTCTTGGCTATAAGATACCCGGTTATACCTTCAATCCTGATATGGAGACAGTAGGGTCGATGCAGCTACTCAAGGAATTGGTATTGCCAAAAGGTAAAGCTATTGAACTCCTGCTCTGGTCGGGTGACTGTCAGGCGACAGAGGAGGCATTGGCGGCTCTCGACGCCGGTGGTTATCAGAATCTCAATGGTGGTAATGCTCGGGTTGACGCGCTGTACCGGGGGATATGCCATATCTGTCCGTTGTCGATACTCGGGGGTAAGTACCGGCAGTATCTAGCTCCGGCAGGTAATGAATACCTTTATACAAACAATTGGACAGAAAACTATGGCGGGTACGCTCTGGTTATCGATACGTATGAGAATACCCGTGAGCCCAGATACCTGCCTGTCGATGTGTATTATCATCTGTATATTACCGGGATGCAGGCGGGTTTGAACTCTTTGAAAAAGGTCTACGCTTGGTGTAAAGAGCAAGAATTATGCTGGCTCCAGGCAACCGATTATACCCGGGCGCTAACCGGCTTCTTTACCG
Organism: Planctomycetota bacterium; assembly: GCA_963556115.3. Lineage (GTDB taxonomy): Bacteria > Planctomycetota > SZUA-567 > SZUA-567 > SZUA-567. Next base: position 8,025 of record CAUVYI020000019.1, on the reverse strand, counting down.
CTCGAACCGGACGTCTTGGGAATAACGGGTACTATATTGAGAATTATCCAGGTCTGCATACGGTAAGACTGGATGGAGAAAGGCGCGAAGTGGATATTCTTAAAAGTAAGAATGTTCTGGGATATAATCATTTTGGAGGTGATTTGTACATATCTCTGCTTTCGGGTGAACGGGCTGAGATCTTTCTGACAGCGAAGGAGTTGACTCCAGTATACCTAGATAAAGCTACAGGCCTGATACGTAATGCTACGGTTGCGCAGAATGGGGTAAGTGGTGAAGTGCGTCGTTACGCCAGAGGTTTTATCGAATTTGCCGGTTCTGAGGATGAACTGGTCTTTACCCTTGACGGTCAGGAGGTGGCGGCTGAGCCGGGATATACTAAGAGATTTCCACTGCCGGCTGGTGCGGGGAGGTGGTCTTCATTTCAGGTTGAGTGCAGGAAGTGAGGAAAAGACGCGAATTGCTACAGCGATAGCTCAGCCTTATTTTGCAGTGTATTTGGTCATTATGCAGACGTTGCCTTTGTCGTTATAGATGACTTCATCCATTATCTTTTTTCATCATAAATATGCCGTAGCCACCGGGACGTTTGCCGGCTTCAAGGCGTGATTTGAGGTGCTTGACTGGGTCTTGGGAAGGATCAGGGAGTAATTTGAGGTCGAATCCTTCACCTTCATCCTCAAATTTGAGGACGATTCTATCACTGAAGATGCAGTAGCTTATCTTGAATATTTTGTTTTTGTCGAAATTATTGCCCCATTCTATGGCATTCCTGCCATACTCCTCCATAGCGAGTCTGATATCGTTGACCGTATCCTCCGAGAAGTGGTTGCCTAGGAGGGTAATGCAGAGATTTTGTATGCGGTCAAGATAGTCTATCTCACTCTTGGCGCTGAGTTCTGTCCCAGCCTTCAGTATAACACTCTGCACTTATAGCGTTATTTATCCCTTTGTTTGTAGTCTCGATTTAGTACCTTATCTATAATATTCAGTACATTCTTGATATCGAAAGGTTTGACAATAAAGTCTAGCGCTCCTGCTTTGAAGCATTTTACGACCACGGTATTGGTGTTATCCGCACTTATTAGGATTGTTGGTAAGTCGGGGTGATGTTCATTTATCCAGTGTAAAAATACATCGCCCTTTGCCATCGGGGAGGTGGTAATCAAGTAGAATTAGATCGTAGGCGAAATTATTCTTCTGAAGATCTTCTCGGCCGTCAGTGATGGTGGTCTTGAATGCTACATCATAATTATGTCTGCGCAATATACTACTCAGAAGAGTAGTGACATTGTTATCATCTTCAAGAATAAGAATTCGACGTTTTTTTAGTTACTTCTGAATTCATAATAGTGTTTGCAACCAAAAAAATGTATAATCTATACTTATATAATAAATATTCAATTCTACAACGTAAAGTTTACGAGGAGAAGAATATGAATTATTTTGAGTTGACCAAGCAACGTTGCAGTTATCGTGGTAATTATACCTTCAAAGAAAATACCTATACAAGATATTAAATTAATTCTTTCTGCTGCCTTAAATGCTCCATCCGGGTGTAATGGCCAAAGTACAGAATTTGTGGTGGTTACAGATGCCGACAAGATAAACACGATTGCGGAAATCCTTGGGAAAAAAAGTTTTGCCGGGGCGTCGGCCATAATACTCTGTATTGTGAATAAAATCCCGACACCGGTAGTTTATGGGATGTCCTTCGAACTTGAGGATTGCTCGGCAGCAGTAATGAGCATGTTGCTGGGAATTAGTGAGTTAGGGTATGCTTCGGTTTGGATTGATGGTTTGCTCCGGCGGGATGGCAATGCGCAGAAGGTGGCAGAACTAATCAATTTACCCGAAGATAAGTGTGTTCAGGTGTTGTTACCTGTTGGTGAGCCGGAAGCGATCGGTTCTCAACCTGAGAAAAAAGGTGAGGCGGAGCGGGTTTCATTCAACACTTATTCTCTGAAAGGTTAGGGTGATGCGTTTAAGATTCAACATTCTTATTACTTATTATAATGCTATTTGGTAAAGTATTCACGTGTAGAGCCGCTCAGAGTATAGTCAATTTTGATCGTAACAGTATTGTTGCCCGGGTAGATCGGGGCAGTATCACTCTTGATCAGGTTATGGAGGTATTTGGGCCGGCATATTATGAGATTATAAATCGAGCTAGAACAAAAAATATCTCCAGGGAGCTAGATCAATGTAGAACTGCAGAAGGCTTGGGACAAAGCGGTAAATGCTGCTGTACGTGATGAGATGTTCTACCAAGAGGCGCTCAATGGACTATGAGAATAAATTTCAGCAGATGGTGGATAGTACGTATCAGTCTTCTGCGGCTCAAGGAAATACTATGCTTCGTTCTAAGATGGAGGATAGGATGAGGCGTATCCTAAAAAAAACGTCAGGATGAGCAGGTGGAGCGGGTTATAAGCGGTCAAATCAAGGCAGCAGGAGGGCTGGATAATTTGAACAACGTCCTCAAATCAAGGGGGATTACCTATAAAGATTGGAAGGATAGGATTGTGCGTAAAGCCTTTACTTACAGTTATTTATACAGTGTGTTTGAGCCGCTTGGGGTTTCTATGGAGCCAAGAACCGCAGCAGATATTGAATTATTATAAGAACAATATCAAGGATTTTACCTTGCCGGGAGATGTGATATTCGACCACATCCTAGTCTCTAATACCAAGCGAGGAAGCAAGGAAAAGGCGGATGAGATAGCGCAGAAGTTGGGTCTGGCAATAATGGATAAGAAGATATCTTTTGCCAAAAGCGGCTAGTAAGTATTCTGATGACCCGGTCGGTCGAGCGAGCGGGGGAAGGGAGACTGGCGTAAGTCATGATCCTGAACGTGAGGCCTGGCTTAGTGATGTGCGTGAGGCGGTGCGCGAGCAGACACCGGGGGAACTGGAGATTCTTGAGAGCCCGAGAGGCTATCATATTACCGTATTGCATAAAGTTACTAATGGAAGGCGCATTCCGTATAAAAAAGCTCAGAAATCTATTGTCGCCAAGATTAAGGGAGATGAGTGGGAGAAGCAGTCTATAACCTTTTATAAACGACTGAAGAACCGAATGATGGTGGATGTGATACAGAAAGAAGTCCCGCCACAATTGCTGTGGCAGGATTCGGCACAGGTGGCAAAGTCGCGAAAAATTGGTATGAGTGCAGATCCAACAGTCAATAGTCGATAATATATTTATCAAAGGTTTTATAGTATAAGTGTATTGGTAAAATATTGATGGTCAGGCAAAGGTTGAATAATGGCAAAGAAGAAAAAAACACCTAGAAAGAAAGTCCTTACGACGAAAGTAAATCCAAATAAGGCGGCCAAACTTGCAAACGAGGCGATTGCGTTTTGCCGGAGTGGGGATTATAAACGTGGGATTGCCCTATTCAAAAAAGCAGAGGCTCGTTCTGAGAAGAATGAGCAGATTTTTATTAATATGGCTATTGCTTATCATGCTTTGAGTGATTATGAAAATGCGCGGAAGTACTATGCAAAGTGATTCGTCTCAAGCCGGAGTATCTGGTAAAAGTACTACAGAATGGAATTAATGAGCTTACCATGAATAACTGGCTAGTGCTGAGTGTTGTATCGGTGCTGCCTATGATGTCGAGCCTGGTAATATTTCGACGCGACTCGCGACAGGGTCACTACTTCTGCGTCAAGGCGAGAAGTTAAAGGGCGTGGAATTACTGCGGGCGTGTTATGCAGAGGATTCAAAGTTGAGTTCGGCTGCACTGGAACTTGCCGAGTTTTCCGAGCTTACTCCGGCGATATTGCAGCCATCGAGGCGAATATTGCCAATGGTGCAGGAGAGCGAAAGAATGACAAATATCTCTACCTTGCTCTGGGTAAAGGTTATGATATTCAAAATGATACCAAGAGGCTTTTGCGGCCTTTACTCGAGCCAATGAACTCTTTGCACGTGATGTGCACATATCCTGCAGCAGGCTGCTGCTGACCTGCAAGGGCATTATGATAACCCTTTTGCAGCATCTTACGCCTGCTGTCGTAGATCGGCTCTCGGGCTTGAGTGTGGCGGGAGAGCGGCTGATATTTGTAATTGGTCTGCCTAAGAGCGGTATTCAATGAGGTGGCATTATTGCTTCAGGATAGTTCTAAGGCAGTAGTCGCAGGTGAATTGAACTGGTGTAATCAGAAGATATACCAAATGCTTCAAAATCATGATAATCAATTGTTGTCGGTATTGAATGCGATTGATACTGAGATGGTAGGTACTTTGGTAGCTGATTATTTGAAGATTATACATAATTTGCGGGGTGCCGGAAAGTTTGTTATCAATTGCAAGGTATCAAATTTTGTAAATGTCTGGTTTATTAAGACTTTATTTCCTAAGGCGAAGATCTTCTGCGCCCGGAGAAATCTTGAAGATCAGGCTTTGGCGATATATTTAAATAATACACAAGGCATGGAATATCTCAATGAATTACTGCCTATTGGCGAATATTGTAAGAGTTATACTGAAATTATGGCATTGTGGGATAAGTTGTTACCCAGGCGCGGTAACATATTTTGATTATGATGCTTTTGTGGGAAAATCCTGAAGCGGAGTATAGAAAGCTGATAAGTGTAATAAGTGAAGAAGTCGGTGAGGTTCCTGAATTTATCGAGGTCTCTAAACCGTCACTCAATGTTAGGGAAGTCTATAAGCCGGAGGTCTCTGTTGCTCAGAAGTATGCAGAATACTGTGGAAGCCTTAACGAGGTTTTGAAATCGCAGACCGTAGGGGCGAGACTTGATTTTGCTAATTTCAATACGGAAGAGCGTGAAGATGAGGGTACAGGCTCTGGGTTCAAGCTGAACTTTGGGGGAACGAGTTCACCACAGAAGAAGGAAGAGCCGGATGGAGAAGGGTTTAAGCTGAAGTTTGATTAGTATCAATATTTTATTTTGAGAATCTGCCCTGATGAATGGCTAATATGAAGAGAAACAGGTAAATCGTCAGCTTGCAGTAGCACTGGGTATGATGCGGATAAAGATTCGGTGCCTAGTGTCGTTGCTAAAGGTTCGGGGCAGGTTGCCGCAAGGATAATTGAACTGGCTCAAGAGCATAATATCCCTATTCGCAAGGATGAGGATCTGGTACTTGCTCTTGCGGAACTGGATTTGGGTGAGGTGATACCTGCTGAACTCTACCCTGCAGTTGCTGAAGTTCTGGCTTATGTCTACCGAATGAATGTCAAGCAGCTTAAACGATGAGAATTAAAAGAATTTGCACAAAATTATGTGGCTGTGTCCTTGATCTTCTTTATCCTCCCTTCTGTTTGGAGTGTTCTACTCCTCTGCTCTTCAGTACGGAGTCAATACTTTGCACCGAGTGTTCAACTAAAATAGAGTATATCGGGGCAAATTCATGTTGGTTCTGCTCAACGCCTCTGGGTAAATATAGCGCATTGCAGAAGAATGTGATGAATGCAGGGGCAGGAAATTGAGCTTTACCCGGCTGGTTGCGACATGTGTGTATAATCAGACGGCGCGAGCAGTTGTTCACGCTTTTAAATTTGGGAACAGTAAGCAACTCTATAAATTTATGACGGAGCTATGCTCAAGCGTCTGGAGCAAGAATACTCTGGTATTAAATTTGATTATGTTGTTCCTGTACCGCTACATAAACATAAATTGAAAGAAAGAGGTTACAATCAGTCAGCTCTGCTGGCGGCGTGATATTGCACTTAGAGCTGGGTTTAAGTATTCCCCTGGAATTCTGCGCAGAGTTCGGTATACGGTTTCTCAGTCACTGCTCAGTGCTGAAGAGAGGCAGACCAATCTTTCTCAAGCATTTACAGCAATCGGTAGTATTCCCAACGCTACGGTGTTGTTGGTGGATGATGTCTGCACCACCGGGGTTACTTTACATGAGTGCGCATTGACACTGCGGGCTGCAGGAGCGCGCGCATATACTCGTTGGTATTTGCGCGCTAAGATAATTATACCGGGGTAGAAAACAAAACCTGGGTAAGATATCTTAACGTCTCATCTGCAAAGTATAATCTTTTGCCAATTTCACGCATGTCATCAATTATTCTTCTACTTTGGGGCATTTCGCGCGGTGTCAGGTGAAGAATTCGCCAATAACGATCGATTAGCTCATCCCAGTTCTCAAGCCAGAAGTCATTGTCTTGAATAAAAAGTGAGGAGCTTGAGGATATCGGCTACAGATTTTTCATTGAGATTACTGAGCAACTCAATAAGTTTGCTGCTCATCTCAGCTGCGACTTGGCGGGATGCTTCGATAACATTCAGGGACAGACCGAATTTATTTGCACGTTGTCTTATAGACTGCACTTCTTCGATACATTTATCAGTAATTCCACTATTGTCGATATACTTTTTAATGAGTCGGGTGAGCTTGAAAGATAGTGCTTCTTCGCCAATAGCCTTTAAATGTCTGGGGATGGGGAGGCGATTATGGGTCAGGTATTCGAATATTGGTTCATGTGAGTTGAAGAAACTATGGAGGCTTTGGTCGGCTTCTTCAAGGGCATTTTGTAGTATTTTATGATTTATTAGCTTGCGCTCGGTATAGGGTAAGGTGTGTAGGCCAATGCCTTCGGTTGTCAGCAGTGTACGCAGTTCCTGTGCAGAGAGCTTGGTCATCTCTTTGGCGTTTTTAAGTTCGGTTGTAAAGCAGACACCGCATTCAAGTGTGTCGAGTATGGTAAAGCCAATAAATGATACTTCGTGCTCTTGATGGGTGTGGCGATCAGTGCATTTGGCTGATCCAATTATAAACTTAAGATGTTTTGTTTGTTGAATTGGAGAGGTCGCTCAGTTCAACCTTGGTGTTGTATTCTGGCTGCGGTAGTCCATAGAGAGTCAGCAGCGCCTGTAATGCAGCAATATGCTTATAGCTATACATCGTGGTAAGCACATATTTGCGCAAGACATCCTCCCCAGTACCCATGTTATTATGTTTGATTCGGCTTTGCGTAGCCGATCCTGAAGTAGTGAGATAAGATTGTAATCAGAGAACTCCTGCGCCAGTTCGGCCGCACGTAGGGCGTAGCGCATATTTTGCTGCGGTTCAAAGCCTGAGATATCAGAAAAAAACCAACCGCATGAGGTATACATGAGCATGGCATTACGATCGGCTTCAAGTATTTTCCAGAGCTTTACCTTGCCTTGTTGGGTCAAGTTATTGCAGGCATGTCGTTGCAGGAAGCGTTCCCGACTGGTTTCAGATGGGTCTAACACACAGAGATATAGTCGTTACGGGCATCAATAAAATCATAGACCAGATCTTTTGAGACGGTGGTGCATAATTTGCGGATATGAAAACGAAGTTCATCAAAGGCATTACGTAGGTGTTCGCGCCACTGTTGGTTAAAGTGTTGTGGCCCATCACTACAGCCGCAGTCCCTGTGCCATCTGCCGATGCCATGGCTGCAACTCCAGCTTGATCCCTTACCGTCAACTCCTTCCCAGAGCCGCACCTCTTGTGCTGGTTGGTTATCCCTAAGGAATTTTTCTAGGTTGGTTATTGTGCAATTCTCGTACGCAGGAGGCGCTCAAGAAGTTGGGATAATGCTCTGTTGCCGTTCTTTTCATGGTGGCCGTAGATCTCTCCATCGGTGGCAATGAGGACTAGTTGCGGTAGAGTAGCCTCAGAATTGAATCTCTCCTTTATCAACCACTCTAGTCGCTTATCATCAGCGAGAAGATGATCGAACGAGACCATTGTTGAAATCGCTTTATCATAAAAGAGTACATCAAGATAGCGGTCAAAATGGGTGCGTCCGGCGCCATCGACCTCGAATAGACGGTATGGCACTCGGGTGTCAATTGTTCCATCCGGTACTCCTCGCCAATCAAATTCACCAAATTTGCGAATATAACTTGCTTGCAGCGGTGAGAGAATAATATACTTTATCCCATGATCAATTAGAGCGCGTACCGTATTCATATCTACCGCTGTCTCCGAGAGCCACATCGCTGCTGGCTTGCGGTTAAAACGTGAGGTGAACTCTTTTATTCCCCAGATGATCTGAGTAT
>CAUVYI020000018.1:0-15717 GCA_963556115.3 Planctomycetota bacterium | reverse complement strand
CTCCAGTCCCGCCGAAAAGCGCAGCGACGCTACCGTCAAACCCCAAAAGGCAAAAAGACCCACTGTTTGGCCGAAAACCGCCGGCGGCATCGGAAAATCAATCCACCTTCAAAAAATATGGATGATCATACTACTACAGGCCCTTGGCAATGGGGTACGGTCCTGTCACGGGAAGAAAATCCAGTACATTTTCGCATAGGTTCTCGATGCCGCTGCCATTTTTGCGGTCGAACAGGTGAAATTGTCAGCCATTTTCCTCGCCGTGGCTATGGGTAAGATCTTTTTCACAGAATTTTTCACGCAGATAAGGAGGCATTATCATGAAACGACGGTTTACAGGGGGAGAGCTGTTTCAACTGCGCAATCGAATCCCGGTTGACTGGCTGATCAAAGAACAGCTTCATATTCCATCTAAAGTGATCGAAGGTATTTTCCGGTTCCTATGCCCGCTGTGCAATGAATTTCAAACCGTGACCAACCCCAAGACCAATCTTGCCAGGTGCTTTCTTTGCGAGAAAAACTTCAACCCGATTGATTTGGTCATGACCGTGAAAGGTCTTGGATTCGTTGACAGCGTTAAATATTTGCATACCCTTTTGCCTGACACACCGGACACACCTACAGACCAGCGGCTAAAATTGAATCAACTGCTGGGCGATATCGGGAAACGGATGAGCATCGGGTAAACAGATGGCTGATAATCGACTCATCCAATTGGAAGATATCATCGCTGCCAATCAACACCATTTTTACCAAACCGGTAAGGCATTAAAGCAGATTCGTGACGATCGATTATTTCGCGATTTGCTGTTCGAGTCGTTTGAAGCCTATGTCAAACAACGATGGGATATGGCCCGATCCCAGGCATATCGCCTGATTAAGGCCGCAAATGTCATCGACAATTTGTCCCCAATGGCGACGGCATCCTTCCGGAAAATGAATACCAAGCCAGGGTCTTAGGGCCCACACAATAATAATTTAACATTTCAAGGTAGAACTTTACCAGCTTTACTGATACCGAGAAAATCAATGATGTTATACATAACACATCTATCATATTATAAAAAAATGAATTGACAGTACGCCGGCTTGTTTGGTATAGTTAACCCAAAATAACTTTTTAAAGGGGTAACTATACCAAATATGACATTTCAAAAAGTCGACAAACAAGAACTCCTAAATCTATTTAAAAGCAATAAAATCAATACATTGTCAGAATTAAAAGCCGCTTTAAACACAAATAGTTCGATGACCATATTTCGAAAGCTTAAAGAGATAGAATACATTTCAAGTTATTCTCACAGGGGCAAATATTATAGTCTTTTCGATATTGCCGATTTCGATCATTATGGTCTTTGGTCTTATCAATCGGTCTGGTTTTCAAAATACGGTAACCTGGTTGAGACAGTAAATGATTTTATCGACAATTCAACTGCCGGATACTCTGCAAAAGAGTTGGAAAGCATTCTTCATGTCGAAGTCAAACATGCACTTTTAAACCTTTTCAAAAAAAACCGCGTCGAGCGTGAAAAATTCGATAAAGTTTATGTTTATTTTTCCAAAGATAAAAAAAAATATAGGAGCCAAAGGCTTGTCCGTAAAGATCAGGTAGCCGACATTTATCTCGATCTAACCTGTGAGATTGATAAGCATTCTCATGAACTCAAGGCTGCGATCGTATTGTTTTTTAGTTTGCTGGATGAAAAACAGCGACGTCTATTTGCTGGTTTAGAGTCCTTTAAAATGGGCCATGGCGGTGACAAAAGGATTGCCGACCTGCTTGGACTTGATGTTCACACAGTAGCCAAGGGCCGCACAGAGCTTTTTGCTGAAAACGTTGAGATAGAACGAACTCGGAAAAAGGGTGCTGGTCGGAAGCCGGTTGAAAAAAAAACGCCAAAAGTCATCAAAGAAATTGAAAGATTGATGAAATACGAAACAGCTGGCGATCCGATCACCGGTTTAAAATGGACCAGAAAAACAACTCAAAAAATCGCTGCTGAGTTAAAATCGATTGATATCAAGGTGAGTCCCAATACAGGTCGCAAGGCTTTTAAAAGAAATGAAATATTCATTGCGCGTCAATTATAAAAGCATCGAGTGCGGAAACACGAACCCACCTGATCCGGATGATCGGGATAATCAGTTCAAGCATATTAAAAAAATGAGAAAAAAATATGCAAAAGCCGGCAACCCTGTAATCAGCGTCGATACGAAAAAGAAAGAATTAATCGGAAACTTTAAAAACGCTGGTAGCAGTTGGGGAAGAGACCCCATAATGGTAAAGGACCACGACTTTCCTTCAGACGCTGTCGGCAAAGCGATCCCTTATGGTATCTATGATACCCAAATGAATCGTGGCACTATATTTTTAGGAACAACACATGACACCCCGGCATTTTCAGTTGATTTCAATTGAGTCATGGTGGAAAACTGAGGGGAAAAAACAATACCCCGGTTCCGATAAGATTCTCATTTTAGCTGATTGCGGAGGAAGTAACAGCGCACGTTCAAGAGTTTGGAAGTATCGGCTACAAAAAAAATTGTGCGACACTTATAGCTTGACTGTCAGTGTCTGCCACTATCCTCCAGGGTCTTCAAAATGGAATCCGATAGAACATCGTTTATTTTCTGAAATTTCAAAGAACTGGGCGGGGTAAACCACTTGTCCGCTTTGAAACTGCTCTGAAGTATATTCGAACAACAAAAACGGCATCTGATTTAAAGGTCAATGCTCATTTTGTAAGAAAAAAGTACAACATAGGTGAAAGGGTGTCTAACGAGCAAATGAAACAATTAGTGATCAAAAAAGATAAAAAGTTACCGCAATGGAATTACACGTTAGCCCCCCTGAAAATGTGAAATTATTTTTGCGCGAGCCCTTAGCGCGTTTTACAAAAGAGGATCAACGCAATATTTGGCGTGCATTTATCGCATCCGGCATGGCGCTTACGGCCAAAAATATTCGAAAGTTGGCCTACCAAGCCTCAAAAAACAAGCCCGTCAAAAAAGCGAATGCGCCCATGGTCGATATCATCAGCGCTGACTATAAAGCGGCTGTAATGGCCATGCTGGAACAGATTCGGTCGGCGCAAAACGACGATTGGCAAACGACCTCCAGACAAACTGCTTTATTCTGGCTGAAAGTGATGAAAGAGAAAATCATACATCATGAAAGACAAAGACTTTGAACGGCTGCCCATGGACGAACGTTTTCTGATCTTGCTGCACAAAAAGATCATGGACAAGACCGGCAGCGCCAAACGCAGGGCCAAAAAATATTACATGGATCAGTACCGTAAGACCGGCGTCATTCCCAAACCACTGCTGCTTGCCAGCCAAGGCATCATGGAAGGCAGAAAGTGCAGCGGCCGCCGCCGGGTCTTAACCGAAAAAATCCAAAAACGCTTCATCGAGATGGTCAAGGCCTCCAGCGATCCATTGGACGATCGTTTTGTATTTATCACCCGCCATGGACGAACCATCAAAAATTACCACGCCTGGCTCGAACAAGAGTTCAACCGCAAAATTTCACTTGGCGCTTTAAGGCGTTTTGCCAGGCAAGCCCACCTCAAGGTCTATCTGGAAAAACCGGACTTCGAGGAAGAGGCGGATCCCGGCGTCTGCTTTCAGGACGAACCGGTTTTCGACTTGATTCAGATGGACGGGTGCAAATTTCGCTATTTAAAGATTCGCTGGGGCAAGGGCGCCTGGGCCAAGCCCCAGGTGATCGAGTTTTTTGACACCGGATCACGCTTCATGCTCGTGCTTGAAGCCTATTTTAGCGAAAGCAGTCTAAACGCGGTGGACCTGTTCGAGAAATTTTTGGTGAGCACCCCTTTCCCGCAAAAAAAGATACGGCTGAGACCGGACAATGCAAAGGGTTTTGTCAACCTGAAACGCCCCATCAACGAACTGAACATCAAGTTTTCATTGCCAGGCGGGTTTTATCTGCAACCGGACTTCTCACGCATCCATGCGCCCAAGGACAAAGCACATCTGGAGTCATCCCATCGCAGCATTCATCATTTTGAAATGCGGATCATCAAGCATTTTGAAGATCGCATCGCCAAGACGGAACCGGGCTATATCTACAGAAACGGCAAGAAGGAAAAAATCACCGTCACCTATCTTGACATCGATCTTGAAACGCTGCGCCAAAGCGACCTGCTCGAATCCTATCGCCGGCAGCACAATGAGCAAAAGCACTATTATTCTGTGAACGGTAAAACATCGGCCTGGGTGCCGAAGGAAAAATTTGACGCCGGCCTTGCCCAGTGCGAACGGTTAACGTTCGGTGCGGATGACGTACGCCATTTCGCCAAATACGGCTATGACAAGATCAAGGCCACCGTGGGAGCGAAAGGCATCATCACCTTCAATAATCAGACCTACCATGTGGCCGTTGGTGCACAACACTTCAGCCGCCACAAGAGTACCAAGGTGTATATCTCCGATCTTGGCGACAAGCTGTTCATCTTCGAGCATAAAGAAAACGGTATCTTGCTGGGTGAAGCGCTGCGACGGGAACCCTACGAAAAGCCGGTCAACCAGGCAGTTGCCGAACCCAACGCGGTCGAATTGATCAGCGCTTATCTGCAGGAGAAAAAGATGGCGGTGGATAGGCCACGATTGATTGACATCCACCTTCGGGGCTTGACCCTCGATGCCGCCAAAGCCATCTACCGACAGAATCGAAAACGATATATCGCTTACGCGATCAAACTACGCCAGCCTGACGCCATCACCGGCAAGGCGCTTTTCAATGCGTTCATTTTGGATTGCGAAAGACAATTGTCAAACAACCCTTTGGTTGAGTATGCCCCATGCAGCGAAAACAAAGTTTTATAAATGACAAGCGCCGAGTATCCTATCTGTCCGCGGTATACAACCGGATCTACCGGGGACAGAGCGTATTGATCGAGGGCGAATATGGCGTCGGGAAAACCCGTTTTCTTGAACTGCTCAAACCCAAAAAGCTTCAAGGCGTATGGGTCGAGTCGCTTTGCAATGTGCATGAAATTTTGGCTTCCATCCTTCAAGGGCTGAACTACGAAGCGGTGGCTACTTACCAACGCACCCACCACCATTTGAAACTGATCAGAAGCCTGACCGACTATTACATCGTCATCGACGAGGCCAATGACATCGGCAAAAGGGTTTGGCCTTACCTGAAGCGAATCATGGACGCGCATGTACCCATCGTTCTGGCCGGACTGCCAAAGGTGAGAACCTATTTAACCAGCCAGCATCCGGATATCCTCAGCCGATTGAAAACCTTGATTCTCTATCCCATCGTTGTCGAGGATTTCATTCTGGAATATAAAGATTTTGAATCTGAAGCCATCGAACAGATTTACGTTGCCACCAGGGGAGATATGAGAAAGTTCAAGGAGATTTGCACGGATTGCCGCGACAAAGCCAAAGAACTGGGCCATAGCTTCGTCGATTTAAATCTGGTGGTCGACTTTCTCGCCAATCTTCATCCCATGTAGGCTCCAAAAAATAATCTCTTCCTTCACTCTGCGGCATATTAGCCTTCCCCCAAAACCTATCAAACCGACATCTTACCTTTTGTTAAACGCGTTCGCGTAGCCGATTACGTAACGATGCATCGTTTTTCTAATAACCACTAACGGCGCAACGGCATAAAGTGATTTAAAATAATGAAATACGATGGAAACGTGACATTATTTTACCACGCCTAAAAAATGGTTCGGGCGCATTAAGGTACTAAAATTTTATGATTATTCCTTGTGTGAAGCCTCAAGTAACGGGAAAGATAGCGTTACACTTTTTGCGTCTTAGCAGCCGTCAACATTGAAAAAGTCGTTTGGGTCAGTCGTTGTTAAACAGGTCCTGAAGTTCATCATACAGGTCGTTGGAGGAAGGCTTCGAGGATTCAGGGTGGGAGCAGGTATCCCATTTCCAGCGCCCGACAGCGGCATTGAGATCCACGGACTGCCATTTGGGATGGCCGTTTCTCTTGAGATCGTTGATGTTTTCACGAATGGCGTTCCCTAAGATGTTTAAACTGCCGCATCGGGACCGGTAATAGGCCGTATGCCGGCTCGAAAAATCAAAGGAGATCAAAAGGGCCTTGACGGCAAGGGTGGGGACCTTTTCGGAAAGCCAGGCATAATCGCCAGGACCGATGGTCGAGGCCACATAATATTCTTCAAGAAGTTTGGGATCATTCAAGGGGACAAAATGAATCGTGCCCATAAGATCTTGGAACTTCGGATTTTTCTTGAGTTGTTCAAGTTTTGAAAACAATTTCACTGGTTTTCCGGAAACATAGATCATGGCATCGATTTTTCCTTCAAGGACGGCAATGACGGCATCGATGGGTTTCAAGTCCGTGATTTTACGGGATGGTTTGATGTCGGTCTGATGCAGCAGATTGGCCAGGGTCAGCCAGTTGCCGCTGCCCTTGGTCCCCGTGGCCACGGTTTTTCCTTCAAGATCGGAAATGCTGCGGATGGATTTGCGGGCCAGAAGATGCACTTCTTCATTGTACAGGGGGTACACCATGCGCAGGCGTCTGGCCACCTCGGGTTTGTTGGCGTACAAAATACCCAGTACATCGGATTGAACAATGCCGAAGGCTGCGTTTTCCTTACTGTTCAACCGTTTGATGTTATCCAGGCTGCCTTGGGATTCCTTGACCTCGATATTCAGGCCGTGTTTAGCGGCTGCCCTGGCGATATCTTTCCCAAACTGGATGTACGTGCCGGTTTTGGCTCCCGTGACCATGCCCACCACCTCGCCGGCCTGGGCGTTTAAGACGGTGCAGCATCCGAAAACCAAGAATACAATACTTGCATAGACGCATCTTTTCATCGGGTTTCTCCTTGTCTGAACTAATCGCCTGACAATATATCATAAAGCTCATCATGAAGGTCAATGATGCGGAATACCCCTTGTTTCAATGCCGTGTTCCCAGCCGCATCGGTGATGGTTATGGAATAGACTTGTTTACCGGTTGAAAGGACCGCGGCGGGAAAGGAAATCCGTCTCTCGAACGTGTTGCCGTTGATGGACCATCGTTTTTTTATTGAGGAGTGCTTGATGGAAAATACAAGGGTTTTGAGTGCATGGTTGTCGTTGGCCCTGATGGATAAATCGATCGTCTCGTCGGTTCGGTATGTATCTTTTACGCTTTTGATCCATCCTGTGGGAAAGGTTTTATCAACAGGTGTGGGGGGAGACCATGTCCGGTTGACATCCTCGCCCTCGAGCAGGGCCCGGCGAATTTCATCCGCCAGGTCCTCCCTGTTTTCATGTTCCAGTTTTCGAATCCGGGTGACGTGTTTTTGGGTATCAGCACTGTTTTGAGCCATCAGTTCTTTGGCTTTAATGATCTGGGCCAAGGGGGTTTTGACCAGCCTCCAGACCGAGTATGCGCCATCCGGGCGCTGTTCTTCATAGGTCATTTGGGTTTCCACCAGCAAAAGGGTGGTGTCTTTAATCTGGGCATAGTTGGAGATTTCCCACAAAGCGGCTCGGAAGGATTCCTTACGGGCCTTTTCCAGGGAGCGTTGTCCTATGGAAAGCCCCACGCCAAAAACGATGTCATCCATCCGGTAACAGGTTTTCTGCGTCCAGAAGGGTCTGTCTGCCGAGTTGGGCAGCTCGGCATGGGCCGTTGTGAATGACCATGAAACACAAAGCAAAAGCCATGCAACGATTCGATAAGGTTTGATAAAAAACATTTTAAGTCGTCACTTCCGGTGCCTGTGAGCTCTGGTCGCACCTGCGATCATGGGTTTCTCATCAGCATGGGCCGTTTTCATATTATATGGGAATGGTCAGGGTGTTGAAACATTAAAAGGTTAGCATTTGTTTTTTGTGGAATCGAGTATGCCCGCCCGGCGCTTTTGTGTCAATACATATATGAATACAGTATGTTGTGCAGAGTCAAAATCAGATCTGACAGTATTTTTGCATAGTCAAATTTTTTTTGGCCTGTTCAAAACCCTGTTCTGCTATAATGAAAAAGATTGGGAAGTCGCATCATATTTATTTCAACATCCACGATGTATTATTTTGGAAAACCACCCTATCCAATTAGTGTCACAACAATTTCAGACACACAGGTGCTGATGCGCTCTGAAGTCAAGGATGTGGTTCTGACGGTGATCAAGCTGGATTTTCCAGAGGATTATCATCGAGAACTGGCGCATTTGAAGCAGGCTGCTCTGAAGCCCAGCCTTGAGATATTGGAGACCCGCTGTTATCCCAAGCGGGTCCGGCCGGGGGGATGCCTTTCGCTTTATTCGAATGCGGCAATATGGAGGCCAGGGATACTTTCCATTTTATCATCGATGCCCAGGCACCGCCGCCGGACACGCGCCCCGTTGAAGAGAGACTGGTGGGCGGTTACGCATCTGTCATGGGCGGTAGCGCTACAGGGACCCTGCATTTGTTTTTGGAAAACGGCAGTCTCAAGGGCCGGATTTCAATGAACGTAAATACGGCCAAATACTGGATCTATACCATCCAGGCCATGGCGTTGAGGCAGGGTATTTTGTGGATGCGGGTGCTGATGAAAAGTCCCACCTTGAATATGTACGCGATTATGGAAGATGAGGTCTCATTGAATGATGAGCTGAATTATATGCCTGTCAGAACCGTGTCCTAAGAAGGCGATGCGGTGCCTCTCGGCAGTGTGTATAACTCCACATTGATACGGCTGAATGAACAAAAATAGGGGCCGGCATTGATATATCGATTCCGTTATTTCAGAGTCGCGGAGTTTACAGAGAGAAACAATAGATTGTATGGGCTTCGCCCAAATGAAAAAAGAACCGCCCTAACATTACTACTGGTAGGGCGGTTACTTTCTAATCGGTAAAGCCTATTGACAAGCTATTGTTGCTTTTTCAAAAATCTTTTTCGCGAAACACCTGCCATGCCAACCAATCCAACGCCAAGCAAGACCATTGTTGCAGGTTCTGGAACGGGAGCGGGAGCGGGAACCTCGAAGTTCTGACCAACAGAGTTAGTACCAATAACGGTTTATGATGATATCGATAATTAATATTTGACATACTAAACTGTGTTGGAGTAGAAGTTTCTGTTTTAATTGAGAAATCAATTTAATCCCTATCAATATTGAGCGACGTTGTTACATGATGCGAATTGACCGGTTTCAGCGCTTCGGGCTTACGGTGTTCCTTCTGCTGCTGGGTATTTTTTTCAGCCTCATGTCGCCGTATTTTTTCACCTGGGAAAATTTTACGAACATCCTGGTGCAGTCGGCCGTGCTCATCATCGCCGGTACCGGTATGACCCTGGTCATTGCCACCGCCGGAATAGACCTGTCCGTCGGCTCCATCCTGGCGCTCAGTGGGATCGTCATGGCGGCCGCCATGAAGGCCGGATTCGGCGTGCCGGCAGGCGCGGTGCTGGGTATCCTTTCCGGGGCGTTAATGGGACTGTTCAACGGCCTCGGGTCGGCAACCTTCGGCATCTCTCCATTTATCGTAACTTTAGGAACTGCGGGCATTTATCGTGCCCTGTCACTCATCTTGACCGACGCCCGGCCCATCTACGGTTTGCCCATGGCGTTTCGCACCATCGGAACCGGTCGTCTCGGTTCCTTGCCACTGTCGGCGATTCTTGCGTTTACCGTCGTGTGCCTGGCTTATCTGATGATTTCCTGGACCCGATTCGGCATCAATGTACGAGCGGTGGGAGACAATCCGGAAGGGGCCTTTCGCATGGGCATTCCCGTCCGGCGGGTATTAATCGCCGTTTACATGCTTTCCGGTGCCGCGGCGGCACTGGCAAGCGTCGTGGTCACGGCGCGACTGAACACGGCGGAGGCCATCGCCGGACTCGGTCTGGAGCTTGAAGCCATTGCCGCCGTGGTCATGGGGGGAACATCCTTTTTCGGCGGTGAAGCGAGTATCCGCGGCACATTTCTGGGCGCACTCATTATCGGAACATTGGCCAACGGGCTGACCATCATCAACGTGCCGTCCTATTACCAGCAACTGGTTATCGGCATCGTTTTCATTCTGGCGGTTCTGGCTGACAGAATGAAGCGGCGTGAAAATAATACATTCTAAAAGGAGAATTGTTGACTATGAAACTCGCTTTGAAACCGGTAGTTATCTGTCTTGCCATGGCTATGCTTGCCGGCACCGCGTTATCGGCTGTGCAAGTGCAAACAACACTGTTTGAAAAATCTCGATCCGAGTCCTTTGCCATGCTGGGAGACGTCCCTAAACCCAAACCCGGATTCCGCATGGGGGTTGTGCTGATTACGCTGTCGAATCCGTATTGGGTGTCCATGAAAAACGGGTATGAGAAAGCGGCCAAAGAATTCGGCATCACCATTGATATTCAGGCCGCACCCCAGGAGAACAGCACCACCGCGCAATTGAACATCCTGGAAAACATGGTGGCCAAGGGATATGATGCCATCGCTGCGCACACGATCACCGCCCATAACCTGATTCCCGGATTCGTAAAAGCGGAGAAAAAAGGCATAACGACCGTGACAGACTGGCGGGTGGACATGAAGGCCGCCCAGGAAGCCGGCGCCAATCCCATTACACTGGGGCTTGTGGAATATTATGTCCAGGGTAAAATCGGCGCGCAATACATCGCAGGGCAACTTGCCAAAAACGGCGGGGGAAAAGTCGCCATCATCGAAGGACTGCCGGGCGCGCCTCAATCCGAAGGGAGAAGAGACGGTGCCAGGGTAGGATTTCAGACCGAGTCCTCCATTGAACTCGTTGCCGTGCAGCCGGGAAACTGGGACCGCAACAAAGCGTTCGAGGTGACATCCAATCTGCTCCAGGCCCACCCGGACCTTAAGGGCATCATGTGCGCCAATGACATCATGGCGCTGGCCGCGCTGGAAGCCATTGACGCTGCCGGGAAAACCGGACAGATCCTGGTCGGGGGCATCGATTTGATCGGCCAGGCCAAGGAGGCCATAGCCAGCGGACGACTGGCCTGTTCAGTGGCCTTCAGTCCGTTCGTGATTGGAGAAATCGTCACCCGCACGGCCATTGCAGCGTCCCAGGGCAAACGCATACCGGAAAACTTACGGGTGATCAGCGTACTGGCCAACAAAGAGAATATTCATCTGCTCGAAGACTGGAAGTAGCGCAAATGCCGTCGCTTGCCCAATCAAAGCCCTGGAATGGTTCGGGTGAAACGTCCGATACGATTGTTCATATGAAAGATATTCAAAAGCAGTTCGCCGGCAAAATTGCCCTGAACAGTGCTGAATTGTTTCTTCATCGGCAAGAAATCCTGGGACTGGTCGGGGATAACGGCGCCGGCAAATCCACCCTGTTGAAAATTCTTTCCGGCGTTCTTCGACGGGATGCCGGAAAAATCATCATCGGCGGCAAGCCGGTTCGTATCGACGCGCCTACCCACTCCAGAGACCTGGGCATCGAAATGGTCTACCAGGACCTGTCGCTTTGCGAAAGCCTGTCGGTCTGGGAGAACGCTTATCTGGGACGCTATGAAACCCGAAAGCTACTCAAACCGTTGGTTTCGATTCTCGATAAACGCAAAATGGCCCGGCAGGCGGCCCACGTTTTGACGGAATTGGGGATTACCCTGACCGATATCAACACGCCGGTGCGACATCTTTCCGGGGGGCAGCGCCAGGCGGTGGCCATATGCCGATGCCTGCTGTTCCAATCCAGAATCGTTCTTCTGGATGAGCCCACAGCCAGTATGGCGGCATGGGAACAAAAAAAGATACTGGACCTGATTCGATCGCTCAAAGACACGGGGAAAATCGGTCATCATGGTGACCCACAACCTCCGGGAGCTGTTTCAGGTGGCCGACCGGGCGGCGGTTCTAAAGGAAGGGCGAACCATCTGGCAGGGAATCCTCAAAGACACGACTCCGGATGAACTGGCCCGAATGATGTTTCTCGGGAAAGCGTAAAAAAGGAAACATATGGAAAAACGACTTATACAAGAAAATTCTGGGCTGCTTGAGCATGGTCGCCATCGGTGACGCGCTGGGGATGCCCTGTCACGACATGACTATTGATGAAATCCGCGAGCGGTTCGAAGGTCCGGTCGAAGCATTTCATCCGCCTTTTGCCGACACCCGGGTTCACCGGGGGCTTTGCGCAGGCCAAATCACGGACGATACGATCCTGACCCTGGCGGTAGCCGAGGCCTATATTGAAAACGATGGACACATCACGCCGTCCCTGATCGCGGCAGCTTTGCTCAAAGCGTACAACCGCGCTGTCCATGCCGGAAACCAGACCATGTTCGGCCCCAGCACGCGCAAGGCTATGGAAAATATCGCGGACGGGAAAAGACCCTGTGAAAAATTGCCTGAGGGAAAACCACCCCATGTCCGGTGCTTCCAATGGCGGTGCCATGAAGATTGCGCCTGTGGGTCTGGCCCATCCCGGAAACATCGATGCCGCCATCCAGGATGCGGTAGACGTTTGTCTGCCATCCCATTGTACTCAGACCGCCATCGGGTCGGCCTGTGCCATGGCAGCCGGCGTGGCCGAAGCATTGAGAAGCGACGCCGATGTGTTTTCCGTAGTCCGGGCGGCGCTGGCCGGTGCGCGAAAAGGAGAGGTGGTCGGCATGCAGAAATCAAGGACCGTTCCCTTGCCTTGCGTGGCCGATCGAATTGAACTTGCCGTATCCCTGGCCTTGAAGGCCGAGGACACTGCCGCCGCCAATCGCTTTTTTGCCAACATCATCGGGACCGGGCTTCCGGCTTACGAATCCATTCCCACCGCCATCGGAATATTCGTCGCGGCGGGTGGCGATCCACGGGGCTGCGTCATCGCCGGCGCCAATGTAGGGTACGATACGGATACCATCGCGTCCATGGCCGGTGCCCTGGCCGGCGCGCTGAACGGTTTCGACAGGGTCCCAGCGGACCTTTTCCAGGCAATAAAAAAGGCCAATGATATCGAACTGAAGAAAATCGCTTCGGGTTTGGAACGGATCGCCCGCCGGAATTTAACCGGTAAAGGAGATACCCCATGAGCATCGATGTGCTCGGTCTGGGAGCGGTGGCAATGGACATGGTCTTGACCTGTGATCACCTGCCCAATGAAGACGGTTTATGCGGTCATTCAAACGGAAACCCTCATGCCCGGTGGCAGTTGCGCCAATGTTCTCGTGACCTTGTCCGGATTGGGAGCAAAACCGGGATTGGTATCTCAACTGGGAAACGATACGGTGGGGCGGAAACTGCTCGATGATCTGCAGTCCTGCGATGTGGAGACCCGGTATGTATCCATCAAAAATGGCGGTATTTCCATGCACACCTATGTCGCGGTGGACCGCAACGGAGAGAAAACCATTTTTTGCAATATGGGCGACAGTCTGCTGACCCTGAGTGAAACGGATGTCCATGCTGCAATGCTCGATGGTGTAAAGGTCTTTTACACCGACATGCAGCCTGCCGCACCGGCCCTGAAACTGGCCCGCCTTTGTCGAGAAAGAGAAATCCCCGTTATCTATAATCTCCAGGTGGAGCCCGCTTTTCTGAATCAATGCGGAATTACCACGCCGCTTTTTGAGGAAATGCTGTCTTTATGCAGTCTGCTGGTCACGTTCAAAGAGGGAGTGATCCAACAGACCGGAAATGGTGATCTCATGACGGCGGCGGCATCCTTGTATGACCGCTACCGGCCCGAGTTGGGGATCATTGTCACCCTGGGCAAGGGCGGAGCAGTATGGGTTGACGGAAATGACGGCTTGTCCGTACCTGCCTTTTGTGTTGAAGCAAGGGATACGACCGGGGCCGGAGATGCATTTATCGCTGGATTCATCCATGCCATGTTTCTCGAAAAACGCGATCAGCGAACATCGATGACGTTTGCCACTGCATGCGCCGCATTGAAATGTTTGCAGCCCGGTCCGCGAGTCAATGCTTCAAAATCCAATGTGTGGCATTTTATCGAGGGTGTTGGAAAGTAACACCCCAAAAAAGCGGTTTAGGCCGAAGGCTGAAGGGGGTGAGGGGGTGACGGAATTCTACTTGTTTAAACCGCCGAGACTATCGTTTAAGAGGTGCGCCAGTGAGTATGCCATTTACAACCGTCTGGATGAATGGGGCTATGGGCACGAAGCGTGAATCACGCCGCCGGCGAATATGCCAGAGATGATGATGGCGATGGCTTTTGTGAAGTTCATGTTAACACGATGGAAGGATTTTGGTCCTTGTTGAGAAGCTGGCTGCCTCCCCACCGTGGGATCTCACAAGAGAAGCTACCTGTTTATCTTGGATTCTTTGAGTTTGTTCATAACGTCGGCAAACGCGGAAAAGCGCTGCTCCATTCCTTAATTGAGTTGCTGGTCAAATAAGACCCTGAAACACAACATGAGCCTTATTTTTTTCCTGCGCCCTTACCTCTCAATTTCAACAGTTAGTTTTTGTCGCCCCCATTTCAGCGCTTTGCCATGAGAATTAAAATAGGCATCCAAACGATATTGGCCTTTGATGGCGCCCCCACGATCTTCAACCACACCATAGCCATAACCGGGAACATATATGCGGGTTCCAAATGGATAGTAGCGGGTATCTGCCGCGAGGGTTCCGTCTTCGGGCAATAAAAGCCATGGAAAGAAAATAATGCGAATAGGGATCATCCATGGTTTTTTGAGACTATCCAACGAAAAAAGACCCGGCTGGGGTTCATGGGGTTTGGTGCCACTTGCCGTAAGACCGGAGTAGGGCTGGCCTTTTTGGGGCCCGGCATTGATATAGCGATTCCAGAAATTAAGTTTCAGATATTTCCAGCTTCCTCTCTCCCAGTTGCAGCATTCTCCGCATCCACAGTAGGCGGTAACCTCCATGTTTTTGACAAGTTGGTTTGTCGCACACCCTCCCAAAAGCAGCAGGCAGATCATCAGCCTCAATGAATTCCACAACAACTTCAATGACATGTTTAATTTCCTAAGCCATCACTTTTTCGATAAGCGGGGATAATTGTGCTTTAGCCTCTGATATATTGGCGATTTGCATGTCATCACCCCTTCTGTTCGCTTAAAACGATTAGATAGTGTCCGTCCAGAAATAGGCTAATTTGGTCGAGATCAAGGCGCCCGAAAAATTTTACCACAGGCATATGGTTGATATTCCGAGGATAAAATTTTTCGCGCAACGCCGATATGGGGCAAATTAGTCATTTCTGGATGGGCACTAAATATAGTCTGACCAGACCAGATCTTATTGTCAAGAACTGAATTGGAGGAACTCGATCTCCCCAGTTTCGAAAACTTTTCCGGATGATTCTTAAACCGTCCTTTTGGCCGAAAATTGCGATATTGCCCCCAAACAGCCCTGCTCTTTTAACCATTTCCTGCTTTTATTTCAGCATTTTGGCTTGGTTCGCCTGGTATTGACATATTTTAACATCGATTACAGTTGGTTGGCGTGGCCCGCCAAAAGTCCTTTTCACTCGAAATGTTCCTTTCTCTTCAGTTGTTTTTGTTTTAGAAAATAGCTAAATTACAGGATGCTTCTTTCTTAATTGAGAAATTCGCAAAATATTCTCGCTGATTTTGAGATTAGATTAACGATTAGAGAAGTCTGGGTGGATATCCAACAGCGGTGAGACCCTTTTCAGGTGTCCGTCAAAGCCTATATCTAAGGGCTCGCGCAAAAATAACTTCACATTTTCAGCGCCCATCCATCCCGCTCAGCGGCGTTGCGAAAACACGGAATATGCCTGATATTCCTTTGTCTTC
>CAUVYI020000017.1:0-44407 GCA_963556115.3 Planctomycetota bacterium | reverse complement strand
CCTGCGCGAACTCCGGGTCGCCGTACTGTCTGATCAGCTTGTTCGCCCCGACCAGCTCCTTCTCCAGCCGCTGCGGGTCGCCCCGGCCGATCTCCGGATCGTTGAGGATATCCTCGTACCACGCTTCTTGTTTTGCCTCCCACGCCTCGTTCTGCTTTTTAAAAGCGTCGTCGTAGGCCTTCTTGGCCACCTTTTCGCCCATGGCGGTATACTTCTGCGCCTCCTCCTGGGGCAGGTTGTGCGCTTTGGCCAGCGCGCTAAACTCCCCGAGCAATTCCGGGTCGGCCGTAAACCCTTCGGAGAAGGTGAATTCGGCGTACTCTTCCGGTGCGCTTCGGCTTCTTTCTCTTCGGCTTCCTGCTGTTCTTCTTCTGAGTTATTCTCTTGTCCTTCAGCTTCCGGGGTGCCGGCAGTATTCTGCTCTTCTCCTGCCGCATCTGCCACGCCTCCGAGCAGGCTCTTCACCCCGGTCGCCTCTGGTTCTTTAACGTTACCCTCAGGGGAGGGCGCACCCTCACTCTCGCTGCCTGCCGTGTCTGTCCTCGCTGTCTCCGCTCCCATCTTCAAATTCCTTTCCTTTGTGGTTTATCAGTACTTCAAGGTCTTGCCGATAATCTGCTCCAGCTCTGTCGGCGCCGCTTCCCGCAGGTCTTCAAAGAGGAGGAGGGCGCAGCTCCGTACCCCCTCCCGGCGCGCCGTGATCTCCGGGGTGCCGCCGCTGCTCAGCTTATAGAGGCGGAACTTCTTGAGCAGATACGCCAGCGTCCTCCGCCCGTGTTCGGTCTCGGCGATACAGCGCAGATCACGTAGATATTTCGTCTGCTCATCCGGTGCCTGCACCGCGACCTCCTCATCGAAAATCGCCGCATTTACATCCGCAAAATATATCCTTTACCATGTGTTCCTTCCTTACCCGGTCATCCCGCTGAGGAGTTGGGTCATTGCGTTATTGCTGCCGGTATCGATCTCGGATATCGTCTTTGCACCTTCGGCAACACGGTTGAACTGCTCGATACCAGCCGCGTCGTTCTGCGTCTTTTGCCGCTGCTGGCGCAGCTCCAGCAAGGCCTCGTATGAGCGCAGTACCTTCGCGGCGGCATCTTGACGATATTGCAGTAGTGGGTGGCAAGTTCATCAAAGTCGATATGGTCGACGATCTCAGGGTATTGCGCCGCCAGCGAGCCGAGGAAGGTCACCGCCTGCTCGATGGTGGTGATCTCGCTCATCTTCTGCGCCTGCGCCAGTACCCCGTTGTAGATGGTGTTTACGAGGACGTCCGATACCTCTTCCGGCGGCTCAGAGATGATGCCGAGGCGCTCGGCGATGCCGTAGACAAAGTCGATCACCGGGGTCAGAAACTCGTAGAGCATTCTTTCTGTCGCGGTCCGATAATGGATAAGCGCGCCGCCATCCGCTGCGCCACCTCGTAGGCGGTCATCTGTTTATCTTGATCTAAAACAGCAAAGAAGACATGGTTGAGAAACCACTCGCGTATCTCCTCACCCTTGTTCTGTATCTCCAGCATCAGCGGGCTGATATCCCCCGATACCTGCATGGTCGGGCGTACCGTCATCTCGTTGCCGGCATTGTCCGGTACGTAGTTCTGGTCATTCGGATTGGTGCCGCCGAAGTCGGGAGAATTCTTCATCGAGGCCGGAATGTTCAGCGCTGGCGAGAGATACTTGTCTATCTGCTCCAGCTTCTTCAGCGACATCTTCTGGAGCTGCTTGACATCGCCGAGCGCGTCCATCCCGATCGACGAGCCGTAGGCGATATCGGAGTCGAACTCCCCAGCGTACCGCGGCAAACGGCTTCTCGGGAAAGCCCTGCCGGTTGCCTTCACCGCCGCGCAGAAAGATATGCTTCTCGGTCGCTGCGATGTCCTCGACAAAATAGTACGAAGCGTACTCCATATTCTCCGGGAGTATCGACCCGGCGCGGTATTCATTATTCGGCAGCACCATATGTATAATTGTGAAACGCGTCTCCGTATTGTCTTTGTCCAAGGCCTCCTGTACCCGAGCCGGCAGGTACTCTTCGCCGAACTTGCGGACTATCTGGTACGCGGTCAGAGAGTAGCGCCGGATCAGGGTATCGACGTCCTTGTTCTCATTCTCGCCGATGAAGTACTCTCCCGGTTCGAGTGTAGTGAAGCGGGCGACCTGGGTCTTCTTGTTCTTCCGCATAACGTAGCACTCCTCCATCAGTACTACTGCGGTGCCGAAGGCTCCGAGGTGCTTGTACACCGCCTCGGAGATCGAATAGAACCGGGATACCTGGAGGATATCGAGGATGACCTCGGCATTGCCGGAGAGATACTCTTTGACCTCGAGCTTCTCATTGAGGGCTTTATCCGGATGCTCAAAGGCGAGCCACTTCTGCGCCGGCGAGGAGAGGCTCGATTGTATTCCGGCGGCAAAGTTCTGCAGGCAACGCTTGGCAATGCCGGTAATGATCCGCTGCCCCTTCTTCCGCCCCCGCTCGCGCGGGTTCTCGGTCTCGCTCTCCAGGTATTTTCCGAGCGCGGTAGTATCCACTCGCAGATCTCCTGCCAGTGTTTTTCATACTCTTCCCGCTCCTCCTTCAGTTCGCCGAGGAGTTGCTTGAAGCGTTTGAGCTTCTCCTTGTCGCTTTCCCGTTCCCGCACCATATTCAGTTTCAGTCCTTATACAAAAAGTTATTATGCCGCGCCGAGCAGGCTCCGTTTTTTGGTCGTTGCCTGCCCTGACACTCCGAGTCCACCGGTCAGGTTTGTCCTCTTCGCTCCCGCTCGCAGCGAGCGCCTTCTTCTGGGCGCTGATCTTGGCAGACTCCACCTCTGCATCCGCCTCATCCGGGCGGGTCGCATTGGACGGCGTCACCGGCGGCGGGGTATATGCCGGTGTACCACTGCTACCATTTCCTATACACATCTCATTTCTCCTCCTGTATCACCTTTATAGATCAATTCCGCTGCGCTATCTCGCAGGCTGTCATCTGCTTTTCCTGATTGAGAATGAGTAAGAAGACATGGTTGTTAAACCACTCGCGTATCTCCTCATGCTTTTTTTCTATCGCTTCGCGTAACGAGTTAGTATCCTCAGATACTTGTTTATCCGAATCTAATACACATCTCAAATCTCCTTTCAGCCTCGCATGCTCACATGTTATCCCATGGGTTATAATTATTGTCACGCTTCTTCCGGCGTCTCACCTGCGTATCGGCTTTCACTACTCGCTCGGCAAAGGTCAGCGCAGCTGCGTCTCCGCAATCCGGTGAGGCTCCGAGCCTCTTCTTGATATCTTCTTTACTCTCGAGCTTCTTCTTGTCCTTTACGTTGTAGTCGTACCTGACGACGGTCAGATCGGTATTGAGATCTGTATCTTCCGGTAGCGATCCGCCACAGCGTATCCACTCTCTCAGCCGGTACCACATCTCTGCCCGTTTATTAAAGTACTGCGGGTCATTCGGCGTGCTGCCGAAATGGATCCCGGTTATCATCTTGTAGCCCAGATTGGAGCAGTAGTCGTACACCCCGGCTCCTCCTCCAAGATCGATAAAGACTGCGTCCGGGTTATGCTCTGCAATCTCGTCGATAAGCGCTCTACTGACCGCGACGGTGTCTTTGCCCTTGATTACCTTGGGCTTGAACATCGCCATACCCTGCCTGCGGATAATTGCGCTGTTGTCGTTGCCAAAACGCGCGACGTCGACCCCGAGTATTACCGGCGCATAGGCGTAATCTTCACGTCTTACTATCCCGCTTGTTCGCCTCGATCACGTCGACAATACTGATCAAGGTGCATTCGTCCGAGGCGGTAAAGTCACACTCAAACTCCTGGTTATACATCGCCTCCGGCATGGTCTCGCGCAGCTCCTCTATCTCCTCTCTGTCCAGGTGCGGCAGATCGTCGATGGTCATGCTTACCGGATAGATTATTGAGCGCCAGTTCTTCCGGTCAGTCCGCGTTGGTAGAGTTCGTAAAACTCGTTTATGCCCCGCGGTGTCCCGGTGAATAACCCCCAGCCCTTGTACTCAGCGAGCATCGGCCGAATTATCGTACTCCAAACTCCCGGTTTAAAGTCCGCCACCTCATCGATCATCGCCCCGTCGAGGTAACCGCCTCGCAGCGCATTCGCGTTGTCAGCCCCATAGAGCCGGAATACCGCCCCGTTGTGCGGCAGCCTTATCGAGAGCTCGGACTTATTGATTCCCTTCTTGATGCCCGGGATATCCCGTGTATGGTAGAGCAGGTAGTCCCAGCCTATCGTCTTCGCCTGATTTAGAAATGGCGCAATATAGGCGTAGCGCGGCGGCGGATGCAGACGTCTGTTTCTTAGGGCATAATGCAGACCGTGATTGACTGAAAATACTGTCTTGCCGAAACGCCGGTGGCAGACCGCCACGGTAAAGCGTTTGAAGAGCCGGTGCATTATTTCCTGATACTTATGCGGGGCGTACCCCGTCTCAATCGTCTTCTCCTTCGGCCGTATAATCATCCGCTGCCGGAACTCCGGTAATCACCGTAAAATTAAAGTCATTCTCCACCGTTGACGGTTTATCAAAGCCGAAGAGCTTGGCCATCCCCGAAACCGCCGAGACCATCGCCGATGGGTTTTCAGTAATCGCCCCGAGCCGGAAGGCCTGATCATACTTCTTGTACAGTTCCTCCCGCGTTACTCCGAACTCTTCTTGCGCGCTCTGCTGCACCTTTTCAAGTGCTGCTTTAATCTTTGGAGTCTCGAGCAGTCGACTCCCCTGAGCAGCAGCTGTACGCTCAGAATATCCAGCATTAACAGCCGCAGCCGTAGCATTACCGCATAGCGCATACTCCTGGACGAACTTCTCCTGGCGCACGGTGAGCTTGCCCGACTTTTTGGCTGGTGGTTTCTTGTCCAGATATTTCTGGCGTTGAGGCTTCCGGCCTGTTTTAGGCTTGTTGCCTTTGCCAGCCCGAGCCTGAGCAGTACCAGTTTTTTTCTGAGTAGTTGCAGTGTTCTGTTTAGCCATGCCATCAGTGTAAAGCCCTTGAAATTAAGGTGCAGCCTATAGCGGAAAAGGTAGAGGGAGAGCTATAGACTACACCGGAGAATATCCCCGAATCAAAAGAAAACGCCATATTCCTGCGCCTGTACAGGAATATGGCGTTCAATCTCCGACCTTGGTCGCTCGGGCAGGGATCAGTCCACCCTCGTCAACTCGGAAAACTAGGTTATTCGCGCAACTATTAAAAATTCAATGCAAAGATGCAAAAAGCTACTATGCATCCCAATAAAAAGCAAAAATAACTAATGCCTCTATATTTATCAATTTTCACTACACCTGTTGATAATTTGTTTTTTCTTGTTGAGACTTCTATATCTTCTACTATATCTTCTATTTTTCTGTTTCTTGCTTTTTGTGTCCCGATATATCTAGTCTGATTAAATTTCATAATATGGACTGTATGGGAATAAATATATGCCCGCCCCGCAAACCAAACACCAAGTACATTAATAAGAATAACCCATGATAATTGGCTGATAATATATGAGTATCTACAATTTACCAAAGCTCCTGCAAATGCCATTAATGCTATGGCAGAGCCTGAATTAATAATGAGAGCTGTTTTGATTGAGTCTCTTTCAGTTTCAATAGAGAAATGATAAATTGTATCAATATTTACTTCGGGGTTTTGTTGCTTATTGCTATTGTTTTCTTCACACATAATACTCTCCTTTTCCGTGTGTATAACTTTCACTATATAAAGAGAGCAAGAAAAAATCAACATAATTATTTTCGGTCAAGGTTGAGAGGTA
This sequence comes from Planctomycetota bacterium, assembly GCA_963556115.3. Taxonomy (GTDB): domain Bacteria; phylum Planctomycetota; class SZUA-567; order SZUA-567; family SZUA-567. The sequence goes on along the minus strand of CAUVYI020000017.1, from coordinate 38,628 downwards.
GGGTAATTGTTATATAATAGTATATTATTAATAGGTTCATGACAAGATAACTTGACAAAAATCATGCTTAAGTTATTATGTCATAATGGTTAACAAGTACAAAAAACGTTCAAAAATTTCTGAGGCTAAATTTCTAGAGATCGTAAAGCTATTTATTCTCGATATTGAAGCCACAAAAATAGCTACAATCACGGGGCTATCAAGAAATACTAGTAACTCCATTATTAATGGAATTAGAAAAAGAATTTCTGAATACTGTGAAGCTCAGTCTCCATTTCCAAAAGGTGAAATAGAAATTGATGAAAGTTATTTTGGTGCGCGCCGAGTTCGTGGTAAGCGAGGGACGAGGAGCACACGGAAAACATTTAGTATTCGGCTTGATCAAGCGCCGGGGCAAAGTGTATACACAAGTAGTTACAAATTGCTCTGCATCGGTTTTAATACCTATAATCAAGTCTAAAGTCGGTATAGATTCTGAAGTATATACCGACGGATTTAAAACCTATGATGGGCTTGTGAACTTCGGCTACAAGAAACATCATAGAATAAACCATTCTAATAATGAATTTGCAAAAGGCAAAAATCATATTAATGGTATTGAAAACTTTTGGTCTATAGCTAAAACCAGATTGAGTAAGTATCGTGGTATTAGCAAAAAGACTTTTTACCTGCACTTAAAAGAGTGCGAATTTCGTTTTAATCATCGAGATGATGATTTGTATAAACTGGTTTTGAAGATAATTCGTAAGAACCCTTTATAGGAGATTAAGCGAAGTTATCTTGTCATGAACCTATTAATATTATAGGAGGTGAATAATGGATTATTTTATTTCAACTGCAATATCGATTGTGGTTATTATTTTATGGATGTTAATTCAAAAATATTATATTCCCAGTAAATTAAATCAACAGCTTGAAGAGCTTAAAGGGAAAATTGCAGAGCAACAACAATTCATTGATGCTTCACTGCAAAAAATCAATTTACGTCAGTAAAATAAGATTTGATCATGAATTTAAATTGTATCTGGAAATTTGGGTTATTTTAAATGCGGCAAGAAATGCCGCAATGGATTTACGCCCCGAGTTATCATTTTCGAAAGTCGGAGAATCGTTAGAAGATGAAAAAAAGAGAAAGATTGATATGTGTGTAGAATATTACACTGCATATATTGCAAAACTATATAGTTGTGAACCATTTTATGAAAAAGAGATTTTTCGATGTTTTTGTACAGATACAACAGGATATGCGTATAGAAATAATACAATATCGTCGCCATACGCCGGAAAATCGTGTTTCATATTGGGATGATGGGATTGATAATCGACAAAGAATAGCTGAAAATATTGATAAAGCCAGCGATTTAATTCGCAAACGCTTCGAATAAGTTTCAGTCTTCTTCCAACAGCTTCATTCATTTTTATTCTTCCTCTGGCAATGGCGGCAGTGGTTTAGTTAGTTTCATCCAACGCGTTGCACGCGTACCTTCAAACGCCAATGTATATCCTTTCTCATTGATCGCGCGGGCAATATGAACGCGTCCACGCCAATCGTATACCCACACTTCTTCACCATCCTCAGGGCGGTTATCGTTATCTTCGACGCTAATCCAGCCGTTCGCCTTAACTTTTTCGCTTTCTGGCTTGCCGCAGTTCGGAGGGGTAACGACTCGATTAATCTCTCTAAGACGATCAATATATGCATAAAGTTTAGCACATTCATCTGCCTTCAAAGACGCGATATAATCAACTGTTGACACATGGATATAGCGTTCAGCGATAAAGATAAACTCTTTCATTATTTTATTCAATTGATAACTTGTCTGCGCTCTATCGACTTGCACGTCAATTATTTTCAGTAAGATCTGATTGAAGTTGTCAATGCGCTCCTCTTGCTGCTCGATTATTAGTTTTAATTCCTCTATCTTATTCATTCTTCTTCCTCAAACAGTGTCCGTATCTATACCTCCAAATTTTTCAGCTCTTTAATATTCTTTCACGCCAATACAATCCACCCCTAAAAAAAAGTCAACGCCAGCGCGTCGCCGTGATCTGGCGGGGCGTAGCCCCGACGCTTAATACTCTCCTTACATTCAAGTTTAATCCGCGTGTACACATCATACTCAAACTCAATCACCGTCAGATCGGTACGCAGCTCCTCACTCACCGGCAGCGCCCCGCCACACCTGAGCCACTCCCGCAGCCTCCCCCAGAGTTCAGCGCGTTTATTAAAATAGACCCCCTCGCTCGCTTTCCCGGCGAACCCTACCCCCTGCGCTGGATAACCGTGATTATAGAGATAATCGAATACCCCGGCACCGACCCCGGCCAAATCAACAAAGATCTCGGCACACTTATGCTCGGTGTAGAGAGTAGCGACACGACAGGCGAGTTTTTGGAAATCGATATCCTTGATGGTATACAGCAGCTTACAGGATATTCCCTGCCGCAGATAGACCACGCTGGAGCCAACTCCGAGAAAGCACTGCACAAAGTCATAGCACTTTGTCGCAGCTGCCACCTTTGCGTAGCATCTCATCGCCCCGGCGACCAGTTTCGAATCAATAAACTGCATCTTATCTTAATCCTCCTCTAAAACCCTTCAAGCTTTGAAAAAGCTTGACCAAACGCGCGCTTTCATTTTCTATTTATATTACATTACGCGCGCGAACTATTCTTCCTCAAACAGTGTCCGTTCTTCAGCCCCGCGTTTTCCCTCTATATAATATTTTGCCTCCAGTTCCAGCCGGTCGAGGATCTCGCTCTCTACCTGTGGGAACGCTTTGCGGAATTCATTCTCTTCGCTATCCCGTTCGAAGTTATAACGCGGGATCTCCGGCAGCCCCAGTTTAATGTCGCGAGAATTATTTACTACCAGTATCGCACTCAGCTTAACCAGTCTGTCCCCGTGCTTCTCTTTGAACCTGATACTCGTTATCTCAATATAGCAGTTCGCTCCCTCCGGCTCTTGGATACAGAGGTAGTTCCGGATAAACCCGTAGAGTCGTTGTTGACAATTCAGTATCTCCTGAGGTATGGCGGTGCCATTATTCAGCGAGCGGTTATAGGGCTTGTCTGAATGGTTGAGTTCATCCCAGTTCAAGGATATCTTCTTCCCGTCGATAGCAATACTCTTGACCTTGATGAGCTCCAGCTTGCTCAGAAATTCCGCATCCTCTACTTGTTCCGGATCCCACTTATTCTCCATCCTTTATCCCTTTCAGCCTTAGTAATGCTTCAAACTCATTAATCTTCTTCAAAACATCTTCTGCAATATTTAAAATAAGCGAATTCTTTAGTCTATAAAGTTTATTCTCCGGCTCCAAATATATATTTATTGCAGTCACCAGTGATTCGTACGCAATAGCGATTTTGAGATCGGCTGTAATAAAGCACTCCCTCACCTCAGCCCCATACCCCGTAGCTGTAGCCAAAATTGCAAAATACATCACTTCACTCGGCTCTACTTTTTCAGAGAGTAACCTCTTCTGCAAATTTCCCAAGCACCATTCTCCAAGTCCAAAACAATCTGTATCTGCCATCTTGCCTCCTCTGTAGTTTCACTACCAAGCTTTGAAAAAGCTTGACCAAACGCGCGCTTTCTTTTTTTCTTTATAACATTACGCGCGCGGTTTTTTATCCGGGAAAGCCTCAAGGCTGGCTTTGGTCAATACTTTATAATCTAACCCGTAAAAGCTACAGAGCGCCTTTAAATATGTATGCGGTATATAATATTTATTGCGGATTATCTGCATCAGCGTCTCGCGGATGGTGTGGCAGCACATCGTGTCTAGCCGCTCAAGGGTGTCCTCATACAGATCATGGTCGGTCTCAGCCTCCGGGGCGATTGTGTAATCTTGTACCTCGGCTATCCATCTCCCTTTATCGTCTTCAGAGCTAAACCCGTCCTCCCCGTCCTTGCGCAAAGGGTCGCCCCCGATAATCGTCAGCAGTGCCGCCAACTTCAGCAGAGACAGTCTCTGCAGCAGAGACAGTCCCTGCAGTTCTCCCGCCTCATCCGGATAAGTTACATTCTTCGGTAATTGATACTCCTTGCCGTGCCGTTCGAGCTCGGTAAACTGGCTCAACATAAACTTGACGACCAGGAGTTCCCGCTTCTTTTTGAGCCGTTCCTGTCTGAGCTCTTCTTTTTCTTCCTCTGTCTCTGGCTTGGCGCTGGTAGTACTGGAGTTATAACTATCCTTCTTCCACATGATTTTTCCGGCATCACTTCCACTCAGCATCAGTACCGGCACAGCTTGCGGATGCTTCTTTGCTGCTCGTTTATACCGGTAGTTGCAGTCTACCGCATCCAGACCGGTAGTATCTTTAAAAAGACGTACCATCTTTGAGTACCCGTCTACTGTTCCAACCTGAAGTCTCTTCCCATGTCCTTCAAACTCAGCGTTATACCGCTCCAGCAGGTAGTCAACAGTCTTCTGGTAAAAAACAGTTTTCCGATAAGCACCGAGCATCTTTGGCTTTTTCAGTCTCGCTGTCAAAGAGTCCTTTTTGTCTGTCACTCCTCAGGTAGCATTCAGCACAGGTCTTGCCTTTTGTTGCTTGGCCTTTGAACGTTTCAAGCTCCCATAGCGCGCAGCTCAATTTGCAGAATGATTTCTCCAGAAAACTGTTGAGCTCCTTTACTGTCATACTTCCGCAGAAATGATGGCCATGCCAGGTTTTTTTATACTCCTGATACAGCTCATGCTGAATCTTCTTGTCGAGTCGTGCTATCAGCCGCCAGTGTCCCACCTTCCACTTCCAGAGATCGTCTTCCTGCTTCGAATCCGGCAGCATCAGAGCCTTCCAACACTCTTCAATATCAGCTATCCGCGCCCAACCTCTGACCCAGGCTTCAGATTTATCAATGTATGCCCCGACCTCGGCTACGTCCCCGTCGTACGCCTCGATCAATACCTTGATTGCTGCGGCTTCCTCGATGATGGTCAGGTCTTCCCGGTTGTAGTTTTCGGCCGCGGTGATCTTCGCCGCCTCCTTCTCAGTTACCTCCTTGATGATAACCGGGATTTCGGTCAGTCCGGCTAATCTGCTGCAGCGCAGCCGCCGTTCCCCGGCGATGAGGTAGTATTGGCTGAGAGGAGCGCGACGCACCAGCGGGGGTTGAAATAGTCCGTCTTTTCTGATCGATTGCACCATCTCCCTGGTACTCTCTTCCTCTTCCCAACCTTCCGGAAAAATCCGCGTCTGATGCGGGGAAGGGAGTATCAGGTCGCTATTAATATACTGCAATCTGCTCTTTGTCTCTGGTGCCTCTGTTACTTCCGGTGTCGTGGTCATGGTCTTCGTTTGCCTCCTCTTTTTTGCTAATATTAATAATAATGCTTTTCTCTACGTCAGAGCTTATCCAGTCATGCATCGTCGTTGTCGGCACTTTCACCCCGTACCGGTTCTGCAAATGTATCTGCATCTGCTGGAGAGTGAATTCCTGCCGGTGCAGCTCGAGCACCTTCATTTTTAGGTCATTACCGTAGCGTGAGTGGTCTTGTGCAAAGGGCAGGGAGGGGGTAAAGTACTTCCGGCAGTGTATGCAGAAGTGGCTCGATACTATATACTCCTGCACCCCGGTCAAGGTCTTTATCCGCCGCCGCTTCTTCCCGTGTCGCCTGCACTCGTTTCCGCAGCGGCAGACCGCTACCCGCTGGGTAAAATCATTTGCTTTTATCTTCATCTCTTTGGATATCCCCTTCCGCAGCTCTGGCAAATATATATTGTCTGGCCACTGCCGGGGGTGTACTCACTCTTCAGCTCGCCCCCGCAGTGGCAGATATATGAATCGGTAAAAGGTTCGCGTGGATTATAGCGGTCAGATCTCAGCGGCGGCGGATGCAGCCAGGCGGATATCGTCCGCAGATCATCCTTGTCGGCACTCCCTCCTGCTGCCCGTGTCTTCGCCACCGCCAGCGGCAGGCGGATATCTGTACCGCTCAGTTTTTCCCGGTATACCGCCAGCAGATGCGCCAGCGCATTGTCATCGAGTCCCTTCACCTTCTCGTAACCGATCCCGCTCAGCTTCTTGCGTTTGCAGAGTGCCTCCCAGTCTGTCTTTTTAAATTCTTCTTTCAAATTCCCACCACCTTTCTCTGGGGGTCTGGGGGTGGTGGCTTCTGGTTTCTGGCTTCTGGTCTCTGGTTTAGTCCCGCTCCTGTCCCGGTATTTGTCCCGCTCATTGTCCCCCTCATTGTTTTCCTCTGTCCCGTCGTCGTCCCTGTCTTCGTCCCGTTCAGTGTCCCGTTGCCGTCGCTTCTTTGTCCTCTCGTACTCCCGCTCCTCTTCTTCCCGCAGCATCCGCCGCTGGGTAAAGCTGTACCGCTGCTTCTCTTTGGAGTACTCGACTTCAAGGATTCCTTCCTCTGCGAGCTCCTGAATCGCTTTCTCTGCCTGTTTCCGGTTGCAGCCAAAAAACCGGGAGAGGGCGTCAAGGCTCTTCTCGACCTGTCCGCCGTTGTCATGCAGCAGACAGAGCAGATCCATGTAGCAGCCTTTGGTGTGCGTCGAGAGTGTCCGGGTATCGGCGATATAGTCTGTCGGAAAAAATTTGATAAATGCCAGTGCCATGCTCTCTGCTTTCTTTATTCTGTTAGCTCCAATAGCCGCGCCAAGGCCTGCTCCATCAGCGTCGCGACCTCTTCCGGTATCCGTTCATTTTGTTTTACCTGGCTGCAGAGCCGTCTGTATTCGGTGGTGATCTTCCGCATCTGCTTTACCGTAGGGTCAGGCGGTTCAATATCCCCGGGTGCGATCCGTGCTTCCTTTATCCCCTGCGTCGCCTCCCGGCCGGATATGTTACCCTCAAAGAGCTTCGTTTCGACCTCCTTGAGGCTGTTGGCGTCGTACCTCCCGTCCCGCTCCGCGCTGCCTTGCGCGGCCTCGATGTCATTGATTATCTCATAGCCGGGGCAGGGGACATCCTCGCCGCTGACTATCGCCTTGAGCTGCTCCGGCCGGTTGTGCTTGAGGTACGAATACGAGCGCATCATCTTCCGTGCCTGTCGTAACTTCAACCCCAACTCTTCCTGACAGTACGTCTCAAAATCTTCATACTCCCACTCTTTATAATCTCCGCCGTAAGCGATATCGGTGATGATTCGTGCCACCTCTACCCAGGAGTGCTTGTAGTTTCGTACCGCTTCCAGTGCTCTCTCCCTGATCGGCAGTTCTTCAATTGCGTTCTTCATGCTCACCACCAAAGTATAATTGGTTGTTATCAAAGACATAGTCGCGCTCGCTCCAGCCGTATCCTCCAGCCAGCTCCTGGAGCAGTTTCATCCGTTCCAGCTTGGCATCGAGATTGTCGCAGTAGTAGAGTATGTTCGCCTCGATGGTCTGCGGCGGCTGGATAGCCCCGTGTTCGCGCTTGCCGTGATGGGAGAGTATCATATGTACCAGCAGCCGGGTTCGCTCCTGCGGGATAACCGCCTTCTTGCAGGCTGTCTCTACCAGTCGCGCCCCGATATAGATATGTCCGTAGAGCTTGCCGGTGGTGGAGTATACCGTCGCCGCGCCCCAGTCGAGCTCATACGCTTTACCAATGTCATGCAGCAGCGCCCCGGTAATGAGCAGCGACTTGTCAATCTCTGCGCGGTAGTTCTTGGTCTCGGCTGCACAGCGCCGGGCCACCGACAGCGAGTGGGCAAACAACCCGTGCTTGGCTGTATGATGCACCTGCATCCCTGCCGGTGCTGCCTGGTATAGCCGCTTCAAGGTCTTGTTTTCAAATAGCGTGTCGATAATGCGTCTATCTTCAGTGGTTATCCAGTGTTTACAGATCCGTTCGAACTCCTGCTTGAGCTCCGCCAGGGTATACTCCTTCGACTCCGGCATCAGTGATTCGGGGAGGAAGTTGTCCTTCTCCGTGACTGGGGCGAGCGCCTCGATATTGAGCTGTCTCTTCCCCCGATACTCGCTCACCGTCCCTTCGAGCTTCAACGGCTGCCCCTCGCTAATGTTGTTGTATATCTCCGCTTCCGCCTGCCAGAGCAGCGCTTCCATGCATCCTGAGCTGTCACCCACGGTGAGCCGGATATATACCGAGTTGTCCTTGCCCGAGTTGAGGGTCTTGGTCAGTACCCCGATAATTCCCTGATATCTGTCTCCGGCGTTAAGTTCTTTCAGTTTCAATTATCTTCCTCCGTTTAGCTCTGCCTTTGCTTTATAATTTCCATACGCCTTCTGGCAGAAGTCTTTATACGTTCCCGGCAGCCAGCCCCGGTATAACAGGTAGTGCCGCTCCAGATTCTCCCGCTCGTCTCTGTACCACTCGCTAAAACTCTGCATCCTCGCTCCTCCTCTCTAGTCTATTACCCGTGCTGTAGCCGCCTCTTCCCAGCCGTGGTTTGTCCGTTCCTTTGCTTCCAGTATCAGGAGGTGGTTCGCCGCAGAATCCTCTTGCTTCTTGCGCATGCTCGCCGCCTTCTTCTCTGCCTCGCACGCCTTGCAGATCGGGCTCAGCCGGTGTCTTACCTTCCGGTAGTCCCACTCGCCGAACTCACCCCCGCAGCGGTCACATCTCTTTAATCTTGGTTTACTCATGTGATCTCCTCTCAACTCTCTAATCCATAATTTATCTCTTCATGCCTCTGGCTTCGATATCGCGTATATCCCACTCGCTGTAGCCGGTAGTCTCGACCTCGTCCCAATTTCTGAAAAGCCCTTTCTCGGCGCATTTGCGATATTTCATAATTGCCTGGCGAAACCGGATCAACCCTGCCTCCAGCGTCGGATTGTCAACGCGTACGATCTTCATGGAATACGGAGGACAAGAGCGGATAAAGACCAGAAACACCAGCGGTTTCTCGATCTTATCTATCTGCTTGACCGCCTCAGCGTAAACCCCCGCCTGTAGAAAATACCCGTCCCGGCATTTATAGTAGAGCTTCCTGCTGTTCATCTCCGCCGTAGTCTTGATATCCAGAATGATCCCGTCCATCTCCGCATCTAGATACCCGATGCAGGGCTGCCCGGTCGCTGCATCCTTCCAGGTCATCTTTCTTTCAGTATGCAGAATCCGTCCGTTCTCTCTGCCGGCAGCAAATATCTTATCGATCCGGGGCTTGAGCATCCCCTGTGCTATCAGCAGTTGCTCATACTCCTCTCTGAAGATTATCTTTTTTGGATATACCTCAGCTTCAACCCCGGCGAACCAATTCTTGAAAGCATCCGAAGCTCTCTTGTACTCATTCTTTGTATTGGGGTTTACCGGGGCGATACCTACATAGAACTTCTCTTCAAACTTCTCCGGCTCCAGCAGCAGGCAGTGCAGGGCAGAGCCGAAGGCGGTTGCTGCCGTATCCGGCTTCGGGTTCTCCTTCTCATATTTCCAGAGCTCGATATCCTCAAGGATTTTTACCGCGCTGCTCGCCGACAGCGGCCGGTCAATTCCAAAGTCTTCACTCATAATTTGGCTTTCTCCTCTCTGCTCGGATATTTATCTTTCCGTTCCTATGCTCCTCAACCCGGGCGCGGATAAAGTTCCGCGCCGCAATTCTGCCGCGTTCTTGCACCTCCTCCGGCGCGTCGGGGTGGAAGATATTCGGCGGCATCCAGATATGACAAGCCGGACACTCGCGCCGCTCCCACGGCAACCCCTCCATCTCTGCCCCGCAGTCCGGGCAGCTAGTCGTCAATCTTCTTGCAATACTACCTCTAACTTCTTCCATCTCGCTTCCTTTCTCAGCTCAGCGATCTCACGAATCATCCGCCCCCGGTTCCGGTGGCACTGGTATCTTAGTTCGATCTCTCTGAGCTGCTCGTTGTATTCTTTCTCTGCCATATATACTCTTCGTAATACCTCTCTATCTCCCGCCGTTCCTTCGCGTCGTAACCCTCTAATTCCTTGAGCCTCTCGCCGTCCCCGTCCACCACCGCCCAGCCTCTACCCGTATCCTCGATCCCGGCGAGTCGTTCCCCGTCTTTGCTTATATGCCAGGATATCTGCCTGTCCATGTCATACCTGCCTCCCAGTTGTAATAATGCTCAATATCCGCTCCGATAAGTTCGTTTGCGATGTCGGCAAGGATACGGTGTGTCTGGATGTATCTGGAGGCGTTGAAATCTACCGGGTGCGCTACCCCGTATACCTGCCAGCAGAGGTTGTGCTGCGGCTCGCTGATCACTATACTCCCATCCTCCAGCGGTACACTGATAAACTCATACCGCGTCACTTGTCCCGGCTCTAAGATAAGATGGAGCGGCTCAGTAATACTCAGCTTCTCAAAGAACTTCTCCACCTCTCCAGTTACGATAATCGCCGCCTCTTCCAGTCCCGGGTAGAGATTATGCAGCGCCACCGGCTCCTTGTAATATTCAATCCTCTTCATGAGTTAAATATCTCCTCTTCCGTCATACCGTAAAATTCAAAACTCAGGATATCATCCTCTATTAGTTCAAAACTATTTCCAGATATGCAGTCGAACGCGACAACCGCCGATCTGAGGTTTTCCATCTTTGAACAGATCTCATCACATTGCTCTGGCTCAAGGGTATTCCTTAGCTTTATCACAAGTGCGTTAAATGCATTGTGTAAATTCAACTGCATTCCATGCCCGTTGACTTGCATCTTCATCTTGTCTCCTCTCTCTGTTTCCAGCTCAATTTATAAAATACCACCGACCGTTCCGCGATTCGACCAGCCCATTCTCCCTGAACAGTACCATCAGCTCCTGTACCGTGTACCACTTCCCGGATATTTCGATACTCTCCTTGCCGATATGTGCCTCGATATCGCTCAGCCTTCTCCCGACGTCGGTAAACTCCTTGTCGGCGAAGAGACTCCGGTACAGCGTCGACACATTTATGCCTTTACTCTTTGGCTGCTTGAATCTCCCTTTGAAGCTCTCCAGTAGCGGGCTTGCTCCTTTCAACTCAGCCAGAACCGGTTGCTTGAATACTTCGAGCAGCCCCGAGTAGTGCTCCAGCATCTTCTTATACTCTGCCTGTTGTGCCACATTCTGCCGGCTCAGATGCTCCAGCAGCTGTACCCGCTGCTCGTCTGTCATGTACTCTGTAGCTTGTACAATCTCCTCAAATTTCTCTTTGCGCATGCTTTATTCCTCCTTTAAAGTTTTAGCAAGAGGTCACTCGCAAAGTGACCTCTTGCTATACAGGTCTTAAATAATACACCAGTCCTCTGCTAGCATATCGGTCTGTGATGCCAGCCAGCCCGGTATCCACTGTCCTTGCGCGTTGTACATGGCAAAGTAAGGCTGGCAATCGAGTGGTTGGTCTTCGCCGATAAACTTGGCGGTGCGATCGTTGACCTTGCGGGCGGTATCCGTGGTGTTGTATGGGGGTAGCTTGAGCGGGGGCATATATACAACAAACATATTCTTCCCGTTCCAGCCTTTCCGCGCGATTTTTTTGTCCGACTTGGCTGCTTCTATCGCCTCTCCAAAGGTCAACCCTGTGTTATTCATGGGACGGTATTTCTGCTCAAATACCGCTCGCGGACAGTGGTAAATATCATCATCACTCTCTTTTATAATAAAATCTCCATCTGCCTCTTCTGCAGCGCGGGTGTATTCTATCCTTTGATTACCCCGGATGAAAACTGCTCGTATATTATCAATCGGCGCAATCTCATCAGACTCTGTGATCTCTACCGCCCGTCTTACTACCGGCTTTGACTCAAATATTTCAAACATCTTTTCTCCTTATAGTTAATGGTTTACCTGTATGCTCCAAGTCCTGCTTTCTCAGCTTTAGTTCATCTTTCCGATACCGATTCCAAACCCGGAAAACATTTTTTCAAATCCAACCTCTCTTTTGGGTCGCTGTACTACGACAATAGTCTCCCCATTGCTCCGCGTACTGATTGATGCCTCTGCAGAAATATTGTTTGCTTCTTTGAGCTTGTCGAAGTACTCGCTTATTTCGCGGTCATGATCCTTATCTATAAGCTTGACCACATCCAACATCTCAAGCATCTTCTTTTTGATTCCTTCCATCTTCTCTGCATATTTCAGATACTCTGCGATCTCCTCAGCAGTCAGATGCTTCACTACCTCCTCTCCTTGCTTGATCATCGGGGTCTGCTTCAATACCGCCTTGAATTCCTCTGTCTCCTTAATGTCTGCTTCTCTCACTTCCTCGGTCTCGCTGCTACCGGTGTCCGGCTGACTACCGGTGTCCGGCTGACTACTTGAATCTTCCACTTCTTTCTCCTTGTTGTCTGTATGTATTTATTCCACTGAAGCGATACACTTCGCTTCCTCAATCTTTGCTGCAATCAACCCTTCAATCTTCTCGTACTCAGTCTCGATCCACCACTTTGCGTCTTGCTGCGCCCCGAGATACCTTTCCGCCCGCTTGGCGAATCCGTTCTGCCCCTGAATCTCAAGGTGATTCACTATTTTGAAGATGTACTTCTTGCGCAGACTCTCAGCATAATTGATCTGCCTCGCGCTGCCTCTGAGTGGGGCGTATCCCCGCCGCCGGTTATACTCCGCCGCTGCGCCCGACTGCTCCGCCTTCCAGCACACGCTACACACAAACTTCTTCACCCGCGCTCGCTTCTTCTTTTCGCTCTCCCCCGGATAAAACTGGATCACGTCCTCACCCCCACACCGTGTACACTTCACGACTTGCATGTTCTCACTGTTAACTCTCATATTCTGCCTCCTCTAGCTTTGTTACGATTAAGGTTGATAAAAATAACCCGGCAATGCCTTTACTAATGTCCTTGCCTCGCTACTATCTCATGTTGCAATGAAAAATAACCCTACCAGAGTCATCACTCTCTGGTAAGGTCGGTGGTTGTTTGCTAGAGGGCAAACAGTGTGTGGCCGATGTTCGGCTGACGGCCGGTGTCCTGCTGACGGTTGGTGTCTTGTAGTCGGTGGCCGGTGTCCGGCTGACGGTATGTCGCTTCCTGAATCTCTGCATTTGCTTATCCTCTAGCTCAAGCGGTTATCAACTATAACCAGAACTTTGCTGTGCGCACTGCCATATTGTTTGACAGGTGATGAGCGCTGGTTTATACTGCTATATATAGTGATGAATATTTCCTCAAGTAGAAAGTGTAGCTTGTCGATATAGTTAGAGTCAGAGTACTCAGCAAAGCCCCGCTTTCTGAGTGTAGTATACCGCAAGTTTACCGGAAATCAAATAAAAATCCGGTTAAGTAAACGGAGAAGATATAGTGTCACCAAGAAAAAAATACGATTATCTCGACAAAAATAGGGCTGAACGGCTTTATGCAGAGAGAAAGAAAATTGAAAAAAATCGAAAAAAATTCGTTGAAGTAAACGGATTATCGTATTCAAATCTAGAAAATTGGGAAACCGGGAGAGCGGATATCCCTATTGAAATGTTAAAAATTATTCTTGAAAATGGAGGGGATATCCATTACATCCTTACCGGTGTTCGTAGTGAGAATGCTGGTTCTGCCACTAGTGCAGACTATGCCGCTCGCATCGCTGAGCTGGAAACGCGCATTGAGGAACTCCAAGCCTGGATCGAGGATAAAGATGAGATCATCAGCCTGCAGCGCGAAAAGCTGGAAAGTACATCTGATAACCGTGACCTCGTGAAAATTGCTGCAGAAGTTATTGAAATTATTGAGCAGAGACGAACTACTCAAGGTGCTGACGAGTCGACAGGGTAATCTCATAAGCTGTAATTTTTCCCTCCTTGTCCCCATTTAAGCATTGTAATTACTTGTATCATAGAGTATAATCCCCCTTATCGTCTTTCATAAGGGGGATCTTCATGTCAAAATTAATTTCGTTCCGTTTATTCCTGCTTCTGCTCCTTCTCTTCTCGCTCTCCGCCTCCGCCAAATACACCGACGAGGTCGTCCAGGTCACCCGTGTCATCGACGGCGATACCATCGAGGTCATCTACCAGGAAGAGATCGAGTCCGTACGCTTGTACGGTATCGACTGCCCAGAGCGGGGTGAACCCGGTTTTGACAAAGCTAAGAAGTATACCGAGGATGTAATAGCTGCTTGCCATAATAGGGTTTTGCTTACCTTTCCCCATGGGCTCGAAAAGAAGCGCGATAACTTCGGTCGCCTCCTCGCAATAATTGTTGTCAAGCTGGACTATCACGATTCAGCTGATCCCTCACAGACCATGACTCTGACCGATGTCTTGAATGTCCGTCTGGTAGACAGCAAAAATGCCGTCCTTACCGCAGGCATGACTATCGGTAAAATTTCAAATGATCTGACGGAATCAATTATTAGTTTAAAGACTAATGTGGAGTCAAATCCTGTTACTTATGAAGATTCAGTCAAGTTCTTTTCAGAATTAACTAAGCCTAAGTTAGAAAATATGATTAGTAATGGTTTTAATGTTAATTGTTCAGTTGATAATACCGCAAATTCATTTTCCTTTTTTTCATTCATGCTCCTTTTTAATAATAAACGTGATGTAATTGAAACACTTATCAAGAATGGTGTAAATATTAATCGAAGGGGTTTGGGAAGATCTACTCCTTTGCATGATGCAGCAAGAAAAAATAGTAATTCTGGTATTATTGAACTACTGATAAAGAATGGGGCTAGTGTTGATTCGAAAAATAATTCTGGGGACACTCCTTTGCATACTGCAGTTCTTTGTAATCCAGATATTGGAATTACACGTTCTTTTATCAATATGAATTCTAATGTTAACGCCAAGAATAGTGGGGGGATGACGCCTCTACATTATGCAGCATATTCAGATAACTTTGTTGCTTCTATTGAAAAATTAAATCTTCTTTTGAATGCTGGTGCAGATATTAATGCCATTGATGATGGAGGACAAACTGCATTAGATTATGCAAGGAGAAATAATAATTCTAAAGCTGTAACTCTTTTAATTAATGCTGGAGCTGATACAAGCATTAGAGAGGAATTGTTACCTGCTGGTATCAATGAGAGATATCGCAAGGCACAAGAAGCTTTCCGTAAAAAAATAGCTTTACAAAATTGAATTAGTGATTTAACTACCGTACACTTGGGGTATTTGTAGTACTAAACTTCGATATTTTTATCTAGAAACTCCTTGCAAAATCTAATACTCTGCCTTACTATAGCCATTGTCATGATAATTGACAGTGGCTATTTTTATGGCCAATCATATCTTTTCATCACGGTCAAACCAACAGGATCAATCAATATGAATGCTGTAATCTATCCCCGCGTCAGTTCACTCAAACAGCTAGATGGCACCTCTCTTGAAGTTCAGGAGCGAGCTTGCCGTGAGTGGTGCGACAGCAAGGGTGTCTATGTCGAGATGGTCTTCCTGGAGCGTGGCGAGTCAGCGAAGACCGCTGACCGCAAAGAGCTCCAGGCCGCACTCGCATATGTCAAAGCCCGGCAGGATATTGATTATTTTGTGGTTCACAAGATAGACCGCTTTGCCCGCCGCTCGCAAGATTTCTTCAATCTCCGCGCCGAGCTTGCTGGGGTCGGCTGTAAGCTGGTCAGTGTCACCGAGCCCCTCGATGACAGCCCGGCCGGTAGGTTTATGGAGGGGATGCTATCGTTGCAGGCGCAATTTGATAACGAGGTCAGAGCCGAGCGGAGCAAGGCAGGTATGGTCGAGGTGGTCAAGCGCGGCGGCTGGGCGTGGCCAGCCCCCCGCGGCTATAAGGTGGCCAAGATCGACGGTATGCCGACCCTGGTGCAGGATGAAAAAGTTGCTCCGCTCGTGCGGCTGCTCTTTGAACGCTGCCTGAGTACCGACGGATTGCTCAACTATACCGAACTCGGAGAGTACGCTTATGATATTGGTTTGCGCAGCCGCACGGGTAAACGACTGGCCAAGAGTACTCTTATCAAGATATTGGCCAATCCTGCATACGCCAGCCGTGGGCGCACCTGTCTTGCTGCCGGTGGTATCTTTGAAGGCAATTGGGAGAGTATTATTTCGTTAGCGATGTTCAACCGAGTGCGGGATATACTTGGAGGAAAGGCGCAGAACTACCGCAAGGTTGATAAGAAAGCATTTATTCTTGACGGCTTTGTCAGGTGTGCATACTGTGATAAACTTATGCAGGGGTATTATGCTACCGGCAGGAAGGGGAGAAAGTACCCATATTTCAAATGCAGCAAATGCAAAGGCCAGAATATCA
Organism: Planctomycetota bacterium; assembly: GCA_963556115.3. GTDB lineage: Bacteria > Planctomycetota > SZUA-567 > SZUA-567 > SZUA-567. The sequence continues at coordinate 22,550 of CAUVYI020000017.1, read as the reverse complement.
GCTTGAATAAGCTGCATTTGGAGTTTGAGTACTTCCTTGAGCGTATGAGGGTTGACGAAGAGTATATGAAGGATTATGGAGAGTTTATCAAGCGTGAGCTGGCTAGCATGGGGTTTGAGGCTACCAAGGTTCGCAATGCCAGATCTGAAGCTCGACAGAAGCTGGAGCGTGACCAGAGCAAGCTACTCGAACTCCTGATGCGCGGTACTCTGACCGATGCTGTTTACAATAAAAAGATGGATGAGATCAATACAGGACTTGCAGAACTCAAGCTGCAGAGTGATGACTTTGAGTATGAGATAAGAGATATCGACGCTACAATCCGCTTCCTGACCCGCATTGCTGTCGAACCGCGTAAAATATGGTCTAAAGCTAGTGATAGTTTGAAGTTAGACCTGCAGCGCCTCTGGCTGGACGGCGAAATCTACTTCGACAAGCACGCCCCCAATCGAACCACCCTAACATTAAAAGAGCCAACAACTTCCAAAGAAATTGCTGGCTCCTGTGCAGTTTGGCATGCCTGGCGGGACTCGAACCCACTACCTCCGGTTTAGGAAACCGACGCTCTATCCTGATGAGCTACAGGCACATGTGTTGGCAATTGTCGCTATAGCAGTGATTAGTAACAGACTATAGCAGCTTATTATTATAGATCATACTATGTTGTAGCGCAATACACTACCCTGCGTTGCCAGTTAAACGGTCTTGCCCGCGTGTGCGCCGGGTAGAGTGTGTTTGTTACCTGTCCCTGTGCCGCAGGGTGCTGCGTTGGGGCTTTGGGTACAGCTCGTTCTTGCGCAGTTTCGGACTACTGCTCAGTAATCACATATTGGATAGGAGCAGCCTGCGCTCGCCTCGGCGTATACTGCGGTATTATACTATTCAAATATATACAGCTTTATATGCGAACCAGCGTGTCCCATTATCTTATGATTGGGCTGCAAGTCAATCCTCTTTTTGATTAAATTGTCGTCTTATTCCGCCGGGACTCACCGGGGGTGACTGCTACGCAGAGTTCGGCGGTCTGCAGGCGTGGACTCGGGACATGGTTTGAGGTTCTGTCGGTTCTCGGCCGGGGGGGGAGTGGCGATAGCGGTGCCAGGGGGTGATGAGCAGGATTGTGCTGACCCTGGTTGGGGCGGCTCCGGCTCAGCCGCGCAATGTGTTCAAGGCTCTGGCGGAAGCCGGAGGGGGAGATTGCGTCGGCAGCGGGTGGAGGACGGGGCAAAGAGCGAGGTTTATGGCTCTTTGGGTATAAGTTCATTCAGGATTTTATCCTGTCGGGTTTTATCTGTGATATTCAATTCCTTGAACTTTGCCAGGAGTTGGGAGGGCTTGAGGTAGCAGAATAGCTCCTGATTCTCCAGTGGTTCGACCAGTGCTGCGTAATCGCCACGGCTCAGCTCCTGATTACGGTATAGGGTATCTAGCTGTGAACGCTGGGTTGAATTGATGCGTCTGGCCAGGTATACCAGATAATCATTGTCGGATTCCAGATTATTCGTCGTTCCGTTCTGCTGGAGATACTCTGTCCGGTATGGCTGGTTAAACCACCAGGCGCGCATACCCCGGTTCTGCAACATATATTTGAAGGTCGGGGTGTTCTGGGGATACTGCTGCGAGGGGAAGAATATATGCCAGAGCCGGAACAGGATAAAGCCGAGGCAGATAAAGCACATAATAAACATGAAGTATCGGCGCATGCCCATACCTTTTAGACAAAACATAGGCTTCTCCTTTATTCAACGTGTAGCGGTCTGTAATAGGTGGTAGCAGGTTTACGCTACCACTGTGCCGTGATTATTGAGTAATGTGCGAGCCCGGAGGTATCTTGAGTAGCGCAGGGTTGGCAACTGCGGATCAGGCATTTGCATCTGTTTAGTATATCTATACTCTACCACGTATTCGGAGTTTTACCAAGTATTATCCTGGGAAAAGTTTGTCTGCTTAGCCGTATGGTTGTAGATCTCGGTGCTGATTGCCGGAGAGTGGACGGAGCAGGGGGTGCGGGCGCACAGCGTATCCCATTGTGGTGATGGTCTATATTTAAGAGTACTCCCCGGTACCGATGAGAAATTCTTCGATCTCGGTAAAGGGCTCGATTGTATCCAAAAATTCTACCGCTTCTTTCAGGTCATAGAATATCTGGGTCTCGCTGTGGATAATGGTATCGGTGGTAATTCTGGCAAAGGCTCTGACCATGTGCAATTGGAAGGAGTTGTTGACGAGAAAGGCTAGCTTCCCGGTCATGTAGATCAAGTTCTCGGATTTGGCGATAATCTCGGCAAAATCTATAAACATTTTGAGGCTCAGGTTACTCTCGGGCGAGATATCACGGACGTCGCATAGTTCGAGAAGTTCAATTCTGCCGAAATTCTCGCGGTTGAGTTCTTTGAGGTGCTGGAGCAGGCTCGCGTCATTTATAACCGAACTCATCTTTATATAGATAAAGCTGCTCTCGGGTTTGTAATAACGTTTAATCATGGATTGCTCCTTCCAGCAATACTTCGATTAATAGTACTACGTTTATTATAGATTTATTGTGATTATATGAGAATTAAATTATGAAAACCAGCTTAATATACTGTTCGTGAAAAAAACTTTTTACTGTTGAACGATAACATATGCTGAGGCTGCTGAACTGGTATTGTTAATGACGGTAGCAGGCGGCGGTGGTATGCAGCCGTCGCCAGGGTTGGTGATGGTGTTGTACTCGGTGTAGGAGTGGTCGCTTCGTTACCCTGTCTTGCTGCCGGCAGGTAAGGGAAGAGCCTGAAGCTTACGGCGGTAGGCTTCAGCGAAGAGGTGGTTTGGGTCAGGGGTGAAACTTTAGGGCGTAGCCGGTGAGCGCGAGCTATTTTTTAGAGCCGGTGGTGGCGCCGGCGTTGCTGAGGATGGTGCTAAGTTCTTCCAGGCCGTTGGCGTAAGCGTAGTCCAGTGGGGTCTGGCCGTAGTTGTCGGTGGCGTTGACATCGGCACCGGAGGCGATGAGAAGCTCCACACTGTCTAGAATGTTGTCGATAAATTCCTGGTCGTCTTCAGGATCTGGGAGGGTGATCAGGTAGTGCAGCGGGGTAAGTTTTAGTTCATTATTCTCGACAGTGCCGAGGTTGAAAGGGGTGTTGATCTCGCCGCCGGCTGCGGTTATGGCGGCGAAGGCTTCGTCCGACTTGATGGCGGCGATACAGATCAGGGGGATAGTGAAGTTGTTTTCGGTGTCGATAAAGACAGCGCTGGGGTTGGCGCCATTTTTGAGCAGAGCCTTGATCGCTTCGAGGTTGTTCTCATCGATAGCGAAGAAGAGTGGGGTTTGACCGTTGTTGTCGGTATTATTGACCTCGGCACCCATGCTGACGAGGAGGTCGATTATCTTTGGGTTTTCAGTGTGGATTGCGGCCAGAGTGAGCAGAAAATTGTAGAACTCCTGCCTGTCTGCAGCGCTGGGGAGTTGGGAGGCGGTTTGCTTGGCGATCTCGGTTATGGCGGCCGGGTTGCCTTCTTCAAAGTAAGCTATCAGTGTTGCGAGCGCTTCATCATCGGTGATTTCAGCGGCGGAGAGTGTTGTAGCGGTCAGCGTGAGCAGGAGAAGAATGAGCATACAGGTGTGTTGTAGTCTACGCATGGGGCGCCTTTCGCAAAAGTCTGAAGATAATTAAGAAGTAGGCTTATGCTAAAATGTTGTATATTTTTTGTAAAGCTAAAAGGCTCAACTTTCAGTGAAAAATGTGGGTTAGGGGGGGGGACGGGTTGGCGATAGGTATGAGAGGATGGTATTGGCGTGGCGTTGAGCCGGGGATTATGCGTCAAAAGGTAGGGTAAAAGGTGGCGACCGAGAGTTTACACCGCCTTCTTCTTGACCTTGACATTGGCTAGTTTGACGATGACCTCATGGTTGTTGGGGTATACCTGGTCGCACTTCTCTACCAGAGCATAACCGCTCAGCTCCTTCTTGGCAAAGGCTCCTGAGTTGCCGGTGATCTGCAGCGCAAATTTATCCCCTACCGGGATGCTGTCCGGTATCAGCAGTTGTGCGCTGGTGTTGCCGAGTTCGAGTACGGCGCCGGAAGTAACCTGGGATTCATTGCTCAGCTTATAATTGACACGTAGGAGGAGGTTGTGCCGGTTCTTCTTTTTATCCTGGTTCTCACTGTTGATAGTCTCGGCCGAGAGGAAGCGCGCTCCGATCTCGAACTTGGTCTCATCTAGCTGGTTTACCCGGATTACCTCCATGGTGTCGGTATATGAGGTGTCCTTGCCTTCAGTATTCTTCCGCTCTATACGGATTTCGGCGACATCCGCCGGTTCGAACTGATGTCGACTGACAAACTTGACCCCGCCCTTGGAGAGATCCTTGATGACGACCAGAATCTCATTGTTAGACTTACCTTTTTTGACGAAGCCGGTGAGGAAGGTGGCGTGGCGCTTGAAGCGGCGTTCGTTGTCGGCGGCCTTCTCCGGCTTCTGGCCGTAAGCTTCTTTGAAGGTATCCAGCAGGTGCTGCATATCGCTATCTACCAGCTCCTTATAACTACCGAGCCAACCGAGCGTCCCCGGTTCTATCCATTTATTGCCGAGGGATTTGAGGCAATCCTTGCAGATAAGCCCCCAGGAATTGGAACTGGATTTGTTCAAAGCCAGCTCTTCAAGCGGGATATCGGTAGAATTGCAGCGGTTACACTGGGCGCTCATAGATATAATACCTTTTATTGTTTCATGATACTCGCACAATAATTAATTGATAGTAGCATAACTGTCTTTTAGTAAAAAATCAAGGCTGTTTGTAAATAATTTAGATCAAAATGCTAAAAATTAAGCATTCCTTTTAAAAAAAAACGATTTTTATATCTTCGTTACGTGCTTTAAGTATAATTAATAATTATATGCTTATTTTGGTGTTTGGCGAACAGTTTTTTTATACGACAGGTGAAAAATGAATAGAGCAAAGATACCCTTCGATCCGGCAAAGTTCCCTTTCTTCTATGGGTATATGATCTTTTTCTGCTCCTCTATGGGTATGCTGATGAGTGGACCGGGGCAGACTACTGGGATATCCGCCTTTACCAATTCGCTGATTGCGCATCTGCATATCACACGTTTTGAACTCAGCATTACTTACATGCTTGGAACAATCGCCTCGGCGGTACTTATTGGATGGTTTGGCAAGGTGCTCGATATCTTCTCGGTACGCCGGGTCGTCTCGCTCTCGGTGATCGGTCTTGGGTGTTTCCTCTTTTATATGGCCTACTGCGACAAGATTGCAGACTTCTTCGGCGGCGGGATAGTGGCGGCGATGGTGGTGGCGACTATCGGTTTTTGGATGGTGCGCTTCTGCGGGCAGGGGATTCTGAGCCTGACCAGCCGGAATATGCTGATGAAGTGGTTTGATCAGAAGCGCGGCCGAGCGAATGCCTTTCTCGGGGTCTTTATCGTGGTGACCTTCTCCTTTATGCCGCCGATCTTCAATGCGCTGCAGGAGGCGACCTCCTGGCGGGGAGCCTGGGTGATACTTGGGATAATCTCTATTTGCTATTCGCTCTTTGTCTTAATCTTCTACCGTGATAAGCCTGAGGATTCGGGGCTGCTCCCGGACGGCGTGAGCATGGAGGAGCGGGATCGGGAACTGCGCGAGGTGGCGAGCGCGGATCGGGAGGTGGACTGGGAGTATGGGGCGGTACTCAAGAATTATTCCTTCTGGATCTTCAATATCGGACTCTCGATGTATAGTCTGATTATAACTGCGGTGACCTTCCATATCGAGTCGATCTTTCAGGTGGCGGGGCGTGGGAGCGACGAGGCCTTCGGGATGTTCAAATATGCCGCGATAATCGGTGTGGTAGTCAATATCGCCTGTGGTTTTCTTGCTGACGGGAAGTTTTTTAAGCACCGACTTCATTGGCTGTTGCTGATCCTGCTCTTGGGGCTGATCGGGGCGATGTTCGGGGTGGTGCTGCTGGAAAGTTCGGCGTTGGCGGTGCTGCTGATTATCATTGGTCACGGTGTCTCCTCTGGAGTCTTTGGGGCGACCTCGAGCTTGGTCTGGCCGCGTTACTACGGCAGGGCGCATCTGGGGCAGGTGAGTGGCCTGGCTATGTCCTTTATGATACTCTTCAGTGCGATTGGACCGAGTATCTTCGGCTGGAGTTATGAATACTGTAACGGGTATAGCGTGGGCTCGTATATCATCATCGGGGTATTGGTGCTTTTTGCTTTTGGGTCGCTGTGGGCGAAGTTTCCGCATCAGAAGCAGGTATGAAACTTGCGAGAGTAATTTTCTGTATGGCTGAGGATATGGGAAATCACTAAGGTGATTTCCCATGCTTGATAAGACGGATGGTACAGCCCTCAGTAAAGCTGAGGGCTGAGGCTGGATTCAAGGAATTAAGGCTTGTCCAAAGGTATTATCCGTTATCTCTAAGATCTTCTGCCAAGCCATGAAAATTGCTCATGCAATTTTCAAACCTTTGCTGAAACGAATACACAACTCGACCGGAGGGAGAGGTTTTTGCTTACTTTTGTCCGCTGCTCGGACGAAAAGTAAGTCGAAGACGCTGCGAGGAGGCGAGCAGTGGCTGAGAGTTTAATCGTGGGAAGTTTAGGGGTGAGATTTCGTTGAACGCTTTGCGCTACTCGTAAGGAGCAGATAATCCAGCTCGGCTTTCCGGTACAGCACTGTAAGGAGGAGATTGAGGTTATGTGAATCAATACCGTGGTTGGCTTGTACCAGGTGCAGACTAGCTTTACCGCCGATACTGGCAGAGTAAATAAAGCAAAGATCAGGTCGGGCATGGCAACGAACTTTACACATAGCTTTGATGCGGCTATGTTCTGGCTGGTAGTGCTTCAGATGAGGCAGGCACCACTATCGTTGAGCAATGAAGCTACGGTACTTGCCGAGTAGACTGGCACACGGCTGGCGAGGGTACTGCAGGAGGCGTTTGGGCAGATATTCAGACCTGCTGGTTGATCAAATTGCTGGATTATGTCTCGCGTTTCTTGACTGAAGCACAAAGGTTAATGCTGCCGGAGGTGCTGAAGTTGGGTGAGTTGATGATTGAGGATACGCTGGAGGGTGAGTATATATTTAGTTGAGAGATGGGAAAAGATTAGATCACATATACCACATTAATAAGATAAGCAGGTATATGTGATCCAATATAGCAGTTAATGTTATTCTTTAACGCGTCTTATCCATTCTTATTTGATAATCAGCATCAGATTCATAAGGCAACTGTGATGTCCCTAGTAGAGTTTCCATTTTCCTTGCGTTGTAAATATCATTACTATTTACGTTCCCTTCTCTACAGGCTGTTTCATAATCTCTGTTTTCATTTGGGTCAGACATTTTAACTCCTTTTTTATATATTAAAAAAGTATACGTGAAATTCAAGAGCATTGTACCACTTATTTATATTTATGTCAAAAATTAGTTATTTGTTTTTTGTAAATTTATTGTTCTATTTAAATGGTAATATTTTTTGATGCAATCGCAGACTAATTTAACAATTAAAACAATTGTTTCTCTAATTCTGCTCAATACCGGAAGGAGGTTTTGTATGAGTGGAAAGCATAGTGCGTTCTCGCCGCTCGCGGGTAGCAAGTTGGTGGATAGTATTGGCGGGCAGCTGAGAGCTATTGTCAAGTCAATTTAGGTATATTGCATTGCTCTAGAAAAAGTGGACATCTTAATGACTAATTGATATAATTAAGTCATATTAAGGTTTTGCGTCATATACGGTATTTGTTGACTAGTCTGTCAACAGCTAACTAATTAGCTGTTGATGAAAGTATATTCTATCGTCAGCTAATTATTAAAGAGATGTTTTGCCGATTACAATTGGAAAAATTAGATTATCTTTTAGGCCTTCGGAGTGTGGGTTCAGGAAACACGGAAGACTCTCATCATGCCCTTTCAGCGAAAGAGTGTAGGCTTTCGGGTGAGGGTTCAGGCTGGTTGGAGTCTGGGCTTTATGCGTAAAGCGATCAGCGTTGCCTAAACCGCTATTTTGCTTACGATTACATTCTCAGCCGCTGCTTGTCTACTTGCAGTGGCTTCGACATACTTTTGAAAAAGGCACTTGCTTAGTTCTCGCCTACTCGAACACCTAGCATCTAGGGACAAATGGACGGGCTGCGAGAAGCAGCCTCAACCAGTAGTTTTTTACTGGCTGGTTTGTCCTGTTATTCAATTTTAAAAATTGCATTGGCAATTTTCATGGTTTGCGGGAAGTTTTGGTGTAGCATTGTCGGTTTTTGATTACCAATACACTTGCGTAAGCGTTTTGTGTAAATTGCCCTGTGTGGGCTGCGCACCCGGGGTATACGGGGTCTTGATGCCCGCAAAGGGCCTCGGAAGGGGCTGGCTCGGGATTATACAGAGTCGGGCTCGCGGCGGGAGCTTTTATCCTAATTCATCCTAGCGGCAGGGTGATGGTGAAGCGGCAGCCGCCAGTGGGGAGGTTCTCTACGCTGATACTCCCAGCGTGTTTCTGGATAATATTGTAGACGATCGAGAGACCGAGCCCCATGTTGCTCGCCTTGTCGTGCTTGGTGGTGGAGAACGGGAGGAAGATGTCCGGCAGCAGTTCGGCGTCAACACCGGGGCCGTTGTCTTGATGGATAATGGTTACCCGCCTGGCTTCCGGCTCAGGATGTAGTGAGATGTCGATTACGCCCCCGTCCTCCAGGGCGTCGAGGCTGTTCTTGACCAGATTGAGGAAGACCTCGCGGATCTCGGTCTGATTGGCGTGTATCAGGATCGGGGTGTCCTCCTGGGTGAAGTTGATGTGGGTACTCTGGGTGCTGGCGTTGTGCTTGAGCAGGCGCAGGAGGCGACTGATCATGGCGCTGAGGTCGAAGCTGGCGCGCTCAAGCTGGGCGCGGTCGGAGAGGAGGAAGATATTCTTCAGGATCCGCTTGATGTGGATGACCTCGTCCTCCAGTTCGCCGAGTACCTCCTCGCGCTCTTCCTGAGCCACATCATCAAAGCGCAGAAAACTCAGGTTGTTGGAGATGACCTCTAGCGGATTGTTGATCTCGTGCGCTACTCCGGCGGCGAGCAGACCGACTGACGACAGCCTTTCGGCGAGAATGGCCTGTTTGCGCAGATACTCCTTCTCGGTAACATCCTCAATGATCAGAATACAGCCGATATAATCGGCGTCATCGATAATCGGGTAGATCACCAGGTTGACCTCCAAGCTGTGTTCGTTGATATTGAGCGGTAATTCGTAGAAGGTGACCTCTTTGCGCTCTTTGACCGCCTTGGTGATGCGTTCGCGCAGGGAGAAGTTCTTATCGCCTAAAAGCGTATTGAGGTGTTGGCCTTCTTCCGACTCTACCCGGAAGAACTTCCGCCCACGGTGGTTGATGAGCTTGATATTCTGGTACTGGTCGAGTACCAGCAGATTTACCGGCAGGTGCAGGAGGATGGCTTCGTTGTACCGGAGGAGATTGTAGAAGTCGGAGATGTCCTTGTCGGTGGCGGTGTCGCGGCTGATCTGGTTGTAGCTGAGTTTGATCAGGTTGCGCTTGTCGATAGTGGTGGTCGGGTTGGTAAAGATAATCGTACCCTTGCGAAAGACCGAGATCATATCGGCGAAGTTGCCGACTTCATCGATATTGTGGGTGATCCAGAGGATGGAGAGTCCGCGCTCCTTCTGTTTCTCGATGAGGGCGATGATCTTGGCTTGATCGTCAGCGTCGAGACGGTCGAGTATCTCGTCGAGGATGAGCAGCCGCGGATTGAGCGCGAGCTGCAGGATCACACTGAGGGCGACACTCTTGGACTTCGGTAGCGACTTGACCTCGGTATTGACTGAGATATCGAACTGGCTCTCAGCGAGTATCTGCTCGACTTGACGCCGGAGCTTGCGCCGGTTGATGAAGAAGAGATCCAGCACATTGCGTCGGGTTACCAGGAAGTTCTCCATGACGCTGAGGTGGTCGAGGAGGTGGAAGTACTGATGGATATAGACGATGCCGTGGCGGCGGGATTTGCTGAAGTTCCAGCGTTGCTGGAACTTACCGTCGATAGCGATGGCGCCGCGAGTCGGGGTGATCAGCCCGGAGAGGATCTTGCAGAGGGTGGACTTGCCGCCGCCGTGCTTACCCACGAGCGCATGGACGGTGCCGGGCTCGATAGTGAGATTGAGGTTGCTCAGGATGGGCTCGGCGGCTACGCTGTAGTTGATGTGGCGCAGCTCGATAAAGAGCGGGGTGTTTATCCGCATGTCAGACCTCGATATTGTGCTTGGCAATCTTATTGTAGAGTGAGCGGCGGCTGATCTTGAGCAGTTCCGCGGCGCGTTTTTTGTTATAGCGGGCATCCTCTAGCGCCTGGAGAATCTCCCGGCGTTCCTTGTTGCCGTCACGGATAATGCGCCGGGTAATGCTGGTGGAGCTTGGGTTGTTGGGCGCGGTTTGGCCGTTTGCGTCGCTGATGAAGAAGCTCTCCGGCAGATCGCTCAGATCGATGGTGTCGCTGCGCGTTACCGCGCTGGCGTAGTCGATAGTATTGCGCAGTTCCCGGACATTGCCGTGCCAGGGGTGGCCGCTGAAGGCTTCGCGCACCTCTTCGGAGAGGGTGAAGTCTTTGCCGATAAGGAGGCTCTTCTTCTTCAGGAAGTGTTCGGAGATGATGAAGACATCCTCCAAACGCTCGCGCAGCGGCGGGATGCGCAGAATCGCGGTGTTGAGCCGGAAGAGCAGATCCTGGCGGAAGCGCCCCTCCTTGACCCGGGTGTCAAGATCGATATTGGTCGACGCAATAAAACGTATATCGGCGTGGCGGATACGTTGCTCGCCGACGCGTTTGTACTCGCCGCTCTCAAGTACGCGCAGAATTTTGGCTTGTATCTCCAGAGACATATCCCCAATCTCATCTAGATGCAGCGTGCCGCCGGAGGCCTTCTCAAAGACCCCGGAGTAGTCGGTGCCGGCACCGGTAAAGGCTCCCTTGGCGTGGCCGAAGAGTTCGCTGTCCAGGAGGCTCTCGGCGAAGGCCGCGCAGTTTACCTGGATCAGCGGTTTGTCGCGCAGGAGGGAGTGGGAGTGGATCTCCTTGGTCAGTACCTCTTTGCCGGTTCCGCTCTCGCCGAAGATCAGTATTGGTAGGTCGGTGCCGGCAATACGCCGGGCGCGTCCGAGCATCTCGATACTCTCCGGGTCGGAGGTGATGAAGCTCGAACACTTGATCGCGCTGAGACTGCGGTTTTTCCCGCTTGATCTCCTCCAGCTCGAAGACGCGTTCGATGGTGATGAGCAGCTTGTTGAAGAGCAGGGGCTTCTCCAGAAAATCGTAGGCGCCGCGTTTGACCGCCTCTACCGCCATCTCGATTGTACCGTGGCCGGTGATCATAATCACCGGCAGCTCCGGGTAGCTGCTCTTGAGCTGGCTGAGCAGATCTATGCCCTTCTCCTTACCGAGCATGACATCCAACAGGATCAGATCCGGGCGCTCGCTCTCGATCAGCGCTAGTGCCTGTGCCGAGTTCTGCGCACACTCTACCCGGTACTCCAGTTTGGTAAGATTGCGCTTGAGACTCTTGAGTATCCGTTCCTGATCATCAATGATAATAATTTGCTTCTGCATAATAATGTGCTGACCTCCTGCTCTTGTGGTACTCTGCTTGTGCCTGTAGTATGCCTGTTATTGTAGCCTTAGTCAAATTAATATTAAGGGGCTTTTGCACACTCTGTGAATTTACAAAGTGTGAACATGTGAGAAAAATGTGTGCAGTTACAGGGGTGGTTTTTAAATATTGTTTAAATAATATTAAGGTGTAACTCGTTTCTTTGCAAGGTGTTGGGTGTAAGTGTTAGCGGGAGGTTATAAACTGGCACACTTGTTGAGTAGAAGAAGAGAAAAACTGTAAAAAAAAACTGCGAAAATACTTCAAAGCGGCGAGCAAGCTGTGGTCTGGCGGTTCTGCTCTGCAAACACTGGCTGCCGAGGCGGCGGTAGTTGGACGGACGGCTTGGTTGAGTATCTTTAATTAGGAGATAGTATGGATCAGGATGTATTACTGCGAGCGGAGAATGTCTCCAAGGAGTTTCCCGGGGTCAAGGCGCTCGATGGCGTTGAGTTCAGCCTCAAGGCTGGGGAGATCCATGCACTGATGGGGGAGAACGGTGCGGGAAAGTCGACGCTTATCAAGGTTATTACCGGGGTGTATCAACGTGACGGCGGGAGTGTGAAGCTCTACGGGGAGGAGGTGCATCCGACCTCGGTACTGGAGGCGGAGCAGCATGGTATCAGTACGGTGTTCCAGGAGGTGAATCTGGTGCGTACGCTCTCGGTGGCGGAGAATATCCTCCTCGGCAGACAGCCCAAGAAATACGGCTGTCTGGATTGGGGCGCGATCAACGCCCATGCCCGTAAGGCGCTGGCGCGGCTGGGAATTCACGATCTGGATGTAACCGCTGAACTCTCGCATTGCTCGATGGCGATCCAGCAGATGGTGGCTATCGCCCGGGCGCTCGATATCGACGCGAAAATTCTGATTCTGGATGAACCGACCTCGAGTCTGGATGAGAAGGAGGTGGAGGCGCTCTTTACGGTTATGCGTAAACTCAAGGAGGAAGGGTTGGGGATTGTCTTTGTGACCCACTTCCTCGGCCAGGTCTATCAGGTCTGCGACCGGATTACGGTATTGCGTAACGGCGGTTATGTTGGAGATTATGATATCAAGGATCTGCCGAAGATCAAGCTGATTTCAGCGATGCTCGGTAAGGAGATCGAGGATATCGAGAGTATTGAACTCAAGGAACGCGTGCGTGATGTATCCCAGGCCGAGGATTTTCTGGTGGCGGAGAATATCGGCAAGTATGGGGTGATTGATCCGTTGGATATCAGTGTCAAGCGGGGTGAGATTGTCGGTCTGGCCGGGCTGCTCGGCTCAGGGCGAACCGAGTCGGTACGGCTCTTGTTTGGAGCGGATAAAAAGTCCTCCGGGTCGACCCGGATCAACAAGAATTTGATCAATATATCTTCACCTCGGGATGCTATAAGCAAGGGTATCGGTTTCTGCTCGGAGGACAGAAAGGGTGAGGGCATCATCCCGAATCTCTCGGTTCGCGAGAATATTATGCTGGCGCTTCAGGCCAAACGGGGAACCTTCCGCAAGATCAAGCGTTCGGAACAGGATGCTCTGGCGAATCATTATATCGAGGCGCTCAAGATCAAGACCCCGTCGCCGGAGACTCCGATCAAGAATCTCTCCGGGGGTAACCAGCAGAAGGTTTTGCTGGCGCGTTGGCTCGCGGTGCAGCCGGAATTGATCATTCTGGATGAACCGACACGCGGGATTGATGTCGGCGCCAAGGCCGAGATTGAGCATTTAATTAATAAGTTGAGTGATGACGGGGTGGCGGTAATCTTTATCTCCTCCGAACTGGAAGAGGTAGTGCGAGTCTGCGACCGGATCAATATCTTCAGAGACCGCAAGAAGATCGGCGAGTTGATCGGTGATGAGATCGATGAACAGAAGATTATGCAGGTCATCGCTGAGGTACATGAAGAGAAGGAGCAGGAATGAGTGTAGTCAACAAGCTTATGGCAAACAGGTTGGTCTGGCCGATCATCGGGCTGATACTCCTCTTTGCCTTCAACGGATTATATGGGGAAGGGTTCTTCAACCTCGAAATAATGAACGGGTATCTCTATGGTACGGTGATTGATATTATCAACCAGGGGTCGAAGGTCATGCTCTTGGCTATCGGGATGACTCTGGTTATCGCCACCGGAGGTATCGATCTCTCGGTCGGTTCGATCATGGCGGTTGCAGGCTCGGTCGGGGCGCTGCTGATCAATGAGAGTGAGCTGCCGTTCTGGGTGATCGTGGCGATTGCGCTGGTCTTTACCACCTTTATCGGCATGATCAACGGGGTGTTGGTGTCGTATGTCGGATTGCAGCCATTTGTCTCGACGCTGATTATGATGGTGACTGCTCGCGGGGTGGCGCTGCTGATAACCAATGGTTTTATCTATACCTTTGAGGATCCGGAGTTTGTCTTCCTCGGTAATGGTCACTTTCTGATGTTGCCCTTTACGCTGACGATTGTGCTGGTGATTACCCTGTTGACGCTATTCATAACCCGTAAGACCGCGGTCGGGGTATTTATCGAGGCGGTGGGGGATAATGAGAAAGCGAGTCGCTTCGCCGGGATCAACACCAAGAGTGTGAAGGTGATGGTATATGCCTTCTCCGGCTTCTGCGCCGGGGTGGCCGGCTTGGTGGCGACCTCGAATATCAAAGCGGCTGATACCATCAAACTCGGGGAATTTATGGAACTGGATGCAATCTTTGCGGTAGTGGTCGGCGGTACCTCACTCACCGGGGGAAAATTCAGCATAGCGGGATCACTGATCGGGGCGTTTCTGATTCAGACTCTGACTACTACGATGTACTTTCTCGGGGTGCCTCCTGAGATCACTACAGTACCAAAGGCGATAGTGATTATCATGGTATGTCTATTACAGTCTGAGGAGTTCCGCAGAATACTGGTATCGCTGGTAAGGAAGGGTAAGGCATAATGAAAGCACTAATCAATAGAAAGTATATTCCGTTATTTGCGACGGCAGGGGTGTTTATAATACTTTATGGTATTGCGTCACTCCTCTATGATGGTTTCTTCTCGGTACTGGTGGTGACCAATATTCTCTCGGATAATGCGTATTTAGGCGTGATTGCCATCGGTATGACCTTTGTCATCCTCACCGGCGGTATTGATCTCTCGGTCGGTTCGGTATTCGCCTTTGCGACTATTCTGATTGCGTCGATGGCCGAGCAGGGTTATAGCTCGGAGCTGGCGATACTGCTGGCGGTGGTACTTGGGTTGATCTTCGGCCTGCTGCAAGGGGTGCTGATCCATACCTTCAAGATGCCGCCGTTTCTGGTGACCCTGGGCGGTATGTTCTTTGCTCGCGGCGCGGCGTTCATGGTCAGTATGGAGTCGATCGGTATCTCCAATGATTTTTACGACCTGGTGCTTGATAAGGCGAATCTCTGGATATCAGAGGATGTGTTTCTTCCGGCGAGTACGGTATTCTTCCTGGTGGTGTTTGTGATTGCGCTGTATATCGCTCACTTAACCCGTTTTGGTCGGAGTATCTATGCTATCGGCGGGAGTGAGGATTCGGCGCTGCTGATGGGGCTGCCGGTAGGTATCGTCAAGGTGCTGGTATACGGTATCAACGGTATGTGCTCGGCTCTTGGCGGTGTGCTTTATACCTTCTTCACCGGTTCGGGTAATCCGTCAAACGGTGTAGGGCTGGAGTTGGATGTGATTGCGAGTGTGGTGATCGGGGGGACTCCCCTCTCCGGTGGGGTTGGGTATGTGGTTGGAACGCTGATGGGGGTACTGATTTATGGTACGATCCAGTGTGCGCTGATCTTCGACGGCCGACTCAATTCCTGGTGGTTGCGTATCGCTATCGGGGTGCTGCTCCTGCTCTTTATCCTGATGCAGAGGGTACTCTCCAAGAATAGTGAGAGTGACAGCTAGGCCGCCCGGCGGCTGCGGGGCGAACTTGGGGCAGGCGGCGGATAAGGCTTTACATTATACAATATATAAGCGCATTGAAGTTGGGGTGGGTGTTGACTTTCGAGTGGTTGAAGCCGTCGGTAGTTCTAGGGGGGGGGATACTGCTATTGCTGGTGGCTGGTGGCGGTAAAGATATTTATGCATTGTAATCCCAGTTGTGGGTTTTATAGGTTGTCGTTGTTTGTAATTTTTTTAAGGAGTTTTATTATGAGAAGTTTTGTAAAAGCAATTATGCTTGGGCTTGCTGTTCTTCTTACCTGCTCTGTATCTTATGCTAAGCCGCTGACTGTTGGCTTTTCACAGATCGGTGCTGAGAGTTCATGGCGTACGGCTGAGACGGAGTCTGTAAAGTCTACTGCCAAGGATCGCGGTATCAACCTCAAGTTCTCTGACGGTCAGGGCAAGCAGGCAAACCAGATCAAGGCTCTGCGCGCATTTATCGCTCAGAAGGTTGACGCTATCATTCTCGCACCTGTAGTTGAGACCGGCTGGGAACCGGTACTGAAGGCTGCCAAGAGAGCTAATATTCCGGTATTCCTTGCTGACCGTTCAATCAAGGTGGATGATGATTCTCTCTATGTTACCCTCGTTGCTGGTGACTTCGTACTCGAAGCTATCAATGCAGCCAAGTGGCTTGATAAGAAGACCGGCGGCAAGTGTAACATCATCGAACTCCAGGGAACCCCAGGCTCTTCAGCTGCTATCGATCGTAAGAAGGGTTTTGCTGATACTATTGCCGACAAGCCTGACATGAAGATCATTGCGTCACAGAGTGGTGACTTTCGCCGTTCAAAGGGTAAGGAAGTTATGGAGGCTCTGCTCAAGGTTCATGATAATGTAGACGCGGTATTTGCACACAACGACGATATGGCTATCGGTGCTATTCAGGCTATCGAAGAAGCCGGAATGAAGCCTGCTGAAGATATCGTTATCGTCTCTATCGACGGGGTTAAGGGTGCGTTCGAAGCTATGGTTGCTGGTAAACTCAATTGTACTGTTGAGTGTAACCCACTGCTTGGACCCGCTCTCTTTGATGCGATTGATGCTTATCGCGCCGGTGAGAAGCTGCCTAAGAAGATTATAGTTGACGAAGGCGTATTCCCCATGGAAGTTGCTGCAGAGGTTATTGGCGAACGCAAGTACTAAGCAATAATTTTCCACTACGCATACTTATAGTCTGTACCCTTGCGGCTCGTATTTGCTGCAAGGGTTTTTTATTGTCGCTTCGCAAGTAGGATAAACGCGGGAAACTGCGTTAAAAATAGGCTAGGGCGCTAGCGGGTAACGGTAGTTAGTAAAAAAATGTTGACAGTATGCGCGATATTGCGATAATAAGTTTGTCCTCAGACTGCTAAAGGAGAGAAGGTGATAACCAAAGAGGTTGATTATGCAATTAGGGCATTACTCTATCTGAGTCAGTACAGTAGCTCGGAGAACCGCCTTTCGGCGGCAATGATTGCGGAGAACATGGATATACCCTACCGTTTTCTGCGCAATATTATCCGTATGCTCATTGAGGACGGCTTTATCGACAGTAGACGCGGTAACGGCGGTGGGCTCTGCCTACTACGTGAGCCGCAGACCTTTACCCTCTATGATGTCATTCGGGCGGTCAATCCCAAGAGCTGTCTGATCAATAACTGTCTGGAGGATCCCTGCCCCCGGGAGAAGATCTGCCCGGTACACAAGCGGCTCAAGCGGCTGCAGAATCTGGTCAATACCGAACTCAAAGCAGCCAACTTTGCGCAACTGATCGCGGACACCCCTGAGAACAAGGCTTAGGTAGCGTTTATAGTGGATCTGAAAGGCGGCAAGCGTTTTTCAGTTGTTACTGGACAGTAAGCGTTGGGGTTGCTGTACGGTCGGTCTCTGACGCTTTGAGCCTGGGGTATATTATTTTCTCTGCAACCCAGCGTGGACTCCAGCCAGAATTATCATCCTGCTTCACAACTATGTATACTCAGTATACCCAATCTCCTGAAAGTGTATTTACCTAATCAAAATTACACCGGTGAACTCCAGCCTGGCTAAATTATCCTTTTTTTTAAAAAAATATGTGGTTTTAGCGAAAGAGTATCCAGAGCGTGTTATTGCTGTAAAGTGTTAATAATAGAACATTAATATTCGTATTTGGATAAAATCGCAGGATTTTGAGAGGAAATCAAGGCAAAATACGTTTATTTTATTTATTTATAAAAGTTGACTAAGCAATAAATGGTTGTAAAATAATTTTATATAATAACATTAGCGTTCGTATTTGAATATAATGTAATTATGGTGTGGCTTTCATCTTTACTCTGTAATTTTCTTTATTTAGCTGACAATATAGTAGAAGTGCTGGGTTATTTGCATTTTGGGGATATATTTTTTTAATGGGTATATGGAACAGTGTTTCATAATGTGGAGAATAAGCTATGTTGAGTCATGAACGGATGTCTATGGCCTTGGCACATCAAGAGGCGGATCGGGTGCCGTATGATTTAGCTGGGACGACGGTGACAAGTATCGCCAATACCGCTTATGAGCGAATAATGCAGAGCCGGGGCTGGAGTGCCTACTATGACCCGGAGGAGGTCGTAGATACGGTCTCGCAGATAATTATTCCCCCGGATGATATCTTATCACGTCTTGAGGTGGATGTGCGCCGAGTTGGCGCTAAGCGAGTGCTGGATTATGCTGAACGTCTGCACACCGACGAGGCGGGGCAGTATTTTACCGATAATTACGACTGTTCCTGGGAGCTGCTCGCGGGGAAGGATCTGTACTTTAATCAGACTCGGCATCCGCTGGAAGAATATGAAGAGCTCGAGGATTGCCTGGATAAGGTGCAGATCCCGGATCTGTTACAGCGCCGGGATGAACTCTACGCCTTATTTGATCGGCAGGTGGCGAAGAATGCCGACGCGGCGTTGATTGCCGACCGCTGTTGTGCCGGACTTACCGAGATGTGTCTGCGCGTACGCGGTTATGAGAAGGGATATATGGATATGGCGGCTGATCCTGAGGCTATGGGCGAACTGCTAGCCAAATTTACCGAGCATAAGCTGGAATATTGGGGGCTTGTCGCCGACTATATAGCTGAGCGTGGGCTGGAGCAGCGCTTTCTGGTGGTTGCCGAGTGTGACGATCTGGGGACGCAGCAGTCGACCCTGGTCGCGCCCGAGATGCTGCGTAGGCTGGTCTTTCCGCAAATGCGGCGTTATATTAGCTATATCAAGGAACGGATGCCGTGGATCAAGGTCTTCTTTCACTCTTGCGGCGCAATATTTGACTTGATACCGGATCTGATCGACTGCGGGGTGGATATTCTCAATCCGCTCCAGTATACGGCGCAGGGGATGGATCTGGCTGAGCTCAAACGGGAGTTCGGTTCGGAGTTGGTCTTCTGGGGCGGCGGGATTGATACGCAGAAAATTCTGGCTCGGGGTACGCCGCAGGAGGTCGTAGACGAGGTCAAACGGACGCTGGATATTCTGGCGCCGGGGGGCGGATATGTCTTTGTGCCGGTGCATAATATCCAGGATGATGTGCCACCGGAGAATTACTGGGCGATGTGGCAGACGTGGAAGGAGTACGGCAAGTATTAAGAGCATTCAGTTCCCGGTGCAGGTTTTGAAGTCGAGTGTAAATGAAGGAGGACTTCAGGGCTGTGCGGAAGGTTGGACGGGAGGCGCGCGCCGGGTGGGGGATGCTCTTATATGCTTATGCTGTAGGCAAGATACGGTAGTTTAGAGATTTTAGAGCAAGATAATAACTGCTTTGCGCAGTTTAGTTTTTTTTTTTGCGAAAGGTTTAGATATGAAGAAGTTGCTGCTGTTGACACTTATGTGTCTGGTACTGGGGACGATGTCTGTTGCCGGTGAAGTTGAGATGAAGATTGGTCATTGTATGCCGCAGGATTCCAGCCGGCATAAGTCGCTGCTCCTCTTTAAGGAGTATGTCGAGAGGGAGTCCGGCGGCAAGATCAGTGTTGAGGTATACCCTGCAAGTACGCTTGGTAAAGAGGCGGAACTCGTTGAGTCGCTCAAGATGGGAGGAATTGAAGGTTACTGCGGCGGTATCTATGACGCTTTAACCCCGATGCTCAATCTCTACCTTATGCCTTTTATCTTCCCGGATCAGGGGGCGCTTATCGCGGTTGCGCAGAGCCCTATCGGTAAGAAGATTGAAGAGAGTGCTGAGGTTAACGGGATCAAGATTCTCGCTACTGGGGACGCCGGTTCCCGCAACTATACCAATAATGTCCGTCCGATCAAGACGCCAGCGGATATGAAGGGGCTGAAGATGCGCACTTCCGCCTATCGACGCTATTATAATGTCTATGGAGGCGGTGGGGGGTAATCCTGTGGCTATCGCTTATGCCGAGACCTATATGGCTTTGAAGACTGGGGTGGCGGACGGTCAGGAGAATCCGTTTATGAATATAGTTACCATGAAGTTTCATGAGGTGCAGAAGTATATGACGGTGGTGCACTATATGTTCAATCCTGAGCCGTTTTGCGTAAACCTGGAGTGGTTTGACAGCCTCAAACCCGAGTATCAGAAGATAATCGCAGATGGTGCCTGGGTCTACACCAAGGAGCAGAATGCGATGCGTGCTAATACTTCAGATATGTATCTACAGATTATCGAGGACGCCGGGGTTGAGGTTTATTATCCGACCCCTGAAGAGTATGCACAGTTTGCAGCTAAATGTAAGTCGGTTTATGCCAAGTATATCGAACGCGGTGATTTTACCCAGGAGGATCTCGACGAGGTTAGAGCAATTGTCAAGAAGTATGAAGCAGAGAAGGGAACTGCGCAGTAGAACCGGTTGGTTTGTCTTTGCAGTCTTACTTCTGTGTATGTGGTTATAGCGTGTATTTCAAGTGTGTTGGGGTAGATGCGGATTATTTGGGTTATTTTCAAATTTTGATTATGGAGTATTGCACATGAAAAAACTATTGTTGCTTGTACTTACAGTTATGGTCTTCGCCGGCGCGGCTTCGGCCGCCGATGTGGTGATGAAGATTGGGCATTCTATGCCTCAGGACACCAGCCGCCATAAGGCGTGTGTACTCTTTAAGGAGTATGTCGAGAGGGAGTCCAAGGGTGCTATCGCGGTGCAGATATACCCTTCTGCCCAGCTCGGTAAGGAAGCTGAGATGCTCGAATCTCTCAAGATGGGCGAGATTGAGGGGTACCTCGGCGGGGTCTTTGACGCGATTACTCCGATGCTCAACCTCTACCTGATGCCGTTCATCTACCCTAACCAGGGCGCGCTTATGGCGGTAGCGAACAGCGATATCGGTAAGAAGATCGAGAAGAGTGCGGAAGCCAACGGCATCAAGATCCTCGCTACCGGTGACGCCGGTTCACGTAATTACACCAACAATGTCCGTCCGATCAAGACCCCAGCGGATATGGAAGGTCTAAAGATGCGTACTCCTCCAGTTGACGCTATTATTATGTCTATGGAAGCAGTCGGGGGTAATCCGGTTGCTATCGCTTACGCCGAGACCTATATGGCGCTGAAGACCGGCGTAGCTGACGGGCAGGAGAATCCGTTCATGAATATTGCTACCATGAAGTTCCAGGAGGTACAGAAGTACCTGACAGTGGTGCATTATATGTTCAATCCAGAACCATTCTGTGTAAATCTCGAGTGGTTCAACGGCCTCAAGCCAGAGTATCAGAAGATAATCGCTGACGGCGCCTGGGTCTATACCAAGGAGCAAAATGCTATCCGCGCGAACACCTCAGATATGTATCTGAATATTATCAAAGACGCTGGAGTCGAGGTTTACTATCCAACTCCTGAAGAGTACGCGCAGTTCGCCGCTAAGTGCGCTCCAGTATACGACAAGTATATCGAACGCGGTGACTTTACTAATGCCGATCTCGACGAGGTCAGAGCAATCGTCAAGAAGTATGAAGCAGAGCATGCTGCTGAGTAAATTAAACCAGGATTTGGTTGAGGCGGGGTCGCAGTACCGAGCGTAAGGTGATCCCGCTTGATTTTAATACTGTAATGATTGCCGCGGCTGACGGCAAATACAGGCCTGGGTAGTGTCGGTAGAGGCAAGCGCCCGGGGTCAGAAAACTATTGTGGAGTGTTTACGTGGCTAAATATGAAAATAACAGTACGGTCAGGCGGCGCGGCGCCTTTTGTACTTTGTGCAACGCGATAATCAAGATAATAGATAGAATTTTATCCTTCCTCTGTATCCTGCTGGGCAGCTTGCTCTTTGCCGGGGTGGTGGTGACGGTGATTCTGCGTTATGCTTTCAATGTGACCTTTGTCACCTCGGAAGCGGCGATCACTTTTACCTTTATCGCGACCACTTATATCGGGATCGCGCTGGGAGTGCGGGAGAAGGATCATATCGATATTCCCTTTCTCTATGAGAAGTTCGGTCCGAAGACGCGAGTATTATTGGATATTCTGATCAATCTGATCATTATCGCCATAATGTATATTATATATAAGTATAGTCTAAAATGGATCAAAGTTGTGGGTAATACCAATGACCCGTCTCTACATATCAAGATGAAGTACTTCTACTACATGGTGCCGGTCTCTAGTATTGTCGCCATCTTTTACGCGGTGGTAGATATCCTCTCTAAATTTATGCCTATCGACGAAGCTGAGTGCGGCTATGACAAGGCGGATATCGATGAGAATGAGGTGAAACGGGCGCAGGAGGCAATCGCCAGAGACTTTAGAACCGAGAGATTGATCATCAAAGGTACCAAGAAAGAGAGGGAGGGTAAATGAGTATTGCTCTAATTGCATTGATAATCACCATGCTGGTGCTGGTGCTGATCCGGGTGCCTCTGGCATTCTCGCTGCTGGGAGCGGCGGCTGTATACTTCTTCATCGCCGGTCCGAGCAAGCTATATGTTATCCCCAAGCAGGTCTGGTCGGGCACCAACAGCTTTGTCCTGATTGCGATGCCGCTGTTTATCCTCGCCGGTGAGCTGATGAACCATGGCGGTATCACCAAACGAATCATCGACTTCAGCCT
>CAUVYI020000016.1:0-48823 GCA_963556115.3 Planctomycetota bacterium | reverse complement strand
GTTCAAGACCATCCATACCCGGCATGCTAATATCACTTAGAACAATATTAATCTTATCTGTATTGATCAAAGCCAGAGCATCACGACCTGAATTTGCAGTAAAAACTTCAAAGCCATTCATCGCCAAGTACGACTTCAGTGTACGTAGAATTTCCGGCTCATCATCGACAATAAGCACTTTATATCCATATTTTTCATTACCCATGACATCCCATCCCTACAATAATAAGCGAACCAAGTAATAATATCACACCTAGGAGTAATTAGCAAGTTTTATTAACGACGGAACATCTAAAATAAGCCCACCTGCCCGTCTCCAAGAATACACCCCCCAGAAACTCCACCAAGCCTTTTAAGCTTTCACCCAAGTTTTTAATGACCACCTGCTGCTGCTGCAAGACTTCCATCAATTACCAGTCCACACTTCCTATGCTCATTCTTAACCACAACAACAAGTTTTTCTTCAACATCTTTACTGGACTCCTGCCCAAATACTACAGCCAATTCTACCAGCGGAATTAATTTGCCCCGAACCCTGCAAGGTCAAGCCCTTACTCCCGGTTACCCCGTTCAAATTATCCGCTTTAGGTTTGATCGACTCCTCGATATTAAGAGTCGGCAAAACATAACGCTGACCGGCAATGGTAATGATCATGCCATCGACTATCGCCATAGTCAAAGGAAGCCTGATAATAAATGTTGTTCCCACTCCAACCCTACTATCAACCTCTACTGTTCCTCCAAGCGCCAGAATATTCTTACGCACCACATCCATACCCACCCCACGCCCGGAGATATCGGTCGCCTCGCTCATTAGTGGAGAACCCCGGGGGTGAAGATCAAATCCAGTTTATCCTTGTCCGACAATAATTCATCAGAATTAATAAAACCATTATCTACAGCCTTTCGATAAATCTTATCCAGGCTTATCCCCTTACCGTCATCTCCGATCTCAATAACAACACTGCTCCCGGAATAATAAGCCTTCAATTGTATAACCCCCTGCTCACTCTTACCGGACAAAACCCGCTCCTCCTGATTTTCAATACCATGATCCACCGCATTCCGTAGAAGATGCACCAGAGGATCGGCGATCTGGTCGATGATTGTCCTTATCGACCTCTGTATCTTCTCCAAAGAGCTTAAGCAATGCATGTTTACCTGTCTTTTTAGCCGTGTCCCGAACCAAACGATGCATTTTGTTGAATAAAACCACGAATAGGAACCAGACGCAACGACATTATCTGCTCCTGAAGATTTGTCGAAAATCTTACCCAGATTGGCGACATTCTTGGCAAACTCCAGATGCTGCTCATTATTCAATTCCCGGTAATTAGCAACCTGCGAATGCGCTACTATCAGTTCCCCAGCCATCTCCAGGAGAGTCTCCAACTTGCTTGCTTCAACCTTAATTGATGAGGTCGATTTGACGCCCTCTGCGCCACTTTTCTGAATTGCTCGCTCAATCTGCTCATGGCTTGCAACCCCCATCTCAACCACGATATCACCTAGAGGCTTATTCTGCCGTTCAAGAGCTTTCTGCAAATCGTGCTTGGAGATAACCCCATTGTCAACGAGGATTCCTCCAAGTTTCCCATGAAGATCTCGCTCTCACTGTCGATATTGCTTTGTGCATCATCTTCCAGTTTCGTTTTATCTCCTGAAAACCATAGAGCAGTGGCAAGATATCATAATCCGGCAGAGCCTGACCGTTATTCCCTTCATTCAGATGCCCTTTTATAATATCAAGCATCGAAGAAAGCGCATCCTTGGGTCTTTAGAATCAACTCTGAGACCTCACTGGACATATAAAGCTTACCCTTACGCAACATATCAAGCATGTTCTCACATTCATGGCAAAGCTTATTCACCGCGTTCAACCCAAGGAAACCTGCTGCCCCTTTGATACTGTGAAAGGCTCTGAATATACTTTCAATTACATCGCGTTGATCCTTTCCTTCTTCCAAATCAAGGGTCTCAGACTCCAAATTCTCCAAATGATCTACCGACTCGGAAACAAACTCATTGTATACCACAAAATCCTCTTGAGTATTGAGAATAAGTATCCCCCATCGGCGTATTGGTAAGCTCGCCATATTCAGGCTCAAGCATTTCCAACTTTTCACTGGAGAGGATCTTGGATACTCTCTCAATAATCGCCTCAGGATCCGCTGTCTGTGGCAGCTGCGTAATGCTGTCGAGGCCTTCAATAACTATTTTTATAGCTTCGTCACCAGTCTCCTCGCCTAGCATAATCTTCTCAACCAGTGACTTATACTCCTCGGCTATTACCGCCACCGTTGCCCACTCTTGAGCAAGAAGATCTGCAATCTTCTCAAAGAAATCCTGTACAGACGCAAGCTCAGCCAGGTTATTCACCGTCAGATTGACATAATCCGGCAGCCGAGCGGTAAGTCCGGCAAATTCAGCAATCAATTTACTGCTTAACAGGTTTTTATTATGAAAACTCATCGAAAATATAGTTCCCTTCAACCCAAATAATCATAAAGCCTGTAGCACACTCAATAACTCCGCGTTACTCGTGCAGGCAATGATACGGTTCCTGTTCGCTTCAACCGCAAGTTTGATACTAACCTTGGATAAATACTGCAAATACTCGTTTTCAAAACCCTGAGGCATCCCGACCATGATAATAATATTAACCGGAATTCCATCCATACTACTATAGTTTATTGCGCGCTTCAGCACCGTAATTCCCGCTACAGGCTGCCGCACATTGGCATTTTTTATATGTGGCACCCCGATGCCATGGCCGATCCCTGTAGGCAAGAGTGCTTCCCTATCGAAAATATCCCGGCAGAACCGCTCAAAATCGAGAATATCCTTACAGCCTTTGAACAACTCAAGTGTAGTAAGTATTGCACTATTCTTATTGTCTGCCTCGGCAATTTGTACTCGATCAGAAGCCAGATATGAATAAAGTTTGATCATATTCTTTCTTTTTTTTAATTTAAAACAATCTTTTTGTAAATGAAAATATACTCATATTTTTTTGCCGCGAAATTAACCTATAAATTATGAATACAACAAATACAACCATATTATAATATATTTTACGATATTTCATATTATTTACAACCTTATAAATCTAATTCTCCAGGTTAATGTAAATTTAGATTCTAGCACTTGAAATTATAAAAAAACTCATATAATAAGGGTACCGAGAGTACCCGGCATTTTGCTACTGCAATCAAGCTCAACTATAATTTTAAAAGGAAAGTCATGACTAAATCAACCCTGGAAGTCCTTAAACATCTCCTAGCCCAGCCCACCCCATCCGGGTATGAAAAACCAGGACAGTTAGTTCTGGAAAAATACATGCTTAAGAATGGCGCGACAACAACTTTTGATGTCCATGGCAACCTGCATGGCGTAATCAATCCTAAAGCCAAGACCCGGGTGATGCTTGCCGGTCACTGTGATGAGATCGGACTTATGGTCATGTATGTTGATGATAAAGGTTTTATCTATTTCAGTGCGGTAGGTGGAGTAAATATCCCACTGCTACAGGGCGAGAAGGTACTTATTCATAATGAAAAAGGCGATATTCCCGGCGTTATCGGAGTAAAGCCGATTCACCTCATGACCGCCAAAGAACGTGAAGGCTCCCAGAGTAAAATCGACTCGCTCTGGATTGATATCGGAGCCAAAGATAAAGAAGACGCCCTCAGATATGTTGCGCTCGGTGATGTAGCAACCATCGATAAAAACTGGACTGACTTGAAGAATGATCTAGTAACCTGCCGGGGTTTCGACGATCGTATCGGCGCTTTTATCATCGCTGATGTTCTAAGACACCTCAAAGGCAAGAAGCTCAATGTTGCCGTCCACGCAGTCAGCACTGTTCAGGAAGAGATTGGTCTGCGCGGAGCAAAAACAGCAGCTGAAGCGATCAAACCCCATATCGGCATTGCGGTAGACGTAGGCTTTGCAACCGACGCGCCGGAGATGAATGCCAAGATGGTCGGCGAAGCTAAGTGCGGATCCGGACCGATTCTGCACCGCGGACCTAATTTCAATCACCTGCTTCACAAACGGCTGAATCTTGTCGCCAAAAAGGCAAAAATCGCTGTTCAGGAACAACCTATACCTCGTGGCAGCGGCACAGATGCCAACGCTATGCAGCTCAGTGCCAACCACTGCGCCACTGCACTTATAAGTATACCCAATCGCTATATGCACTCACCAGTAGAGGTGGTAAACCTCAAAGATGTTGAACACTGCTCAAAATTGATAGCCGAACTGATTCTAGATCTCAAAACTTCCGAGGACTTCGTTGTATGAATGGATCGAAAGATGATTCTTCCTTAAAACCGCAAGACGGCCAACATCTGCCTGACTCCGCCCACACCCTTGAGCGGATAGAGTCGATGTTCGCTGTACACGCGACTAATGCAGACATGCAGCAGATCAAGGCTGCTCTCATACAGCTTGCTGAGGAGGGATTACTCCATGTCTGACTTAAAAGAGAGAATGGCCGAAATCACCGAACTGCTCTCGCTGCCCGATATTGTCATCAAAATCAACAAGCTCGTGAACAGTTCCAACTCCTCAGCTACAGACATTGCCGAGGTTATCACTAGTGACATCTCTCTCTCTACCAAGATTCTTAAATTAGTCAATTCACCATTCTATGGCTTCAGTAAGCAGATTACCAATATTAACTACGCCATAGTTATCCTAGGGTTCAATGCTATCCGCAACCTGGCGCTAACTACTTTTATTCTGGATATTCGCAAAGATCAAATGAGTGGTTTTGACTCACAGGGATACTGGAGTTTCTCGGTAAATACCGGAGCGGTTGCAGAGATACTGGCTCACGACGAAGACATTAACATTCGCGCCGATGCCTTCATCTCCGGACTCCTCCATGACTTTGGCATCCTTATTCTCAATCAATACTTTACCGATGAATTTATTGTTGTCAAAAATTATGCGCAAGAGAATCACTGCACCTTGCTTGAAGCCGAGAGTACGCTCCTTGATTTTGACCATATACAGCTTGCAACCATGCTCCTGGAAGAGTGGAATATCCCGGATCGCATCACAAATGTCTGTAGATATTACAGCTGCCCTGAGGATTCAGCCGAACGTCTGCCCGCACTTATTCACCTAGCTGATTTCTTCTGCAAAGTCCTGGGCTTGGGGATTCCCTACGAACAGGCAATCCCGGAAATATCACATTACGCTTTGGATAAGCTTGAAATAGATCTCACGAATATTTATGCTATCTTGAAGGATATTCTAGAAAAGACAGCCACAACCTCAGAACTCTAAATTAGGAATTACCCATGAATGAAATCAGACGCAATACCAGAGAAAGAGAATATTACTGGGAGTGGTTCAGCCATTCGATCAGGAGCGACAACTTCCTTACTCCCGACATAACCTCTCTCGCGGCCAGTATTTCAAGCGTTCTCAAAGACGCCGCGGTCAGCAACTGCCTGAATTACCTATCGGGTTTCGGCGCTCTAAACCGCGTACTGACTAATCTCGGCCATAGTGTAATCGGTTATGATCCAGCCGCAAACGCCGTAAATGGTGCCCGGATTTTATCCGGAGCCGCAGGTAATTCCCATCTAATTTTTCTACAGGGTGAAAACGGCAAAAGACTCAAAGATATTCTTCCCCATCAGGTAAGCGCAGTCTGTAGCAGTGAACTTCTCTATGAACCGGACTGGCACGAACTCAAAGAGAACTTCTACCAACTATCGGAGATAATTCTTCCCGGCGGCATCCTGATCTTCCTCGGAGCTGCCGAGAATTCCCCCTTCGCCTACAGTGAGATTGAATACTATGATCAGCGCGCTGCTGAGAGCATCGAATGGAGTTTCCGTGATGGCAAGAACGGCTGCACCAAGCTCTTTTTAAAGACTGCAACTGCTACAGACTACCGTGATTACAAGTATCTGTATATTATCAATAATGGAGCAGAATCCAGCCTGGAATCCGTCGAGCACAGAATCCCTGGTTACTGGAATTACCAGAATATCCGGGAGTTAGCCTTTGAAACCGGATTTACCCATTTTGAAGCCAGAACCTTCAATTTCGAGGACACAGCACTAACCCTCAATATTGCGTATAAAGACGGATCTCTCCCTGCTACCAACCGGTATTACACTGAAGAACAACCGTACAGTGACTTCTAACCAAAGAAAGCCAGATTATGAAGTTTGTTGACCAGACCGTTATTGAAGTAAGTTCCGGCGCAGGAGGAAACGGTACCGTATCCTTCAAACGTGAGCGTAACCTCGCTTGGGGCGGGCCAGACGGAGGTGACGGGGGTGACGGGGGCAGTATCATTCTCCAGGCCTCCCGGAATGTCGATACCCTCCTCCCGCTAGCCAAGACGCAGTGCTATATAGCCAAGAATGGCCAGCCCGGACGTGCCAAGATGGGACGCGGTAAGACCGCAGATAATATTATAATCCCCGTACCGATCGGCACTGAAATACGCTGCAACGGCGTAATAATTGCCGATCTCACCGCGGATGAGCAGGAGTTTCTCGTTGCTCAGGGCGGCAAGGGCGGACGGGGCAACCGGAGTTTCATCTCGGCCACCAATCAAGCTCCGCGCGACTTTACCTATGGCGAACCGAATGAGAGTAAAACCCTCGAACTCGAATTAAAACTTATTGCCGACGTAGGTCTTGCTGGCTTTCCCAATGCTGGTAAGAGCACCCTGCTCTCGCGCCTTTCGGCAGCCAGACCGAAGATTGCCGATTACCCGTTTACCACCATGCAGCCACAACTAGGCATTGTCAGTAGTGGTTATGGTCATGAGTTGGTCATGGCCGATATCCCCGGCCTGATTGAGGGCGCAGCAGATGGTCACGGCCTGGGGCATGAATTTCTCCGGCATATTGAACGCTGCCGTTTTATTCTGCACCTGGTAAACATGTGTCCGGTAGACGGCACCTATCCGCTGGATAATTATTTCGCCATCAACAAAGAGCTCAAGAAATTCAGCCGCAGCCTTGGGGACAAACCCCAACTTGTCGTGGGCAACAAGCTTGATCTTACCGGAGCGGATGACGCACTGGAGTGGGTACGGGAAGAGACCGGGGTCGAGGTGATCGGCATAAGCGCCGTCACCGGAGAAGGACTGCCGGAACTGGTGAAAGCCTTATTTGAAATGCTACAGAAGCACCCGCGTGATAGTTAATACTCTTGGTTATCAGGCTCTGAGACATACGCAATAAATATGTGCAATCCTTTTTAATTGGCAAATAAAAGACAAAATCAAATACGGGAATAACTCCAGGACAAAGGTCTGTCATTGGCATACGGCATATAACCGTGAAAAGCTCTAGGATCAGAGTCGAAGACCAGGGGCAAAAAGTGCTTATCCCCTTCCCAGATCGGCAACTCACAAATTCTGTTTATCTCCACCCAGCTCAAATCACCCTCTTCGTTCACAGTATACGGTTCTCCTGTATACTCGGTGATCAAAAAGATAAAACCTAACCAATCCTCACCCTTGGGGCCGAAGCCGGTCCAGTTGACTGTCCCGCGCAGAGTCATATGCACTACTTCTATCCCGGCCTCTTCCTGTATCTCGCGCTTCATACACGCCGCAATGTCCTCCTCCGGCTCCATATGCCCGCCCAGCCCATTATACTTCCCAAGCTGATCATCATCTTTACGCGCATTACGATGCACCATCAAGACCTTGGTTTTACACTCCGAGAGTATAAATCCCAGAGTCCCAAGTATCGGACAGTAATTTCCTGTACCCATTCTTCTCCTATCTAGCAAAAGTATCATCAAGTATAGTATTTCTCATTTATCTGTCGGATGATATTATACCCATAGGCAATATGATAAAAATGCCCTACTCCTTCAATGCGATTTATTGTAACGTTCTGCGTCCGCGCGGCAAGATACTCGCTGAATTTTATCGGCACAAATTTATCCTCGACTCCATGGAAGACATCTATCGGCTTAGCGATATCTTCAAGCGCAAAGCCCCACTCCCGGTAATTCGTCTGCGCGTCATAAGCCGGGCCGGTAGCGCCGGCACGAAACAACTCTTTAAAATCCTCCATAATCAAATACTGAAAATCCGGCTCTGCAAAGAGCGCCCTATCGGCCGCACAAAGACTACTTTTAAACATATTGGCAAATGACGCCGGGCTCTTCATCACTCCGAGCATAATATTCAGTAAATAAAAGGGAAACTTGAAGAGTGCCAGCGGCAGGTTTGCCCCCAATTTTGCATACACCTTATCAGCAAAGCCCAGACTCTGGATCATCTCCTTATCGGTATACACCGGCATGGCGCAAGCAAGGTCAATTACACATTTCAAACGCTCAGGGTAGTCATGCGCTACTGCCATCAGACTCGGCCCTCCTCCCGATATTCCAGCTATTGCAAACTCACCAAACCCCAGATAATCCGCCAGAGCCACCAGTTCTGCCGCATACTCCTGGAGAGACCAACCAGGCTTGAAGGTAGAGTGCCCGACTCCGGGTCGATCAGGAATTACCAGATGAAAACCATATTCCTGAGCCGGCTTATGCCAGAGGGAGGCATGGAGATGCGAACCCGACCCATGCATAAAGAGCATCGGCTTACCGCCGGGTTTACCATACTCATGATACGCCAGTCTGAACCCGTTCGTACCCTCAAAGAACTTGATCTCCTTCTCCAGCGCGACTATCTCCTCCTGCTTCATTAGACATAGGGTATCATCCATATTACACTCCTTATTAAAATAAGACACTATAATATTGTTACCACACACCATCCGCCCCAAACCTCACAACATTCTATATTTTAGCATTATTTTTTGCAATCATATCATGCATAACCTTGAATAAATTCCGCTAAATTGCAGAATGTTTATTCCATATACACTTCGTAAAACAAATAGCTCTAAACTTATCGTTAAAAAATCCTCTACTCCAGATCGCAGTAGAGGATTAAACATGATATAATTTTGATTATTTTTCAAATAAACTCTTATACGCGCCATAGCCTTCACTCTCGAGTCGGTCACGGCTGATAAAGCGCAGACTGGCTGAATTAATACAGTAGCGCTTCCCAGACACTCCCGGCCCATCATTAAAAACATGCCCCAGGTGCGAGTCCGCCGTCTCCGACCTGACCTCTACTCTCGGTAACGCCAGAGTATTATCTACTTTCTCAATAATATTTACACTATCCAAAGGTTTGGAGAAAGACGGCCAGCCGGTACCTGAGTCAAATTTATCTTGTGAAGAGAACAGAGGTTCACCACTGACAATATCGACATATATCCCCTCCTCTTTGTTATCCCAATATTTGTTGTCAAATGGCATCTCAGTTGAGTTTTCACGCACCACACTATATTGCAACGGCGTCAACCTCTGCTTCAACTCTGCCTCACTCGGCACCACATACTCCACTTCGGCAGCTTCAACGCTCTGTACTACCTCATCCAGAATATCATCCTTCCCGCGCCAATTCGCCGCAATAAAGCTGTCACGCCCAGAGGCACAACGATAACGCTGATAGTGTTCAGGATTTTTCTCTGCATAGTCCTGATGATACTCTTCCGCCGGATAGAACTCCTCATAGGTCAAGATCTCAGTGACTACCGGTCGCGCAAAACTACCGGAAGCCGCTATCTGCTCTTTGGACAATACGGCCAATTCCCGCTGACGGACATTGTGTACAAAGATGGCTGACGTATACTGCCGTCCCCGATCAACAAAGGAGCCTCCTGAGTCGGTCGGATCAATATGTGTCCAGAATGCGCTGAGCAACTGCTCATACGTAACTTTTTCTGGATCAAAATACACTTGAACCGCTTCCCGGTGCCCGGTAGTACCGCTGGAGACGGCTGCATAATTTGCAGTTGCCGCTTCCGCCCCCGTATAACCCGAGACGACCCGTTCAACCCCGGGGATCTTTGCCAGATCCGCCTCCAAACACCAGAAACAACCACCGGCAAAGGTCGCAACTTCATATTTAGATTCTATAATTTCTTTATCACTCATAGTCATTCCATCCTTACTGCTGCCGAGTACCACAGCACCAACACTCATAACAACTATTATTAAGAACAAATACACAAATTTCATATAATACATGGCAATACCTCCTCAAACCTTGATTCTCAACATATTTCCTTGCAAAACCCATAAAGGCTCTAATATTCTCTGTAACTAATGCCAACGTTTTCATTTGAAATTTAGTCACATAATTATTTCATTAACAAACAGTTATGAAAAACTACAAGCATTATTTGGTTACTGCCTCGACATTCTGTCCCATGAATACTTCATGCCATTCAACCGCAGGTTTTACTTGACAATCAATCTAAGCCAATACTTGTATTAAGCTTATAAACCCGTATAATTATCTCTTCAATCTAACAATATATGACTGATTTATTAAGGTACAATGGGGCAGAAGGAAGATAATATGGCT
The DNA here is from genome assembly GCA_963556115.3 of Planctomycetota bacterium. Lineage (GTDB taxonomy): Bacteria > Planctomycetota > SZUA-567 > SZUA-567 > SZUA-567. The sequence continues at coordinate 38,385 of CAUVYI020000016.1, read as the reverse complement.
GAGACCAAGTTTGATTTTATCGAGACAGAGAAGAAATGGCAAAAGCGCTGGGCCGAGATGGGGCTCTTCAAAACCGGATTCAATGCAGGCAAAGAAAAATCCTATGTCCTGAGCATGTACCCCTATCCGAGCGGTGTACTCCATATGGGGCATGTTATAAACTATACCATCAGCGATGTTATCGTACGTTACAAACTGCTTCAGGGCTATGATGTTATCTCACCCATGGGCTGGGACTCATTCGGCCTTCCCGCTGAGAATGCCGCTATCCGTACCGGACAGCACCCGCATGACTTCACTGAAAAGAACATAACCCGGATGACCGAGCAGATGAACCGTGCCGGCTGGGGTTTCGACTGGAAGCGTGAGGTCGCTACCAGCCATGTAGATTATTATAAATGGAATCAATGGTTCTTCCTCAAATTCCTGGAGAAAGGTCTGGCCGAGAAGAAGACCGCCCCGGTAAACTGGTGTGACTCCTGCCAGACCGTACTGGCCAACGAGCAGGTAAAAGATGGAGAGTGCGAACGTTGCGGTTCGGTCGTAATTCAAAAGGATATGTCCCAGTGGTTCTTCAAGATGAGCCAGTACTCTCAACGCCTCTTGGACGGCCACGCAGGGCTCCGCGGCAAATGGCCGGACTCGGTAATCGCGATGCAGGAGGAGTGGATCGGTCGCAGTGAAGGCGCGCGGGTAGATTTCACCGTCAAGGAGACCGGTGAAGTACTGCCGGTATTTACCACCCGCCCTGACACCCTCTTCGGAGTAACCTTTATGTCGCTGGCACCGGAGCACCCACTCATTGAAAAGCTGGTCAAGGGAACAGCGCAGGAAGAAAGAGTGATGCAGGCGGTACGGGAGATGCGCGCAGCCGGCACCTCGGAGAAGGAACTGGCTGATAAGGAGAAAGTCGGGATAAATACTGGATTTCATGTAATAAACCCGGTAAACGGTGAAGACGTTGAACTCTGGGTAGCCAACTTCGCGCTGATGAGTTACGGCACCGGTGCGGTAATGGCGGTACCGGCTCACGACCAGCGTGACTTCGAGTTTGCCAAAAAATATGGGATCGCAATCAAGGTTGTAATCAATCCTGCGGACTCCGACACTCTCGACCCGGCGTCAATGGACGAAGCATTCACCACACCGGGAGTTCTGGTCAATTCCGGTGAGTTCTCTGGCCAGGTCAATACCGAAGCCATGTCTGATATTATCGCCTGGCTCGGCAAGGAAGGCTACGGTGAAGGCACAATCAACTACCGCCTTCGCGACTGGCTTATCTCCCGCCAACGCTACTGGGGCACCCCCATACCGGTCATATACTGTGACAACTGCGGTACCGTACCGGTTCCGGTGGAAGATCTGCCGGTAGTACTACCTACCGATGTTACCTTCTCTGGAGACGGCAACCCGCTCAACACCAGCGCGAGCTTTATCAACTGCACCTGTCCCAAGTGTTCAAGCCCAGCTCGCCGGGAAACAGATACGATGGATACCTTTGTCGATTCGTCCTGGTACTTCCTGCGCTTCTGCGATCCCGATAATGAGCAAGCTCCCTTCGCCCCGGAGAATATCAAAAAATGGATGACGGTCGACCAATATGTCGGCGGTATCGAGCATGCCACCATGCACCTGATCTATGCCCGCTTTTTTACCATGGTACTGCACGATCTAGGACTGCTGGATTTTACCGAACCCTTTGCCAGACTCTTCTGCCAGGGTATGGTCTGCAAGACCGCCTACCGTTGCGAGAATTGCAAGTGGCTCTATGAATCAGAGGTAGAATTCTACTCAGATGCCGACAAAAGCAAGACTCAAGGCAAGGTCGGCAGCTGTAAGAAGTGCGGACTCGATGGAGTAACCGCCGAGATGACCAAGATCTCCAAGACCAAACTCAATGTCGTAGACCCCGATGAGATGTTTGACCGAGTAGGTACCGATGCGGTCAGACTCTACATGCTCTCAGATTCCCCACCGGATCGCATGCAGATCTGGAGCGAGGCCGGACTCAACGGTGCCTGGCGCACCATCAGCCGCCTCCACCTAACAGTAATGGAATGGAGTAACGGCACTGCCGGTAAGCTCGCCCCACTAGGCTCCGAGCGTAACCCGGATATCGACAAAAACAGCCTTGATATTCTCCGTAAAACCCATCAGTGTATTGCAGCGGTTACCAACTCAATCGAAGGTGGCTTCCACTTTAATACCGCGATTGCCCGTTGTAATGAACTGATTAACCTCTTCCGAAACCGTATGTCAACAGGCACAGCAATAGACGGCTCAGTAGCCAGAGAGGTTCTGGAGACAGTACTCAGGATTCTCTCTCCAATTACCCCCCACCTCTGTGAAGAGATGTGGGAAGTTATCGGGCATACCGAAAGCATCTTCAAAGCAGGCTGGCCGGTAGCGGAGAAGGAACTCTGCACCGAAGATACCATAGAAATACCGGTTCAGGTAAACGGAAAGCTCAAGAGCAAAATAAGCGTCAATCTGGAGCTCACGACTCAAGAGCTGGAAAAAATCGCCCTGGCTGATGAAAAAGTTGCTGCATTTATTGGCGAAAAAACTATTATTAAAGTTATCGTGGTTCCACAAAGAATGGTCAATATAGTTATCAAGGGGTAGGTATGAGTTCATATAATGATCCTGGCAACAACCACGGTGCGCCGAATCAAGAGTTCACCAACAATAACGGCGGGTACACACCGCCATCTGGAAATATACCTCCAGTAAGGCCACTACCGCCCAAAAATAGCAACCATGGTTGCCTGCTGGCGGTCATCTTCTCACTGGGTTTCATGGCCATCATCGTCTTCGGCGGAGTAATGCTGATCAATACCGGAGCTGATTTCATGAGTTCGGTTATCGACAATGCCTCAGCAATGGCGATAACCGAACGTGAAACTCCCTATATAGAAGAAAAACTTGGAGGAGAAGATACCACTAACCGTATCGCCATCATCCAGGTAACAGGCCCTATCTTTGGTTCCGGCAACTCGTATTACGGTACAGGGATGCTCTATAATCTCTCCTGCCAACTAAAACATGTAGCCAAAGACAAGACGGTCAAAGCAGTAATTCTGCACATCGACTCTCCCGGCGGCGGCCTGAGTGCGAGTGACATAATCTATAATGAAGTTGAAAAACTCAAAAAGACTGGGAAGAAGGTTATCGTTTATGTCGGTCAACTCTGCGCCAGCGGCGGTTACTATATTGCCGCTCCTGCAGACTATATTGTTGCCAGCCCTACAGCCCTGGTAGGTTCGTTCGGAGTGATTATGCAGCATGTGGAGGTCACCGGTCTCCTAGAAAAGATCGGAGTAGTTGTCAATCCTTTAAAGAGTACCGACAGCAAGGATATCGGCTCGCCTTTTAAGAAGATGACCCCGGAAGAGAAAGAATATTTTGACCATATTCTTACTGCCTTCCATCAGCGTTTTATCGGTATTATCAGTAAAGGTAGAAAGCTCCCCCTAGAGCAGGTCGCGAAACTTGCCGACGGCAAGGTATATCTTGCCTCAGAAGCCCGTGACTACGGCCTAATTGATGAGGTCGGATACTTCCAGTCGAGCCTGGATGAGGCCAAAAAATCTTGTACTACAGACTTCCCTGAAATCTTCACCTATAAACGCCAGCTATCATTCATGGACTTCTTTGCAGCCCAGAGTGACTCGCAGTTTCCATCTATCAAGGAGTTTCTAAATGAAAACTCTGGAACCGAACTCAATCTGCTCTACCCCGGAATTCAGCATAACAACGGTGAGTAATTAATAAATATTTCAAAAATATGTATCAGCATTATAGGGTATGACATTAGCGTCATACCCTATAATTAATTATACGCAAAAAAATCTACAGCTAGCGCCTCAACGCTTCAGATATGACAGTTCAATAGGCAGAGGGATATTATTCCCGTATTCATCTTCACCATAACCGTTCTTAACCAGTATCTCCAGATCATTAAGCACTCTGATATCCCCGGTAAAAGTAATCTCCAGCTCACTCTCTATATCTAGCTTACCCATAGCCAGAAGCCTGGTTATCTCGGTAAGAACCAGTTGCGAGAAAAGCTCTTCATCCAATTCCAACGCCTTAAACTCACGGATAGGGAGCGGATTCTCATAAATAACAATCTTCTGCTCATAAGACAGCCGATAGACCACATCCTGTACGGCATCGGTAAGTCGAGTAGAATCTTCCGGGGTAACAAGTTCCATCTCCGCGACATGAGCCGCCAAACGCCGCCGTTTAACCGCATTGATATATTCATTAGCTCTGAACAAATCGAGCGGTGCCGAAGCATCATACTCCTCGCCCTCCAATACCATCTTAACTTCACTACCATAATGCAAGCAGATTTTTGCCACCAGTGTAGATGGTCGGACATGAAAACCACGATATTTCGGCACGGAGACGGTAATCTCACCTTTTTCAGCATATTTTCTGAGCATATTCTGTGATAGCTGCACCGCACCTTTGATATAATTACTCGTATACTTAAGGAAGAATTCTATCAGTATTACCAGTAATTCATCTGGATCAACCAGAGGATGATTAAAATCCTCCGACTGTCGGATATAGAGATGCCGCTCAAAGTAATGGCAATACATAGTCGCCAACTCCAAAAGATGATATATGATCGACGCGTGACCTCTGAGGTATAGCAATTTATCATCTTCATGCTCGACATAAGTATTGGCAATATAAGTGTCATACATCGACTGCAAACTATGAAACTTATACTCAAGCACCCGGAGAATCTCCTCACTGAGCAACGAAGGTATATAGGAGTAATACAGATCAGAATTTGAATTCTTGACTTTATGAAGCGCCTCAGCCTCAGCTGCTAAATTAAGAAAAGTTGTCGAAAGTCTGGCGATAGTCTCCTCAGAAGTACAGATTTTTTGCGCGGTTTTATCCTGTGGCAGGCGATTATGCGGCATAATATCGGCAAATTCGGCTTTATCCAGAGTATACTCTGGCAAAGCCAGACCAATTTCCAACGACTCACGTACAACTTCACTGGAAAAGTTTAAAAGCACACCACTGTTAAAACGTATTGCCGCCTCGGTATCATCCAGCATCTCACTCAGGTCATCAACAAGACGGTAAACCTTGAGTGAATGTTGAATATGCAGTAGTCCGTATCCCACCGTGGCAAAGAGTTTCCCGGCGGTCATAAGATGGCGCATATAATACCATGTCTCATTGTTTCGCGCCCCGCACGCATCAAGAAACTCGACCATCTGACTACAATACGATGTAATCTCACCCAAAAGCGGCCGGGTAAAAAAGCCATCCGCAGCACCAGAGCTAGCAGTACCAGACTTATTTATATATTGACATACACTTATACACCGAGACATCCTGCTCTGTGCAATCTCGATAAAGCTGGCATTATCAATATAATTATTTTGAGATATTTCTGAATCCATCAATAATCCCTTATAAATCTGAATATGTACATTTTACCCAAATAAATAATCTTGTAAAATTTTTTTTCGTGTAATGCAACTAGAATCTACAGAGCAGCCCCTACCCAGCGAACTCCTCTGATTCTACAGATTAAAGATTCTGCGCAAAAACATAGATACTCTTAACACCAAAGCCCTTTGCCCCCTTGCCCAAGTGCTCATGCACCTCAGTCTTAATACCAGGTCCGGCAATATCTATATGCGCCCAACTAGCCCCCTTATCCACAAATTTCTGCAAGAATAAAGCCGCGGTAATCGATCCCCCATACTTTCCGCCCATATTACTAGTATCAGCTATCTCAGAATTTAGCAATTTGGCATATGGCGTATGCAGCGGCATCTCCCACATATATTCTCCAGCATCCTCAGCAGCATCCAAGAGCAGGCCACTCAAGATACTGTCACTAGCATAGAGTCCCGCAATATCCTCGCCCAGTCCCACCATACAGGCGCCGGTAAGGGTTGCGGCATCAACAATATAATCCGCTTTCTGCTCTGAAGCCAAAACCAGCGCATCAGCCAGAATCAGCCGCCCTTCAGCATCGGTATTACCGACTTCGACACTCATCCCGTTGCGCATCTTGAGAATATCCTCAGTATGGAAGGCGGTATGTGAAATATCGTTCTCCACCAGCGGTGTAATAACCGTAACCTTTACCCCAAGCTTAGCCTCGGCAATAGCACAAGCAGCCGCAAACATCATTGCCGCTCCCCCCATATCCATCTTCATGCCCAGTTGTGAACTACCGGGTTTGAGGCAATAACCACCGGTATCGAAGGTCACCCCTTTACCCACCAGCACAATATGCTTTCGGGCTTTAGCCGGGCTATACTCGCCGATAACGATACACGGACGGCTCGTAGCGCCACCACCTACCGCAAGTACTCCGCCACACCTTTCAGTCTTGAGCTTTGCCTCATTCCAGAGGGTCATCTTCAGACCTGCAGCTCGACCTTTCTGCATAAAGAGCTTGGATAGAGTTGCCGGATGCACCGCATTTGCCGGTTCATTGAGAATATCACGTGCAAAATTTACCCAGGAATAAAGATTCTCGGTCTTAGTAAGTAGATTTCTAACCTTAGCCAGAGTCTCGACCTGTATCAGTAACGACTTTTCCTTATTTTTTTTCTCTTTTTTATACTTATTAAAGGTATATCCGCCAAGCAGCGCCCCCTCTTGAGCTGCAATTACAACCTCGATAGGGGCAGCACCGAGCAGGAGCACCAACCGCTCACTCCCAGTCATCTCCAGATTATCCAGAGTCTGCTTGACAATAATCCTAACCTCACGCACAAGCGAACTATTCTCAGCGTCCAGACGCGCCGTAGCCAGAGTTACCCGCTCAACTCCGCCATACTCCCCACAACTGAGCAACTGCTTACCACCCGCTTCCGGCAGCGGCTTTACACCTGCAAACTCCCCTGCAAAGAGCGGGTTCTCGGCGTCGGCGTAAAGAAATAATATATAATCCCCAGCCACTGGTTTGTAGGTCTTTTTCAAAATTATTTTCATGCTAACTCCTAAAATCTTCAATATAAATTTACATATATAGTTCCAACAATTCAAGATTAATCTATAGATTACCCCAAATAGTCTCTATTTATATTCACCAGCGAATAAAACATCCCAAACAACTGATTATAGGCGACCTCTATTAATTGCTTTTAATGAATAACGCAGTAATTTTGTAATTATCATTGATGGCCTATAGCTATAAATACTACTGCAAAATTCCAAGTAACAGCGCAAAAAAAAATCAACGGGCAGACCACTTCGATCCACCCGTTTCACAACAAGTTGCAGACTCAATCTACAGTTGAACGCCAACACGCAACAAAGTGATGCTCAGAATTCTGAGAGCATAATTCAGGCTCAGAAAGCTGACAGCGCTCAAAAGTATATGCACACCTATCTTGAAAATTACACCCTACTGGATGTTCAAAAATACTCGGCACACTACCCTTGATCGAGTATAAGCGTTTACGTTCACCGCTAAGCTGCGGCACACTCTTCACCAAAGCTGAAGTATACGGATGCTGCGGTTGAGCAAACAACGCATTCACTTCAGCCTTCTCCACAATCTTTCCTGCATACATTACACAGACCTCATGCGCAATCTCGGCAATCACCCCCAAATCATGAGTAATAAACAGAATGCTCATCCCATACTCTTGCTGTAACGAACGCAAAAGGTCTAGGATCTGTGCCTGTACGGTGACATCAAGCGCAGTTGTTGGCTCATCGGCAATGAGCAGTTTGGGCTTGCAGATAAGCGCCATCGCGATCATAACCCGCTGCTTCATACCGCCTGACAATTCATGCGGATAGCGGCGCAACATATTCGCAGCATCTGCGATTCCTACTGCATCCAACACTTTTATTGCTTCTGTGGTAGCAGCCTCATACCCGCAAGCGACATGGGCAAGCAATGCTTCAACGATCTGGTTACCAATAGTATAGACCGGGTTGAGGCTGGTCATTGGCTCTTGGAAGATCATCGCAATCTCATTTCCGCGTACCGCCTGCATCTTCCGCTCCGAGAGTCCAAGAAGCTCCCGTTTATTGATCTTGACACTCCCGCCAATCCTGGCAATGCGATTATCAAGGAGCTGCATGATAGCCAGACTGGTCACACTCTTACCGCTCCCTGATTCACCGACCAGCCCCAGAGTCTTGCCACGTGAAATTGAAAAATCAATTCCACCAACCGCCTCTGCTATACGCCCCGAGACTTCAAAAGCCACAGAGAGATCAGAGACAGTAAGGATACTATCCTCCTGCTCAGTTCCAGACTCAGTCTCTAACAAGGAGTAACGCCCTTCTTCAGAATGATATTACCATATTTAGCCAGTTCTCCGGTCAAGACAACGGCAAAAGCGTCCTGAGCACGCTCATAAAAAGCAAAACGCTCCATGCGCACTATCTCCGGAGCCTCTGGTGCATACTTCTTGATCGGAACCATATACCGCTCCTGAACTGTTGGATCCAATTCATCACCCTCAGCTGCATCCATCATTACAAGAGGATCATCAACATACGAGTCAATCTCAAATAACGGCAAAATACCTTCAAGCAACTGATCAACCTTAATGCCATCTGCTCTGACCACCAGTGAATTAAAGGAATCTGCCGGGAAATGCGCATCAGAGAGCACAATCTCATCCCCATGCCCCATAGTAGCAAGAACCATCAGTAATTCCGGACTTAGTAGCGGTGAAATACCTTTTAACATTTTTTCCTCCTCACACAATCAACATTCAATTTCGAATACAACATCATATTTTATTATCATCAAGTGATCTATAAAAATACACCACATCTATTGTACAACTAAAGTCTACCGCCTTTTGGCTTTTAGCTGGCCACAGGCGGCATCAATATCCCGCCCCTTCTCCTCCCGGAGCAAGACATTCAGACCATGCGCCTCCAAAGTGCTCTGAAACGCCCTGACCTTATCCGCAGGCGGAGCCGAATATTCACTATCCGCAGTCGGATTGAGTGGTATCAAATTGATCTTACATTCAATTCCCTTGAGCAGTTCAACCAATTCCCGCGCCTGCTTCTTACTGCTGTTGACGCGGTCAATCAGACAATATTCTATAGTAATACTCCGGCTTGCAACCTTAGCAAATTCCTTCAAAGCCTTTATCAACTCCTGAAGCGGCCATTTCCGCGCTATCGGGATCAACCGCTCACGTAATCTCTGCTCAGGTGCATGAAGAGATACAGCAAGACGATAATTACAGCCAAGTTCAATTAAACGATAAATTCCCGAGACCACCCCGGCAGTAGAAATCGTAATTTTACGCCCCCCAAGCTGCATCCCCGCCTCATCCTGAATAATTCTACACGCCCGCAGAACATTATCTATATTGAGTAGCGGCTCTCCCATCCCCATAAAGACAATGTTGCTCACCCCCTTGCCGTCGACCTCCCGGCAACGTGCATCAACCACATACACCTGTTCCAGAATCTCAGCGGTCGTCAGATTACATTCGAACCCACCCTGTCCTGTCGCACAAAACACACATCCTACCGGACACCCACTCATACAAGAGACGCAGACAGTCCGCCTACTCCCCTTAATCTCTCTAATCAAGACCGTCTCAATCAGCGCCGTTGTTTGAATACTCTCAAACAGCCACTTTTCCGTCAATTCATCCTGCGCTACTTGATGTTCAAGCTCTATGAGCGTACGCAACGAGTACTTCTGCTGTAATGCTTCCTTGAATGAATTTGAAAGATTACTCATCAACGAATAATCCAACACTCTCTTCTGGTGTAACCACTGCCAGATCTGTTTCGCCCTGAATTTTTTCTCATTGAGTGACTCGACCGCCGTCACCAATTCTTCAAAACTTATACCCAGGATACTCTTCATAATACTCCAAATACAAGCCCATTGCGCCTGAAAATTCATGGCGGAGGCGCGAGGGAATCGAACCCACCCGGGATATTGTCTACCCCACATCGGTTTTGAAGACCGAGCCGACCACCAGATCGAAACCACCTCCTGTTAAATAATCTGCTAATTATACATAAACTCAAATCACCAGACAACAAAAATATCCTGTAGCTGCTATAATTCACCAAGTTACAACTTATTGACTTACCATTTTACTTTACTAAAATTAAACCTAATCACTATTACTTTTTTCGTAGAGGCAAGAAAATGTCCATAATTTATGCTGAATTAGCCAAACTCTCACTACTGACCCAAAACCCCACAATAGCCGAAAAGCTCGACCAAATCACCGATGCTGATGTCCTCCGAGAACTGCGCGAGCCAATCAAACCTTACTCTTTCCAGCGAGCGCTAACCTTTCTCAGCCCAGCAGCCGAGAAGCACCTTGAAGCAATGGCCAAAGCAGCTTACTCCGTTACCAGGCAACGTTTTGGCAATACCATGGGGCTCTACGCTCCCCTGTACGTCAGTAATTACTGCTGCAACAAATGCGTCTACTGTGGTTTCAATACCACTCATAGCATCAAACGTTCGCGACTGACTATTGATGAGGCCATAAATGAAGCCGAAGAGATCAAGAAAGCCGGTTTTTCCGATATTCTCCTGGTCAGCGGTGAAGACCCCAAAGCGATCTCGGTCGACTACTTCTGCTCACTGGCCAGCAGACTAAGAGAGAGCTTCTCTACGACATCTATTGAAATATACCCGCTACATGAAGAAGAATACAGAAAGCTCTTCCAGGCCGGAGTAGATGGGGTAACAATCTATCAAGAGACTTATGACAGCCAGCTCTACCCCAATTTCCATCCTGCTGGGCCCAAAGCAGACTACGCGGCTCGCCTCAGAGTCCCGGAAGATGCAGCGCGTGCAGGTATGCGCCATATCGGCATAGGATCACTTCTAGGGCTCAATGACTGGCGCTATGAAGCACTATGTGTCACAACCCATGCCGATGTACTTATCCGCAATTTTTGGCGGAGCAAGGTCTCGGTATCCTTCCCCCGTATGCGTCCAGCCGAAGAGGTAAATCCAGAGTGGCTTGTCCCTGTAAGCGATAAAAACCTGACCCAGATCATTCTAGCGCTCAGACTCTGCTTTGCTGACATCGGGATGAATCTCAGCACCCGTGAATCCTGGCAGCTCCGGGATAACCTGATCCCTCTGGGAATAACCAGAATCAGCGCTGGCAGCAAGACCAACCCTGGGGGTTATGTCGGTAATGAGAACTCCGAAGGTACAGAGCAATTCGCCATTGCTGACGAGCGTAGCCCGGATGAAGTATCGCGCATGCTCAAAGCCAAGGGCTTCGATCCGGTCTGGAAGGATTGGGATCATTCATATTTGAACTTAAAACAGAATGCCTGATAAAGACAAATCCTCATCCTGTTCTTATAATAAAAAAAATGCCCTTCTCTATCCACTAAAGAAGGGCTACTCTATTAATAATCAAGCCGAATATTAGCTTACTACTCAACGATAACCGCCTTCCAACCGAGTTCAAAGAGTCTCTGCGCCAGGAAATTAGCATTATCAGGATTTGAAAAGGCACCGGCCTGAACCGAAAAATACTCCCCGGCAGGATCGGTTATGCGAATAAGCGAACTGTCAACCCCGGCTGAAGCCAGGGTCTGCATCGCCGCCAAGGCTTCGGTCTTATCGGTAAATCGAGTCTCCAATCTTACCCGCATCAAACCCCCAACGACAGTATCCTGCTCGGTAATGTCTATTGACTCAAACCCTTCATACTCAGCGAGCACCTCCTCCGTACCACACTGCAATGCTGCTTTTTTTAGTAGCTTATATGCTTCAGCCTGTGGATAATAATCAATATACCCGGCCAGCAGTAGCATCTTGTATAGACTTATCGCGCCTGCACAATCTCCTTGCAACAAACAGACATCAGCCTTGGCCGCAATAGCTTTCGCTTTGATAAGTCGATTACCTGAATGTTCAATAACATTGGTAAATAATTTTATAGCCTTATCATAACTCTGCAGATTAAACCAGCACATACCCTCATAATACATCGCTTCATATTTGATATCAGAATTCCACGCTGTATGCTGAGCAAATACCCTCGCCGCATTCAGATAGTTTCCACTTACATACTCCTGTTCACCTACTTCAAATGGAGTCACTTGCCCACAAGCAGCCAAAACCAATGCCATAAATACTATGCCAAAATATTTTAACACGTCAAACCCCCTAATTATTCCTACAACAATTCGGTACAGTTCCGACAAAACATACGAAACACCGGCACCAACGAATACCCTTACTCTAAAAACAGTCAGAATGCCGACTGTAATTCAGAATCAGTAATTACCGTCTGTTCTTCCGGCTCAACCGCTTCCCTGCCCGCGTGGCGACTCCAGTTCTTTCCTAGTTTTTCCGATCTGCGAACATCAATTGTATCTTCAGAAAGAAGCTTGTCCAGAAAACTATTTATTCTTATAAGATTAGAAAACAACAATTTTATTTCAGGATCGCCACAACCCTTGGAAGCTTTCAACTTATCTTCACCACGGGTAGCGATATAACCAAGCTCAAAGCTATACACACCTTCCTGATCAAAGTCTTTTCCCAATTTAATTGCTGTGGCAAGATCCTCAATCCGCCGACTAAGCTCAATTACCATATCACCAGAGAGTTCTGACCGCCACCCCCCAAGATATACATCCTCACGTGATAAAAGTACCGCATTTTCCTTTATAAATTTACGCATCGACTCCGCAGTCGGGTTAACAAGTGGCTCCACACCATCTATCGAGACCATTACTCCAGAATTCGGTTGTACCCCAGTAAAAGGACTGATACTGAATCCTTCTCCAGGTTCTTGAAGCAACAGAAGTACCTTCGGGTGGAAAGCAAGCATAACTCTCCGTTTCCCCGGCACAAAATACTCAGGATATCTCGCGGCAATAGTATCATAAGTAAACGGATCGGATTCACCCAGTACCTGTAACAGACTTACGACTTCACTACGTTCTTTTTTGAGAGTGTTAATAAGACGGTTGCGTAGTTCAACACGCTCATTCAATATCGTGTCATTCTCATCCACTTCAACGTTCGCGGAGCTATTCTCGGTGAAAGTACCGGCATCTGCCGCATTTATCACACCGGTAAACGCACACGCTAACAGGATAATTACGACCAAAAGGTTACGCATCAAGATTCATTCTTTTTAATTCTGTAGCCAAGAACCCTTTCAATGCACTCTTCCACTCTGGCATTGGCGGCAGACCATAAAGCGATAACGCCGTATTATCCAGCCGCGAATCCAAGGGGCGCGGCGTTGTATTACCATACTCCTCGGTTGTACATGGTACAATACACCTTTTTAAACCTGCAATATGTGCTATCTCTTTTGCAAATTCATACCAGGTCGTATCCCCATGACAACTAAGATGGAAGAGGCCGGTAGCAAACTGGTCAATTATACTCTTAACTCCATAAGTAACAGCCAGAGCCGAAGTCGGATTTCCTCTCTGATCATTTATAACCCGCAATGGCTCCGCATCCTCCACCTCTGCAAGTCGTAGCATCGTATGCACAAAGCTCGGACCACCTTCTCCGTAAAGCCAGGCTATTCTGCATATTGCAAAATCAGTACATTCCTCCCGGATTGCATCCTCGCCAGCAAGCTTGCTCTTTCCGTATACCGTCTTCGGCGCTACCGAATCCTTCTCGGTATAGGCTCTTCCGAGATCCCCGGAGAATACATAATCCGTAGATATATATATAATCTTGGATCCAACTTTCTCTACGGCTTGAGCAACATTACGCGTACCGTCAGCATTAACCCGCATAGCCAACTCTCTTTCTGCCTCACAGCCGTCAACATCAGCCATAGCAGCAGCATGAACTACAACTTCTGGTTTCGCCTCGACAATAAAATTCTCTGTGGCCGCCGCATCGGTTATATCAAATTCCGCTTTATCAGCTTTAATAACATCCCACCCTATATTCTCATACTCGAAGCACATTGTCCGTCCAAGCATGCCCTTACTTCCAGTTACTAATATTTTCATTGTATCTCTATCTATTCGAGCCACTTAATATCTAGCTCTATGTTCAAGTAATAAATCAGCCAACGCCAAAGCCACCATAGCCTCAGCAACAATCGCAACCCGCGAACAGATACATGGATCATGCCTGCCCCTGACTTCAATCTTACAACCTTCACCATTCAAATTGATAGTATTCTGAACAGTAGCGATTGAAGGGGTTGGTTTTACCGCAATACGCAGTACAATAGGCGCTCCGCAGGAAATACCTCCGAGTATGCCGCCAGCGTTATTTGAAGTAACCGCCTGCATATCACCGGTAATTGGATCATTAAAATTAGAACCACGCATACCTGCCGCTTGAAAACCCGCGCCTACCTCAACCCCCTTGACACCACCGATTGAGAACAAAGCCCCGGCAATTCTTGCATCGAGTTTATCAAACACTGGCTCACCAACCCCTGCCGGCACGCCTTTAACCTCAATAACCACACAGCCACCAACTGAGTCGTTATCCGCCATCGCCACCTCAACCTCTCTTTCTGCCTCCGCTAAAAGTAAAGCATCTCCAAACCGCAATTGGTTACTTCTAGCAAATTCGAAATCAAGATCTTGAGCAACAACACTCCCTACCTGCGAAACCGCAGATTGTATGATTACCTTAGTTCCAAGTATCAACCGAGCAACTACCCCAGCGGCAACCCTGGCCGCGGTTTCTCTTCCTGAAGAACGCCCTCCGCCCGGCAATGGCGGAGTCCCATACTTCTTGTAATAAGTATAATCTGCATGCCCGGGGCGAAACTTTTCCAGTAAATCACCATAATCCTTACTGCGCTGATTGGTATTCCTTATGAGCAACATTATCGGACTCCCGATAGTCTTCCCCGCAACTGTACCAGAGAGGATCTCCACCTTATCAGCTTCTTTCCGCGGCGAGACAAATCTTGATGTACCCGGTCTTCTCTTATCCAATTCTACCTGAATAATACCTTCGTTCAATTCTATTCCCGCAGGCGCGCCATCAATGACAACCCCGATCCCACTACCATGTGACTCTCCAAAGGTCGATACCTTCAGAATATTACCCAGAACACTCCCCATCAACACCCCTCTTTGATCAGTTCAATTACTTCCAAAATCTCATCACCTGTAATATCATCAACCATAACCGCCTCTCCTCTACCTTTGAGGAGTACAAAGATCAGCTTGCCCAACCTAATCTTTTTGTCATGCAACATTATTTCCATAGCCTTCTTATGCTCGGGAAATTCTGGTAATTCCCCGGCAACAGCTCGTATGGTCTTAATAATAGTATCAGCTTTATCTCTCTCAAGCAGCTCACGTTTTACCGAGAGTTCCAGAGCAACGATCATACCTAGAGCGACAGACTTCCCATGCGAGATTTCATACTGATAAGAGCCTTCCACTGCATGCCCATATGTATGGCCGAAATTAAGTATAGCCCGCATCCCGCTCTCTCGAAAATCATTGGAGACGACCTTCGCTTTAGCTTGAGCCGAGAGCGCGGCCACAGTCTTGAGTAAAGGTAAATCACCTTCAAGTAGTTCTTCATAATGATTCTCAATCAGAGCGGCAATCCGTATATTATAGATTAGACCAGTTTTATAAGCCTCAACCAGACCATCCTCTATATACTCACGTCCAAGAGTAGCAAACGCCCCTGCATCAAGAACCACCAGCTCAGGAATTGCAAAAACCCCGATAATATTCTTCGATTCACCCAGATTTACCGCAGCCTTTCCTCCCACCGCTGCATCCACACATCCGAGCAAAGTCGTACTCACCAACATAAAGTTCATACCGCGTTTATACGTTCCCGCAACAAAGGCTCCAAGGTCGGTGACAGTGCCGCCACCGAGAGCTAAGAGATAATCATCGCGATTGAAATGATTAGCTAGAAGCTTGCCATATATCTTCTCCGCAACCGCCAGCGTCTTAATACTTTCACCCGGTTCAAGTTCAATAACTAGCGCATTGGGCAGAATATGTTGATACCCCGGCAAATATTGTGCCGCCACATTGCGATCGGTAACAATAGCAATTTTACGCCCCTCAATCGCCGAACGCACCGCTACTAGCGGACTGAAAGAACAAACAACCGGACAGTCAACCTCGTCCATCCGTACTGAGAAGTTGTCTTCTGGATAAATTTTATTAATAGCGAGTTCAATTACTGCGCTCACCGATTTATGATCGGTACTTACCTTGATATCAGCCTCACGATAATATCTCACCCGTCTATCGTACAATTCCTGTATCTTGAGCAGATCTTTCCAGTTTGGTCTCGCCTTCACCCCATCAGTACCAATACGCGAAGAGCATTCTGCAAGTGACGCCTCCAAATATAGCACAGTTCCACTAGACTCCATTACGAGCCGGTTGGTCTTATTCTCGATAATTCCCCCACCGGTTGAGACCACCAACATATCTCTCGCAGACAATTCTTTCAAAAGAAGTGTCTCCTGCTGTCTGAACATCTCCTCTCCCTGAGTAGAGAAATAATCAGCAATGCTACAACCGAAACGCTCTTCAAGCAGCGCATCCATATCGACAAAAGTCCGTCTGAGTCTACTGGCAATACCTTTACCTATAGTACTCTTACCAGCCCCCATAAAACCAGTTATATAAATATTAGCAGGCATATCACCTTATCCCATCTATCACGTCAAAAACTAAAAATATCTAGTCGGATCAGCCACTCCCGCTTCGGCAAAACCTGCTTTACGTAGCGCGCAGCTATCACAAACACCACAGGACAAACCCTCAGCCGACGGATTATAGCAAGAATGCGTAAGAGAGTAATCAACCCCAAGCTCTACGCCTTTACGGATTATCGCAGCTTTGGTAAGATCAATTATTGGAGTCCGCAAGGTAAATCCACGCCCCTCAACCCCAGCCTTAGTTCCCAGATTCGCCATCTGCTCAAATGCATGGATAAACTCTGGACGACAATCAGGGTACCCAGAATAATCAACCGCATTTACTCCAAGAAATATATCTCGACATGCATTTACCTCAGCAAAACCGAGTGCATAAGACAAAAAGATTATATTCCGCGCCGGAACATAGGTTACGGGAATCACCCCTGGACTCGCAGCATTCTCACTACCAGCATTCGGTACCGCGATATCGGCGGTAAGGGCAGAACCACCAAATGCCCTCAAGTCAATATCAACAATTTTAAACTCAGCCGCCCGTAACGAATCAAAGACCGCTTCCGCCGCTTTGAGTTCACACCCATGCCTTTGCCCATAAGCGAACGACAGACAATGGCACTCAAACCCTTCAGCCAAAGCCATAGCCAATACTGTCGCCGAATCCAACCCACCAGACAATAATACAACCGCTCTTTTCATTTAATTAATCACCTTGTATGCTATCACAATTCTCATTACACAGATAAATCAGTCTTACCGTATTCTTATTACTCACGTAATTATACTGACATGAATGAAATAAGTTCTTTACCAAGTCAATACCAAGTCCACCCACATCAATTTCTGCCAAATCCCTTGTCAGGTCGGTCTTTTCGACACTTGAGATATCAAACGCTCCGGCATTATCACTGATACAGATCTCCAACTCATTATCAGTAATAATCAACTCAACCGTAATTACAACATTCTCAAGCCCCGGATTGAATTTTATTATATTGGAAATCAACTCCTCTGCCGCAACATTGAGTGCATAATTCCCATTAGACTCAACCCTATGCTCCTCAAGAAAAAGATTGAATTCCCGATTAAAGCTTTTATACTCATCCAGGTTGTTGCTCAGTCGCCACGATTTTTCAATCTTCATTCTCAACGAGCCTTAAAGAAATCTACTAAATATAGAAAAATACCAACCCATTTTTGAGCCTCTGCGAACTCATTACCCCCGAAAGCTACATTGAGTCAACAGAATCGACAATATCTATTACCTGATCCAGTCCTGAAATCCGCAGAGCGTTCTCAACAACCTCCTGCGGTCCAACGACTACAATCTTACCCCCACTCTGACTCAATGCTTTTGCTGCCATCATAAGCAGACGCATTCCCAGACTTGCCAGAAAAGCCACTTCAGACATATCAACAATAAAGCGTCCGTTGTATCCAGAATATAATTCTTTGAACTCGGTCTCGATCTCAGCAACTCCCTGAAGATCCAGTCTACCGGTAAGTTTAATTATGCACTCTGAACTGCTCTGACTAATTTTCTTTATCTCCATAAATCCCCTTATCATCAATTCATTATTTCACTCAAATTGAACTGCGGTACGCTAACAAAATTTTTAGGCGAACTCCATTTTTCGGCGCAACTCCCGCAACTGTTTCTCAAGTTCTTGGCGTCGCTGCTCTTCAAGGAGAAATTCGGACTTATACTCCTCCAACTCCTCCTCAGATTTCGCCAATTTTTCTTTAAGAAATACTTTAGCCGCAGCACTGGCTTCATGCGTAAGCTCAAGCTCCTCACGCATAGTCAGCAGGTTCTGCAGTAACTCCTGGTTTCTCACCCGCTCCTCATCCAGTTCCTCTCTGGCACTATCGCGTTCTTTGAGCAGAGTATCAATCTCTTCACGATACGTCGCTACTTCCCGAGAATGCTCTGACTCTAACTGATCTCTATCGGTCACGATACTAGTACGGAGTTCTTTTTCAACTTTGGTAAAAGCCTCACGCTCAAGCTGGAGCTTACCTTCTGCTCTGCTTCTCAATTCCTTTACCTGAATCAATTCCTGTTTAAGCTCAAGCAACTGATTCTCACTAGCCTCCAATTTTTCTTTGAGATACGCTTTACTTGCCGAACTCGCAGATACCGACTCCTGCATCTCGTCGATATCGCGCTTGAGCGTCTTAACCACTCCCCGCACCTCAGATTCTTCCGCCAATGTCTCCTGCAGCTTACCTTCAAGCCTGGATTTTTCAGCATTGGTATCCTTGAGTAGGCGCTTAAGATTCTCATAGTCTTTGTTTAATTCGTCATAATGCGCGGATTTTTCCTTCAGAATTTCTTGATGCTCTGCCTGGCTATCTCGCATCCGCTTCTCCAGATCTGCAAGCAAATTACGCATATTTACCGTCTGGGCATTTAATTTTTCATTCTTGCGAGATTCATCTTCAAAAGCCTTGGAGGTCTTATGCAGAGCCGCCGACACCTTCTCCAACTCCTTCTCAACCCCCTTAATCTCTTCCTCATAACCCTCACGAACCTCAGCCACCTCTACATCAAAGCCCTCTGCCCTACGTCTGACGTCTTCAGCATCTTTGAGCAAAACATCAAGTTGCCGGGTAAGATCATGTTTTTCACGCTCGGCCTGCGAGAGCGCATTACGCATCTGTGACCTGAGCTGATCGACCTGATTACTCGCCACCCGCTTCTCAACATTCATCTGCTTCTCAGTCTCACGCAACTTGAATGTTTGAGCCTCAAGTTGCTTCTGCAACATTCGAAATTCACCGAGCAACTCCGCACGATCTCGCCTAGCCTCAAATTTTGTCTTACAGTATTTACGATTCAAACGCTCAAAGCGCACTTCAAGTTCTGCAAGATCATGCCTAGCCGCGAGGAGTTTTCCCTGATAGGCATGCGCCTCTTCCTGATAACGCTGCTGATCAAGGCTCAATCTCTGCTCGGTCTGAGCATACTCTTGGGCGATACGCTCACGCCTGGTAATCTCACTTTCAACCCTGCGCTCCAGAGCCACACTCTTTTCGCTGACCTCGGCATACTTCTTTTGCAATTCATCAATTATCTCTTTATTATGCCGATTTTCCTTGAGCAGAGCTTCCGCTCGCGAAGACTCGCGTTCAGCAGCAAGCGAATGTTCTTTTACCGTCTTCTGCTCCTTCTGGAGTGCTTTCTCATATTTACTGTTGATCACGGAGATCTCATGCTCAAGCTCACGGCGTTCCTTCTCCGCCTGGGAGATCTTGGAATTTGCAGCATCAAGTTCAGCTATTATTTTCTCACGCTGTTGTCGCTCTTGTTCAAGGCGTTTTTCAAACTCGAGCTTACTACGTCGCTCTTCTCCTGCCTGATGGCGATTCTCCTGATTAATATCTAAAAGCGTCTTCTCTTGCTTAAAGAACTTTTCTCGCTCAAGCTTCAGCTTATCTTCGAGCAGCATACACTTCTGTTCCAGTGCCCGTAATTCAAGCTCGGCTTCACTCAACCGCTCCGCTAAACCATTATTGGTCTTGAGCAACTCTGCCTCAGTTTTTTTGGCGTTGGCGACTGCCTGCTCAAACTTGTCCTTATACCTATCCGCCTCTACCCCTGCCTCACGCAAGCGTATCCGAGCAGATTCAATCTCACGGAGCATAGTTTCATAATCAATCTTATTCTTCAAGATTTCTTTCTCTGATTCACCACTCATAATTACAAGTTATACCATTTTACCTATAAATATCTGAACAATAAAGCAATTATAATTATACAGAATCCGACCTTCTTTTCATCTGTTTTTTGATTTTCCTCAACTATTTACCGCTTTTTTTTAACATGTATTAATATATTTTACAATATATAATCTGAGCGGCATTTTTTATGAGCATTATCTCTTGACTAATATTCTACAAACCATTATCAACGAATAAGCTTTAACCCATATAATCCTGACTTAACCTTAAAATATCCACCAAAACAAGGCGTATTATAATTAATTTTCAAATTAAGCATTGCACACAATCAATTATTTCCGTAAAATTCTCGCAACTAACATAACAACTAGATTTGTACAAATTATCTTTTTTATAGTATAATAGGAGCTACTTAATGGACAAACCACTTACCAAGAATGAACTCTTTTCAGCAATCTCCGAGGATACCGGCCTCACCAAGAAACAGATTGCTGAAGTATTTGACAGCCTCAATGCTAATATTAACAATAGTCTTTCAAATGATGCATGTGGTAAATTTGTACTTCCTGGTCTACTCAAAATCGAAAAGAAAGAAGTTCCGGCAAAGCCTGCTAAGACCGGAGTACCAAATCCATTCAAGCCGGGTGAAACTATGGACATCCCAGCGAAACCTGCCTCAACCAAGGTTATTCTGCGCGCGCTCAAAGGTCTGAAAGAAATGATCTAAGCTTCTGAAAATTTTATCTTAATCAAGGTGAGGAGAACACTCCTCACCTTTTTTCATCAAATATTATATATCTTCGTATTCCTAACCGCCGCTAGCAGTTAACAATATCATATAAGAATACTTATACCTAAAGAGCTAGAGCTCATAAATATGACAGTATTTTCAGCCAAGCCACAATCTCCAAGGCCGCACCAGCAAAAAAGTAAGCAAGCAGACATCATTTATCAGGGTCTTAAGGCCAGGCAGTCCCTAGATAAAATGATAGCATCAAGACATCCTCACCCCCAACTATCTTAAATCGCCCCTAAACGTTGAACAACAATCGCGCTAAAAGTAAGCAAACAGACACCTTTGTTAGAGACTGGAGGGAGAACAGCCTTCAAAACAAATTGAACTTAAAACAATCTTAAATCAATTTTTTAAGTTACCGCGAACTGTTTTGAGTGATTATCCTTTTATAAGCAGGAGATAATTATATAATAAAGTTGCACAGAATTCGGTAACTAGTGGATAATACAATAATTTTATGGCTGATACTGATCATATTGATGAAGATTACCTAGAGGTCAAGAAAGTCCAAGAAGGTGATAATTCCGCATTTGACCTGCTCATGCAGAAGCATCAAACTACTATTGGCAAGCAGATGCGCCGGTTCTCACTGGATTCCAATATAGTTGAAGAACTCACGCAGACAGTCTTCATCACTGCTTACCAGTCCATAGAGAATTATAAACCTCTTGCCCCCTTTATCCATTGGTTACGCCGAATTGCCAGTAGAGTCGGCTACAATTTTTGGCGAGATGAAGCCAAAAAGCCAAGCACAGTCAGGTTAGAAGACTGGGATCGACCTACATACGCAGATACCATCAGCGTGAAGCCAGATGCAGCACATCTATTAGATCTTGTTCTGAAGAGACTACCTCCGAAAGAACGCCAGGTCCTATGTATGATGTATCTGGATAATATGAATGCCAAGGATATTGCCCAAACCATGGGCTGGACCGTTGCAATGGTAAAAATGAGAGCTTATCGTTCCCGCAAGAAACTTAGAACTCTCTTAAATGATAAGGAATTAGGAGATTTACTAAATGAATACAGATGAAATTAAAATCCTTAAGGATATCAACCACAAAGCAAACACGCTACCCTTTACGCATATTGACATTCGACAAAAAGTCTGGCAGCGCCTAAAAGCCGAGAGTCAGATTATTGAAGTCGACTCTTTCAGGTATATTGCAATTGCCTGCGCAGTTGCAGCTATAATAGCTATTTTCTTCTCCATCGACATAATGTCGAACATTCAGAGCACAGTTGCCTGGGAGATATCAGACCAGTCATTCACTATTTTCTAAGTAACAGGTTGAGATAAATGTACACTAAAATTCCTCAGACAAAACCCAAAATTCACTATAAGCACATTCTGCTCGGAATAGTCATTCTTATATCCGGCATTCTTATTGGCTTTATAGGAGGAGCCTACATGGTCGGAACACACTTTGACTTCTTCAGACCCAACCCTAAGGATATGGTTAACAAAGTCGCCTGCCGAATAGTAGAAGATTTTCCAGCGCTTGCCCCGCACCAGACAGAGATTGAATCCCTTATTGACAATGATATGAAGTGTTTCGGTCGGCTCAATGATGAGGTATCCTACCGTATTCTTCAACTGCAGCACAAAATTGCCATAAATATTGCAGAGCTAATGCCTAATAATACCGACAAAAAACGCTGGATGGCATCATTTCCTCAATATTTTCCTGGGCATAAACGACGTATGCCCCGAGCAAAACGCTTTGAAAAACGAATGGAAGACGGCTCACCGCAAATGCTTGAAGACTGGGAACACCCAGATCGCCATTGTCCTCCCCCCTTTCCTCCTCCAGATAATGACTAGTCTAACCATACCTTGTTTTATTATCGCAAGTGAACACCATTCGAGTGATATTTCTTTAACATATTGCGACAAACTACCCGTTTTATTAGCCACCCGCATATTGGGTGGTTTTGTTTTGCACTCCTATGGAGTACTCAACTGGCTAAAGCCTACAAAAACGGAACCTAGAGTTCACTCTAGGTTCCGCAAATCCAGTATCTATAAAACCATAGCCTAATAATAGCGCAATACGATCAATTACTGACACAAAAACGACTCAGACAACACAATTACCACCAATACCTATTACTTGCCACTCTGCTCCAAATTACTTAGAACAGGCGTATTTCAGCAAACAACAAGAACAAAACCTTTAAATTATAGTAACCACAACTTCACGCTCCGCCCTAGGGCCATCAAACTCACAGAGAAAGATGTTCTGCCAGGTCGAAAGTAACATCTTGGAATCAGCTATTGGAATTGACTCTGACGGACCAATAACCCCAGATTTTAAATGACTGTCCCCATTACCGTCCTGCTTATCATGCTCCCACATCCCATGCGGTATCAATTTATTCAGTAAGGCGATTGTATCCCGTTGAACCGAATCATCCCAGTTCTCCTGAATCATTACCGCCGCTGTAGCCCCTCGCACATAAACATTGACCAGCCCAGACTCTTTTTTGGCTTGAGCAACAATGTCCGCAACATCTTTGGTAATATCAACGAGCTCCTGACGAAACTTAGTAACCACCTTCAATACTACCTGCATAACAAGACTCCTTATACCTGTGTATCGACGATAAACCGAAAGTACTTCTTCTACATATTCTTAAAAAATACTGACGCATCCTGATCGTAAAAGCACCGCTCTTTACACGCACCATACCCAATACAATTATTCAATGTTACCCATCTTGCAGCACTATTCAGAGGAAAATAGAGATTCAAGAGGCATTCTTTTGAGCAAATAGCCGCACGTACAGCCCACATCCCGCTCGGACAAGACAGACATTAACCACACTCACGACAGAAACCCCCGAATAGTTCCGCACGATCATTCTCCATCTCTGCAAATAAGCCCACATCCCAAACCAGTTCACACCCTTTATAACTTATGAAATCCTCATACTCCAACATATTCCGCATTCGAACGAATCAAGCAATTACACAAGATCGACATCATCGGTCTAAAGCTCTTGTAAATTAACCAACAAGTATTCAAGAAGGCATTTAAAGTATGCGCTATACACTCAATTGCGGGCAGCACCTTATACCGCTTACTCTTAACTTTTTGCTCACTAATGATATAATAACGAGCGATATCAAAGAAATTCACGCCCTTATTCCGAGTCGCATGAATTATCAGGGTAACCTCAGCGGGCAATATGTGTTAAATCGATAGCATCCTAACTCAGTTCTCGACACCTAAAGCTCACCACTACCCAATTGTATATACTTCAGTGTATTTTCATCTCAACTTAAGCAACAATTATTATATTACATTATACCGCATACCGCATCACCAATATAGCCTCAAGCCAGCTTTACTTAAGCTAGAATCTTTTTACAACATACCATAACATTATATATTTATTAAGTTACCAGTATACTAGTATATATTTAAGCATACACATAATACGTTATTATGCAAGTTTTGGCTGTATAAATGCCATATAGCGTTGCAGGTAATCAGTTTTATCGTTTCCCAAAAAGTAAATCAAAGACCAGGAGTCGCTTATTCTTCTTCACAAACACGTATATCCCCCCCTGACACTCATTTATACCGTATATGATACCTCCTCCACAACTCAGGCCAAACCCAATCATTTTACTCTAACGCAAATATAAGCAATAATATATAATTATTCTAGCCTATAATATTCCGTAATCACTAATTTAATACCCCACGAGTCTATAAATACCCGGTTTTGACCAGCATAAAAAAAAAGCATTAAAAAATCAAAAATATGTCTAGACATCAAAGCGTTATTCCGTATACTTGCAACACGTTGAAGTTAGCAACACAATGCTAACAAAACACAAATGACTACATTCCCTTGTAGCTCAGTTGGTAGAGCAATGGACTGTTAATCCATGTGTCGCTGGTTCGAGTCCAGCCGGGGGAGCCAAGAAATCAAACCGTAAGCCTGATATTTCAGGACTTACGGTTTTCTTTTATATTTATACTTATTGGTAATTGTACCAAACAGGGTCAATCGGGGGCAATTATTGGTAACGTTTTTGGTAACACTTCTACCCTCTGTTGAGTGGACTTTTTCTTGGTTCCGAAAATTCTCTGATTTCCTCATCATATTTTCAAGATTTTCTATCGTGACATGTAGTCTTAGTGCATAAGACATTAACAACCTCTTCATTCAGTTCTTCAATAGATATATTGTGTATAGTAATCATTAGACAGCTGAACTTTAACCTAAACTATGCTTATATTCTTTAATTTGATTTAGGCTCTTTTTTGTTATACCCTAATAGATATTGAAGAATAAGATTAATTCTATTCTGATTGTTAGAGTAAATTTATTCAAATAAATTTGTAATATTGTCTCATCATTAATGATTTAAAATTACCAATTAAAAAATTTGTTCGCTATTTTGGTAATTTTTAAAAAAACATATAAAAACCATAATTCTTATAATATCAAATAGATAAGTTAAAGTTTACATTGGAAAATTACTAGTATCACAATTGATGCATATAAAATAAAATTGACTAAGAAAAATAATGAAGTAATCATTAAGTATAACGTTTTAGTAAACCGTTATACTAAGTCTGAGGATTAAAATGAAAATTACAATAAAAGAAATTGCAAAGCAATGCAATGTTTCCGTTACTACTGTTTCAAGAGTGATTAACAATAAAGTTGAAAATATTGGCAAAAAAACTGTATGCAAAGTTCAAGATAAGATCAAAGAATTAAACTTTAAACCAAACTCAATAGCTCGTAGTATGATTACAGGAAAATCTAATACCATTGGACTTGTTATTCCAGATGTACGTAACCCTTTCTTCTCGGAACTAGCCAAAGGTGTTGAAGATTTTATGAACGACCAGAATTATGGAGTATTACTTTGCAATACTGATGGTTCGTTAATAAAAGAAGAACAATATATCAACTTGTTACAAGGTAAGTCTGTTGATGGGGTTATTTTTACAACTCAAAACAATATTGAATCTGAAAAATACTTTCTTGACGCCATAGAAAAGACCCCTGTTGTTTTAGTAGAAAGATACCTCAAAGGAAAATCCAATATACCTGGAGTTTATGTCCAAAATGAAATAGGAGCCGAATTGATGTGCAATTTTATTTTAGAAAGAGGATACTCTAAAATTGCTTGCATAACGGGACCAATGCATACCACAAACTCAAAATTACGACTAAAAGGATATAAAAAAGCACTGCGAAATGCGGGGTTAAAAGTTGATAATAAAATTATTGTTGAAGGTAATTATCATTATGAAAGCGGCTATGACTTGATGAAAAAACTTTATGATGATCAAAGGGAAAAATTCGATGCAGTTTTTGCATGCAATGACATAATGGCATATGGAGCATATAAATTTTTAAAAGATAATAATATCTCTGTTCCTGATGACCTTGCCTTAGCAGGTTTCGATAATATGACTTTTTTTGATGTTTTTGAGCCAAAATTAACCACAATAAATTTACCTGCACAGGAAATGGGGAAAAAAGCGTCTAAAATGTTATTTGATATTATAACAAATCATGAATGTGAAAGTAACAGCTATGAATTTAAGGTTGAGCTTGTTGATAATGGTAGCGTTGGCTGCAAATAACACTATCAACTCATCGGTATTTTATACAGTAAATTAACATAAAAGTTTGTTTTAATTATTTAGTAAAACGTTTTACTAAATAATAATGAGAGAAATAGGTAGAGAGAGAGAGTAGTATGGATAATAATAACACAATAGACAAAGCAAAAAAACAGAAGTGGACTGAAAAAACAAATATGAGAGAATTTGGAGTACTAATTGCTCTAATTGTACTGATAATTTTATTCTCGTTAACTTCGCCATTTTTCTTAAGAGTTAATAACCTTTTAAATATTTTACGCCAAATTTCACTTCTAGGAATAATTTCCATGGGTATGACTATGGTTATTGTTTGCGCAGAAATAGATTTATCGGTAGGAGCCATATATGGTGCCGCTGCTACAGTTTGTGGATTAATTCTCACTAATGGTGGCTCAGTTGTAATGAGTGTAACTGCCGGAATTATTGTAGGAATTTTGTTTGGTTTACTTAATGGTGTCCTAACAACTTACGGTAAAATTCCTGCTTTAATTGTAACTCTAGGCATGATGAACGTTGCACGTGGTGCATCATTAATACTAAGTAATGCCAGAGTCATTTCACTTTCTAAAAGAACAGTACAAACAGAAGGTCTGAAAGACTTTTTATATCTAGGTCAAGGCAAGATATTTGAAATTCCAATAATAAGTATTATTTTTATTATAGTAGTAATTGCCGCAAATTTAATTTATTCTAAAACTATCTTAGGATTTAGAATGAGAGCAGTCGGTGGAAATGAGTTAGCAGCAAAAGCAGCAGGTATCAACAAGAACTTTAACAAAATTATTGCTTTTGTTATAACCGGTTTCGTCTGTGCAATAGCAGGAGTTTTAAATCTTTCATTCTTAGCTAACGTTCAAGGAACAACTGGAACCGGACTTGAACTAGATGTAATTGCTGCAGTTATTATTGGCGGAACATCACTAAGTGGAGGTGAAGGAACAATTATCGGAACACTTATTGGTGTACTAATAATGGGTGTATTAAAAAATGGAATTATTTTACTTGGTGTTTCTCCTTTCTTTCAAATGTTAATTATTGGTATTGTTATTATTGCTGCTGTAGCTATTGATATGTGGTCTCGCAAAAAAGTATAACTTTTTATTGAGTAATTTACTAATCAAAATAAAGAGGAAATAAAATGTCTGAAATAGTACAGTTTAAAAATATATCAAAAAGCTTTAATAAAGTACAAGCTCTTAGTAATGTAAGTATGAGTATAAACTCTGGTGAAGTACATTCGATTGTTGGAGAAAATGGTGCAGGCAAATCAACATTGATGAATATTCTTGGAGGATTATTCGAACCTACAACTGGCGAAATTTTCATTGATGGTAAACAAAAAGTATTAACTAGTGAACAAGATGCCTTAAAACTTGGTATTGGTGTTGTATATCAAGAATTAAAACTTTGCCCTAATCTTAATTTAACTGAGAATATATTTTTAGGGCGCGAGTTGCGTCAAGGTAGAAGAATCAACTGGAAAGAAATGCACCGCAGAAGTGAAGAAGTCTTAAAATCCTTAGGCATCTATATTTCTCCAACTACTTTGGTAAAACACTTATCAGTAGCTCAACAGCAAATAATTGAAATAGCAAAATCACTTTCAAAAAAAATAAAAGTCCTTGTTCTTGATGAACCGACCTCAGCACTAACTATAACTGAGTCATTGATGCTTTTTGAAAACATCAGAAAACTTAGAGATAGTGGGGTAGCAATTATTTATATATCTCATCGTCTCGAAGAAGTTCTGGATTTAAGCGATCGAATTTCTGTTCTAAGAGATGGAAAATATAAAGGAACTTTCAATAAAAAAGATGTTGATATTAATGATTTGGTTCGCTTGATTGCTGGTGCTAAATTCAGCCAAGAACTCGAAACATCTGCACAAACAAAAAAGCCGTCTAGGCCTGTTGGTGATCCTTACCTAAAAATTATAAATCTCTCAAGTGCAGATGGAACAGTAAAGAATGTGAGCTTTGAATTATTCAAAGGTGAAGTCTTAGGTGTCTACGGAATACAGGGGGCTGGGCGTACAGAAATGCTAGAGACTCTTTTTGGTTTACGAAAAAAGATCTCTGGTACAATACAACTCAATGGCGTTGAAGTTAAAAATATAAACCCACAAATGGCAATAAAAAATGGATTTGCAATGATTCCAGAAGACAGAAAACATATTGGTATTCTCCCCAATATGAATATATGTGAAAACATTATAACATCTTGCTCCGAAAAAATAACAAACTGTATTGGTTGGATGAAGAAGAAAGAAATGAACTTTATTGCTAATAAATTTAAAAATGATATTGGAATAAAAGCTATTAATGTTATGCAAAATATATGCAATCTTAGTGGAGGAAATCAACAAAAAGTCCTTATTAGTAGGTGGTTGTCTACTGATCCTAAAGTTTTTCTGGTTGATGAATTAACTCGAGGTGTTGATGTTGGAGCTAAAGTTGAGATTTTTGAAATTTTACGTACTTTAAGAGATAAAGGGTTAGGAATAGTCCTTGTCTCATCAGAATTACAAGAAGTTTTAGTAGAATCGAGTAGAGTACTAGTGATGAAGAATGGTAATATTGTAAAAGAATTAGTTGGTGAAGATATTACTAAAGATAATATAGTTGAGCAAGCGCTTGTTGGAGAAAATATATGTGAAGTAGTACTCTAATGAAATAATTTTTTGTGTTGTGTTTGTTAATTTTTAATGGAGAGAGAAATGAGAAAAATTTTAATGCTATTAGCAGTAGTGTGTTGTTTTATTTTTTGTACAAATCTAAAAGCTTCAGATGACCAGCTTGAAATTACTTTGATTTACCATGATACAGCTATTGAGTTTGGACAGGTTATTAAACTAGGAGCTGAAGCTGCAGCAAAAAAATATGGGGTAAAATTAAACTGGGTCGGTCCGATCGGTATTAATGTTGATGAACAGGTAAATTTTATTGAGAATGCAATAACTACCGAGGTTGATGGACTTGGAATTTCAAATGTTAATGCAGAAGCACTGAACCCAATGATTAACAAAGCTATTGAAGCAGGCATACCAACTGTGACCTTTAATAGTGAAGCTCCAGGTTCAAAAAGGCTTGCATTCTATGGACAAGATTTAAAAGAATCTGGATATGTACAGGGGAAAATACTCGCTGACTTCATGAATGGCAAAGGAAAAGTAATCATTGTTAGTGGAGATACTTCTGCATCATGGTCCCAGGATCGTGAATCAGGAGTACGTAAAGCACTAAAAGAATTTCCAGAAATTGAAGTAGTCCAAGTCGTAAGTACAGGTTGGGAAGATCAACAAATGTACGCTGCCATTGAAAATGCATTACTGGCAAATCCAGATCTTAAAGGTATAGCTTCACTAGGAGCCCCTACTACTATGGCTACTGGCCGTGCTTTACTTCGTAATAATAGATTTGATCAAGTGATGCATGTTGGACATGATTTTATGCCTGAGACTTTAGATAATATTGCTGCTGGCGCAACCAAAGCTACACTAAGTCAAAACCCATATATGCAAGGATACCTTCCTGTAGAAAACCTTGTAAAGTACATTAAAAATGGAGATAAAATTAAAAGTATAGATACTGGAATTTTACGTTGTGATTCAACAAATGTTCAAGAATGGTTGGATAAACTGGAAGCTGGTGAGCCTATAGGCTAACAACTACTTTATTACAATTAAAGGTGCTTAGACTTTTGTTTATTGCTAAGCACCTGTTTTACAGAAAGATTAGTTAATGAGTATTAAAAACCCAAAAATTCATGTTATAGGCAGCTATGCTGTAGGTATGACAATGAATACGAAACAATTTCCCAGAGTTGGAGAGACTATAGCTGGGCATGATTTCAAACAAATACATGGTGGAAAAGGCGCCAATCAGGCTGTAGCAGCAGCAAGACTTGGTGCTGATGTTTTCTTTACGACCTGTCTTGGATCTGATGTTTTTGGGGATTTGGCACTAAAAATGTTAAAAAAAGAAGGGATAAATACTAGCTCTGTCGTTCAATGTTCAAAGGCAAGTACTGGAGTTGGCTTTGTAATGGTTGGTGAATCTGGTGATAATGAGATATTGATCGACCTTGGTGCAAATGAAAAACTTACAGCAGAAAATATTGACGAAGCGTTTGCATATAATTTTGATACCGACATTATGTTGGTTCAACTAGAAGCAAATTTAAATGCTGTATATCATGCGTTAAACCTTGCAAATAAAAGAAATATCCCAGTAATATTAAACCCTGCTCCATTTAGAAAAGTTCCGGATGAATTTGTGTCTCTTGCAACATATATCACCCCAAATCAAACAGAAGCATCATCACTTTTAGGATACTCGGCTGAACCCCAAGAACTTTGCCGAAAACTTTACGAAAAGTTTAAAGTTAAAGTTATTCTCACTGCTGGTGAAGATGGGGCTTACGTACTTGAAACTTACCCTAATGTTATAATGGTTGATGGTGACAAAGTTGATGCTATTGACACAACAGGTGCAGGCGACTGTTTTAGTGCAACTTTAGCGGTAATGATTGCCAATGGAGTTGACTTGCTTAAAGCTGTTAAGATAGCGAATATTTCTGCTGCAATGTCTGTACAGATTAGTGGTGTCGTTGAATCATTACCATATATAAAAGATTTAAATAAAAGATTTCAAATAGAAGAGGAAGTATTATGAAGAAAAGTAAAATTTTAAGTAAAGATTTAAACAATGCAATAGCCTCAATGGGACATGGTGACTATCTGATAATATCTGATGCTGGATTTCCTGTGCCTGAAGAAAAGAGAGTTGATTTAGCTATACAGCAAGACGTACCATCAATCATGGATATTTTAGATTTAATAATAGATGATTTTATTTATGAAATGGTAATAGTAGCTAGAGAACAAGAAGAGAACAACCCTTTACTATTTTCAAAAATAAAAAATTCATGTGATAGATGTGAAGTTGAAACTGTACCTCATTCAGAAATAATCACAAAATTTCGAGACAAAGCAAAATATATTATTAGAACAGGTGCATTTGAACCATGGGGAAATGTGGTGTTGTGCTCAGGTGTTGATGCTCCTATATGGTTTAAAAAAGAAGGTACAAAAGTTCCTGATTATTACGAAGATAGAGCAAATTATTCAAGATAACAATGCAATCCAAAGCAAGGAGTAAAAATGACCTCTTCAAGAGAACGTATAAAATCAATTATTAATGGCAAAGAAGTTGACCGATGTGGATTTTGGCTAGGGAAGCCATTACCAACAACAGTCGAAAAGATAAATGCTAAACTTGGCACAAAATCTCTTGAAGAGATTCAGTCAGAATTTAACGATGATATCAGATGGATTACTCCACAGTATATATCCTCAACATACCAACACCCTAAAGGGCTGTCTATGCGTCCATGGAAAGATGCTAATCCACATGGTTTAAGTAATTTGGCATTATTAAAGGATATAGAAGAGATCGAAGAGTTAGATAAAATAGATTTCCCTGAAGTACAACATTTGGATTTTACCGAAACAATAAAAATATTAAAAGAGACTGGAGATGTTTACAGGTTAAGTGGTTTCTGGTCAGCTTTTTTTCATGACCTGTGTTATCTTTTTGGCACAGAAGAATTATTGATGCTACTTTTAAGTGACCCTGAAATTGTTGAGGAAGCATTAAATAGAATATGTGGTTTTTACCTTAAAGCCAATGAACTCTTTTTTCAACAAGCAGAAGGACTATTAGATGGCTTATTTATTGGTAATGATTTTGGAACTCAAAATGGTCTATTATTCTCACCTGAATTATTTAAAAAATATTTCTTGCCTTGGATAAACAAGTTTTCACAACTAGCTCATAAACACAATCTTCATTTTATTTTACATAGCTGTGGTGGCATCGCTGGTATTATCCCAGATTTACTTGAAGCAAAAGTTGACTGTTTACATCCATTCCAAAACAACGCAACTGGTATGGACATTAAAACTATTTCCAGAAAATATAAAAATAAAATTGTGTTTATGGGAGGAGTTGATACCCAAGACTTATTAGTAAATGGAAGTATCAATGATGTAGAAAAGGTCATAAATAGCTTATTAAGTGAATTTGGTAACCATTTTATTCTAGGGCCAAGCCATGAAGCACTTTTAGATAACATAAATGTTGAAAATCTCATTTTTCTTGCAGAACATACAAGAGTAGTTTAATTTAAGTATGATTCATGACTGGATAACTTGAGTGAACATCAGCAGCAGGACAGTCCAAGTCGAAGAAGTCACTACTGAAGTCGTGGGATAATTATTATGTGTCTGTCAGATAAAGTAGTAGCTACAACACATAATCTAGTTACCACCTGGTGCCATACATATTAGCACACTTGTAATGTTCACTTTCTTTGAGGTCTTCTAGTAGACGACTATTTAAGAATCATTATATTTAATCAGTAGAAGTCTAACTTACGTCACTACACCCCAGAAGCAATCTCTAATCGCTTTCGTACAGAGATAGCTTTTTTGCCTTTATTTTAACATTAAAAAATTTCCATTCTATAGAAAACGCCTTGACAAAATATGACATCTCAACCACTTCGTATTCAATACTAAGGTTGTTGCTTTCATTGCATACACTCTAAAAACGTTATTATTAACCCTATTATTTCTGATTTTAAATTACAAATCTAATCGTTGCTTTTTATTAAATCACTTGCTATGTAAATTGAATTCTTTTGGTTAAATTATGAGGTTGTAACCGAAGGTATAAGATATGCGTTTTCCATCTTTAGCGGTGTTGTATAAGTTGATGGCAAAATTGGCTTAAAGCGAATTAAGTATTCTATCGGATGGGAAACGGCCATTTTATTCCAGCAGATAAAACGCTTATTAACCTATCGTTCTGCGAGATGTAACGAGCATGCAGATCGCAGTTGGATTTCCTACTGAACACAACAAAACAGGTCTGAAGAACAATTCCTCAGACCTGTAGACAATTTCATGATCCATATATCCTGATTAAACCGCTTATACTGCCTCTCGTTTGAGTTTACGCGAGTAGCAGTCCAACCAGATGATAAATACAGTCATCATACCCTGCAGCAGAAGCTGATAATACGAATCAATACCGAGCATATTCATCCCGTTCTGCAGCACCGCGAATACCATCAGACCAATAAACGACTGCGGAGCTCCGCCAATTCCTCCAGCAAAGGAATTACCGCCAACTACTACCCCGCAACAGACCAGCAGCGCGGTATTGTTTCCGAAGGTAGAATTACCAGAATTCAGCATTGAAGAGAGCATCACTCCGCCCAGAGCAGCAAATACCCCGCTGTAAATATAGGTTGCGGCTTTAATTCTGAGCACATTTATTCCAGAATACTGCGCGACACTATAATCACCACCAATTGCGTAACAGTTTCTGCCAAAAGGCGTATAGCGCAGTATCCAGAAGGTCAGAGCAAAAACCGCCAGCATAACCAGAATCACGCAGGGGATCTGGTGGAAGATTCTGGCATTGGCCAGCCAGACAAAATTAAGATTGTGACAAGGGACAGGATGCGCATCGGTCAACTGTTGCGCCACACCTGTAAGCAGTATTCCCATACCCAGCGTAATAATAAACGGCTCCTTCTTCTGATAGACCGAGAGAAAGGCATTGATCATACCGACAAAGGCTCCGAAAAGCAGAGCGCAAAGAATAGCCAGTACCATCGGTACACCAACATTCATCAGCTTTATCGCAATTATTCCCGAAACAACCATAACCCCGCCTATAGAGAGATCACACCCTCCTGCCACCAGAACCAGTGTAATACCAAAAGCAAGAATCAGCAGTATAGAGCCGGATTTCAGCAAATTAATGAGATTATACAGTGAATAAAAATTAGTCCCGGAAAAAACCATTATACCAAACATAACAATAAGTACCAGAAATGCCTTCTGTTTCGTCAGAGTATGCACTATCCGTCCGGCGATTGAATCAGCTTTCATCATAATCTCCTCTCTCTTATTTATGCCTATCAAGCCAGATAGCCACGACCAGAATCAGCCCGCGCAGAATATACTGCATGTAAACCGATACCCCCAGAATGTTCATGCAGTTTGCCAGCAGAATCACCAGCAGCGTTCCGACAACAGTGCGTAGTACACTCCCTTTACCGCCCTCAAGTGTCGTACCGCCGACCACCACCGCCAGAATAGCGTTGGTCTCATAGCCGAACCCGATCACCGGTGAAGCAGTGGTTATGCGTGAAATCAGCACTATAGCGCCTATCGCCGTCATAAATCCTGAAACAACATAGATGAATATGATACTCCTGTTGACCTCCAGACCGCACAATCTGGCCGCGGTGATATTACCGCCAGTGAGTTTCATGACCCTGCCTATATACGACTTATTCTGCAGTATATAGAGAATTATAATTGATACGGCAAAGACGGCAAATGATACCGGCACAAAACCGACCTTACCCGAACCGATAACGGTAAAATAAGTAGTAGCATTCTTTGCCCAGCCGATATGCTTTGTCGAACCGTTACTCAGAATCAGTGCCAATGCTCCATAGACCACACTCATACCATAAGTCATAAATAGTGCTTCAGCCTGGGTAAGAGCCCCGCTACTGAGCAGCAGCATACTGTTGAGCAGGCCGCATAGCGCACCCACGCCCAACCCAAGAAGCAAAGCCGGCCCCTGCCCTACAACATCTATCAGCAGAACCGTACACACCGCCACCAGCGAGATAATTCCCGCAACTGACAGATCAATAAAACCGCCGATAATAACAAATGTCATTCCCAGCGAGACCATTATCAAAGGTCCGAACTGCCGCATAATATTTATCAAATTTCCTGCCGAAAAAAATACCGGTTCAATACTGGCCGTCACAATTACCAGAATTGCTATAGCCACCAGTATCAGATTCTCCCTGAACAACTTATTATAGGTATTCTTTAACTTATATTCCAGATTCACCATCCTCTTCCTTTCCGCTGAAATCCAGAGCCTTCTCCATTATCTGATCAGCTGTACATTGCAGCGGATCAAACTCTCCGGTTATTCTGCCATCACACACAGTGAGAATACGATTACTCATATTCAGCACCTCAGGCAGCTCTGAAGAGATAAGTATCACCGAACCGCCATCCTCCACTATCTTCTTCATCAGCATGTATATCTCATACTTTGCCCCAACATCAATCCCGCGAGTAGGTTCATCCAGTATCAAAACTCGCGGTTTCAGCTCAAGCCAGCGTCCGACGATGCACTTCTGTTGATTACCTCCGGATAGAGACTCAACCCTAATCCTTTCAGAAGGAGTCTTTATCGCCAGAGACTTCACATGGCGTCTGGCCACAGTTGATTCGCTGGAAGTACTTAGAATCCCGAAACGGCAGAGTCTGTCCAGCACCGCCATAGAGATATTCTCTTCCACCGAGAATGACAGAACCAACCCTTGTAACTTTCGGTCCTCCGGCACCAGCGCTATACCCGCTCGTTTGGCATCCTTAGGACTGCGGATGCTGACAAATTTCCCGTCAATCTTTATACGGTGTCCGCTCACCTTATCCGCCCCGAAGATAGCCCGGACTATCTCGGTACGTCCAGCTCCAACCAGACCGACAAACCCCAAAATTTCTCCGCGATTCAGTGTAAACGAGATATCTTTAAGCT
Organism: Planctomycetota bacterium; assembly: GCA_963556115.3. Taxonomy (GTDB): domain Bacteria; phylum Planctomycetota; class SZUA-567; order SZUA-567; family SZUA-567. Next base: position 1,991 of record CAUVYI020000016.1, on the reverse strand, counting down.
TATTGGTGTTGATGCCTTCAATTTCAAGGAGTGTATCGCCGACACAGTCTGGGCGTGGCGGATACTCATTCTCAATCGTCCGTCCAACCATCTTAGCTATCATCTCACTTCTGGTCAGCTGTGTAACCGGTTTCGTATCTATGACATGCCCATCACGCATGATTGTCACGGTATTGCAGAATTCAAAGATCTCATCTAGCTTATGGCTTATATAGATAATTGATATTCCGCTCTCTCTAAGCTGCTGAATAATTAGCGCCAACTCCTTCATCTCATCAGCAGTCAGACTGCTACTGGGTTCATCCATAATGATAAGCTTTGAGTCAAAGGATAGAGCCTTGGATATCTCGATCATCTGCTTTTCTGAGACACTAAGATCTTCCACAAGTCTTCTTGTATCAATACTACAGCCGATGCGCTGCAGCACCTTCCGTGCCTCACGCTGAACATTACGCACCCCGCCCAGCTCTCCCAGACGCCCCAAAAATATATTCTCACCGACACTCAGTGTATTCACCAGATTGAGTTCCTGATAGATAATCGACAACCCCCGTTTCATCGACTCCATCGGTGTAGTTTCAGTGATTATTTCATCATCAAATATTATTGTTCCTTCATCCTTGGTATAGACTCCGCTAAGAATCTTCATCAGCGTTGACTTGCCGGCACCGTTCTCGCCAACTATTCCATGCACTGAACCTCGATCCACTGATATTGACACCCTATCCAGTGCTTTCACCCCTGGAAATTCCTTACAGACATTCTCTATCTGCAAGATGACTCCCTTCTCTGTATTATGCATTTAACCTACCTGTTGTTTTCAACTATCTCAAATTGTCATTAGAAGAAATACCGAAGCCCACTGCTGTAATCATACCCGCGGGCTTCAGTAGCAATTATTATGCTCTACCATTCAGGAGTGGTAAAATTATCAATATTCTCTTTAGTTACAATATCAAGCGGTATGAAATTAGTCTTCATAATATTCTTCCCATCCAGAATCTCCCGGGCCAACTCCAGCGAGCGTTTGGACATATTGGTAAAATTCTGCATAATAGTCACATCCTGCTCTCCGCTGCGTACCTGTTCAAAACCTGCTCTTGAGCCATCTACCGCGACAAGATAGACATTCTGCAGGCCAGAGGCCTTCAGCGCCTGAATTACCCCAGTAGCTCCGTTATCCCAGTGACAGAATATACCGTCAATATTTGCACCCTCTTTTGTGATCATATCTTCAGCAATAGACATAGCCTGATCGGTGGACCACTGCTGAGTCGCCTTGTAATCAATTACATCAATATTGGTACCTTTGATAGATCCGTTAAATCCATCATGCCGCTTATTTTGCGCATCATGTCCAGCCTGCCCACCGATCTCCACTATCTTAGCCTTGGATGGAAAGTGCTGAAGGAATGCCATAGCTGCGGCTTCACCTGCTTGATTATCATTTACACCGACAAAGAAGTCCCGCATATCCTGCCTATCCTTGGGCAGATCTGATGAAAAGAGCCCGATGATGACTCCTTCCTCCCTTGCCAGCATCAATGAGGGTATTATCGCGTTGGCATCATTAGGGTTGATGAATACCGCCTTTGCTCCCTGCGCTACCGCATTCTCCACCGCTTGCGCGTTCATTTGGGCATCACCCTTGGCATCAAGAACCACCACTTCAAAGCCATAGTCTTTACCATACTTTTCAAATTCCCTTGCAGCAAAGGATTGTGATTCATTGGCCATATCTTGTGCGATAAAAGCAACCTTCACCAATTCCTTATCTGTCTCTGCCGCAAAACACCTGGCTTCACCTGAAAGAAAGAACGCCAGCAACACCATAAACCAAACAGTCAACCTTTTCATAATTACTCCTCCAAAAAATAAACACAATAATTACACAACATATATTAGACTTCAAATGGTCTGCACCCAGACCCTCCGAAAAACAACATAATTCTATTCATACTATGCAATCGCGATTTTTAACAAACAATGCA
>CAUVYI020000015.1:0-72085 GCA_963556115.3 Planctomycetota bacterium | reverse complement strand
AGCCGCCGGACCAAACAGAACATAAGCGGCTCCTGACAGATAATAGACCAGGAGGTAAAAGGCTGTCATCGCGCCCAGGAGGTACACCGCCGATGGTGCAAAAAATAAATAGCAAAGACTATGAAAATATAGATTGATACGACGTTGGCCAAGACAAGAAGCAGGGTCAAATAAAACGCCTGGTAGCCGTACCGCTCATATAAGACAAGGATGATAAGGCCAAAAAGCAGGGTATATAAATCATTGAGTCTATGCAGCTCCGGGAACAAAATATTAAACAGTGGCTGGGTAACACCGGCGCAAATCACCAGGGAGATGATATAAAGCTGGAGATCCTTGGTGTATTTCAGGCCCTGGGTAATGAAATAGGCAAACAGAGGGAAAGACAGCGCGCCCAGGGACCGCATGATAAATTCATGTTCCGGGAAAAAGAAGATAGCCGAATGGTCAATCAACATTGTGATGAAGGCAATGAGCTTAATCATAATATTCTATACTATTCAATTGATTGGAGTCCATTCGATTCAATAATCTTTAAAACTAATTCCAACGATGATATCTGACCCGCGGCAAAATATTGTCCTCTTATATCCGAATTGTTTTTATAATCTTCTTTTTGCAGTTGAGCGGAACGGATTAAAATATTAATATTTTTCAAAAGTTCATTTTTATCCATTTTTTCACCTATAAATTTAATATATTAATATTTTGATGACCCCAGATTTATGGTGTATGAAATCAGTCTAAAAACACAAAAAGAAAAAGCGATTGTCACAATGGGCAAACCAATGTAGGTGACGATATCACTGATAAAAAGGGCCAGGTCAAAGCCTTCGGGTAAAGTGATCATTTTAAAGCCTCAAGGATAAGCCCAGGGCCAGGGCGTTACATGAAAGGGCTCCGATGATCAACGAGATACTTTTTGACGTCAGATCGGAGGTGTCGGTAATTTCAATATAGTCGACTTGACCCGGATCAGAATCAAGATCCGTCACCGAGATGGATGTTCGTTGGTAATACGCTTGGGTCAAAATATTAATTTGAGAAAAATCGGATGTATTAAAAAGGTAGTCATCGACAACAAAGAACGCGGTTGCCTGATCCACCCGGTAAAGATCCACCTGGCCGGTCTTGGTGACAGCTGCATAAGATTGGGTATTTGAAAGCAGTATTAAAAGAAATAAGACGCCGATTGAATTGAAACGGGATGATCCAATCCGAAGGGCGGATACGATGGCCCGGATAATGATGCCCAGGAGCAACGAAATCACAACAAGGCCAAAACCATTTCCAAACGCTTCTAAATCTATCATTGTTTATCACCTGTCTTTCATTCTTTCTTCGTAAATTTCATCAAAAATTTTGGCATATTGTTCCCCCCCCCCGCCCCCCCCCCCCCCCCCTCTGACATCTTGTAGGCTTCTTTGATACTCTTCTTTCATCAGAGGTTCACGCCAGGTGCCTTTGCTCATCTGCCAGCGGCTAAACGCTTTTTTGGCACCTATTTCCCCCTGGGTCATGCCGATATTGAACATCTCCTGGATTTTTACAAACGCGAAGACAATGAACAGCAAGGAGAGCATGGCAAGAAGGACCACAGAAATATCGTTTGCGATAAAGCTTGCGAGATTCGCTTTGAACTGTGTGAACATTAAACTGATTAAGTCGGTTTCCATAACGCTCCTTTAGGTTTGTTTGTAACCTATTGAAATCACGTACGACCTTATACGCCTTTAGGAGTGGTTGGGGTGGAGAAAAACGGCCTCCACCCCTTGAAAAATTAACCTCTGCTCATGGTACGCCGGATGTACTTGTAGGCGAGGAAGGCCAGGTTAATGGTGACGAACGTGGTCAGGACGGTGAGCACCTGACCGTTGATGGTTGAGATGTCAAACGCGGTCCAAAGGTCTGCAACACTCGGGGTGGCAAAGGACAGGCCGAACATGCCGAAAAATGCAGAAAAGATAGCTGCGGTGAACATCTGGGAACGGGTGATAAGATTCTTCATGATAAAACTCCTTTTTAAAAAAAATTAACGAAAGACTTTAACAAGCAACCCCAGCCCCACAACGATTATCAGAATGGTGATAATGCCCGCTGCAGCGGTATTGACGTCGGTTCTGACACCATCAAACATATCTGATGAAATCAAAGGGGTATATTCGGTTGTTGCCAAAGCAAGACCAGTGATCCCGAAGAGGATCAATGACACAACGCTGAGGATTCGCTTAAGAAAATACATAGCGTATCACCTCACTGTTGATTAATATGGAAACCGAAAACTGCGTGGTTTCCTGATTATCAAGACCCATCCTTAACCAACTTAAAGACGACCTTGATACGCTTCCTTTGTTATATTTCAGACCGCCGATCAGAGTTGTTTCACCAGCCCTGAACACGATTTGATTGTCAATTTTGCGAATGGATATTTGGGGTTGCCTGACAAGGTTCGGCTCGGTTCCCACCTCAAGAAATTCAATCAGGCTTTGGATGTTTCCGGTAAACTGGGTGGAGATGATGTTCCCGGACACCGAGGGTTTGAGTTTTAAGATCAGGCCGGACGACACGGTATCGAATTCATAGCCCTGGGCAACGGTATCTGTGGCTCCGTCAATGGATGACACGGTAATTTCTTTGACGTAGGGGATTTTTTCCGACACATCAAGCTCAGCGGTGGAGCCGTTCATGACTGAGATCCGGGCGGACTGAAGCACGGTAAAATCCTTTAATTCGTCCAGGGATTCAACAACCGATTGAAGGGAGAGGTGACCGCCGCCAAGGTTCAGGGAGAAGCCGTCATTCGAGCCGGTGACGGAAAATTTAAGCGGATCTTCATACAGGTCTGTTAAGCTGGCCGCCAATTGTGACCAATCAATACCATGCTTATAGGTATGGCTGTCCTGGGCTTCAAGGATCATGATGTCGAAAACGACCAGGGTAAGATACGGATTGTTTTTGAAATAATCGTAAATGGTCAGATAGGTATAATAATCGGTGTTAAAAACGATCCGGGAGGAGAGTTCATCATAAAAGGAGTCCTGGACCCCGAACGAGTTTAATAATTTAATCAGGTTTTCCTGGGTGCCGGGCATAAGTACCTTCACATAGGCCGGGGATGTTTTGCGGATGATCAACACGCCCTGTTTGTATTTGAAAAATAGGCCATGGCTGATTTGCAGGGATTGAAGCAGGGTTTTCAGGGTGCCGTGGTACGCGGGCATGGAAACGGTTTGGAGCCTGGGCGTTTCTTTTTTCTCGGTGGCAAGGTTGGTGGCATCCTTGGTTTCCGTGGGTTGTTCAATGTAACACCCGATATCGGCCACAATGTTTATGCCCTGATCAATAAGGATCTGGAAAAAATCACATAGGGGAACCGGCGCGGTTAAATTGATTGATACCTGTATATCATCGGGAATTTTATCAAGGTCATCATCAAACTTAATGAAATCTTTGACCACAACCTCTTTCACCGTTGATTTGCTGCGATGAAGATCAAAGGGTTTGTGTTCATTATACACCGGCACTTTAAAGGAAGGTTGCGCACAGCCGGCACAGAAAAATAGTGTCATTATCAGATAAAAATATTTCATTGGGTCACCAAAATAGATCCGTCAATTTTTGATTTAAAAATCTTTTTCGAGTTAATCACGCCCACCAATAGGTAGTCGGTTAAAGGGTCTGCCTGGCCGGAATAGCCTGGTTCCTGATCCGGGGTGTCAGGCGGAGAGCCTTGGTTTAAAGCGTGTTGTCTTCTTTCTTCAATGGAATCGGAAATCGCCTGGGTGCCGAAAAGGTCACCGCTTAACAGGCTTGACTGACTTAAAAAATAGATGAACAGGCCCAGGACAAAGGGGATCGCATAGAATATGGGATGCTTCAGGATATTGGCCGGTTTTTCGATACCAATCTCTTTGGTGCCATCCTTGAAATAGCTTTTGTAGCACTTGAATATTTTGGGATCATAGGAACAGGTCTTCTGGCCGATTTGATCAAGCGTCGGGCCATAATAGCAAAAACGGACATATTTTTTCTTGATCAGGTTGCCGAACATGTTCAGCTTTTTGTAACGGTAGGTGAATTCAATCAAGGACCTGACAGAGCTTTCAATACGTTCAACGTTTTGGGTGATCAGAATAAGGTCAACGCCCATATGACGGTGTTCACTGGCCCATTTGCCGAATGCCCGGTTTGTTTTGGTTTGCCAGTCCCGGGAATTAAAGAAATTTTGGGCTTCGTCAATAATGACCAGATCGCCCGGGCTGGTGTGGTCCCAGAATTCGGTAATCTGGTGATTTGGGAGGGCAACAAGGCGTTCTTTAAGCTGACTGTCTTCAAGATTGAGAAAGTGTTTGATGATTTCCTGTTTTTCTTCCTGATCCGGGCCGGAGATGTTCGTTAGAATGCGTCTGCCCTGGGCAAGGTTGTCCAGGAGTTTGCGCATGGCATCATAGGTTTTACCGGCACCGGGAAGTCCTTCGTAACAGGAAATCATGATTATACCCTTGTAAATGCTGCCGGAATAAGGTTAAGGGTCAAACGGATCAGGCAGGCTGCGGCCAGCATGCTCAGGCATTGGGCAATGTTCAGCTTATAAAGGATATATAAAATTTGATCCGGTAAAAGGTTCCAGTTCCCGAATGAAGACAGGGCGGTCACCTGGGCGAAGTCGATCGCTGAAATAATGGTTTCAATGATGCTGAAGAATGCATCCATACTCAGATAAACAATTTCGGACAACAGGTATAAGATGCCGTCAAGAACCCAATTGATAAAGTCGGTGAGCATTCCCCAGAAATTGGAACAGAAATCTATTATCTTATGAATCATGTTATGCCTTTTTCAGAATCAAAATTTTAAAACATGCAAAGCTTGTCACCAACAAAAGAACGGACCGTAAAATCCCCCAGACATTGTCGTAATCCGAATAATCTATGGTGGCCGTTTGTTCGCTTGAAGAACCCCATTTGCCAATATCAACGGTTTGTACAGAAGAACCGGAACCTGACGGACCGGCAAAGATGTCAAAAGGAAGACTGAACAGATCGGATTCTTTTACCGTGGTGATGAACAGATCGTATCTGTCAGAGTATTTTGTTTTAATTGCCGTTAAGGTGTCTGTTTCATCCAGGGCGGGGATATTATCTGTGATGGTCGTATCTATGGTTTGGCCGGAATCGATCAAATTATCTTCAACAGCCTGACCGATTTCATCGGCAGAGGGACCCGTTGAAGAAACAACAGAACCACCGCCGGAAACGGAAACACTTGTTTCAAGTTCTTTTTTATTAATCTTGGCAAGATAATCGTTTGTTATGCCCAGATATTTTTGAATGTTTTCTAAATTTGTATTTGTTGACGCGGTGTTCTTAATGATTTTATCCAACCGGCCTGAATCGACATCATTTGAATCCGGCTGTTCTGAAGGGGCTTGCTGGGTTTCCGGTTTTTTTGCTTGTGTTTGGTCATCTTCAGCGTCTCTATAATCTTTGAAGGGATCGGTGGACCCAGGGATAATCGTGCCGTCATCCTGAATTTCAACAGGACTGTTTTGTTTGGTAATGTTTAAATCATCAATGTCTAATTTCTCTAAGGATGCGGCGAGGTCCTCAGCTGTTTGATATGTTACAAGATCACCGGTAACCGAATCAATTGTATAGCCTTCAAAGTCGGTGGGCATTGTGCCAAATTGATATTGATTGCCTTCACCGTCTTGGATAATACCGGCAACGACTTTATTATTTTCATCGTAACAGACGGAAACAATGGCGGCTTTATATGAATCTGATGAATCGGGTTTTAAATCGAAGTCATCTCCTATGCCATCTCCATCAGAATCAACAGGCGGCGGACCGGCACAATCATTTGATAAATCACCTGACCCTGTAGTATAAAAAGCGTAATAAACATGATTACAATCATCAATATAACACCAGACATTGTAATAATTACCATTAGCCTCTTTAGTATAAGTCGCATAGTACGATAAACTTGTTCGTTGACCGATACCACAACAAGCATCAGAGGCAGCAACCATAGCCTGGTCAGACGCATCTGTACCAACAAAAACACCAACCATACTTACTTCCCTTGTTGTTGTCGATAAAACTGTTATGTTAAATTGTGCATCAGTCATATCCGAACAAACATCAGCAGAATAAGCCAAGGAAAACCAAATGAATGGGGTACAAAAACCAATCAAAAAATATAAGATTTGCTTCATTTTTCCTCGAAAGCAGTTGCCACCGATCATAAAACACCTGTCCAAATCAGTGCCGTGCCCCTCAATTCATGTTGAAAAACAGGAAAAAGAGGAGCGGCACATATGTTGCGGATTGTCCGCATTAGTCGTTTTCCTGTTCCTGCCAGTAAATCCGCCCGTTGAATTCAGAAAAAGAGATGGAATTGGAATAGGGTGTCATCTCCGTTGAATTTTCAAAGATCTCCTTGGCAACTTTTATCTTCAAAAATTTCTCCAGCCCTTTTACGGCAACGGCCAGGTGGAAGGTTTCATCTCCTCTGGACGTGGCCCCGGCAATCTTTTCCATGATCAACCCTTTTACGGATAAGCCCATGGGGATGTTCGCCATGGGAACGACTCTTTTTTCGTCTGACATTTTTTCTGCTGTTGCAGCCATGTTTTAAACTCCTTTGTTAAATGTTATTCCGGCACACCGACCGGGTTTAAATTATTGCGGTTAAAAACGATCTGTACTTTTTGGAACAATTCTTCCTCGTAATGATTTAGCCGGAACTGCAATTCTCTCCAGACCCGTCTTGACGCCATTGTTGCGATCTGTCTGAAATCGTCTACGCGTTCGAGTGATGCCGCACAGGCAGAGATCAGGCAGCCAACGCCTTGATCAATTAAGGCTTCCACATTGTCATATTGAGCCTTTTCTCGTTTCCTCCAGAGGTTGGGGTTATCGCCGTCAAATGAAACAAGCTGAACGAGTTTCCAAAAAGGGGAAGTGACGGCATCACGGGATTGATTATTATTGGATCTGTCAACGTCGTGTTCACAGTGTTTGGCCCAAAGTTTTGATGAATAGGCCCACAGGCCATTCAAGGATTTTTTCAAATCATCTAAGGTCTCTATGCGTTCAAGGTCATCGGTCTTGAATTCTGTTAAAGCTTCACGCCGGTATTGAAACTCAACCCTGACAACCGGTGTTCTTTGATCCCTGGAATTAAGGCCCCATTGCCGGTTAAAGAAGTCTTCTTTGGCCGTGGCCCGTTTGACTTTTAATTCTGTGCGCTTGTTATAGATCCGGCACATCAGGTTGCCTTTGCCGATTGACATCCCGGAGATGGTGCGGCCTGTAAAATGGACGCTGGAAGAAACAGCCCGGGTGATCCATTTTTCCATGTGGTGTAACTCCAGCTGGCTGAAATCGACATTCACAAAATCAGTGGATAAATCAACCCGGGTGACATGGTGTTTTTTGACTGAAATGTCACAGGATTTTAAATATTTCAGGACCTGTTCATAGACTTCAAAGGCCCCGGGCAGATGGGAGGACATAGAACCGATTTCTATTAAACAGGTGGGGAAATTGCCGTGAACAGAGCGGTTATTGAAATAAACATGGGTGTCGGCCATGGAGATATGATAGGTGAAAAACCGTCTGCCGGACCGATGGACATTCCATTGATTTGAAAAATAGGTGAATGGGACACAATCTTGTTCAAATTCTCTGGCAACCGCACGGGCCTTTTCAATTTCTTCCAGAATATTTGAACCGGAAAGATCTGCATAAAGGGACAAATGCAAGGTGTCTATGTTTGAATAGACGTTGCTTAGACTGACTAATTGGGGGGTACATGTTATAAGGGCCTGTACCCCGTCGCTGAACGACCCCGCGCTGACGCGCGTGGTCGTTTCAGCGTCGGATCTCAGAGACGGTTGACATCTTTGTTTATGATCTTTATTTATAGATGACATGTAAAATTCCTTTGGCGAGGTTTTTACTGTTATTTAAAGGTCGGGAGGTGCAACTCCCGGCCTTTTCAATCCTCTGTTATTTAATTTACCCTTATGGCATAAACTTGAACCGGATCAGAACCGAACTCAGGGTGAGTTATTTCCAACTGGCCCCAACCCCGGTATGGTCTCTCAATGATACGGGTAACGTCATCTTTTTTGGGATAGCCAAGTTTGATTAAAATTTTATCATATTGTTTACCCACAAGACGTTTAGCCCAATAACGAGTAACCAGGCGGTATTCATACTTCTTTTCACCGGACTTAATTTTTTCCCAATATTTTTTCTTAAGATTAAGATGTAAGATTTTCATTTCCGTTCAATTGCCTTTTTTTATTAAGGAGATAGGAACAAAAATCTGCCATAGTTTTACATGCACTGCTCAAAGAAACAAAAACCCAACCTTCAGAAACACCTTGATCGTAACCTTTTCGAATGTCGGAAATTTTTCGCTGGACGCATACTCTATTGGGATCTTGAAATGTTAAAATATCACCGATTTTATAATCTCGATCATCTTTTAAAAAATCCCAATTCCGCTGGACCAAAATTTCATGGATGTATTCCGGATCAACTTTCAATAAATGAATTTTGAATCGGGATTGACTATATGTCATACCATCACCTGGTTTACCTATCTTCATTTGAATGGCCATCATGCAAATAATTTCCCCTGCGCTGGCCGGCGTTCCGGAACTACCGGGAACACATATTCGCCGGCGTTGCCCCACTGATCCGCCATAGCGTCCGCAATTCCCTGGTAAGTGAGGCTTCGGATTTTGGCGTCCTTAATCCTGGCATGGGTCGGTGAATGGCGTTTGCCGTCGGCTGTATTTATCCAAAGCGGCTTCACAGGCTTTGTTGGAAGCAGCAAAGGCAGGTTTTTTAGCCAAAGGCCGGTTTTCTTAGATTCCGGATGGCCGTATTCATAAGGCTGAATATATTGGTCCGGTTGCCGGATGTGGGTGGAGATAACGCCCTGGGGATTCTCAATGCAGATTCTTTCGATATCGGCATTCAGCAGGGCATGGACAAAAAGCATTGCGTCCAGGCGTTGCTTCCATCGTTTCGGATTATTCAAAAAAGACCTGTTGCCGGATACGGCCAGATAAGTGCACGGCGGGTGGGCGATCATCATATCCCAACCGTCATCAATCACGTCAAACACATCACCTTGGTAATGGGGGCCTGGAGTTTCTGTGGGAAGAAGGTCACAAGACATGGCGTCGTGGCCTTTTTTTAAAAATGCGTCCCGGACCCGTCCGGAGTATTCACATGCGATTAAAATTCTCATTGGACACCTAAACCTAAAAGAAAACTTCGTCATCATCGGGATCAGGATAGAGACGGGCCCCGGGGCTGTCATAATCGCCATAATCGAGGTCATCTTGGAATTCGTGTTCGTCCGGGGGATCGGAATAGTAACTGTTCGGGTGTTCTTCTCTGCAAATGCATGGATTTTCTAAGCAGTCCGGGCAATGGTTTCCAGGTAATTCTTCGTCCTCATTTTGTGATGATTGCTCCAGAAGGTTTCGGATCTCTTCGTCTGCAAGCCGTTTATTTTCTTCTGTATTGGCAAGCCGTGATTCGAGCCGCTTTATCTCTGCTTCCTTTTCATCCTGATGGTAAGCGCGGCAATCTGAACAAAGGTCATGGTCAAGACCGATTTCAAATGATGACATTTGTTTTCCACATTCTGAGCAATGCTGAATCACGTCTTTGTATTTCCAATGAAAAGAGACCATTTTTTAATTCATCCTTTGCATTGTGAGAAAAGAAAACCCCCTGGCGGTGCTACCAACACCATATGCCAGGGGGTAAGATGTCTCGGGAAAACGCATGCCCGTGCAAAAACCAAGACACCTATAGGGGAATTGTTTTGATGTGGAATATAAAAAATGATAGGCTTCTAACCTGGGCATGTGTTTATCCTTTTTGAAAAGGGTAAATGAAACTATTTACATAAATAATAAATCTATAGATTTTATTTGTCAATGAAAAAAGAACCCATAGATCCAAATAAATTTAAAATTGATATTGCGAAAGAATTTATTGATCTTCTTAATTCGAAACGTGGACTTGCAAGTGAACTATCAAGAAGTATTGGGAAAGATCCAGCTTTTATAAATAGTATAAAGCAAAACAAACCAGTTAATGCACTGCATTTGAAGGCTGTTGAATTGATTTTGGGGGCGGAATTTGTCTTAAAATTATTGGCTTCGAATGAAACTATAGATTTAAATGAAATAAATAAATCCACTAAATCTTACGGCAAGAATGCTAAAAATCAATTCAAATTTCCGAAAAAAGAACAAGACGCAATAGCCGCTCTTTGGGAAATAGAAAATATAGATGAACAAACTTTCCGTAGAACAGTAGCCGATTTAGAATTCATTGCGAATAAACTGAAAGAGGGTGCTACCCCAGGACCGTTAATTGCTGTTTCAGAAAATAAAACCTTGGGGGAACTTATCAAAGAAAAAGACAATATCTGATAATTGAAAGTATTTTAATTTATCTTGGAGGATATTGTGGATAGCTCATTCAAAAACGAATACCCCGAACGTGAAGACTTACAACAGAAAAGAAAATCTCCGACATGGCTATTAATCATAATTTGTTTTTTCATTAGCAGCATTCCAGGTTACCTACTCTTAATACAAAACAAAATCACATATAATGATATTTTTGATAAATTATTCAAAAAGGCTGAAAATATCCCACAAACAAACTACCATCCACGCATATTATACCGAAAGAAACCCCAAATAATTAAAACCCCTCATGAAACAACTGAAAAAATATATTCATGGGCAGACGAAACCGGGGTTAAACATTTTTCTAATATTCGACCTTCTGAAAATGTCAAAAAATTCGAAATAACCAAAGCCGTATCACATCACGAAGATTCAATACTTATTAGAAACAATCAGGTATTGATCCCAGTAACGTTAACTTACAATAAGAAAAAGGTATCTACGTTACTTCTTCTCGATACAGGCGCTTCAGTTACAACTATCCATGATGACTTTGCAAAAGAATTTGAACCGATCCAATACAAAAAAAATATCGTAACGGTTGCAGATGGAAGGAAGGTAAGATCAAAAACAACAACTTTTGATTATATCTCAGTGGGGCCTCATACATATAAGAATATACGTATCGATATTATCCCATACGAAAGAGGATCTAAAACATCGAAAGGCCTTTTGGGAATGAATTTCTTAAAGCACTTCAAGTATCAAATAGACTATAAAAGAAAAATCATACGATGGCTATAATTGGGGATCATAAAGAATACATATGGATTTTGAAATTTTTAAAACAGGTATATTATCAGTCTTAATTATTGGCGGTTCAAGCGTTATCTTTTCAATAGCAATATGGTTAATCATGAGACCGGTGGTGTGCTGGTACTTTAAAATAAACCAAAATATAGAACTGCTTACCGAAATTCGAGACCTTCTTAAAAAACAAAATGTGAATCAAAACGCCATAAGTAAAAACTTAACAGAAGATAATAGTCGTTGGGCACCACCTAAAAAAAATATAGATGGCCCCTAACGTTCTCGGCGCCTATGGGCGATAACCTTGGTCTGTTATGGAAACGCTTTACATTTTGAGTTTACAAGGAGGGGTTGAGGGTAGCAACACAGGGAGATGGAAAGAGCCCAGAACCAAGATGGCTTCGATGGGCGCACGTGAACGCAACACTTCGGGACGATTCCGGGAGCTGAGCTGGAATAAAACGGTTTATTGATGCGGGGCTGTTTATACCCGGATTCCGAACGTTACCATACGCAGGGGAGGGATTCCGGCTCAAGCTGACTGACGGTGCACGAATAGACGCTTTACGCCCCACGACATCCCCAACGAATTCCGCGGCCAAGGCCTATGACCGAATTGATATCTTGACCAAAAAACCTAAATTTTATGAGATTTGGATTTTTTTGCCCTATATAAAAACTTTGTAATTTTTAAACTTTTTTGGAAATAAAAACGCCAGATACATGGCATCTTAAGCGATTTTTCATCTGAGTGAATATTTAATAATTTTTCTGAATTTTATGAAAAAAACCACCAGATTCTATTGGGTTTGCCTGTTTTTTATCCTGGACGAAAATTTCATAAATTTTCAACTTTTTTTAGAATGAAGACGCCAAATATCAAGGAAGGAAGGGATTCATTTAATGTTCTATTAAATTGATTTTGACGGACTTCTGAAAAATCAGGAGTTTAATTTATTAATTTAATTTTTAAGATGTGCGAACGGGAACGAAAATAGTATCTTAGTTGACTACCTTAAATATCTACAGATGTTTTATTACTTTGATTGTTTGTGCGACATTCTGCGATCATTTTAAGCGAGATGCTTTCGTCGCCAGATACCTGCGATACACAAAAGGCTGGTCCACATAAACAATATTGATCCAGGAATTGGAGTTGCTGTTAATGTCTTTGCGCTTGTTTGGAAGGTGAAATCCACTTCCTGTCCAGCATCAAGGTAATAGGAAACTGTTAGCTTATCCCATTCATCGAAGTCTTTAATAATTGTTCTTGTTATCCCGCTTCTGGTTGCAAAAACAGTTATAGAGTTAAAATCTTGCTCACCGTTAATATCCAATAAGACCGAAGACTCAGCCCATGCAGTTTCACCTTGAATTCCTTGCATACAACCAACCCAAAATTCATAATATATAGAAATACTCAGGGTACCTTCGGTTTCAGCTGAGAATTTACCGGAAAGAGCTGCACTGGAATTACTGTAACCGTAAATATTTCCATTTATCCAATACTGGTTTTGAGTTAAGGCATCTGTTTTGAGGGTTACCCCAGGATCGCCTGTTGTTCCCCAGGGATATTCTAATTCAGCCCCTCCCCAAGCAGAAAAATTACCAGACTCTGAGCTTACATAGGCACTTTCAGGATTTTCAACAGCAGAAAAACCTGAGATATCAGCAGTAGTTCGCATTGATATTTCACTTAAATTACCTGAACCAGTGAATTCTATGTCACCAGGCATTAGATCGACAACTGTTCTTGCAGATGCCTCTACAACAGGCCGATCCCATTGATCCCATTCGACTATTAATGCAAATGCATTAGGTGCGGTAATAAAAATAGATAGTATTATCAATATTGTTTTCAGAAGAACTTTTTTCGATTTCATCTTTTCCTCACATTATGAACGGTCACAAATTTGAATGCTTCTCTCAACAGCAAAAAGACATTTATAAAAAACATGGATAAGCAATAATGTCAATATAGACAAAGTTAGTTTTTAATAAAAATCAAGATTATTGGAGATTAACCACCCCGGACAAAGAAACGCAAGAATAAATTTAATATATTATTATCCTCCCTCAACAGAATAAAAAAGGGTACAAGATGTTGTGCCCATCGCCGCCCCCCGAAAAACGAGCTTTTATAGACATATCAGCAGTTCTCAGTGAAGGGGACTATCATTAAAAACACATCAATTTCTCGTACGTTTCAGAGGCAATACAGAACCGTGGAAATCGTCGAGTTTCTATTTTCTTCAATGACCTTACCAGCTCCGTAAAATATGGCAATGCTTTTTATCCAAAGCCAATAGTCATCTCGGGCCTTCCTTGATGGGTAGGCTCGAATTTTCCCAAAGGCAAATTTTTGAAGAATTCGGATCAGGGTGCTCGAATTTCAGTTGATGGTGATATTATAAATTGTAGCAATGATTCCCAGTTTCTAAAAATGATAATCCGAATGGTACAGCGTAGTTGATTCCAGAATTCTTTTCGGGCACTGAATTTGGCCCTTGCTTTCTTAAAAAGCGGGTCCATTAATTCGATGATCTGATGCATGGAGAATGCCATTAGAATAATCAGGAAAAAATTAAATGAAAGATTATTTTCGCCATGCCCAAAATTGTGCTCAGCATGATATCCTTGGTTTTTCAAGGTGTTGAAATTTTCATTTTCAATTTTCCATTTGGCCCTGCCTGCCTTGACAAGCTTTTTGACATTGCCGGCGTTCACCTCAATATCCGTCACCCAGCTATTGGTATAGATGATTTTATCCTGATCTTTGAGAATACTGTACTCGAGGAAATTTATTACCGGTGCCGATGTGTCCCCATTTAAACGAAGCCCATTGATCCACTCGTATTTATGGATCAGCCCTTTTTTGTCTTTCCATTCGATCTGGTTGACGTCATCCTGTTCTTCTTTCTGTAGGACCTGCTCGAATAAAATTGTATGATCTGTGGGCTTTGCCACCAGAATAAAAGACATTTTTAATTTTTTAAGAAGGTCAACGAATGGTTTTTTGGAATATAGATCATCAGCGGTGATGACTATTTTCAACTTTGGGTGGTCCGTTCGAATGCGCTGCAGTATCCGTTTTCCGGCGTTAATCTCACAATCCTGCTTTTTGGTACCATCGGTATTCTTTATGGGTTCCGGTGCTAATGGAAATACCTGACGCTTGTCTGGATGAACCACAGCGGCACAGAGAGATTGATGTGAGTAACTGACGGTTCCATTGCGGTGTTTTTTCACCAAGCATGAAGGGCAATTAACGCTCTCGGATCGAAAATATTGTGTGCCGTCAATCGGAATAATATAGCCATCTTCCAAAAAACGATAATCATTTAAATGATTGCCTCGTTGAAGCAAGCCGAAAAAGTCTGAGAAAACCGGAAACAGTTGCTCCGAAGGTACATCGTCGAGGATAGCCCTCATTTGATTATCTTTTGGGATGGTAGTAACCTTGAACATTGTCCGCAAATTGTTCAATTGTGATGCCTCTTCAAGGCGCTTTTGAAATTCAAGCATTGAAGGATCTTGAAAAAACATCATAGCAAGGGCACTCAGACATGAATCATGCATGGAGTGTTTGGTTTTCCCATCTTGGCGTTTGTCAACAATCTCATCGGCCCGTTTAGAAACCGTTTTTCTAAGGTTTGAAAATTTGAGTTGTTTCCCAGTGTTCAAGCTGATAGCCCCTATACAATGTATCGTTGAATAAGGCTATCATAAAGCATATAAAAAATCTAGTTTTATATTTGATGTTATTTCAATAGGTTATAAAATATTTTGCATTCAAGTGTGATATATTGAAAATTACAACAATAGTGTTTGGCGTAAGTAGAAGGTTATATGATCAATTCGGGCTTTAATTCCATAGCAAATTTGCAAAAGACATTACGAAAATCAATAGGACTCATTGCCCGAAATGCCAATTTGTTAGAGAGTGCGATCTTCACTGAGAACTGCTGTAGACATATTGCGGACTTCTAATTTTCTACAAAAAATTATTGAAAATATATGATCATAACGTGTAAAAACCGCCGACTTGCCCGTGCGCAGTTTTGTTGGGAAATTTATAATGTAATACAATTTAATTTTCAGGAGACAGGCGGTTTATAATTGGGTTCGCGTCTCTTTGGTTATGAGATATCAGGTTCCTCATTGAGAAACTCATTTTTTTCTCTTGCTTCAACATATTCAAGAGGAAAGCGCGGAGGAGTGGGTTTAAATTTTTCCGGGTTCCTTCTTCCGTCCTTTTGTCCACGGTAATTCAATTTCTGAAATTTTCTAAGTGAAGAAATTTTAATTTCGCTTACTAAGATTGACAAGGGATAACTTTCACATGTTCCTCCTTTTACTATAGCCTTGTCAATCCTATCAGAATTTACAGGGCGAGAGATTCTTGACCCTCCATATTGGGATGTGTTAGCCAAAACAAAATAACTATGAAGATCTCGGACTGAAGATTCGACAATATTGTTGTAGTATTTTGTATCCTTATTCCAAACCGGTGCAATTGCAATATCTATTTTACCAAAAAACTCGGATCTCACTTTAATATTTGCTAATTCAAAACAATAGAACACCGATATGTAACATCCTTTCCAAACAAAAAGGTTATATGGTTCCGGTGACTTTGCTTTTGGGACTACATATCCAATAGTTCCTTCAATGTAATTTTTTTCTTCAGGAGCATAGTGGTTCTTTAGTCTGTAAAATAGAATTAAATCTTTTTCACCCTCAATACTTACAGGTAACGCCGTGACTACAAAATTATAGATTATTTTATTTACGTTTATATGTTCAAGCCCTCCTACAAACCCAACACCTCTATTTGCCCCTTCCATTGCATATTGCTTTACTAAAGCATTTGGTAAGCACATTTCCGGAAATACAAATAAATCTGGATTCTCGGCAAGTCTTAACTGATCCCAGATTGACATGAAAATTTGAACTTTCTTTACATTTAGCTTTGGTTTTCCCTCCATACTATACGCTGTATCCTCAAAAGGTACGTGCTTATTTATTAGTGCAACCTTCAGAATACCTTTTTTTGATTTTATTTCGTTCAGTTGATTGAAACCAACTTTGAATTGTTTAACATCACAATAGCTCTTTGGGTGAAAACTTTTACGGACCTCCTCTGGGCGGATAAAATAAAATTGATTAATCTCCTCCCAGTTTTTAATGAAATTGTAGTTACAAAAAAGTTCTTCTGCCCGCTTTAGAACAGTAGATTGAGAGAACTTCTCATCTATATCATCATTAGAAATTTTAATAATATGTTCCAAAAAAGATAGCTGAACAGCTTCATAGAATTTAATTCTATACGGAACAATATCTTTACTAATATCAAGGGGCGTTAAATCTAATTTTAAAATTTCATTCAAATTAATTGATTTCGTGAAATTTATTTCTGGATTATTTTTACATTTTGTCAACTGAATCAGTGGTTGGAAAACAAATTCTCGCCTTAAAAGGCAAACTTTACGGTAGCGTGATTCATTAATTGTAAGTCTTCGATTATTAACAATGATACTATTTATTTTCGTTATTACTTTCTTGGACAAAAATACAGGGTTTAATCCTAAAGCCATATTAATGGATGCTAAAAGATGTGCCCTTAAGGAATTAAACAGTTGGTTCTTTATCCCCTCTGAGTCATGAATATCCCAAAAATTAAAGGACTTTTTAGATAAGAAGTTAATGTTTTCTGCAACAGTGTTTATAAAGCCATAAAATTTTTCTTCTTCATCTGAGACAAGAAACAACGTCAGAATTTTTTCCCAGAAATAGTAATGCTTCATGCAATAGAGGCCTTTGAAATATCGCTCTATTTTATTCAATTGATCTGGTTTATATTCTTTGCCGTTCAGTATTCTTCGCATTATTAATTTTGCTAAAAAAACAGATAATTTAAATCTATTATCTTCAAGCATTTTAAATTTAGCTCTGTTAACACTTTGGTTTTCAAAGTTTGCCTCAAATGTATTTTCATCAAAATTTTTGAATGTTTCGTCTGCATCGTCTGATAAGTAGTTGAATTCATAGTTTCTTTTGTTCTGATCATCAATGAACTTTTCAATTAGGTCAGGTGATAATTTATGATCGAACTGGTAGATGATGAATTTTTCTTTCTGGATTTCAAGGTTATTATATTTTTTTAAACGAATTGTTATCGTTTCAATGTTATTATCTCCATGATCAACATTAAAAATTGGGCTTAAATATTCACTAATGAATAAATTGTGAAGATCTCTTTGGTCAATCTCTGGTAAGGGGCGGCTTTTTATTAATTTGTCCTTTATCACAATTAACATATCATCCACGTATCGAGTGTAATACACTGGCGAGAGTTTTTCCTGGATTTCACTATCAAATTCGTTCAGATACCAATTTGCCAATATGTATGAACTATGCAAACTAATAGGCAACCCTTTGCCTAAATGGCCAGACAAGCCAATAGACGAAAGCAATTCATTATATTTTATATGAATTTTTTTCAAAATGGAGTGGCAAACAGAATATTGGTTTGAGAATTCCCAAAGAGTCTCTAATTCTTTGAAAGAGAAGTCAATTCGGTGATAATAATCCTTCAAATCTAAATTTATAATAGTTACATTTTGTTTTTTTTCTAAAAGTTCCTTTGCCTCTTTTAAAGCACTATTCCACCACTTTTGATATTGTTTTTGATAAGGTTTGAAGAGTGATCGATGACGAGTATTCTCCTTTTCTAATATTAAACGGTTACCGTATATTTCATCTTGTAGTCCTTTATCTATGCCAACACCAAATGCCATAACCCACATGATATCTATCAAGTGTAATTCAAGAGGCATATCACAAAATATAGAAAGTCGATTGATGGAATAATCTTTATCAATGAAGTGATTTGTGTAAAATGAATTATCACCATCAGCACTATTAGAAATTTGTTTAGGATAGAAATTTAACTGAATTTTATTTATGTACTCGTCAAAGAAAACTTCATTTTTATCTTCAAGAGCGGCTACAATCTGATCAATTTTATCTTGAAATCCATTTATAGTGAACTCCGCAAGTCTTTCTCTTAGCGATAAATTATTTTTATTAAAATAGATGTCAGTCGCTAATTTCTGAAAAGCCGATTCAACTGTTGTTCTAATCTTCGTCATTTTCACTTCCTAAGTTAAAATGCTTCCTTCGTTCTTTAAATCTTACTTTAACACGCAGTTGACTGAGTCCACTTATTTTTAGCTATTTGACAGCTAAAGACATACTATACCGAAATAATTGATAACAACGCGCTTATGATCTTAATTCTTATAAGAATTGCATATCAGTATGGCTGAAGCGTGTAAAGAGGATTCAAGGGATTTTGTCTCAAAAATTGATTTCGTAGCAATCACTATACGTGTACTATATTAGATATAGATCGGTGCACAATTATGGTATGATTGAACTGATTTTCATGAAATTATTCAGAACTATATCTTGTATCTGCCCTAAAAAACAATTTTAATTATAAGTTAACCGTATTGAAACCCGGCAACACATTGGCTATGGAAACCCCTTAAAGAAAGATGAAATACAAAATACAGACTTAAAATGGTTGCGGTTTTGGTTGCAGGTTTTATCCTAAAACAGACAAAAAAAGAAAGAATATAGGGGAAGACGTCTTGAAACAAGGGCTTTTTAAGGCTTTTGCCGCAATAGCAACGGCTTTGGGAGCAGGATGTCGGAGGTTCAAATCCTCTCGCCCCGACCACTTCTCATCTTAAATTTCACAGCATCGCTTTTATGAATTTGTGGTGTTTTTATTCCTGCGTTCTTTTCAAGCTTTTAAAATCCTAACAAACGACGCCATATGAATTTTTGTGCATCTTGACAAAAATTGGGTGCCTGCTCTAATGTATGCCTGATTTTGGATTGCCGCAGCAGGTGAAATATGATCCATTTTACTTGCCTGTATTTGTTGACCATTAAATTGGGTGGAAACATGTCAGCTAAATTCAGGATTGATCTTGAGGCCGTGGAATATTACCTTAGGACGGTCCAGAAAAATTTTGAACAGATTAACGACAGTCTGGATATGCGCCGGGAACCCATGCGGGATGAAATTGTTGAAAACATGCTTGCCGGTTACCGGTATATCAACAATCTGCTTGGCGAGGATCTAAGTCTTGTGGAGCAGTCGGGCCTTCACCATTTCCTTGAACTGAACCATATCGTTCTATGCGGAGAGGACTTAAAAAAAAGAAAGGATTATGAGCAGCACATCCTGGCCACCAGTGACCGGTTTTACAGTCAGAAGGAATTTTGCATCAAGGATTTACGCTCCTGGGCAAAAAATCATAAACATGTCACGCCCTGGAAACGCGCAGCCGGCATGTATATTCTTCATGTCAGCCAGCCCCAGCTCTTTTTTGAGGGCAACCACCGGACCGGGGCGCTTTTGATTAGCAGTATTCTTGTTCGTGGCGGCAAGCCCCCATTTGTGTTGACGGTGGATAACGCCAAAGCATATTTTGACCCGTCAAGCCTGGCAAAGGCCACAAAAAAAGATTTTATGGGTAAATTATATAAATTGCCTAAAATAAAAAAGAATTTTGCAAGCTTCCTTGAGGCTCAGGCCAACCCGGAGTTGCTGATCAAGGTCTCCTGATTTCCGCCCCGCCTTAAAAGATTTGAAAGCCCGGTCCAAAGCGACGTTTCTCTTCTTGTTCTTTTGGCTTACACTTCCCTCATTGAATCCTAACAGAATTATAACATTTTGATAGTAGAAATACTGAACATGTTAATAATTAGCTAAGAGTTTAATTTAAAACGTTAATAACAGGAGAATACAATGAAATTTAAATCTTTACTTAATGTCGCTTTATCCGCAGCTGTTGCGGCATCCTTCATGATTGTGGGATCTGCAACCGCAGGTACAAAAATTACCGGTGCCGGCGCAAGCTTTCCCGCACCAATCTACAGTGAATGGTTCAAAGATCTTGCCAAAAAAACAAATGGTGAACTCAAAGTGGACTATCAGTCCATCGGTTCCGGTTCCGGCATTAAAAACTTCATTGGCCACACCGTGGATTTCGGTGCCAGTGACGCGGCCATGAAACAAAGCGAAATCGATCAGGTCCCCGAGGGGGTTCAGCTGCTGCCCATGACCGCAGGTGAGATTGTAATTGCCTACAACCTGCCCGGCATTGACGGCCTCAAGCTGACCCGGGACGTATATCCCGAAATTTTCCTGGGGAAAATCACCAAATGGAATGATCCCAAGATCGCTGCCGCCAACCCCGGCGTAACCCTGCCCGATACCCCCATCACCGTTGTCGTCCGCTCCGATAAATCCGGTACCACCTTTGGTTTCACCGGACATTTAAGCGCCATCTCTCCTGATTTCAAATCTGCCGTAGGCCAGGGCAAAATGGTTCAGTGGCCCGCCACCAACATGGTCAAAGGCAAAAAGAACGATGGTGTGGCCTCCGCCATCCGCCAGACACCCGGTGCCATCGGTTACACCGAATACGGTTTTGCCAAACTGACCAGGCTGCCCACCGCCTGCCTGGAAAACAAAGCCGGCAAATTTGTATGCCCCGGACCCGAAGGTGGTGCTGCTGCACTTGCCAACGCTGTTCTGCCCGAAAATATGATCGTCTTCATCAATGATCCTGCAGGCGATGCCTCTTACCCCATTGCCACCTTTACCTGGATGCTGTTCTACAAAAAGAACAAAACACCTGAATTGGCCGCAGCACTTCGCCAGATGGTTGAATACTGCCTGGATGAAGGCCAGAAAATTGCCGACAAAGCCGGGTATATCCCCCTTCCTGAAAGTGTCGTAGCAAAAGTGAGAGCTGCTTCTCAGAACATTCAGTAAACCAATCCTCTTTCTTGATCAGGGGCACTTTCATGTAAAATGGGAGTGCCCTTGTCTCTTATTTGGAGATAAAAAATGGCCGACAATGAGTTTTTGGGTAATGTCGGTGGCAGAACATTATCCAAGCCGCCCACCCCTGGTGACATTCTTTTTGACAAAGCATTCAGGTTCCTGACCCGGGCCTTTACCTGGGCCACCATTTTCCTGCTGGCGTTCATCGTCTATAAAGTTGGCGGTAAAGCACTGCCGGCGTTCCCGGATTTGGGGTTTAAGTTCCTGTTCACATCGACCTGGGATTCAAGCCAGAATGTGTACGGTATCCTTCCACAGATCTGGGGCACACTCTACAGTTCCTTTCTTGCCCTAATTCTGGGTGGTTTTTTCGGTATCACCATTGCCATATTCATTACCCAGGATTTTCTTCCGTACAAAGTTGAATTTGCACTAAAAAATATCATTGAACTGCTTGCCGCCATCCCAAGTGTTGTATACGGGCTGTGGGGCATTTATGTTCTGATTCCCCTGATCCGGCCGTTTACGGATTTTCTGCACGAGTACCTGGGCTGGATTCCTTTTTTTTCCACCCGGCTTTCGGGTCTGGGCCTTTTCCCTGCAGCACTGGTGCTCTCTATTATGATCCTGCCCACGGTGGCGGCCATTTCCCAGGACGCATTCAAAGCCATCCCCCATAAAACCAAGGAAGCGGCCTTTGGGATGGGGACCACCCGCTGGGAAGCCATTCTGCGCGTTATGCTGCCCACGGCGTCCGGCGGGATTTTCGGTGCGTTGGTCCTAGGCTTTGGCCGGGCGCTTGGGGAAACCATGGCCCTTGCCATGCTGGTGGGCAGCATGTCCACAATGACCCTCTCCTTTTTCTCTCCGGCAGATACCATTGCAGCCCTTTTGGCCAACACCTTTCCCGAAGCGAATGTCGGGCTTGAAACCGGTGCGCTGATGTATGCCGCCTGTGTACTGTTGTTGATTACCCTGATTGTTAATGTTGCCGGTGCCGTCATCGTTGCCAAGGCAACACCCGGAGGAGACGCAAAATGAGCCAAACCGATCTTCAACACCCGCAACTGGAACGCCAGCCCATGGAGCCAAGGGCGCTTAAGTCAATCGTTTTAAGCGCCATCACCATTGTCTGTGCCGTCACCGCCTGCATTCCTCTGTTTTCAGTGCTTTTTATGCTGATATACCGTGGGGGGAAGCGGCTGACCTTTGAACTTTTTTATTCCCTGCCTCCGGGGGCCTTTGACGCCCCGGGTGTCGGCGGCTTCGGCAATGCCATTCTGGGTACTGCGTTTATGGTGGGCATTGCCAGTGTGATCAGCATCCCTTTTGGTATCCTGGCAGCGGTTTATCTGGCGGAATTTGACCCCCACAGCAAGGTTTCCGAAATCGCCAGATTCTGCGCAAAAACCATGACCGGTCTGCCCTCTATTATTGCCGGTGTCTTTGCTTATGCCATTGTTGTTTTGACCATGGGGCATTATTCTTCCTGGGCCGGGGGCGTCGCCCTTTCCCTGCTGATGATTCCCACCGTCATGCTCACCGCCGAAGAGGCCATTAAAATGGTGCCCAACCCCATGCGTGAAGCCGCCTACGGTATGGGGTGCACCCCTGCCCAGAGCCTGGTCAAGATTATTTTGCCCGTTGCCATGCCGGGCATTATCACAGGTGTCGTCCTTGCCGTGGCCAGGGCAGCCGGAGAAACGGCACCGCTGCTGTTCACCGCGCTTTTTTCCGAGAGCTGGCTGGCCCCGAACGATCCCACGGCCTCTTTGGCTGTGTTGATTTACAACTGGTCGTCCAGCCCCTACGAGAATCTCATCGAACTGGCCTGGGCTGCATCATTGATCCTTGTTGTGCTGGTATTTGTCCTCAACGTTGTCAGTCGCGCCATAGGCGGAAAAACCAAATTGTAATTTTCAAGATCTGTGTTGGTTACACAGACCTCTTATAAAAGGAGTATAAACGCTCATGGAAGCATTAAAAGAAGTTGATGCAAACGAAGCCTATGAAAATGACCTGCCTGCGGATGTGGCACTGGATTGCAAAGCCGAGCAGATTTTTTACAGTGATTTTCTGGCCGTCCGGGACAGTCATGTGCCCATCAAAAGAAATCAGATCACCGGCTTTATCGGACCTTCCGGCTGCGGTAAGAGTACGGTGCTTAAAAGTATTAACCGCATGAATGACCTGATCCGGGGTTTCCGGTTTATTGGTGATGTCCATTTTCACGGCATCAACATCTATGACAGTAATATCGACCCTGTGTCGGTTCGCCGGAATATCGGCATGGTGTTCCAGCAGCCCAACCCGTTTTCAATGTCCATCTTTGACAATGTGGCCTTTGGTCTGCGCTTGAACCGGTATAAAGGAAACATGCACGAAAAGGTGGAAAAGGCACTTCGGGGCGCGGCCCTGTGGAAAGAGGTTAAGGACAAGCTTAAGAATAACGGTCTCTCCCTTTCCGGCGGCCAGCAGCAGCGTTTGTGCATTGCAAGGGCCATTGCCACGGAGCCCCGGGTGCTTCTCATGGACGAACCCTGCTCGGCACTGGACCCCATTGCCACCCGCCAGATTGAAGAGCTGATGGTGGACTTAAAAGAGCAGTTCACCGTTGCCATCGTAACCCACAATATGCAACAGGCCGTCCGTGTGGCTGACCAGACCGCCTTTTTTTCCGTGGACATCTCCAAGGGCGGCCGTACCGGCTACCTTGTTGAAATGGGCCCCACCAAAGAATTGTTTGAAAATCCCCAGCAAGACCTGACCAAAGAGTACCTGCACGGCGAATTCTCCTGATTCCCGCTTTTTGTGTATATTTAGATGATAAAACCCCAGGGGAAATTTTCCCTGGGGTTTTATCATTTGGTCATGGGCCTTGTGCCTGAACGCGTTTAACGGAAAAAAGCCGCGTTGAAAAATTCCTTCGATGGTTTCCGGTTGGAAAATCAGCCACTATTTTTTATAATGTCATAAATTATGGACAGGCGATCCTAAATCAGAGCGCAAATGCCTGTCATCCTTTTCATTTTCAAGCAAGAAAATTGTTTTATTTAAAGTCCATTGCCCATTGATCCCTCAAATTGGGGGCAGGTATGAAAAACAATTAAGATTTAAGCGTTGAAAGGAGCCGAGGATGCTAAGAACAAAACGTGTTATGGATATTGTTGGTGTGATCCTGTTATCCGCAGGTATCACTTGGGCGGGTCCAAATATGAATCCAGGCACATGGGAAATCATTACAAAAATGGAGATGCCCGGGATGCCCGGGCAATCCGTTACCCATACCCAGTGCATCACTGAGCAAGACCTGGTACCCGTGAACAAGGATCCCAATAATAGCTGTACGGTGAAAAATATAAGCACCCGGGGCAATACGGTCTCTTGGGAAATCACCTGTGGCGGCCAGGGGGGAGAGATGGACGGCACAGGAGAAATTACCTACGCCGGAGACACCATGAAAGGCAATATGGTGATGGTCATGAAGGCTATGAATATGACGATAACAAATACGCTTTCCGGAAAACGCATCGGTCCCTGTGACGGCGCGTCATATTGAAATCAGTATTGTTTGGGAATTAATAGGATTTTATTGGAGCCGGCGCGCGGATTCGAACCGCGGGCTTTCTCATTACGAGTGAACTCCTTCGAGCTTCCTTATTTCCTTGATATACCTGAAAGCCCTTATTTGACAGGGCTTTTCAAATTCCAGACTTTATCCGATTTTTTCCCATTTTAGCACATTTCGGAACAAGTTTCTCACATGACTCTCACACAGAGATGTCAAAAATTCCTTGCCATTTATCCCTATCCCATGATCACGAGGGACGGTCGGACGATCATTGTTCCAAACTTATTCACACTGGTCCCACCCAATTTTTCCACAGTGAACAGAAAAAAATATCTTCACATAACTACCCAAAGTCAAAATTTATTTTAGGGTGTTACCCAAAAAGTTATAGGGGTACCTCCCACATCGCCCTTCATATCCAGAAGTCGATTTTTTTATTTTTTACGGCCAACCTCCCCGGCTTCCGGTTGACCAAGAGTATTAAGGAAAAAAAATATGACAGAAGTTATTGAAAAGGATTTTCAGGAAAAATTTAATCCAACCATCCTTGACCTCTTCAGAACTCCAGATGAAGGCGAACCTTACCTGACAACACCGGAAGGCGGAACAATGAGAGTTGTCAGCGCCGAATTCAAAGAATTGCTTTGGAAAATGCACTATCAAGCATACGGCAAAGAACCAAGCTGCTGCCTGGTACAAAAAACCATTAAACATCTTTACATGTACGGTAGAACTTTGGCTCCAGTTAAAAAAATTCATAGGAGAGTAGCAGGAGAGGGTAACGAAATATCAATTGACATGGCAACCCCAGATACGACTGCGATCAAAATCACGGGGCATTCAATCAAAATAGAGCCGACAAATGATATAAAATTTGTACGGCCAAAAGGTATGAAGACGCTTGCTGTACCTTCTCTGGATTGCAGACCAGAACATTTAAATCTTTTAAAAAAATATATCCCATTCAAAAGTGAAGACGACTATGTGCTATTCGTTTCTTGGCTTTTAGGATGCCTTAACTCCAATGGTGGATACCCTGTTTGCTTCCTGAACGGAGAACAAGGTGCAGGTAAAAGCACGGCTTGCCGCCTGATTAAAGATCTTTTAGATCCTTCAAGGTCGGTGCTCAGGAATTTCCCGAACAGTGAGAAAGAGTTGATGATTGCGGCCTCTAACGATTTTATCCTGTGTTTTGATAACACTTCAAAAATCACAGATAAGCAATCTGACAATCTCTGTAAGTTAGCATTGGGTACAGCCTTTACAACCAGGCGGTTGTACAGCACGGCCGCCGAAGTTCAGCTATATTCAAAAAATCCATGCGTTATCAATGGAATTGGATGCATTCCAACCCGCCAAGATCTTTTAGATCGCTCCGTTTTTGTTTCTTTGGATTTTATTCCATCCTCAAACCGGATGACGGAAAAAGAGCTGATGGCTTCCTGGGAACAAGACCGGGCATTAATTTTCGGATCACTGTGTCAGGCCGTATCAGCAGCACTTAGAAATTACGACTCTGTAGCAAAGCGTGAGCTGCCCAGAATGGCCGATTTTGCTAAATGGGTCATTGCGGCGGAAGAGATGCTTCCATGGACAAATGGCAAGTTTATGAATGCCATCCAGAATCAGAGAAATAACATCGTATCGGAAGCATTGGATGCAGACCCTGTGACTATGGCGGTATTGATCCTGATGGAACATCGTGACAAATGGACCGGTAGAGCAACGGAATTGTTGGATGTTCTGGCAGAGTGCATTGACCAGGACAGAAGAAAATATCCGGGATTTCCCAAAATACCGAATCACCTATCTCAGCAGCTTAATCGGGTTTCCGCATTTCTCCGGGAAAAAGGGATTCTTTTTGAACGGGGCCACTCCGGGAACCGGTCCATCTCCTTGTCAAAAATTGTCCCTGGAGAGGAACATCAGACCTGGGAAGGGCCTTGTGCTGCTGATCCTCAGGCTAAGGTTGAAGCGGTAGGACGATATTTGCCAGCTCGTCCTCAGTCCGATGGTTCGTACGCTTCATCAGACGAATCAGGGAATTCTACGGCAACAACAACTGAAACGGACTTCTAAAAATAAAACGCGGGTGGCCGGTCATCTCAGACCGGTTCACCCTATAACTGAAAGGATTTTTAACATGATTGATATCAAAAAAATAAAGAATGGGAAACTGATCAACGGAGACTCAGCCATTCAACTTAAAAGGATTCCTTCGGACTCAGTAGATGTGGTTGTGACTGATCCGCCTTACGGTTACTCATTCATGGGCAAAGATTGGGATAAGGCACTACCTGACACAGGGATATTCAAAGAGTGTCGACGAGTGTTAAAAGCAGGAGCCTTCGCTTTTGTTATGGCCGCTCCAAGACAGGATGTGTTGTCTCGTATGATGATAAAGTTAGAAGCTGTGGGTTTTAAAACAGACTTTACCAGTATTTATTGGACATACGCTACAGGATTTCCCAAGGCAAATAATATCGGTAAGATGATAGATAAGAGACTTGGCAAAGAGCGAGAAATTATAGGCACAAGAAAGCAGCACGATATAAGGAACAATGGTTATGCTTCTAAAAAATCAGAGTTCGTAGAAAAAATTAAAGGGGGGCCGGTATCACAAGAAGCAAAACAATTTGAAGGATCTTATGGCGGTTTCCAACCCAAACCAGCAGTAGAAGTTATCATTGTGGCACAGAAACCAGGAACTCGAAAGACACAAATAGATCAAGCACTGGATAATGGTAAAGGTGTTACATGGTTTGATGATTGTCGTATACCATATTTTGATGGAGATAGATCATCAGCAGGAAACAGAACTGCTACATTTGGCACACAAGAAACAATTTCTGGCGGAGATGGTTCTGGTGGCTGGAAAATGTGTAAAGAGGGAAGATTTCCTGCCAACTTACTTGTTTCCAATGGTGTCTTAAACGGTGGATATTCTCGTTTCTTCTCACTTGATGCTTGGGCAGAAAGCAACCTACCATTCCTGATTGTGCCAAAGGCATCAAAGAAAGAAAAGAATGCTGGCTTACAGAGTATAGAGAAACAAAATAATAATCATCCAACAGTAAAACCAATCAAACTGATGTCATACCTCATAACTATGGGCAGCAGAGAAGGTGATATTGTTCTTGATCCGTTCTGTGGATCTGGAACCACTCTCCTGGCAGCCCGATTTCTGGGGAGAAAGTTTATCGGCATTGATATTGAAGAAAAATACTACGAGATTGCCAAAGAACGCCTGAAGAGTGTTTCCGGTAGACTTCAAAAGCCGGAGCCTTTAGCATCTGGTAAAGTTCAGAGATTATCAGATTTTAAATCCTTCGAGCTTCAATCACAAGGAGGCCCGATACTCAATGGCTCCGTGCTCGGCAAATTACCAGCCATCATTGACAAAATACTGAACAACCCATCCACGGTACCAAGTGAAATGGATGGTTTCAAAATCACAGGCCATAAAAAACAAAACCTTGAGCAGAAGAAAGAACCCGACAATGTCCAGGACTGGGCCGACAAAGGAATTAACATCTCCCGTGGCTGCAGCAATGACTGCCGGTACTGCTACGCCAGGGAAGAATCCGTCCACCGTCATGGCAACACTGTTGAAAACTGGTCGAAAGAAGAACTCAATCCAAAAATAATCAACAAAGGCTGGCGAGTAAGCAGTAAGCGGTTGATGTTCCCTTCGACACACGACATCACCCCAGGCACCTATGATGCCTGTGAGACTGTTTTGAAAAAACTTCTCAAGGCAGGGAATAAGGTTCTGGTGGTATCCAAGCCCCGGCCCGATCTGATTGAAAAGCTGTGCGACGCGATCGCACCCTATAAAAGCCAGGTCATGTTTCGGTTCACCATTACGGCCATGGACAATGAGGTACTTGGTTTCTGGGAGCCCAATGCACCAACCTATGAGGACCGTAAAAAAGCCCTGGCTCTGGTCAAAGAAAAAGGGTTCAGGAACTCAGTCAGCATAGAACCCATGCTTGATTCTCCAAATGTGGGGGATCTGATTGAAGACCTACGGCCCCATACTACGGACTGCATGTGGGTAGGTCCCATGAAAATGGTCAAGAAACGGGTGGTCAATGACAGCCCCCAGGTTGAAAAAGAGATTGTGAAAATTATCTCCGACCAGACCCATGTAAAGCTCCTACCCATTTACATGAAATACAAAGACGATCCCATGATCAAGTGGAAGGGGCACTACCGGAAACTGCTTCGCAAGCTCCGGGTTGAAATCCCACCACAAAAAGATGACTGGCGCGACCATATTCCAAAGTAACCCTCAGACAATTTAACACCACTTCATACAGCCGGGTTTTTACGCCCGGCTGTTTCTATTTTTTCAACAAAATCCTCCTGCGACACTAAAAGTCGTACGGTGACAGTCAAAGTCTCCCTCTCTTCTTGAAAGCAATTTTAACGCTGCCGGGTCAACAAAGGTTAATGGGACCGAAAAGGCCCGATGCACTTTGCAAGGAGAGTCAAACATGAGTATTATGAGCAAAAAAAGAATAAAAATGTTAAAAAAGCAAAGTCTTAAAAACAAACGTAACGAGAAAAATATTCTGGCGCTGATAAGGCAGCAGAAGGAATGTTGGGGTGGTGGTTTACAACGTTCCGTGAAAAAGCCTGACAAAGCAGTACAAGAGGCGGTTCAACAACGATTAAAACGGTAAATTAAGGGTTTCCTCCCGGCTGCCTAAAGAACAGCCGGGGGGCTACTTACTCTCAATGATCTCAATTTTACCCTGATAATTTTGCCACGCTTGCAAGCCAGAAACCCAAAAATGAAAGCGCGTGTAACGGGGTGCCTGTGATCTGTTACAGGGTGTGAAATGGGTGTAACGGATTTGTGACAGATACTGTAAAAATAGACTTCGATATCCCCGAAGACGCAATGGTATCAAGGTGTTTGAAATTATAATCGGACCATAAGGGCAGATTACAAAGTACCAGGGTGGTCAGAGTTCTTTTTGAGTTTCCCGGGATGCTAAATGTATTTAATCTTGCTTGTATCCTTGGGAAAAAGCCATTTTATACGTGGATTTTTTGTGGAAAATTGTTTGGGGTTCCAAGAATTCAGAGAGCACTACTTCTGCCAGTCCTGTCTTTTTTTTAATCAACCAAAATCAGCAATGATAGACATAAGTGTCGCCCATGACCCAGATCAAAAACCCGGAAAAACATGTAATCTCAAACTGTTGAATATTAATAATAGTCCTGGATAGTTAACCCGACGTCAGGGAATATCGTTTTTGGCATAGTCCACAGTTAAAATGTAATCTCACTCCCCACCACAGTATATTTCTTATTGAATGCTGCTTTCAAAGACGCCTGGGAGAGTCTGTATAACATAGTAAATAGCTCTTCTTGCCTATCACAGATTGATGTCTGTAAAATTGGGCATCATCTATACACCAGTTGCCTTCGATGAGAAAGCAACGATAGAAACTGCTGTGCCGATTCAAGAAGGTCGGTACCGTCAAGAATTTCGAAAGATATCTGAGAGAGTAAATGGAAGGGACTATGAAACGGAAAAAAGTTAGCGAAAATAGCACCCCCCCAATGTTATTTTTAATTGCCGTTTATAATTTGATTTTATGCCACTAAAATAGTATGCAATACCCTGAACTTGTTAAAAATTAATACCTACGTTACGCAATGTTTTAAATCTGAATAAGGTTTTTAGAAAAACAGCGATTTGTCGTGTCAAATTTTCGGAGAAGCCTATATGAATTACAGCAGACCAGATCTAAGAATAAAACTGATCCCGATAACCTTGTAAGGGGCAACTCGAATTATGCAAATTTGCAGATCTCATACCTGGTATGGGCCAATTTTAGTTAGCCGGATTTAATTGGTACTAATTTCGAGGGTGAAGTTAGTGAACGTGGTAAATTCAGATCCCAAGATAATGGGATATTTAAGGACTCCAAAGCTTTCATGGAAGTGGCCTTTTTATTTTGCCTATTGCTTTTTCCCGCCAAGGGTGATTATTTCGGTTTAAATTTTAGTTGGCTCTTGATTCAATATCATAACTATTTTCAAGGGGATATCATCCATAATCTTCATATATACGCCGCTTGCATATCAGTCGGTTAAAAGGAAACCCTCAATTATTTGGTCAAGTTGACCTTATCAAACAATAATTGTAATATTTTAAAGGCTTAACCCAAAATGAAACTCTCTCATTTAAGACTATCGAATTTCCAATGTTTTGGTGAATTTCCAACTGTTATAGATTTCGAAGACGCTTTATCCGTCTTAATCGGGTTGAATGGGACAGGGAAAACCGCTGCATTACAGGCTCTATCAAGACTTTTCGGTATTAGTGAGAGCAGCCGAAAGATCAGAGTTGAAGATTTTCATTACAATGGCGGAAATACAACTCCCTCAATGTTCATTGAAGCCTGGTTCACTTTCCCGGAGCTTAGTGACGGAACACCAGAGGTTGAAATGGACGCTGTCGCCGGAACTTTCAACCAGCTTTCGTTTTCAGATGTTAATGGTGATTTATTGCTACGTATTCGACTTGAGGCTAAATTGACATTTGATGAAATTTCACCGGAGGGTGTTGTAAATGACAGCGTTTATTACATTCTAACCGATTCCGATCCGATTCCTGATACACAAAAAAAAGAACTGCGCAGGGTCGACAGAAACAACATACAAGTCCATTATATACCTGCCAATAGAAATCCTTTGAAAGAAATCAGTTCGTCAACAAAAGTTCTTTTAGGGCGTGTTCTCAACGCCATTAATTGGGACAGAACCGAGGCCGGAGAACTCAGCCAGGCACTTCAAAATACAAGGCTGGCAAGCGAAAAATTAGAAGAACATGGCGCCATCAAATTAATCGAAGCTCAATTGCAGGCCAATTGGGAGAAGATGTATACTGGTGGGTACCTGTCTAAAACAAAGATTAACTTTTTACCATTACAGATTGAGGAACTTCTAAAAACAGTCTCTTTATCATTTCTTCCCGATACCACTGGACAGATCGCCGCCGTCGACAGGCTCAGTGACGGACAGCGGTCATTATTATATATCACAATTATTCAAGCCGTTCATGAATTGGAGTCTATTGTCTTGAGAGAGGCCCCAAACCTGATTCATTTTGACCCCGATAAGCTTAAACAGCCGATTTTTACTTTGTTGGCTCTTGAAGAACCGGAAAACCATTTAGCTCCACACTATCTGGGGCGAATCATAACTTCAATGAAAACCCTGGCTGACAGGAAGGATGCACAGGTTATAGTTACAACTCACTCGCCAAACCTTGTGGGCAGAGTGGAACCCGAACAACTGAGGTATTTTAGGTTTGCGGGGGCTGAAAGGATTACACTGGTATCAAAGATTCCTCTGCCTGAAAAAACCGATGAATTGTATAAATTTGTAACAGGGGCGGTTAAGGCTTATCCCGAAATTTATTTTGCCCGCCTGGTTGTACTAGGAGAAGGGGAAAGCGAATTGATTGTCATTCCCAAAGTGCTTTCCCAAGCAGGGCTTGATGTTGATGATTCGTTTATTACTGTAGCCCCTTTGGGGGGGAAGCATGTCAACCACTTTTGGCGTTTATTAAGCGGGTTGGAAATCCCTTATGTGACATTATTGGATCTTGACTATGGCAGGAATGGCGGAGGATGGGGCCGGGTCAAGTATGTTTGTGATCAACATAAAAAGTATAAGGGTAGTGAACTTTTAACCAATGTTCCAAATTGGGATGACACTCAAAATCCAATGACAAGCCAATTAAAGGATAGCGAAGAAACTGCACTTCAGTTTCTTGAGAAAAATGGTATTTTTTTCTCGTCTCCAATCGATATTGACTTTGCTATGCAAACTGCCTTTCCCGAGTTTTATATGGTTAAACTCTTAGGAGAGAGGGGACCCCGAAGCAGTGATTGGTTAAAATTGAAGGAAGCGGTTTTAAAAGAAAGCTATTCACCAGAATTATCCGAATACTATTTGAAAGAGCTGCAGCAAGAAAATTTCATGTGGTATCGATATCGATTCTTAGGAAATAAAGGAAAGCCCACATCCCATCTATACGCCTTGGAGAATATCGGTTTTTCCGAACCAGATATCCAGGCAAGAATCCCGGGCAGCTTAATGAGGCTTGTCACGAAAGTAGAGGCAATGATCAAAGGGTTGCCGGAGTAGGATTATGTATGAAGCAGTTGAAATCTGGCAACCTAAAGAGAAATTGATCTTTGAACCGACCGCTTTGGAGATCATCCGAAGTGATCACAACGTCGCTTTATTGGCAGGTCCTGGAGCTGGTAAAACAGAAATACTCGCCCAACGGGCATGTTTTTTATTGGAAACGGGTTGTTGTCCATGGCCCAAGAACATACTTGCAATCACTAGGAAAAGGGAGGCTGCTGCTAACATAAAAGAACGTGTCGAACTCAGATGTGGCCAACGGTTAGCATACAGGTTCCATTCTTTTACGATAGAGGCTTTTACCAAAAGTATTCTGGATCGGTTTATCAAAGCACTGCCTAATGACCAAATGCCAAACCCTGATTATGAGATCGTGTTTAACCCAAGGTTTGCATCATTCCCTGACTCGTTTACATTCGACCAAATCACGGAAAAAGCCCTCCAGATAATAGTATCTTCCCCAACGATTCTAAAGTCAATACGGGCAACATACTGTCATATTTTTATAGATGAATTTCAGGATTTGAATCAGATCCAATATGATTTTATCAGGTTTTTATTCTGTAGTCCGGCGTGCACAACAACGGCGGTGGGGGATACGAAGCAAGCAATAATGAAGTTTGCTAAAGCGTTGCCCGATGTGTTCCATAAATTTGAAACAGATTTTTCTGCAAGTTCTCTTTATCTTTATGTGAATCACCGCTCTTCCCCGCAACTTAAGCAGTTTTTGCTAAATTTGGCTCATAAGTGGTGGCCAACCCCTTTATTAGAGCGGAAAGCGGTCGATATGCCGGAACACCACTATGCTCTTTATTGTTATCAAAACCAACAGCATGAAGCGGATGAATTATCAAGAATTATTCAGAGGTGGATAGTTGAGGATGGTATCCCGCCTGAGGAGATTGCTGTTTTGTTTAGGGCAAATGCCAATGAGAATTACAGCAAGGCATTATCCGCGGCATTGAGCGAATTAGATATCATGAATATAAATGAATCTGTACTTCAGGATTATCTTTCCGAACCAATCGGGCAGATTCTTTTGAACCTTTTAATATTATTGACTCGTCCAAGGCATGCTGAAGCATGGAAAAAGATATGTGATCTTTCTTTATTTTGCCGCAGCAATAGTAACGTTGCAAAAAACGATCGGTTGACTCTGAAGATAATGAATTTCATTCTGGAAAACCGCATATTGATTGATGATTCCATTGGAGACGATGCGGTTATTTATCAGATTACTCAAGCTTTTTTTGAATCGTTTTTTGAGGGATATTTGGAGGCAACCTGGCCACAATACGCCAATGGAAATTTTGGTCATCAGATTATCGAAGGAATAATCGAAGAGCTTGGCAGGCACAAAAATGCGGCGAATTCTTGGAAAGATGCCGTGAATCTTATTGCCGGTGTGAATGCGGTAAGGATGATGACTATCCATAAAAGCAAGGGGTTAGAGTTTGAAGCTGCCATCTTGTTGGGACTTGAGGATAATTCATATTTTTGGTCTGCTCCTAGTACCAAAAAGATGGATGAAGAAAGGTCAACTATCTTTGTAGCCCTATCCAGAGCCAAAAGTCGCTTGTTGATAAGTGCAGCATTGAATAGATCACATACAGGCCAAACAAGTTTTTTGCATATTAAGCCGGTTATTAGCGATATTGATGAGGCTGGTATCAAGGGGCGAGTTGTGCAAAATAGGTAAAATGAACAGTCGTTGGTCAGACTGAAATAGGGCTTGCATATTTGGGAAAACACTTTAAAAAGATCTCTAAAACTTATGTAGGACAACATTTTGGTGGTTCTTGCGGACTACTTCAGTTTGAATTTCATCTCGGAACATAAAGGACACCCCGGACTTTCCCTGTTGCTCCAGAGCATTTCCAACACTAAAGTTCACCCTCCGAATTGTGAGTAGCCTGAATACTTGAAAAAAGTGAGGGCCTTTATTGACCAGCTTGCCGGCGACACATGATAACCAACAGTTCCTTTTGGTTCAGAATTAAAGGGAATTTAATTGACTGTTACAATTTTTGACAGGATATGTTTATTAACTTTAGTTATCTTGATTTTCACTATATGGAATCCGCAATCACCATCGTTTAGTGATTCCGCACATAAATTGGATTAAAATTAAAAATGACCTATTCTTTATACATAAACGGTGTCTATGAAGATGTTCTCGAAGAAATCCTAAAGGCCCAAACATCAGAGCCCGGATTAATTTGCTATTTACAACCATATGCCTCGGACACCATTGTTCGTCTCGCTGAATCACCCCCAACAGAGAGCGATCCAGTAATGCTATACATTTCGCTTACTTCCTCTTTACAGTTTGTCTCCTACCGTACAGAAATTGTGGGTTGGGAGAATAAAGCAGAAATTGATTCTGCCCGTCTCGTCAAATTGAATGATCACATTAAAAAGTATCAACCCGGGGAAACAGAAATCTATATGGTGGGTGGAAACGATAAGTCATCGAGAAATCTTATCTCTGTCCGAAATATGGAGCGAATAAAAATCCCCATACATGTATCAAGCTTTGTAAAATTGTCGAATAACCAGCCTCTCAAGCCAAGAACTAGGTCCGGTGGCTGGTCATACATTAAAGAGATCCCACAATGGGTCGGTTCAATTCCCGTAATGGCAGTTGAGGACGAACTATTTCAAGACTTAGATCAACAAGTATCTGCATCAATGCAGAGCACTAATGAATCACGAGCGGAAAGACTTCAAGCTGCGGCAAAATATCCCGAATCAATTCAGGTAGTATCAAAAGGATTCAAACGTAATGCTGATGTTGTTGCGGAAGTATTGGTGAGAGCTAACGGCTATTGTGAAAAATGTGGGAAGGAAGCTCCCTTCAAAAGGGCAAAAGATGGTACGCCTTATCTTGAAGTTCATCATAAAATCATGCTGTCAGAGGGAGGTGAGGATACTGTCGAAAACGCCATTGCAACATGTCCCAATTGCCATAGGGAGCTTCATTTTGGCGAATAAGCAACGAAAATCTAAACCTGGACGCAATACTTGTTATCACCAGCGTAACTCTGCTTATTTAGTATTGGATTTTACCAAGACGAGTGCCCCATATTTGATTGACTAAGCCGTCATAATTTTCCCTGTCACTCCGGGCTTTTCACAGCACACCCAAAACATTTTTTTAATCCAAATTGAACGACTCGGTCCTGCGCCGATCACTGCTCTATTGTTTGTCAACTGAAAAATACCATATCTTGTGCCAGGCCTTTATGATAAGGAGATGGAGACTACAAACGCTAAAGCTCGCCCTCGAATTGTGGGTGGATGAAGGACTGGAAAAAGAATTGAACGCCCTTATTGACAAGGGTTTCGACCTACAATCATACCATGATTGCTCGGTCTTATTTCCCTTAATAAGTCTTTTCAAACTTTCTATTTACATCCGGGTGCTTGGTTGCTATTGAAAAATTATCATGTTTTCTATTTTTCTAACGGGATAACATTACAAATTCAGGCCTTAACAGAAAAAAACTGCATAATTACTTGTTGGGCCACATACATATGAGAATGATCATAGTAGGAAATAGCGGGAGTGGAAAAACATGGCTGGCCAAGAAGTTGGCAAAAGTTAATGAATGCCAAATGATTCATCTCGATAATATCTTTTGGGAACCCGGTGGATTTAATAAGAAACGATCACCAGAAGTAATGGCTAAAATGATTGATAAATATAGGCTTGGTGAATCATGGATCGCTGAAGGTGTTTTTGGTGAATTGGCCGAAAAATTCATTGAACGTTCACAATATTTTGTTTGGCTGGATATCGATTGGCCCATATGTAGAGATAGACTATTGAAACGCAGATCAGAATCCAAACAACATATGAATCGAGAGCAATCTACAGAAGATCTTCGGGAGCTTATTGAGTGGGCATCTCGGTATTACGAAAGGAAGAATGCTCGATCTTTTGAAGGGCACAAAAGATTAATAAACAGTTTTCATGGTGAAAAGATATATCTCAATACCGAAACTGAAGTAATCAAAATAGTCGAAATGGCCCAACAAGGCTATTTCAGCCGACGCCAAAAGCCGCGCGGCTGAATAGCGGCGTTATAGGCTTGGTTCCAATGCTTAAAAATATGTTGCGCATTGCGCAATATGCTGATTTAGCCGCAATTGGAATCATCTTGATTTATCCTTGCGCGGCCTGGCTGAAAAAGATATAAATTATAGAATCAGGATATCCAGATCCAAATACTGAAATCGGCACTGCGTCCCAAAGTATCATCACGGCTCCCTCTCAACGGAACAAACTCAGCAGCAACAAATTTTTTTTAATCAAGCCGTCTTGGCCAGTTTGGTTCAGGCGGATATGTTTCACTTCAACCAATGGAGGCCCCATGAAAACAACACACCCCCAAGTAATGCAAACCCACAGCCACCCTCCCCTCAACACGCAACAGCTCAGTCTGGTAGAGCAGGTCGCCATCAGTGAGCTGTTCAGCGGCTACGACCGGATCGAGGGCGAAGACCGGACCGCAGCCCTGCTGCCCAATGACCAAACCCCATACTCGCTCGCTGCCCAAGGGGGAGAGGCATCCATTCAGGTTGAGGTGTGGGCCGGTGCCGAGCGGGTAAAAAAAGCAATGAGCGTCAAAGGCAAATTTGGGGCCAGCATTGCAGGCATATTCAACTTTGAAGCCAGCGGAAGAGCCGACTTAAAAAGCGATATCTCATCATACGGCGTAACGGTTGCCGTCATATGCGAGCGATGCCAACTTATCGGCCGCGCCAAAGACTACATCCTAAAGAACAGCGACGCACTTCAAAAACAGCTTGAAACCCCTAAAGGCTTAAAAGAATTTACAGCCACCTATGGCGACTCCTACGTATCCAGTGTCCATGTGGGCGGCCGTTTTCTGGCCACCTTTTCCATGGTTGCCACATCAGAACAGCACCAAAGCAAACTTGACGCTGCCGTGGGTGCCAGTGGTTTTATCAAAGCCCTGTTTCTTGAAGGCGGAGCCCAGGGCGCTGTCAATGATTTTGAATCCAAAAACAATGTCAATATCAGTCTTCATTGCAGCTTCTCCGGTGTCAAAGACATGGGACCCGAATCCTTATTAGACCCTCAGCACATCATCACCTTTGCCCGGGACTACCTAAAAGCCCCCCTTAACAACCCGGCGATTATCGGCGGTGAGCTTTCAGGGTATGAAAACGTGCGGGGCCTGCTGAAGTTTGAACCTGTCGCCCACAACAGGAACGCCTTTTTGGACAGCGTTTGGAGCAGCCAAGCCCTCAAGGTACGCAATTGCTACCGGCAAAGTCGCTGGATCACTGCCATATATGACTTCTTCAATACAGATATGAGAACTCGGGACAAAGATCTCCACGACAAGATCAAGCTTGTAAAAAAAGATCTGATCACATTAGGCAAAAGTGTCAAGGCGTATAGAACAACCCCGGGCCAACCGATTGCTGAACTGGAAAACCCGCCTGAGCTTGCCTCCATAAAAAACGGTATACCCAGCCCAGACTACATACCACAACAAGACAGTGAGTTTGGTGGCCAAGAAGGGGGCTATTTTGACGACTTGAACCTTGCCAAACCCCAGCGAATCGCAGAGATAACCATCTGGGCTGACGACGAATACTATGTACACCGTATGGATTTAAAATATGAATACTTAGAATACAACACCCTAAGCCCCAGCGAAAATCTACTCACCCACGGAGAGGACCAAGGGTATACACCGGCCGGCCCCGTTATCATCAATAGCGATGATTACATCCAGACCATTGACCTTCGCTCCGGCAGATACCTGGACCGGATAAAATTCATCACCAAAAAGGGCAGCACCATTGAAGCAGGGGGAACAGGCGGCAGCCCCCATACACGCCAGGCAGAAGACCACCCGGACTACAAGCGGCTGGTTGCCTTCCAGGGCCGCAGCGGTAGGTGGATAGACATGCTTCGCCCCTGCTGGTACATCATTAAAAAGGCAAGCTGGCATAATCCGGTGGATATGGATATTTGACAGATTGATCCTCTTGAGGATGCTGAATACCCACTGACGGTGGGGCACATCCTTGAGCACATTGTTAACCAAAACATGCTGACGGACACGCCGCAGATGTTTGCGTTAGGGCTTAGAAGATGCTCCACCTTTTAACCAAATGGGATCCTGAAGACGACCCGCTAACAAGGGAACAGGTGGACACTTTGATTTTGTTCGTTGGTAGTCTTCTTACAGAAAAAGCGCTAGAAGGTTTTTTAATTGTTTGTTCTCGCTTTGTAGATGAATATGGAAACCATCGAACCGAAGAGTTAGCAAATATCTTCAGAACGAATAATATTGCAGGTAAATTGGCATTAATTCGAAGCCTGGAATACATGCATAATTGGGTGGGCGGCATGGATATGTATAAGAAACTTTATCCCGTAACAATTATTCCACCCAAGCCAGCGTTCCCACAACTCAAGATCATTGGTATTGAAAATATAGCAAGAAAAATATATCGAGTATTGGATTCAAATGGCAAAGCTTATCCAACTGATGAATATTTAAGAAATTTTATTTGTAGAACTGGACGGCTGCCCGCTGTGCCAAAACAAAGGCACCCAGTTCGGCGCACAAAACCCAGATACCACTGGTTTTCGTATGGAAAATGGGATGATCCGGTAACTACTTGTAACGCGTTACAAATACTGCCTGAATGGAGCGACTGCAAGCTGAGAGCCACTGTAAGCACCTCGCAAATCCGCCGATCTGCTTATGTTGCCTTTAATGGAGATAAATATGACCCTTCGAACCATAAACTCCACTTCTACAAGTATTTCTATGAGCCGCTTGCACAAGACCATCCGCCATTTGATGGTGGTGGTACTCAGATAGCCGTTGAAGGTGGGCCTCTCGTGGATACTTTGGAGTGTTGGAACGAAGCGGACAAAACATGGCGAGTAATTTGGAATGCTTCAAGTAAAAAGAAGCCCTAACATTGCGCTCAAGCCGATCCGCTCCAGCGGTCGGCTTAGCTCTACGTTATAAGTCATTTATATGAAGAATTGGACAAAAATTAAAATTTGTTATTTTATAGTGATCGGGTTTGCTTCATTGTTCTATACATTCGAGCAGGTTGGTGAAAAACCGCCCGTTTTTATTTTTCCGATAGTTGCTTTTTCATCTTTCATTTTCGGTACAGTTTTTTTAAAAGGGGCTTCAATCAATATGAAAATGACAATTGGAAATATGCAAGCGCCCCTTAAAAGTATTTCAGTGACCCGTTGCCATATTATCATTTTGTTGCTATTGCTTCATTCATTTCTGGCTTCATTGGGCTTTTAAAGGACTTGCTCTTTAGTTCTCCCATTAACCCAATCTCACTGTTTGAAATCAGTTTTAGTTTTGGGCTTTATTTCAGTGTAATCGTGGCAAACAAAAATTTTATCAAAGAGCCCCACAAATTAAAAAAGCTCTAAAAATAGACTTATAACAAATAGGGAATTGGTAAACGTGCTGAGGCTCGAAGCCCGGTACAAATCCTGTAGTTCAGGAAGCCGCTCCTTATGCTTTGATATT
Organism: Planctomycetota bacterium; assembly: GCA_963556115.3. Taxonomy (GTDB): domain Bacteria; phylum Planctomycetota; class SZUA-567; order SZUA-567; family SZUA-567. The sequence continues at coordinate 31,637 of CAUVYI020000015.1, read as the reverse complement.
TTTCACAGGGTTCGTAAAATTCAGGGCTTTTTTGATGAAGTAAAAACCGCACATTATGTCTATAAAAGCTCGTTTTTCGGCAGGCGGCGATGGGCACAACATATTGTACCCTTCTTTATTCTGTTGAGGGAGGATAATAATATAATAAATTTATTCTTGCGTTTCTTTGTCCGGGATGGTTAATCTCCAATTAAATTGATTTTTTACATCAACCAGTTTCATTCAAAAAACGAATAGGCAGAATCCACCTATCACCATATTGGCCCATTCTGTCTATTTCACTTTATACCTTTAGTGACCTTTAGTTAGAGCTATGAATTTTATCGAAGAATGTTGGGAACAAAGAGAAGAGATTATCTACAAATTTCTTTTCAACGGTTTAGGTGAAGGAATCTATCCGATTAATTCAGAAGTCTTTCAAAATCAATTTCAACGTGAAGAAACTGATCCTATGTGGCTTCACTATGGCGTGTTTAAATGCCCACCTTCTCAATCGCACTCGTCTTGGGTATATGTTACGTCAGGTATGTCCAATCCTTGGGAGACCGATGTAAAAAAAGAATATTCCGGTATAGGTGAAGAATTCATTTTAGAAACAAACCAAGATTCCACTTGGCCAATATTGGTGCTTCATTCTCTAATGGCATTTAATATTTTACTTTCAATTGGTCATTATGGTGATAAGCCAATTCTTGACTATGGTGACCGAATGGCACTATCAATTGAACCGAATCTTACTAATGTTATGGCAGTCGAGCCAAAGGACTTTCCGGTATCTTTCGAATTGAAATCCGGTAAAGTGGATTTTCTTCAGATTGTAGGTATTACTGACACTGAACTACAGTTCGCAAAAGGCAATAGCTCTGCAGCACTTTCGGAGCTTATTTATGAAAAATTTGGTACTTTATCAATAATTCCAAATAGAGATAGCACAATATAGGTATAACAATCCGCTACAGGCCTACTCGGGGAGCTATCGGCCTTTCGGAAGTGCTCGGTTTTTGGTGTCCTTTCGGCAAGCCTGTGTAAATCAAAAAAATTAACCTGATTATAACGGATTTGGGGGAGGCCACTAATTCGGCTTTTTGGTCCTTCCCTATTTTCAGGCCTCTTGGTCATTACGCATGAATTTTTTGTCCTATTTGGGGTCGCGATTCAGGGCAAAATCTAAAATGAGCGTGTCCTTTCGGCAAGCCTGTGTAAATCAAAAAAATTAACATAACAAAACCAGTCCATCCCAAAAATGGTGCATAAAACGATGAGGGATAGTTTGCACTGCAGAAATGTGTCTCAAAACATGTGGGATTGGCTAAAAGGTCGTTTTAGAGATTATCAGCTGTTTCCTCTGATTTTTTAGCGATAGTGTTTTCGAATGACCACGGCAACCAGTCCGCAGGGTTTTGGAAAATCTCGGAAGAGTGCTTCTGCAGTGCGGTCAGGTATTCAAAAGGATTTATATTTTGCAGGTTGCACGTATGTATCAGGCTCATGAACAGGTCACCAATATATGCACCGTGTTCGGTTTTATAAAATAATGAATTTTTCCGGTGCAGAATCGATTTTTTCAGCAATTGTTCGCAAAGATTATTATCCAGCGGTGCTCCAGGGATCTCCAAGAAACGGGTCAATTCCGGCCAGTGGTTCAACATATATGATATGGCCTTGCCCAGACTGGAGTTGGGTTCTACTTCTTTGTTTTCAAACTTGTCTTCAAGCCATACCTTAAGTGTCCGCATCAGTGGACCGCTGTGGGCTTGATGATATTGAAGGCGTTGAGCATCGTCCAGGCCTTGTTCCTTTACCTTATGATCGTGCTCATAAATTTTAGCCACTGTATTAATTACATGGTCACACGCCTCAGGAAAATCGTCCATGACGTCGACAAAGTTACGGTGTCCATGCACGAGACAATTGCATAATATCGATTCAAAACCTTTTGGCAGATTCCTGGACAGAGCATCACACATCTGTATTGGCCGATCTTTCCTGGAGCCCCGTTCTTGCAGAACCCTGGATACATTTTCTCCAGCATGATTATGGCCGGTAAAAAACAGGGCAATCTTCCCTACGTCACATTCTGACAGGATTCCGGAAGTGAACATCCCTTTTCGTTTGGCTGCCTTATCGGTTTCTTTCATCAAGGATAAAATTTTCATTGTCGTGTCGTCATTATACAACACCTTGCCTTGTGCAGCCTGACGGATTAGCTCTGTATATACCGGATGGATCTTGTCTGCTACGTTTTCTATGATTTCCCATTGGGTCGATGGGGGCAGCGGCATCCCCAGGCTGGCTTGAAGTTTGCCCAAGGGGTACAAAGGGACTCCGTTGCCATATTTTAAAAGGGCCAGCATGGCACCGGATTTGGCATCATATTTTTCTTTACCCACATTGTCGGGCGCCTGGGCAGTAATAATCTGTCCACAAAGATTGCACCGCAACCTCTGCAGTTCATATACTGTCGCCTGGAAGGGAGCACCGCCGGTTATCCGGACGATCTTGGCAGGTGGTTTTTCACCATACAATTTACCTTTTTCACAGGCAGGGCAATCATTACCTACCGGACTTAAGGCTTTGATGACAGATCTTGATTTTCTTGGCGCCTTTATAGGCGTTTGCACCATTTTTGCCGTGACCTTTTTTCTTCTTTTTTCGTTTTAGCCGGTTCTGCGGATTCGACTTTTTCTTCTTTTCGGTCTTATCGCCGAATACCATTTTTAATAACCGTTTAATGGATGCTGCTTTTTCATTGGACAACGTATTCAAATAGGCAACGGTTTCAACCAATGCTTTGATCAACTCATAGTCGCCGTCCTGCAGTTCATTTGATCTTACCCGCTCAAGGAGCGCGTCAAGTTCTTCCTGCTTTATATCCATCGTTTTTGACATGAAAATGTGCTATCACATTTAAGCTCTAATGTCTAGATTTTTTTCCACAAAAATACATTATTTTTTTGAGGATTTCCGTTCCATATCAACATCTGTAATTCATGTGCAGCCAATGGGTGAATTTCATCACCTCCCTTTTTAGGCCACCATTTAAAACGCCCCTTACTCAATCTTTTTTGACAAAGCCAGAAGCCCTGGCCATCATATATTAATATCTTCAGGGCAGTGCCTGGTTTGTTTCTGAAAACAAAGACATATCCGGAAAAAGGATTTTGTTTTAACACCTTACGACAAACAGCTGCCAGGCCGTCGATCCCCTTTCGAAAATCAGCAGGCGTTACTGCCAGCATTATCCGCATTTGCGGTGTGATTTGGATCATGGGACACCCGCCAGTAAATATTTACCAAGGCTGATCACTGCCGGGTCTGCACGACCTTTAAAACACATACGCATTTTAAAACCGGCCGGGTTCTCCATTTCTATTACACAGTTGGTATCTTCCGGCGCTGGAGTGATCTCTATAAACAGGGGGGATTCATCGTCTACTTCAGGAGAATCGACTGCGGTACAATGAGTGGCATCAAAAATCTTTTCTTTTAATGCAGTATGATTGAGCCGTAAACTGTGGGCAATCTTATTTATGCTCATCCCTTGAGTATGGTGAAGGTCTGCAGTTGCCTGCCATAAATTATCCGGTATCCTGGACCTTCCGGTTCTGTTATTTCGCCAGTTTGCAAAAAGCTGCTGGACTTTTTCTAATGAGATTGATTGTTCTGCGGTCAATAATTGTTTGTTCATCGGTCCCTCCATTAGCAACGTTCAAGTTGGAACCGATAATATCACCCGGGACTGGGTCTTTCACGCTGGCTTACCGAAAGGACACTGTGATTTGGATCATGGGACACCCGCCAGTAAATATTTACCAAGGCTGATCACTGCCGGGTCTGCACGACCTTTAAAACACATACGCATTTTAAAACCGGCCGGGTTCTCCATTTCTATTACACAGTTGGTATCTTCCGGCGCTGGAGTGATCTCTATAAACAGGGGGGATTCATCGCCTACTTCAGGAGAATCGACTGCGGTACAATGAGTGGCATCAAAAATCTTTTCTTTTAATGCAGTATGATTGAGCCGTAAACTGTGGGCAATCTTATTTATGCTCATCCCTTGAGTATGGTGAAGGTCTGCAGCTGCCTGCCATAAATTATCCGGTATCCTGGACCTTCCGGTTCTGTTATTTCGCCAGTTTGCAAAAAGCTGCTGGACTTTTTCTAATGAGATTGATTGTTCTGCGGTCAATAATTGTTTGTTCATCGGTCCCTCCATTAGCAACGTTCAAGTTGGAACCGATAATATCACCCGGGACTGGGTCTTTCACGCTGGCTTACCGAAAGGACACGGTTTTTGAAGAAATTTGGCTTTTACAACCTGCTCGGCTTTATGCCCCGGTCGGCTGAGCTACCCGTTACATTTAATACATTATTTTCGTTACCGCGCGACGATCTGTCAAAATCAATTTTATAGAACATTAAATGTAATTTCGAAATTTGAACTGGTGCCACAAAATATGGTATTGGGGTTCAGGTTGGGAATCTGAGCTTTAATAGACACATGTGTCGCTCATTCCTTAAATAAAAAAGCCATAAAAACAAGTGGTTTCTGGGTGTTGAATGGTAAAAATAGTCTTTACTTCTGAATCCATTGGTGATGGAATTTTATTTTTGATGTAGATCTATAGATCTGATCCTCACACAAGGCTTTTGTGCTTGTCCCTTTTTCAAAACTGAAATGCCTAACTCTCAAATATAAAATAAGAAATCTTGACGATGAAACACGTCTTGTGTTAGATGTGTCTAATTTAATTTGCCATGGATAAAAAGTGGTTTGCGTCTTATCAAAAGTTATGAATTAAGCAACAAAGCCATATAGATGATTCATAGTGAAATTTAGGAAGTAACAATAGGCTAACTATTCATGATACAGGAAATAAAACTTAAACCAGGACTGACCCTTCATACTATTGACACCAGCCTGGAAAACAATTTGACCTTTCGTTTTGACCATTATACGAGTTTGATTACTTTTGATTTCTTTTTTTCAGGTATGGGTAAAAGTCTGGTCAAAACGGATACAGGCAAAAAGATGCTCTTTAATGGAAGGGAGGGGGATTGCGGTATCTCCTATTTCCCAAAAATTTCCGGGGCAGGGGAATTCTGTGCCCAAAATCGATTGCAGCTTATTCATATAATGATCGAGCCTTTTTTATTTGATGAACTAATGGCCGGTGCACAAGAAAAAATAAATTCAAAATTTTATCCTGTTCTGAATCAAAAAACAGACCATTACTATGATAAAAAAACTATTTCATATGCTGCAAAAATGGCTATTGTCCAAATGCTTGGTTGCCCTTTTCAAGGAATCACCCGTAAAATATACCTTGAGAGCAAAGCTTTAGAACTCGTCGCTTTACAGATGGACGCTTTAATATTTAACCATGATTCTGGGAGGGACGCCAACCCATCCCAGAGGGTTGAGACTGATCGAATTTATGAGGCAAGAAAAATTATCCTTGATTGTTATCGCAGTCCCCCTTCTCTTGGAGAATTATCCCGCAAAGTAGGGCTAAATGAGTTTAAATTGAAAAAAGGTTTTTTAAGGGTTTTTGGCAACACTGTGTTTGGATGCCTTTATGATTACCGCATGGAGCAAGCCCGTCAGCATATAGAAGAGGGGAAAAAGAGCGTTAAGGAAATTGCTTATTCCGTTGGTTATAAAAGCACAAGCCGCTTTAGTGACGCTTTTAAAAGAAAATTCGGGGCACGTCCCACCCGGTATCATCCTTGAGCAATCCGTTTCAGGCAAATAAAAATCCGTTTACGATATCTCATGGGGGTTGTGGTCTTTGATAAAAGATAATAGTTAGCAACAAAATACAAATACATGGGGGGTAAAACAAATGTCTTTTCTGCCTGATTTTGATACGGATTTCAAAGAGCTTAACGAGTTAGTTTGTACGGCAATTCAGGGGCACCTTTTGATGCTTTCTTTAAAAATGAAAATTTTTGATCAATTGGAGCGGCCAGTAACTGCAAACGATTTGTCTCAAGTAATAGATTCCTCACCACATAATTGCCGGACCTTGTTGAATGCATTGGTATCATGTGGCTATGCTTGCAAGAAAAAAAATTTTTATTTCAATACCACCCTGAGCAAAAAATATTTGGCTTCAAATGGCAGCGCTTATATTGGGGATCTTTTACAGGTATTGTGGGAAAGACAGGTGGCGCCATTGGAATTCGCTGAGAAAATGCTCAAGCAGAGTTACAACCCCAAAGATAGTGACCAATTCGGCAAAGAAGAGCTTTGGGCTGAGATGGCCAATGTCAATGCCCAATATGCCAGGGCAGGTTTGGCCCAATTGGCGGTTGAGCAATTATCCTCCCTGCCGGGTTTCAATTCAATGGGTAAGATGCTTGATTTAGGCGGAGGGCCGGGTTTAGTGGCCATGGCACTGGCGGAGGCAAACCCCGGATTGGAAGCTATCGTTCTGGATAGGCCCGCCGTGGTTAAAGTGGCTCAGCAATATATAGACCTTTATAAAATGTCCGATCGGGTCAAAACGATAAGCGCGGATTATGCCACGGATGATATAGGAAAAGAGTATGATCTAATTTGGGCAAGTGCCACCCTGAATTTCTACCACGACGACCTGGCCCCCATCTTAAAAAAAATAAAACAAGCTCTGAAGCTTGGTGCAATTTTTGTCTGCCTTCAAGATGGGCTGACTTGTCAAGGAACTCAACCCAAGGAGATGATCTTGGGGGCACTGGTAGGCACCCTGCAAGGCCAGATGAATTCATTTCATCAGGGTGAAATTGCTCTGGCTATGCAAAAGGCCGGATTTAAACAGATACGTTCTCGCACCCTGCAAACTTCCTGCGGCCCCATGGATTTAGATGTGGCCTTCAAATAGTTGCCAGGTAAATTTTTATGTCACTGCCTTTAGTGGGATTTTGCAACATCAAAAGGGCTGTTTCTCGTGTTTAATAATCGTTCAGATGAAACACCTGTCTGGCAAAAACTTGGGCTACTCTTCATTATGTATCTCATGCAGAATATCTCATTGGGATTCACTTGGGTATTGCTTCCCTTGTTATTGCGTGAACAGGGATTAAGCTTGTCAAAAATAGGCTTTAGTGCCTTGGTCTTTAGTCCTTGGGCGCTGAAATTTTTATGGGCCTCCCGGATTGATAGCCACTATCATTCCTACTGGGGTAGGCGTAAGAGTTGGATTGCACCCTTATCCGGACTGACTGTGTTTCTGATTCCGCTTTTAGGGCTTATGGATACTCAAACACAGTTACCTATGATTTTGGCGGTTATATTTATTTTAAACCTGCTTATTGCAACTACTGACATCGCCGTTGATGGCTATGCCACCGATATTTTGTATCCCAAAGAGATGTCCATGGGAAATACAGCCCAAAGCGTTGGCTATATTACCGGCCATATGCTGGGGGCAGGCGTGTTTTTAATTCTTTACCAGGCTTACGGTTGGACGTTAACTTTGTTTTTACTGACAGGTTTATACTTGATTCTTTTTATTCCCATTTTAATACACAAGGAGATGCCTATAGTAAACAAGACTGAATCAAATAAAAAAACACTCAATTTTGCGCCCAGTGCGAAGGCCTTTTTGCGATTGCCCCGGATACGCTGGTTCTTATTTTTTTTGATCTTACTAGGCATATCTAAAAACGGGGGAAACCAATTACGTTACACTATGCTGACAGATCAAGGGATCAATACTGGGAATCTAGGCGAATTGCTCTTATGGGCAGGCTTTCCAGTGTCTGTTCTGGGTTCTTTGGTCTGGGGATGGATATTAAGTAAAAAGGGCAATCGGTACGGTTTCATTCTGAGCTGTATTCTAATTGCCGGGTTGCACTATGTTTCATCCGTAATCCCTAAAGAATTGTTCGATATTAATTGGGGGGCAGGAATAATATTGGCAGGAGCCAAATTTTTGGAAGGCGCAATGATGGTTCTTATTTATAATATGATGATGAACTTGAGCGTAGGGAGGCAGTCGGCCACTAATTATGCGGTATTGTGCAGTATGAATCATGTAATTCTTTTGGGCGTACTTCCCCTTGCCGGTTTTGTGTGTGACTCTACTGGATATCCCGTTTTTTTTATAGGCCTATCTCTTTTCTCTTTCTTAACCCTTTTTGCAGGCAGCAAAATAATGGATCGCTATTTAGGGTTCAATTAAGGGCATTTATTTTTTTTAGGCTACGTTATCAACGAGATTGCTTCTGTCGATGGTGATAAAAGCACTATTCATTATTAATGAAAATTTTGAGCACCCCTTGCCCGTATCATCCGTGGCGAATCCGTTTAAGGCAAATAGAAATCCGTTTGCGATATCTCATAGTGGTTGTTTTCCTTGATATATAATAATAGTTATGACTCGGTAACTTTAATTTGCATGCCGAATATCAACAAGGATTTTGGAAAAGGAAAAACCATGAGAAAGAATTTAGATGTATTCTTGGCAAGAGCAAGTCTTGCAATAAAAATTGCGGTTCCAGCAGTTGTTTTGAGTTTGTCACTGACATTTTTGACATCACTTCAGGCGGAAACGATCAGTCAAAAGCAGGAAAGTAAGGAGGACTCTAAAATAGAAACGATCACAGTTACTGCTCAGAAAAAAGAGGAGGATCTTCAAAATGTTCCTATCAGTCTTTCCGTGTTTGACTCAACTGACCTGGAAGATCTTCAAGTAGACTCCATTTCAGATATCGCTCCTTTTGTTCCTAACCTTATGATATTTGATAATGGAATATCAGGCCAGACTCCTCCCTCTATTCGGGGTCTTTCGACTGATATTGATAGCAATAATAGCACAATGGGACTCTATGTGGATGGCATTCCTATCCTCACCGGGATAGGTTTTGACGAGATTTTATTGGATGTAGAGCGGGTTGAGGTGTTGAAAGGTCCACAGGGAACGCTCTATGGGAAAAATGCAGAAGCTGGTGTTATCAACGTGATCACTCGGACCCCAAGCAATGATGTGACAGCTGGGATCGGACTCGAGCTTGGGGAGGATAGCAAACGACAATATCATTTCAGCACTAGTGGCCCGATCATTAAGGACAAACTATTTATCGGTATTTCAGGGCTGCACTATGAAAAGGACGGTTATATTAACAATTCATTTCTCGGTGGAAATAGTGATGACAGGGAGCACAACTATGGTAAAATCCATCTTCGTTCAACTCCCAGCGACAATTTTTCCATTTCGGCTATTGTTTCCTATCTTAAATATGACGATGGCGGTTCCAATATGGGCCTTGGGTCCAATATCGAAGACCGAGAGGTTACGTCCGGTTTTCAAGGATACAATCATTCGAGTTCCACCATGGGGGCTCTAAAAATGGATTATGAATTTTCAAACTATAAATTTGAGTCCATAACCACCGCCAGAACCTTTAGGTTTGACGCCGGTGGTGATTGGGATTTCTCGCCAGCTGTAGGGTCCCATTCAAACAACGATAGTGAGTATAAGAAATTTTCTCAAGAATTTCGCATTAGCAGTGCGGGAGCTCGTTTCTCCTGGCTTGCGGGAATCTATGGAGATGGTGACAGAAATAATTTCAAAACCAAGATCTCCGCAAGTAGCAGTACAAGGTTTGTAGATCGAGATTTTGATGGCGAGTCTATCGGGGCTTATGTTCATACCACTTGGGCCTTGACCGATTCTTTATCCCTTATTTCAGGTCTTCGCTATGATCTGGAAGAAAAAAGTTTTGTCGATGATGATCTTGGGGTTAATTTGGAGGAAGACTTCAATGAATTTTCCCCTAAACTATCCCTTCAGTATCGGGTAAATCCCGCGGTTATGTTTTACGGAAGCGTTACCAAAGGCTATCAGTCAGGTGGTTTTAATTCTCTGGCCCCTGAAGGCTCTCCTTTGGCATATGGTGAGGAAACGCTCTGGTCCTATGAGGTTGGCAGTAAAACCTCTTTTTTTGATGGCCGGATAATCTTTAACACCGCTATTTACTATATGGATATTGATAACATGCAGGTGAACACTGCCGTAGATTCAGTTCAGTCATATCGCTCCAATGCAGCCAAGGCCGCTTCTAAAGGGGTGGAAGTAGAGATTAGGTATAATGTTACCCAAGCCCTGAGTCTTTTTGCTTCTTATGGATATAATGACACGACATTTGACAGTTTCAGTGATGATGATGGCGACTACAAGGGCAATACCAACCCTTACACTCCAAAATATAATTATAATATTGGGGCTCAATATCGACATCAGGATGGCTATTATGTCAGAATAGATCTTAACGGTTATGGCAAAATGTACTTTGACAAAGCCAACCAGTTCTCACGGGATGCCTATCAGCTTATTAACACCAAAATTGGATATGAAACAGATCATTTTGATTTTTATCTCTATGCTAAAAACCTTTTTGATAAAGAGTATGATTCAGACGGTTACTACAGTGGTTACTACACTATCTATTCGCCTCCCAGAGAAATCGGTGTCAACTTGACTTGGCGCTTATAGGCTTATGGCTTGGAGAAAAATAGTCCTGTATCATACTTCCTCACCGGAGACCTGATGGAAATTGGTAATTTAACTTTTTAAATACGTTGTTTAAGAACGTAATCTTGATAAGAAACTCTTTGTAATCCAAAAAGATGCTTCAATATTCGTTATGGGTCGAACCACGGTCAAAGACCAAGGACGATCCGTGACCGTTTATAAGAATGTCTGGGTAAATTACTAAGATTTTGCAACTTTTGTTGTGGGCTGAGTCTGGCAGCTGATATGTCAGGTCGGCCCATGGCCGTTTTTAAAAATTAGACACATAAATTAGACCCGTCAAAGTTATCTGCGGAGAGTGGACTGTCTATGCACCAATGCCCGTTTTCTGATGGAAGACTGCCTCTGTACTTCGACTCTTTTTAAATCATCAAATCGGTGAGCAATATTACATGTATCAATCCCGGTTCTATTCCTATCATTCCGAATTTTTTAGTAGACCACAATAATGGTATTATCTGTGGTTGAAATGGTTGCCAATAAAGGCGATCACTACTTTCGGAAATAGTCGCTTCCAACCTTCCCTTACTTTCGAATTATTTTATCCCTGCCGGTAAAATCGAGATATCATGGTCGGTCTCTCCTTTTACCACTCCTCTATATTTTGGGGGAACCCTTCCAGGCATTAAAAGCACCAGCATTTCAAGCACCCAAATAAACCTTGCCACATCATCATAGGCGTCATTTTAAAAATCCAATAATTTATCGCCTTTGGGACCCAGTATCAATGCAGTGAGTCCTTTTCCTATCTGATACATGTGTCCTTCCGGTAAGCCTGCGTGAAATACCCAGTACCGGGTGATATTATCGGTTCCAACTTGAACATTGCTAATGGAGGGACCGATGAACAAACAATTATTGACAGCAGAACAATCAATCGCATTAGAAAAAGTCCAGCAGCTTTTTGCAGACTGGCGAAATAACAGAACCGGAAGGTCAAGAATACCGGATAATTTATGGCAGGCGGCAGCAGACCTTCACCATGCTCAAGGGCTGAGCATAAATAAGATTGCCCACAGTTTACGGCTTAATCATACCGCATTAAAACAAAAAATTTATAATGCCATTCATTGTACTACAGTCGATTCTCCTGAAGAAGACGATGACTCCCCCCTGTTTATAGAGATCACTCCAGCGCCGGAAGATACCAACTGTATAATAGAAATGGAGAATCAGGCCGGTTTTAAGATGCGTATGTGTTTTAAAGGTCGTGCAGACCCGGCAGTGATCAGCCTTGGTAAATATTTACTGGCTGGTGTTCCATGATCCAAATCACACCGCAAATGCGGATAATGCTGGCGGTAACTCCTGCTGATTTTCGAAAGGGGATCGACGGCCTGGCAGCTGTTTGTCTCAGGGTGTTAAAACAAAATCCTTTTTCCGGATATGTTTTTGTTTTCAGAAACAAACCGGGGACTGCCCTGAAGATACTAATATATGATGGCCAGGGCTTCTGGCTTTGTCAAAAAAGATTGAGCAAGGGGCGTTTTAAATGGTGGCCTAAAAAGGGAGGAGATGAAATTCACCCATTGGCTGCACATGAATTACAGATGTTGATATGGAACGGAAATCCTCAAAAAAATAATGTACTTTTGTGGAAAAAAATCTAGACATTAGAGTTTAAATGTGATAGCACACATTTCATGTCAAAAACGATGGACATAAAGCAGGACGAACTTGACGCGCTCCTTGAGCGGGTAAGATCAAATGAACTGCAGGACGGCGATTATGAGTTGATCAAAGCATTGGTTGAAACCGTTGCTTATTTGAATACGTTGTCCAATGAAAAAGCAGCATCCATTAAACGGTTATTAAAAATGGTATTCGGCGATAAGACCGAAAAGAAGAAAACGTCGAATCCGCATAACCGGCCGAAACGAAAAAAGAAGAAAAAAGGTCATGGCAAAATTGGTGCAAACGCCTATAAAGGTGCCAAGAAGATCAAGATCTGTCATCAAAGCCTTAAGTCAGGTAATGATTGCCCTGCCTGTGAAAAAGGTAAATTGTATGGTGAAAAACCACCTGCCAAGATCGTCCGGATAACCGGCGGTGCTCCCTTCCAGGCGACAGTATATGAACTGCAGAGATTGCGGTGCAACCTTTGTGGGCAGATTTTTACTGCCCAGGCGCCCGACAATGTGGGCAAAGAAAAATATGATGCCAAATCCGGTGCCATGCTGGCCCTTCTAAAATATGGCAGCGGAGTCCCTTTATACCGCTTGGGCAAACTTCAGGCTAGCCTGGGGATGCCGCTGCCCCCATCGACCCAATGGGAAATCATCGAAAGCGTAGCAGACAAGATTCATCCGGTATATACAGAGTTAGTCCGTCAGGCTGCACAAGGCAAGGTGTTGTACAATGATGACACGACAATGAAAATTTTATCCTTGATAAAAGAAACAGACAAGGCAGCCAAGCGAAAAGGGATGTTCACTTCCGGAATCCTGTCAGAATGTGACGTAGGAAAGATTGCCCTGTTTTTTACCGGCCACAATCATGCAGGAGAAAATTTATCCAGGGTTCTGAAAGAACGGGGATCCAGAGAAGATCGGCCAATACAGATGTGTGATGCTCTGTCCAGGAATCTGCCAAAAGGTTTTGAATCGATATTATGCAATTGTCTCGTGCATGGACGCCGTAACTTTGTCGACGTCATGGACGATTTCCCTGAGGAGTGTGACCATGTAATTGATACAGTGGCTAAAATTTATGAGCACGATCATAAGGTAAAGGAGCAAGGCCTGGACGATGCTCAACGCCTTCAATATCATCAAACCCACAGCGGTCCACTGATGCGGGCGCTTAAAGTATGGCTGGAAGACAAGTTTGAAAACAAAGAAGTAGAACCCAACTCCAGTCTGGGCAAGGCCATATCATATATGTTGAATCACTGGCAGGAATTGACCCGTTTCCTGGAGATCCCTGGAGCACCGCTGGATAATAATCTTTGCGAACAATTGCTGAAAAAGTCGATTCTGCACCGAAAAAATTCATTATTCTATAAAACCGAACACGGTGCCTATATTGGCGACCTGTTCATGAGCCTGATACATACCTGCAACCTGCAAAATATAAATCCCTTTGAATACCTGACCGCGCTACAGAAGCACTCTTCCGAGATCTTCCAAAACCCTTCTGACTGGTTGCCGTGGTCATTTGAAAACACAATCGCTAAAAAATCAGGGGAAACAACTGATAATCTCTAAAACGACCTTTTAGCCAATCCAGTATGTTTTGAGACACATTTTTGCACTGCAAACTATCCCTCATCGCCTTACACACTGTTTTTTTGGATCGGGTCTGTTTTGAATGTTATCTTAATTTTTTTGATTTACACAGGCTTGCCGAAAGGACACGATACATTATAGCCCCCCCCCCCTTATCCATAGGCCTTTCAGAACATCACCGGATCAGCACAGCAACCAGTAAGTACCACCCCACCCAAGCACCTCACCAAAGCCTTTAAATCCACAGCACACCATCCCCCCCTCCATGTCCCGTGATCAAGCGGGAGAAACTCACCAACATAAAACCAACAATGAAGGCCAGCCCATTTAGGACTGGTCTTTTCTTAACAAAAGGAGAACCCATGAATCACATCGGAGAAATCAGCACCATCAAACAATTCACCAAACCACCAGAAACCAAACAGCCAGACACCGGAAGCATCTCAACGTTTCCCACATCCCCCTTGGATATGCCCCCAAGCACCTTTGAAAGCGCCCTGAGAAACAGACAGAAGAACCAGCGCAAACTCATCCAATGGGTAAAACAAAACCTGGAGCCAGACATCCACTATGGCCGGGTACACGTTGCACAAAATTGTCCACTGGCAAAGGCAGGGGCAGATTATCTTTGCCGGGATTTCAGCCATTTCTCGGTACTGACTCTTTGGAAAGCAGGGGCCGAAAAGATACTTACGGCAATGGGTTTGACGGCTCATTTCCCGAATGTTGGCCTTTATGAAGAGGCATGCCTTCGTGATCTGAGAATCAGCCAAGTGTTGCTCAAATGCGAATTGAAAACGCACGGTGGCAGGGTCGTTGCCGAAGGTTCTGGAGCCAGACACCTGCGGGAAGATAACTGGCGGCTCAATACCAGTGTCAAGATGGCACAAAAATCCGCCATGATTGATGCCACCATACGTGTTGCAGGGCTGACAGGCGTATTCATCAAAACTCATCGTCATACCTTAAAAAACAAGCTCCCCAGGAAGTCAGATTGTAACGATTACAATTTCCCACCAGAGGTAGATCGTCACAGCGTCCACACCGATGAAAAAGCGATCACGCAGCGCCAAAAAGATTTCATTTTGAGGTCGGCGGGTGTCAAAGGATACACCGCAGACGGCCTGAACCGCCTTATCCATGAACGATTCAACAAACACCTGGATGTCCTCAACCGAGTAGAGGCGTCCAGGTTCATTGAATACATCAACGGCTGACATCCAGCCATTAAACAAGGAGAAACATCATGAAAAACACACCGACAGATGCACAACAGGCAATCATTCCCGGTCTTTACCAGACAGAACACGTTCCAACCTCGGATAAAATCATCCACGCCCATTTTTACATTGGTGACAGTCATTGGCTGATAGCTGAAAGCGACCATGTAGATACCATGTTCGGGTTTTGTATCCTGAACGGGGATTTGGAAATGGCGGAATGGGGATACGTTAGCTTCCAGGAGTTGAAAGACATTAACGTTCTCGGACTGTATCAGGTACAGTTCGATGTTTACTGGACACCAAAGCCTGCCGGTCAGGTTGACTTGATTCGGCTTGGTGGCGGGATTATCGCTGATCCAAGAGATGAAGAAAGCGGAGGGCATTGGAAATGGCATACACTCCAAAATTGAGCCCCGAACATAGCGCGACATTGCGACGAATTGCCTGGGCAATGCAGATGCCCATGACCAAAGCGCTGGGTGAAGTGCTTGATTATCTTGGCACCACCCTGGACCCTTTAAGGGTCTGTTCAGCCTGCCGTGATAGATCCCGATGTGCCGGATGTTCTTTTAATCAAAAATCGTAAATATTTAGCCCCTTTTAACGCCATAAAACGATTGCGAGAGCATATCACTTAATTCAACCAAACAACCCGTAAAACAAGTATTTGAGGCCTTCCTGGGTATCCCCGGCGAAGGTTTTTTTATGCCCAAAACCAAGGAGACAACTATGAAAAAATTACAGCACCACAAAGGCCAGCAAATGGACCTGTTCAACGTAGCAAAGAAGCAGAAACCGATGTCCCAATTTGTTTCGGCCTACCGCATCAGCTTGGTCAGAGATGAGCGGGTCAGTTTCAGCTCTCAAGCATTATATAACCCCACGGATGCCCAGAGATGTTTACAGGACATGATTAAAACGATGGGACAACCGGATAGAGAGCAGTTTTGTGTTCTTATGCTCAACGCCAAAAATATCATTATCGGGATGAATATCGTCTCCATCGGTGGATTGTCATCTGCGCCGGTTCATCCTCGTGAAGTGTTGAAGCCTGCTATCTTGGCAAATGCGGCAGCTCTAATACTGGCCCACAACCACCCCAGCGGGGACCTGACACCGTCAAACGCAGATAAAGCTATAACCCAAAAAATTGTTCATGCTTCAAATATCATCGGTATCACGGTTCATGAACACCTCATTATCAACATGAAAGATAACGGATATTTCAGTTTCGCTGAACACGGATATATCCACGAAGCATATGAAGCCATCAATAAATTGGAAATTGCTTAAAACATCAATTTTGAAACCATCTGGAGTATCTGATTTGAGTAGCATGAAAAAAGGAAAAAAGCCCATGAAAATAAAAACTGTTTGTGCCTGGTGCGGTGCGTTTATTTCGGAAGCCAATTGCCCTGAAACGAAGAATTTCCAGGCTTTGGCAAAAGATGGCGTGATGGTGAGTCACGGTATTTGCCCTTCTTGCCGCCTCACCATTGAAATCAAGTATGGACTCAACAAAAAAGGAGGTAATGAGAATGCCTAAAACATACACCTGCCAGTACTGTGGCAAAACTTACACCAAAAATCTTAACCCTGATGTTTATCTGAAAGGAAATTGCTTCGACTGTTCCTTCTGGCTCCTCAAAACAGAATATAATGAAGACCTGGCCGAGAGAAGAGTCGTCGTAGACGGCAATCATTATATGATATCAGAAGTGAAGAACACTTATCCCCAGGGCTTTGGCGGTAGGCAGTTTATCATCAAATTTTTCGATGGCCGTATCATAACAACAAATAATCTTTGGTCTCAGGGCACAATCCCGGATCGTTTCCGTGAAATGTTCCCTGACAACGCGGTGTTCCTTCCGATTGAAAGGCAACCGAGCATAGCCAGCACTTATTCAGGCAATATTTTTAATGAAGGAGGCAAGCATGTGTGATTTTTTCCCTGACTGGGATGATATTGCTTTAGGCGGAGCCATGGCAGAAGAAATGGCCGAAAAAGAACTTGAGCGCCGCCGCGAACGTCGCCTCCTTGAAGCCGAACGTGAAGTAAACGAAGAAGAAAACTAATCCGACAATCCTTCAAACCCTTTCTATTTAAGCTTTCTCCATCCCGCAGTTCATAAATCCATCCAGGTATTAATGTAACCTCTCTTATAGGCAGAGGGACATTTTTCCCAATTTTTAATCACCAGGAGGATTTTATGAAAAAATCGTTGAGTATCAGTGATGCAAGCCGTGAGACCGGCCTTTCACAGAAACAATTGAGATCCTATGAGGCACGGGGCTACATATCAGAACCGTTCAAGGTTCGGTGCGGAGATATTTCTTACCGAAGATATTCCGCCCAACACATAGCCGAAATTAAGGCCTTCAAGCATTTCGTGGATGAGGGGTTCACCCTTCAGGCTGCATCAAAAAAAATAAAGGAGAAAGTTTAATTATGGCACGTTTAGACGACACCCAGTGCCCATTTTTTAAGGAAGACTGTCTGAAGGCAAAATGCAGCCTTTATGACCACCGCCTTGATAATTGCGCACTTAACTTGATCTTCATCAATTTGTACAAGCTGGAAAGAACCATCGCCAGCCTACCGCAAAAGGATGAAGACCGACCGGGAAAGTTCCCGTTTACAACGAATTAAAAAAGAGTGCCTGCCCCCAAAGGGCGGGCACTTTGCCATTTTAGAAAGGGTTAATAAGGATTATGAAAAAAGTTAGAAAAAAAGAATTTGTGCAATGGCTGGAGCAAGCATTGCCTTTTGACATTTGGATTGGCAGTGACAGGCGCACTGTCAAAGATGCTCGTGACTATATCTTCAAGGAGATCGGCGAAGAAAAAGATTATATCAGGCGCAATGTAAAATCAAAATACCGTGACAGAGAATGTTTGCTGGTGATCCTGATAAATCTGTGGATAGGATTTTTTGTCGGCAGGCCCATAAGGGTTTCCATGGACAGCAATCTTTACAGTCGCAATCAGCGTAATGGCAAGTTGTGTTTCAAATATCCACGCATGAGACGCCTTTTGGAGAAGCTTGAACATCATGGCTATATTGAAAAGAAACGGGGGTTCAGGGATAAATATGGGCGTCAGACAAGGATCTGGGCCACAGTGAAATTAATCAGGATCTTCGTTGATGAATATAAATTCCGTCCTATCGGGGATATTTATTACACCCAGCCGGAGAACCTGATTCAATTGCGGAATGAATACAAAAAAAAGAACGGCAAAAACCAAACCATCAAAATTTCAGAGGACGTTGAATTTGACCCCACTGACGCAACCGAATTAATGGAAAGTAACCTCCAGCAATTGAACAATCTTGCTCGCGCAAAAAAAATCACCGTGCGCCTGGATGAATCAGATGAAGTCAATCTGAAAGACCTGACAGTCAACATACTCTCGGATCTCATCAAGGGTAAGATAGAACTTCAAGAGGCAGAACTCATGGACTGTGGTAATAGTGGTAATGATATTGATAACACTGTCATGAACAGTACTCATCCATCTACAGGAACCGGTACTCATACATACAGAGGCATCAGTGCTTCCTATGCTACAGACACCAGTACTGCTATGGATCACATGGATATAGAGGTTCTCTCATACAAGAAGTACTCCTATCCCGTAGCACTGTACAGGTCTTTCATTGATGTTGAATTGAATAGAACGACTCTATTGTCTACCATAACTCATAGCCTGAAGAACCCACAGTACCAAGGCTTACAGCCAGAATCAGCACTTTTTTTACATCTACTGTGGATGAAAAAACTCTTGAGTCTTATGAATGCCAGGTCCAAAAAAGAAGAGTTCATCAAACAGGATCGCCCACTCATTGATTTCGGGATAAAAAAGCTGGTGTTTGAAATCAAGGTAAAGGACATGCACCGGGTGTTTAACCGAGGCTCCAAGGATTTTGATAAAGGTGGCAGGTTTTATGGACCCTATTACCAGGGGATGCCCAGCAAGTTCAGGAAGCACATTTATATTGACGGCAAAAAAACCGTTGAGTGGGATTATTCAGGACTTCACATCCGTATGCTTTATCACCAGTTGGGCCTGGAGTTTAACGAGGACTCGTATGCTATTGGTGACGGTTCCCAGAGAAATGAATATAAACTGGTTTCCCTGATCAGCATCAATGCCAAATGCCGGGGGTCACACATTGCGGTCCGTGATGCCCTTGAAGATGCCGGTTTTGATGCAGCTCAGGATCTCACCAAGATACGCAAAATGATGGATGATTTTAAGGCCCATCACTCCCCCATTCAGGGGTTCCTGTTCTCGGGTGTTGGAATCGACCTTCAAAACGCAGACAGCCGGATTATGGAAAAAATTATGATGCTGTTGCATAAAGCCGGAATTACGGCCTTACCAATTCACGACAGTGCCATTGTAGAGGAAGAACATTCAGCCCGGCTCCAAAAAATTATGATCCAGGTTTATGAAGATGAGATGGGGTATGCTCCGGTATTGAAAGCAAGCTGAATTTCAAGCCATAGTCACAAAAAGCATGTTTTCCTTGCATAAGTTGGCTGGGTAAGGATAATCTTCAGTTAATTTTCGGGATATATAGTTAATCCCTTAATAATTAAGGGTAGATACAGAGCCAAACGTTATATTGAGGTTAAATTGAAAAATGAGACAAGCACAAACAAAGATTTGTTGTATACCATATTATCGGCAAGATCAGTATGACCTTCTACGTAAGGCGTCGATTGATAAGGAAACATTTTCAATACCATATGAACGCTCGATGGCAATTACAGAATCTCAACATCGAAAAATGGAAAAGAAAGGATTCAAAGTCGTAAAGATTGATGTTGATATTGAAGAGTTAATTGAGTGGGCAACCTCTAAGAACCTTACTTTGAACCCTGGATCACGAACTAAATTTGCAATGGAAAAACTCAAAGAAATTATAAATGAAGGAGACCTTTTATAATCCTGCGTGTCAGGGATAAGAATTAGTCTGAAATCTATAATAATTTTTTTCATCGTCCATCGTTTAAATTCTTCATTTAAGCCTATTTTTAGGCCGATACATTGTGGTCATTTTGAGACGAATAATGGGTGTTGTAGCATGGCTTCAAATGGCGTTACACATTGAAATTTATTGCTCTGGGGCTCAGAAACAGACTTCGTTTGGACGGTACTGGACGATAATTTCAGCAAAACTTTTTATCCAAGGCCACACGCCCCCGGCTAAGGCGTTCTTTTACGGTCTTTTATGAATTTTAGGATCAGAAGGATCAGCGGAAACAGGTGAAACAGTAAATCAAAAATATCAATGGGCTTGGTGAGAGTGCCATTGGTCAGCATGAGAATTTTTTCAACCACATGGGGCATTGGCCTCATCGGAGCCGCCAGCATCATTATGGTAAAAACGATCAGCACCAAGTATGGCATGTTAACATGGTTTGATGATAGCGTTCCAGGGACAATTTCAAATCTGGACGGTCTGGACGATGATTTTTACAAAGACTGTTTCATCGATGAAACACCCGCACAGGTAAATTTAACAAACAGAATAAGTGTTGATTATGGAAAATAAATTCGGCCCCGACTATGCGTCCCTGGAAGACACAGGCTTTGTTGCCAAGTACCAAGCCTCATGCTTTTGCGGAGCCGTTCGATATGAGGTGAGCGCTGATCCAGTGGATGCCAAGATTTGCCATTGCCAGACTTGCCAAAGGCTGCATGGTGCCCCTATGCAGTGGGCAGCGATTTTCCACAAACGCCATGTTAGATTCACCGCTGGTTTGGAGGATCTGATTTTTTATAACAGTGAACAAAACCGGCCAGAGCGCATTCTCCCCTGTAAAGTTCGCTGCGGCAAATGTGGCACCCCCATTGCCGATGAGGGCCGCAGGATGTGGCTCGCTTTTCCATCTCTATTCGATTTCGGGTATCCCGCCGAGGTGCCGGAGCCATTCAAGCCGACCTGTCATCTTTTTTATGGTTCAAGGGTGATTGAAATACAGGATGATCTGCCCAAGTGGTCCGGGCACAAAAATCATTCCGAGCTGCTGTAAAACTGTTTCATCGATGAAACGGCAAAAAAGCATTTTGGATGGGAACTGGTGGAAGAAGTGCTCACCACCCAATCTAAAGCCCCGGTGACACCATGCTGAAGTAGTCAACGCCTTGCCTGGAAGGGTTCTCAGGATTCAATGATAGACAAAGTCAACACTTTAATGACGCATTCAGCGGCTTGTCCACTATAATGCTTTTCTTGCTGATTGTTGTGCTCGACGTTGTCGCTCTCGTTCTCGCATTTCCCCCCAATCGCTCTTCTAAAGAATTAAGGCCTAACGCCTTCCTTCTTTCATTGACCGTTTCATGCTCAGTAATAGGAAAGGGGAATTGGCCTGCCTTCCTTATCGATATCAAAATACGTCCCAAATAGTTGATTTTTACCGAACATTGTCTGCACACGATCCTCGAAAGTTGCCACCAACCTTCAACGGCTCCCGTATCGAACGTCTTTGGTGGACGCTCAAGTGTGAAGACATCTATCCTAAAGCCTACAGCGATGCACACTCGCTGTACAGGGGCTTGGAGACCTATTCCGGCTATTATAACTGCGAACGATATGCCCCCCATGTATCCGTCACCAACCACGGAGTTCGTGTTGTTTCCCAGCATTGCCTATCCTCTATATTGGCGATATCATGGTGCTATGATATCGCTATAGAGGAATCTGTCATAAGCAACCTAAGGCAACAGGTTAAAAAAGGATGGATCGTCGGTCGTCTATGGAACTAAACACGGGGCGCGGTTTCCACCTAAAAAATGCCTTCTCGTAGTTTAAGATTGGTGGTAGCAAGTACCTTGATTGTAAATGACGCTGATCAAGCCGGAAGGGTAAGCCCTTCCGGCTTTTCCATTATATCTCCCCGGGCAGCGCAGTTAACCAATCTTAGGGTTTTTCATTAGATTGGTACGTAGGAATCTACATACCGATTTTTTCCATGTTAAAATATATACTTTACGCCGATTCCTACAAATCTTCCTTCACCAAAAATTACAGTAGTACCATTTACAGCGGTTAGATAACTTTCATCGGTTATATTATTGGCATAAGCATAAATATCCCAATCATCAAAGAGATATCCCGCTTTTATATTTGCAGTGGTATATGAATTTTCTTTTTGAGTATTTATTTCATCAAAATAGATTTTTCCTTGATTTCTGATATCAACCTCAGAGTTGCATAAAAAAAGAAGTAAATAGATAGTAAAAGACTTGAGAAGCCCCATGAATAAAGGTTATAATAAGTTCTCCACAAACAAATTAACCGAATTCAGGAGGCCACCTCAAGTGAAGTCCAGTAAAGCACAGATTTTGACTAAATTCCATAAAATTCCGGAAATTCAATTTGAAGATCAGCAACTGACATCTTTTTCCGGCATCGTGATTTTTCAACTCCTTTTCAAGAATCTCAATCTGAAAAATAAGTTGAAAAAATGCTTCACCCACCTTAAAGTATCTCCGATATTTGGACACCATTTGATTTTGTTGCTACTCATTGTTCACCTAATTTTAGGTTTCAGACGACTGAGGGAAATCAAATATTATCGGGATGACCCGATGGTTCTGAGGTTGATGGGTATGAAAAGTCTGCCTGATGTATCTACTATTTCAAGAAGCTTGGGTCAATTGGATGATAAAAGTGTAAAAAATATTCAAAACCTATCCACTTCATTTGTAATAGACGGGTTACACCGGGAACAATTTCGTCGTATTACTCTTGATTTTGACGGTTCTGTTTTGTCGACCAGGGGACATGCTCAAGGTTCTGCTATCGGGTTCAATAAATCGAAAAAAGGTGCCCGAAGCTATTATCCTCTTTTTTGCACAATTGCCCAGACCGGACAGTTTTTCGATATGTACCATCGCCCCGGAAATGTTCATGATTCAAATGGTGCCGCCGATTTCATGCTTAAATGTTTTAAGCATGTCAAATCACATCTTCCAGGGGTAGTATTGGAATCACGTATGGATGGAGCGTTTTTTAACAAAGATATCGTTTCTTTAATGGCATCCAACCATATCAAATTTACTGCTTCTGTTCCCTTTGCCAGATTTGCAGAACTCAAGCAGATGATTGAGACATGTGAATCATGGAGTGATATTGATAAAACCTGGTCATACTTTGAAAGCCAATGGACGCCAAAGTCTTGGAATGATGAATATAGGTTCGTTTTTACCAGAAAAAAAGTAAAGAAGCCTCAAAAAGGACCACTCCAGCTTGATCTGTTTGAACCAGTTTCCCGAGAATACCAATATAAGGTGATTCTAACCAACAAAACTGAATCAGCAAAAGCTATTGTACAGTTTCATAATGGTCGTGGCTCGCAGGAGCTATTGTTTGGTCACGCCAAGAATGATACGGCCCTCAGCTTGATCCCTTGTAAAAGGCTTGAGGCAAACCAAGTTTTCACTTTGGCTTCGATGATGGCTCACAATTTTTCAAGAGAAATGCAAATGGTTGCCCATCCTGCAGCGAGAAGGGCCAAAGCCAAGCGTCCAACGGCATGGACGTTTCAAAAATTGGAGACCATACGCCGCCAGATCATTCAAAGAGCCGGTCGTTTAACACGCCCGCAGGGGAAACTCACTCTGACAATGAGTCCGAATACTGCCGTCAAGCAGGATCTGCTATTTTTAATGGATGCGTTGCAAAAAGCAGCCTGATATCAAGTAAACTTTTCAAGTTTTTTTGCAACGCCAAGGTCAAATCTACCGTAAAATCCATTGCTTAAATATGATACTCCTATATTAGCTGTGTGTGAAGGGCTCTTCTGTATTTTATTATTTTTAAGATCTTCTCCGGTTGCATTGGTGTATTCATCATATTTTGCTTCTATAAGTCCTAAAGAACCATCAATACTCCAGTTATCATTGATACGATATCCAAGTTCAAGTTCTACCCCTTGCGAATAAGCTTTTCCCGCATTTGATGTGTGTGAGATACTTGTTTCATCATCAAAGCTATTAACCTGTAAATCTTTTATATCCATATAAAAAATAGCTGTTGAAAGATATAATTTATTATCCAATAAATTCCCGCGTATCCCTAACTCATAATTGGTAGATTTTTGAGCATCAAATCTATTTTGCTCTGCTGTCCCACTACTTGCAAAGGTGTTATAACCTCCTGCAAGATATCCTTTTGTGATACTAAAATAAGAGGTTAGGTCACTGTTTATTTTATATGAAAGAGCAACTTTTGGCAAAAGAGTACGCCAGGTATGCTCATCATCAAATGTATTAGCGGGACCTCCTGTAGTGCCTATAGGTAGCAAATAATAATTTAAATTTATATCTTTTTTAATTTCTTGATATCGTCCACCTAAAGTCAGTTCATAGTCTTCTAAAAAAGGGATAACCACTTGCCCAAAAACGGCTATTGTATCGCTTTTTGTTTCAGAGACGGCATCCATCTCTACATTTACTCCTTCGCCAAAAGGGTTCCCCAGGTTAGAACCGGGGAATGTCGTACCGAATCTATCAATATCCATTTTATTGTTTTCATAATATAGTCCCGCTATCCATTTAAACATATCATTATCACTCGACAATCTAAACTCTTGAGAGATATTTTTTATTTCGTCCTCTCTAAATACCGATAGACCTTCCCGTAATATATCATCAGATAAACCAAGATCTGTACTTAAATCCGTATCTGTCTTACTATGAATTGTTAATGAGCTAAAAGTGATATTATTAAAATCATAGTCCACATGTAAAGCCTGAGAGTTTGACTTTGTTTTTGTATAGGTATTTTCGTCGTAGGATACATTTTCAAAATCATTTCTCTCATATTTATTTATATCTGCACCTGAAGGAATGCTTCCTCCTACTTCTCTACCATATTTATCATATTTATCATTATTTATATTGAGTTTTATGCTTAGATCATCAGTTGGATTATATTTTAGATTTGCATTCAAAAGATATCGCTCTTTTTCATTTGCATCTTTTCTGCTACCGGGATAGTGGTTTGTCGCAGAACCATCGCTTTGAGAAAAGGCACCATTTACTCCTAAAAAAAGTTTATTATCGATCAATGGTCCACTTATATCAAAAACTGCTTCTTTATAATTATCAGTACCGTATTCTGCCGACACACTGCCTTCTACTATATCTGAAGGTTCTTTTGTAATGATATTAATAACCCCACCCATAGAGTCTTTTCCATAAATAGTCCCTTGTCAGCAGTTCTCAGTGAAGATCGCACTCTCTAACAAATTGGCATTTCGGGCAATGAGTCCTATTGATTTTCGTAATGTCTTTTGCAAATTTGCTATGGAATTAAAGCCCGAATTGATCATATAACCTTCTACTTACGCCAAACACTATTGTTTTAATTTTCAATATATCACACCTGAATGCAAAATATTTATAACCTATTGAAATAACATCAAATATAAAACTAGATTTTTTATATGCTTTATGATAGCCTTATTCAACGATACATTGTATAGGGGCTATCAGCTTGAACACTGGGAAACAACTCAAATTTTCAAACCTTAGAAAAACGGTTTCTAAACGGGCCGATGAGATTGTTGACAAACGCCAAGATGGGAAAACCAAACACTCCATGCATGATTCATGTCTGAGTGCCCTTGCTATGATGTTTTTTCAAGATCCTTCAATGCTTGAATTTCAAAAGCGCCTTGAAGAGGCATCACAATTGAACAATTTGCGGACAATGTTCAAGGTTACTACCATCCCAAAAGATAATCAAATGAGGGCTATCCTCGACGATGTACCTTCGGAGCAACTGTTTCCGGTTTTCTCAGACTTTTTCGGCTTGCTTCAACGAGGCAATCATTTAAACGATTATCGTTTTTTGGAAGATGGCTATATTATTCCGATTGACGGCACACAATATTTTCGATCCGAGAGCGTTAATTGCCCTTCATGCTTGGTGAAAAAACACCGCAATGGAACCGTCAGTTACTCACATCAATCTCTCTGTGCTGCTGTGGTTCATCCAGACAAGCGCCAGGTATTTCCATTAGCACCGGAACCCATAAAGAATACCGATGGCACCAAAAAGCAGGATTGTGAGATTAACGCCGGAAAACGGATACTGCAGCGCATTCGAACGGACCACCCAAAGCTGAAAATAGTCATCACCGCTGATGATCTATATTCCAAAAAACCATTCGTTGACCTTCTTCAAAAATTAAAAATGTCTTTTATTCTGGTGGCAAAGCCCACAGATCATACAATTTTATTCGAGCAGGTCCTGCAGAAAGAAGAACAGGATGACGTCAACCAGATCGAATGGAAAGACAAAAAAGGGCTGATCCATAAATACGAGTGGATCAATGGGCTTCGTTTAAATGGGGACACATCGGCACCGGTAATAAATTTCCTCGAGTACAGTATTCTCAAAGATCAGGATAAAATCATCTATACCAATAGCTGGGTGACGGATATTGAGGTGAACGCCGGCAATGTCAAAAAGCTTGTCAAGGCAGGCAGGGCCAAATGGAAAATTGAAAATGAAAATTTCAACACCTTGAAAAACCAAGGATATCATGCTGAGCACAATTTTGGGCATGGCGAAAATAATCTTTCATTTAATTTTTTCCTGATTATTCTAATGGCATTCTCCATGCATCAGATCATCGAATTAATGGACCCGCTTTTTAAGAAAGCAAGGGCCAAATTCAGTGCCCGAAAAGAATTCTGGAATCAACTACGCTGTACCATTCGGATTATCATTTTTAGAAACTGGGAATCATTGCTACAATTTATAATATCACCATCAACTGAAATTCGAGCACCCTGATCCGAATTCTTCAAAAATTTACCTTTGAGAAAATTCGAGCCTACCCATCAAGGAAGGCCCCGAGATGACTATTGGCTTTGGATAAAAAGCATTGCCATATTTTACGGAGCTGGTAAGGTCATTGAAGAAAATAGAAACTCGACGATTTCCACGGTTCTGTATTGCCTCTGAAACGTACGAGAAATTGATGTGTTTTTAATGATAGTCCCCTTCACTGAGAACTGCTGGTCCCTTGTGGACCTCTTAATACCTCTACTCTTAGAACATTTGATATGGCTTTATCAAAGCCGTACATATCACTATGTGGAATCCCATCTATATAGATCACGATGGGGTTACTATTTGTGTAATGTGACGTATTAATCCCTCGAAAATTCACTCTATCGGCACTATCATAAGAGGTAGTAAGATTGGGAATATATTTTATTAAATCTTCAATGCTTTTTATCCCTCTTTCCTCAATCTCAATATCAGTCATAACTGTAATGCTTTGAGGAATTTCTTTAATATCCTCTTCCATTTTATTTGCCGTTACCGTTATGTTATCAAAAATTTGAGCATCCTGCGCACACAAAATATTTCCCATAAGTAGGAATGTAGCAATAAATAAAATTGTCGTTTTTTGTTTGTTCATAGTTTCCTCTCTCAGATTGAACTTAGGTAAACATTCAAGGGGATGCATAAAAAGTTAACATATTATAATCAAAATGTTTCCCAGCCATGAAAAATTTTACCTCAAAAAATGGTTTATACTAAACGCCCACCGTCTTGAAGACGATGGTTTTAAACCATGATCTTAAAGCATAGCTAAAGCCTGCTCAGGAACAATAAATTCAATATGTTACGAAAGTTAGTGTATATTATGTTAATAATTTTCAATAAACTTTAGTAAATTAACCTCCTTTTTATGCTTGTAGCTATGATGAAATTGCAAAAAGTCCAATTTCGGCAGATTTCCTTTTGTAATCTACTGAAATGATTTACGGTACTTTTCCCATTTTCGATTTTTACGGGACCATCACCTTCGTTGTGTTGTTGATCATCGGCGCCATAACTTGGGCTTCATCGGTTGTTACCGGCTGATAAACGATAGGCAATGGGTAAGCAAGGAAAATGACGTTTCATTGCGACTGAGACAATGCGATTATTTAACGTTAAAAGTTAACGTAGCTGTATGGTACACCTTGTCTGCTTTCCCATATAAATCTTTTAGCTTACCATCTTTAGTTATGACTTCTTCTTTAAAAGTACTGATCAGCCATTGCCCTTTACTTTGCACTCGAAATTGAGCTTTTCCTTTTATTAAATACGACTGCAGAGTAAAACCGTCGTCTAAACCAAAGGTGTTGCTTCCTGCGGTTATGTTGATGTTATTTTGCCCGGTAGTACTTTGGGGCTCTCCATAAAACAGTACTTCAACCTCTACCATGTCGCCGACATGCACACTACTCAAATCAGTTAGGGGAATAATCTCCAGTTTGTGCCCCAACGGTTTAGGATTTGTCCATTTTCCCAAAGTGATATATGATTTTGCAAAGGACTGATTTTTAAATGATCCTTTTACTTGCTTGATATCATCAATTTCATCCTTTGGTTTAAGTTTAATTCGAGTTCTGCCTTTATTATCTATATATGCGGTGTAAAAATTTGCTTCTGATATAGCACTAAGCTGATAAACGCCTTGTAAACTATCTTTTTTCAACGCAATTTTCTGCGCAGCCAGGTCTGCAGGAAAGATATCAAAATTTTCACTGGTTATTTTAGCCTCAGTAATTTCCGATTTAACTTTAATAAGCTCCGTCTTTTTTAAAGCTGGATCAAAGAGCTCGAACTTATCTACATTCATGCGCGCAGCATTAGGGGCCGTGAATATGTCACCCATAGGTATGGTATGCCCGAAACCTAAAGTCACCATGGCATGTGGAGGCTGGTGGGCATGGGATTCAAACGAATTAACCCAAAAAAAATGGGCATTGGCAAAAGAAGCAAATACTGCGCTGGAAAAAATGCATGCCATCAGAAATAGAGAAATGGTCAGTTTTTTTCTTTTTCTCATGTTACGTCTCCTTTAAGGATAAATAAATAAAAATGTTTCATTCATACTATTAGGACAAAGCGTTTCGCTGTCCACAGCGGTTTCATCAAGCAGATTGTTCCCGATAATAAAAAATTCAATCTGCCTTGTATCCCTTGCGTTCAACACCCAAAAGCCGTTGTTCTCATTGGCGTTTGCATGGTCGAGGCAAACTTAATAACAAAACAAAGACTTTTTTTACACCACCTAAAAACATTTCCACACCACTTCACTGCACAATCATCTTGACCAAACAATAGTTGGAATGATAAAAAAGTTTGAATTGAATAATAAGCTTTGAGACTAATAAGATTTACTTGCATGAAAAAACGAGATCCTGTTATTATTTCAGCTCAAGACTATTATGGCCC
Organism: Planctomycetota bacterium; assembly: GCA_963556115.3. Classification (GTDB taxonomy): domain Bacteria; phylum Planctomycetota; class SZUA-567; order SZUA-567; family SZUA-567. The sequence goes on along the minus strand of CAUVYI020000015.1, from coordinate 2,401 downwards.
ATGCTATAGTCTGAACAATCTTTTAGAAGAAAAAGACGGGTATGAAATATTTTATAATTGGTCAGACCACTTGAGAGGGCTAAGCCAGGGGTTCATATATACACTCAAGTGCCAGCCCGGTTTGATTCTGACAATCACCAGGCAGTCTCCTTCCACTCCTCTCAGCATTTCTTATGAACAAGAAACAAGTTATGTATCTCTTGGTTTTGGTCTTCATGATGGTTCTCATATCCAGCATTATACCCCAGAGCAAGAAACCACTTTTTTGTCCAATCAAGGCTCTTTATCTTACATAAGTTTTAAGAACACGGAGACCCATTGCCCCGTAATACCCTTTTGTCTTATCGGAATTTTTATGGAACCGTGGTTTATAAAACGTTTTTTGCAGGAAACAACAGGAGAATTTGCCCGAAAGATAGAGGAAATGATGGCTCTCCAGAATAAAGGTGAAATTTTTAGCTGTCCCGTGTTCATGACCCCTTCTATTCGTGTTTGTATTCATGAAATCCTCGGATGTACTTATACCGATGCCCGCAGGCGCTTCTTTTTAAGCAGTAAAACGCTTGAACTGATGATGTTCAGTTTTGATCAACTCAATCCTGATAAGGGACAAGACATCTCCTGCTTTAGCTTGGCAACTGATTCCCCGAATTTCGTTCACAAAGCCAGAGACATAATGATTTCCGATATTAAAAATCCGCCCTGCCTTACAGAACTTTCCAGGATGGTGGGGGTGAACAGGAACACTTTAAATCGTTGTTTCTCTGAGGTTTATGGTGTTACTATTTTTAGTTTTCTTCGCGCGTCCAGGCTGGAAGAATCCAAGCGTCTGCTGCAAGCCGGGAACCGAAGCGTGACGGAAGTTGCTTTTGAAGTGGGGTACGCCCAGCAAAAGACGTTCTCCAAAGAATTTAAAAAATATTTTGGAAATACGCCAAGCCATTACTTGGGGTGAATTTTATTACATAAAAAGCGATCACTACTTCAGCTCAAAACTATTATGTCCATGCCCTGTGGAATTATATCCAGGGCTAACGCATGTAAACTTTCTAAATCGCCTATGGCTCTGAGGTTAAGGACGATGTGATGAATCTGGTAGGAGGTGACTACAACTAACGCCCCCCCTACCTACAGAACGGTACGTACCGGCCAGGTAGGCGGCCCTTCGATCTGCAACCGAACGGTAGTTCGAGAATTTTCTGCTTTTTGAACCATGCAATGTTCATTATAAACCGGGTTTCTTTTCGGTTCACTGATTGTCATTTATTCATCCGCATCCAAATTCGCTGGGTCTCATGGGGGTTGTATTGCTCCGGCAATTAAATAGCCGATTATCCTTGTGTTGACATTTCCTATGATTTAAATAGTTTCCTTTTTAAAATAGGTTATGTAGATAATCGCCGGATCAATATCCAGCTTTGATCATCATTCTTTGAAATTTCCAGGGATTTTTTCCATTTCTTCAATTGCATGGATTGGAGTCTGCTTATGCCCCCTTGCCTGTTGGCTTTCCCCTTCCGTCTGGTAACGGAGGGTTTGTTATGGTTCTCGGGATTAAAAACCGCATTCAAGGTAGCCTGTAAAATCAAAACTATTGAAAAAAAATTTAAAGCCCATTGGATCTCTGAAAAGCATTCAATCCTTGAAAAGAAATAATTTCACAGCAAGCACTAATGGTATGGTTGTGGGGTACCCATCCATCCCAGTACCACCACCACTACCAAAAGCATTGCTCCCCACAACAACAAACAGTCCAGCCAGCACTACCCCAACTAAAGCTCACCCCAGCACCTTAACCAAAGGATCATCACTTCTCAAATAGTGCAGGATTCGGTTTCCTGGTCAAAAACAATAATGGCCTTGCCGGATTTTAGCCGGGCCATCACCAGGGCAATTTCTGTCAGGCATTAGACCCGTTCTCCCATATATTCAGCCCCAAGTTTTTCCAGATATCCTGCCAAAAGATACCGATGACAGTCCGTCCCGGATGCACAGAAGCAAACAAGCGTTACCTCATCCCGGCCCAAAATATCGTTCCAGACGCCTAAATTTTCCTGGTAAGATTTCTGCATCAGCTCCCGATACATCTGTTTGTATTCCTTCCAGGAGATTTTCCCGTCCTTCGATCCCATGACCATTTCCCAGGTGGGCGCAAAACAACGTCCTATTGGATCTTTGCCTTTTACGGTAATATCAAGCCGGTCATCACCAGCATATTTGTATTGGGCGGTAAAGAGCTTCATGGATTGCCATAATTGATCAGAGATAAAAAATCACACGTCAACAGATTTTTCAATTTTCGATAGCTGTTCTTCTAACTCTTTTGATTTTTTAACATTATTTTGCTCTTCAAGTTTTTTCATCATTGACTCAAACGTTTTTCTGAGGGATGGGAGTACTT
>CAUVYI020000014.1:0-432363 GCA_963556115.3 Planctomycetota bacterium | reverse complement strand
ATATCAAGAATATCAGCCGTCAAGACTCAATACACAAGTTGAACACTGTTTTCACTTCTCTTATCAAACACCAGAAAAAGCACACAACTACTGCAACCGAGGTCAAGCTCGAAGCTACTCTGAATGGCCAACCGCTAACACTCACTCCAGATAAACAGAATCCTAAAACTTTAACAGTTACGGTTCCCCAGAAAATACTCCATCCCGGAAGCAATATCTTGAACGTCACTCGAGTGAGTACCTCCGATTCCCCACTCTACCTTACCCATACTCTATCCTACTCCAGTCAGGAGAAAATCGCCAAGCCTAATGGCCTAGAACTCAAGACCGAGCGACATTACTACCGATTAATTCCTCAGCACACATCCTACACCATTCCTGATGGACTTGGCGGGCAGACAGAATCCCTTGCCTACTATTATCTCCGGCAAGAGCTGCAGCCGGGTGCAGAAATATCCAAAGGAGAACTACTAGAGGTAGAATTGCTGGTCAAGAGCAAGAATGACTATGAGTATATTCAACTGATCGATAATAAACCCGCCTGCATCGAACCTGTTGCCAATAAAAGCGCTTTTGGTTACAATGGAATAAGTTATTATACCGAATATAGAGATCGCTCGGTCAATTATTACATTGAGTCTATGCCTCAGGGCAATCACTCCTTTTGCTACAGAGCTTACGCCCTCTTCAGCGGTAAATTTACCGCTCCTGCCGCTCTCAGCCACGGAGTTTTTGCCAGCGAACTCAACAGTAATTCCTCAGGATTTGAATTTATTGTAAAAGAATAAGCAATCACAACAAGGAGATAAGATGAAAAGCCTAACCCAAGAGATCTGGATGGATATCCCCAAACGCCGTCAGATTGTATCTATCCACAGCCAGGTCGCAGATCTTGTACAGCAGAGCGGGGTACAGGAAGGACTCTGCCTAGTCAATGCCATGCATATTACAGCAAGTGTCTTTATCAATGACAATGAGAGCGGTCTACACTCTGACTATGAAAAATGGCTGGAAAAGCTCGCCCCGGAAAAACCCCACTCACAATATGCCCACAACGGGTTTGAAGATAATGGCGATGCCCACCTGAAGAGGCAGGTAATGGGTAGGGAAGTCGTCATCGCCATAACCAACGGTGAACTGCATCTAGGCCCCTGGGAGCATATCTTCTATTACGAATTTGACGGCAAAAGACGCAAAAGATTACTCGTTAAAATTATCGGCGAATAGCTCAGCTCTAAGGCAAGGGATATAATTCCCTTGCCTTAGCGATATTTTATCGGCAGTCGGCGTAATACATTTTGAATCTCACTGTCCCAATACTCCCAGAGATGTCCTCCCGAACTCTCCCAATAATCCAGAGTAAAGTTATACTCCTGCGCCACCCGCAAAAATGTCTGGTTCATTCCATAGAGGAAATCCTCGGTACCACAACACTGTAGCAGCTTCGGTGCTGCCTCAGGAGCCAAAGACGCAAGTAGATGCAGCAGATCATTCTCCGTTCCCGCGATACTCTCCACTGGCCCAAAGATATTCTCCAATTCCTGTAGATATTTCAGATCTTCTATTCCCGCATAACGTCTACAAATATCCAGCGCCCCAGAGATGCTCGCCGCTACTGCAAACTTATCCGGATTTAACAGACCGATCTTGATTGCGCCATACCCGCCCATCGATACTCCTGCAATAAAATTATCCTTCCGCTCACACGAAATCGGAAAAAACTCCTGAGCTATCCGCGGCACTTCATAAGCAATATGGGTATAGTACTTATAACCATGGAGCGCATCTGAATACCAACTACGTTCACCATTGGGCATCACTACCGCGATCCCCCATTTCATGGCATAACGCTCAAGCGCAGTACGACGAATCCAAGCCGAGTCGTCATCAGATAAACCATTAAGCAGGTATAAAACCGGGAGTTTACCATGTCGCGCATGCTCACCATTCATCCTATTCTTCGCCTTTACCTTCTGCGGCAAGAGCACACGCATACTTCGCATCATATCAAGTTCATCTGAAAAATACTCGCAGGTTATTAGAGCCATCAATAATACCCTTTACTAATCCGGTTATAATTGGTACAATATGCCAAAATACAATAGTATAAAAGGATATATTATAGCAAGATGGAAGAATTAATCAATATTGATGATATGCGCATGGGGCTTGCACTCCAAGCTGCCAGACAGGCTTATGCCGAAGGAGAAGTCCCGGTAGGAGCGGTTATCTTTCAAGGCGAAAGACTACTAGCTAAAGCCTGGAATCAGCGTGAAGGTCTCAACGATCCCACTGCTCACGCCGAAATTCTCGCCATTACCCAAGCCGCAGCAGCTCTTGAAAGCTGGAGGCTCGAAGACTGCAGCCTCTATGTAACCCTCGAACCTTGTGCCATGTGTGCCGGAGCCATAGTACTCGCACGCATCCCCCGGGTCTATTATGGAGCAAAGGATCCAAAAGCAGGAGCCTGTGGCAGTATCCTTGATATAACTGGCTGCCGACAATTAAACCATAATCCACAGATTATTTCCGGGCTGAAAGAAGAAGCATGCAGCCAAATTCTAAAAGATTTTTTTCTCGAAAGAAGGGAGAGCCGTAAAGGCTGATCACCGAAAGGATACAGAATGATTGATGCACTAATTACTTATCACTCACAGAGCGGTACAACCAAGAGTCTAGCTGAAGCAATAGCCAACGGGCTAAATGAAGGCGGCGTCAGCTATGATCTCAAACCAATTGCCGAGGTCGCCGTCAACGACCTGATCAACTACCGCGCCATCCTCATCGGTACCCCGGTGTATTACGGTATGCCTTCTTCAGAAATTATCAAGTTCTTTGAAGAAACGGTCAGTATTCACGGCAGGCTTGAAGGCAAACTCGGCGGAGCCTTTGCTACCTCATCATATATCGGCGGCGGCAACGAGACCGCCTGCCTAGCAATTCTCAAGTCAATGATGGTACACGGTATGCTTATCGTTGGCGCCGATAAAGGAGATCACTTCGGGCCGGTTGGTGTCGGCAAACCCGATGCAACCAGTTTCAAAAGCGGTAATAATTATGGCAAATTAATGGCCAAGCAGATCAAACGTTATATGTCTATAGACCCTATTGAAGAGTAAGAGCTTATGCATACTTCGCTCCAAGGCAAAGTTATTTGGGTAATAGGCGCTTCTTCCGGGATCGGTTATGAACTGGCTAAAGCTCTCGCCGCTAACGGCTCAAAGGTTATTGCCTCAGCTCGTAGAATCGAACGACTGGAAGAATTGGCAACCCACGCTCAAGGTATCTCTACCCTAGCCCTTGATCTTTCTTTACAAGACCATCTTTGCAATAAAGTAAAAGAGGCTCATGCCTTACACCAGCGTTTAGACATAGTTATCTTTGCCGCCGGCCTCTCGCAGCGCTCCCTGGCCGAGTCAACGCCAATGGCAAATTCCAGAGCTATAATGGAGGTTAATTTCTTCAGTACAATCGCCATTACGCAGCAGATCTTACCTTTGATGAAGGCCACAGGCGGTGGAAGATTTGTCATTCTCAGTAGTCTTATGGGCAAATTCGGCGCCAGACAGCGTAGTTCTTACGCAGCGAGTAAGCATGCATTACATGGCTACTTTGAATCGCTCCGCGCCGAGGAATGGAATAACCATATCCGAGTAACTCTGGCTATAATCGGTTATGCCAATACCGAATTCTCCAAGTCCGCTTTGACCGAATCAGCCCGTAGCTACAACAAATTAGATCCCGGGCAGAAACACGGCATGCCCCCTGAGAAATGTGCAGCAGCGATAATACAAGGCATACAAAATGACGCAGAAGAAATTCTTGTAGGCGGTTTTGAAAAATACGCCACCTTCCTCAAGCGCTTCGCTCCCAAACTACTCTCCCGGATTATGCGCGGCAAAGATATAAATTGAGCCAAGTTCGGATTCCGACTCGGCTCAAAAAATTCTATTCCAGATTTCCACTACGACTATTCTTACTACTGAGGATCAGCTTGGCATGGGTCAACATCTTGGCCACAAATTCCTCATCCCGCCACTCACATGTCTCTAACTGGCGCACCCCTTCCTCTAGGGTAGTATCGCTCTTACAGAGTAATTTAAACGCCTTTTTAATATGCCTGAAGGCGTCCCCGGTATACCCCGCACGTTTGAGACCAACCATATTAAGCGCACGCGGTTTTGCTGTATTCCCTTCATAAATTACCCCTGGCAGACAGTCATACCGCACCAGCGCATTCGGAGCCAAAAAACAACGCTCGCCAAAATTAACAAATTGATGCACTAGAACATTACCGGAGAAGATCACATAACTATGAATATGGCAATGCCCTGAGATCTGAGTCATATTGGTAAAGACACAATTATTCTCTACCACACAGTCATGCGCCAGATGTGAATAAGCCATAAAGAGATTATCATTACCCACAATAGTCTTACCATCCTGCTTGGTGGTACCACGGTTGATAGTTACATATTCCCTGAACACATTATTATCACCGATAATAACCTTTGTCGGCTCACCCTTATAGCCGTGATCCTGCGGAGCGCCCCCGATTACTGCCGAGGGTGATATCAGATTATTTTCACCTAATTCGGAGTAATTCAATACCTGCGAATGCGCCATCATCCTAGTACCGGCACCGATCTTTACCTCCTTACCAATAATACAGTACGGCCCTATCTCGGCCAAGTCTGCAACCTCTGCAGACGGATCAACAATTGCTGTAGGGTGAATATTGCTCATATCCTTCTCCAATCACTATTCTTGTAACGCACGGGGAATAAAGGCAAACTTAATCTCAGCAGAGCATGCAAGCTCACCATTTACCATAGCTTTGCCGGCTACCACGCCAATTCTTCCATTATACTTTAACACGCTTACTTCGAGTATCAATTTATCTCCAGGCACAACCTGTCTGCGATACTTTACCCTATCTACCCCGGTAAGCACAGCAAGCTTGCCGTCATTCTCACCTGAAGCCATTCCCAGACCGCCCGCTTGAGCCAGCGCCTCAACTTGAAGCACCCCCGGCATAATTGGCTGACCTGGAAAATGCCCGTTGAAAAACTCTTCATTACTGGTCAGATTCTTATACGCAACTATCCTGTGCCCCTCTTCCCGCTCAAGAACTCTATCGACCAACTGGAAAGGATAACGATGCGGGAGTTTCTGCCTGATATCGGCAATCGTCATCAGACCCGCCGGATACTTTTCTTCCAACAGCTGCATCCGTAATTCCCTGCCTACTGCATTATTCAGCTTATGTCCGCTCTTATTAGCAACTATATGAGCGCCAATACGCATACCCAAACAAGCAAAATCACCGATAATATCAAGAATTTTATGCGCCGCCGGTTCATTCTCAATACGCATTTTATTATTGACAACCTTATCCCCATCGATAACCAGGGTATTCTGTGTATCCGCCCCCTTGCCAAAACCAGCCTTCTGCAGCTCTTCAACCTCAGATTGCATGACAAAGGTTCGCGCCGGAGCAATCTCCTGCAAGAATACCTCAGGCGTAATGGTCTTTGCCACCACAACCCTGCAAGAGCGGGCTATCCGGATAATCAATAACATAGGTCACCCTAAGATCCTGACCTCCGGTAGGGGTAACTGCAATACTATATCCACTCGCATCCGGCGGCTACCGTCTTCTTCACTTGGTAAAATTCCGCCTCCGCCTCAAGCTCCTTTATCCCGACCTCGGCAATTTTAGTTGCAAATTCCAATGCCGAACCATCACATCCAGGAATCTCCTCACCATCAACTTCGATTAACGCATTGTCAACACCCATACCATATAATGCAGCAAGGATATGTTCTAACGGTATGAATCCTAGTCCCCTTGCGCAGTTCAAGTATAGATCTATGCTTACTTGAATCAATATACCAAGGGCGAACTAATCCTTCATCCTTCCCCGCGACAAAGTAATATCCGACATCTGCCTCTGCAGGCTTTACTGTCACCTTACCCTCTTCACCCAGGTGCAAACCTACACCCGAAATAGTAAATTCTGCATTAAGAGTTGTCTGTTTCATTAATAAGCTCCTCCAATTTAGCCTCAAGTAGTTGAATTCTATCCCTTAGTTTATCGATGCCGCGAATATTTTTATACTCTTTATACTTTGCCCGATACTCAACCGCCGGTTGCCCAACCATGGTCTGCCCCGCCCCCACATCAGAAGCCACCCCGGATTTGGCATAAAATATACAGCCGTCCCCTACCGTTATATGATCAGCAAAGCCTACCTGTCCCCCGGCAGCAACACCTTTACCAATAGTCACTGAACCACTCACCCCAACATGCGCTGCAAACAAGGAGGAATCTCCTATCTTGCAGTTATGGGCAATATGTACAAGGTTATCAATCTTACAACCATTACCAATTATGGTACTAGCAAAACGTCCCCTATCAATAGTTGAATTTGCTCCGACCTCGACCTTATCCCCAATCACCACGTTGCCTACATGGATTATCTTAAGATGCTCACGACCGTCCCATTTAAAACCAAAACCATCAGCGCCGATTACTACCCCACTATGGAGTATAACCCCACTGCCGATCACACAACCATAATAAATAGTAACATTAGGATAGATAATTGTATTCGCACCAATTACCACTCCCTTACCAATATACGCTCCAGGATAAATTATAGTAGATTCACCGATCTCCACCCCATCCTCAATTACTGCCTTTGCTCCAATCGACACCCCAGCCGCGATTTTTGCTCCAGCCGCGACAACAGCCTCATTATGGATACCTACCTCTGGATGTTTGACCACCGGCGCCATAGCATTGGCAACCTGGATAAAAGCTATTTCAGGCTGCGCAACTTTGATGAGTATGCACCCCAGATCACTCGGTGCATCCTTACCGACGATCGCAACCTTCGCCTCTGTCTGCTGGAGAAGTTTGTAATTCTTTCTCCCTACGGCAAAAGTTATGGTATCGGCAGTCGCCTGCTCCATACCGACCGCCGCCGTAACCTCAAAGTCTGTCTCACCTTCTATTTCAAGTTCTTGATCAATTTTATCTTTTATCCATGCAAATGAGAATTTTTTCATACCTACACCCATCATCAATTAATCCTAATAAATTTTCTATAAATATCATATACAATTAAAGCGACGATTGCAAGATCGTCGCTTTAAAATCAGTCTAACCGGCAGTTTCTATGTTTACTTACTACCACCGCGCTTTGCATGCATTGCATTCATAATCTTAATAACCTCATCGGTCATATCATTCTCTGGAGCAACATACTGCACGTTACGCCTGATGATCTCACTAATAATCGCTTCAGGAGAATTGGATTTTTCCAGCTTATCCGACAGATCGATATCTGGAGCGGTAATAACAATATCATAATTACGAATCTTTACCAGATGCTTGATCGCTTTCTTAAAATCGGCATATACGCCTCGCCAAAAATTAGCCATCTTAGTACGGGTAAGTTTCTGGAAGCGCTCTCCCTTATCCTGAAGCTGGAGCTGGAGAATCTGGAGTTCGAGAACCTTCTTTCTATACTGATAAGTATCAGGAGCAAGAAAGGCATCGCTCTGAAGTTTTTCCTGCTGAGTTCTGATTACCTTCTGCAGATCTTCTATCTCCTTCTCCTCCTGCCTGAAACTGGCTCTGATCTGTGTCTCCATCTCTTTAGCATAATCAGAATTACGGAATACCTCTTCTATCCTTACTACTACTACAGAACTCGGAGCCGGCTCATCAGCCCTAGCCTGATTATACCCTGCATAAGCACTGAAAACTAATGCAGCCAGAAACAACTTATAGATCAATCTCATTATTACTTCTCCCTTACAATCTTCTATTCATAGGTAAAATATTATTATTATATTTTAATATCACATATTACCATATATGTTTTACATATTTATATCGCTATAGTCAACGCATAATCCAAGTATTTTCAAATATATACTAAATCTTTCCTGCTCGGTAGAGTCAATATCTAATAATACACATTTTAGTTCAAGACCGGGAAATTCATTCTTTTGCCTGGGATTCCTCGCACCCTTTACGGGCATCAAGCCCCCCTGCTCCCCTCGCAAACGCTGTGCGTTTGATCACATTTGCGTGAGTAATTTTTTAAGTACTTTGTAAATAATAAATTATAATGTTTAAGGGAGCGTATGGTTTTAAAATATCCCATGAGAACTAAGTGATTAGCGATTAAAAATTATAAAACATAATAATTCTTATAACTCTTTTAAATTTAATATATTAAAATAAATATATTTTATTTATATTGTCATTAACCAACATTTTAGTATAACCTTAAAAAAACTATTCAGAACTCCCTAACCCTGGAGTGATCTGCGAATAATCTCCTCAAGTCCTAGATCATGCTCTGTAGCGAGTACCTTCTCCACCCGGGCTCGCCCCTCCTTCTGCGGTACCCCCATAGCCTCCAATGCCAGCACCGCATCTGTCGCCAAAGCTCCAAGATCTCCCAAGGCAGTTCCAGCAGCGTCGGTCTCAGTAAGATTTGTCTTGGCTCCTTTAAGCTCAAGAATGATTCGCTTAGCCGTCTTCTCCCCAATACCCTTAATCTTCTTGAGAAAATTGGTATCTTGCTTCTCAATTGCCAGAATAAAGTCCTGAACCGAAGCCGAAGAGAGAATTTGAATAGCCGTCGCCGCTCCAACCCCACTGATCCCAATCAAGACTCTGAACAACTCTCTTTCATCCTCAGTCGAAAAACCATAGATTGATATATCATCTTCTCGCACCGCCAAATGAGTCATTAACAGAACTTCTTTATCCAAAGCAATCTTCGAGGTTGTAGAGAGCGGCGCATGGATATCCCAGCCAATACCTCCCACCTCAAGAACCACCCTCCCGGGAACAACCTTTACCACCCGTCCTCGCAAATGATTATACATTTTTTATCTCTATCCTTCAGTTTTCTATGACCAATAATTGAATTTTAGCTATTTATCTACTTAAAGGCAAATAATTTACCGTTTATTATTATTTTCCCAAGCGAATGTTATTCTGCTATTCATGACAGAATTATCTATACCTTGTCCATACTTTTCTAGCGTTACTACGGTTTTATTTTTCATAAAAAACAGAAAAATCCCCGATAAAAGTTGTAGAAATAATGCTGCCTTGTCGATAAGTTTCTGGAAAAGGTTGATACGTTTTTGCTTAACACCCTATCCTTACATGTGTTAGCAAATAACATGGTCTTATTGCTTTTTAAGCAAAAGGTGTTATAATTAATAGGAGTTCAAAGTCATATAAATGTTTATTTTCAATAAAGTTGTAAAAATGGGCTCCGTATTCTGGCGGAGATATACTATGAAAAGAACCTTAGCACTAGGCTCGATATTATTATTAATTATTAATATATTATCCATTAGTATTTATGCTGATGATTTCGAACTTCCCGATATCCCCGGCGGACAAGAACTGGCAGATATCAATACACCTGAGAATACTGATAATTCCACTGATTTTTTTATTGAAGAAGATACTGAAACCATATCAGAAGAACCTCCCGCACAAAGTTCTACAGCTAATAATGTAGACGACCTCGAACTTGAAAGCCTACTGGTCGAGGATGCAAGTGAAGTAGTCGAAGAAGACGTCAACAAGCTCTCGGTTCTGGACTCAGAGTACGGTACCAATACCAGCGTTGCTACTCAAGGAACTGCCGATCAGCCTATAGTCAATGATATCATTATCCGTGGCGGTTTTGCCTCTGCTTCCGAGATACAGGCCAAGATGGGTACCCGCAAAGGTCGACCTCTGGACAAAAAGGTTCTTGAAGAAGACTTCCAACGTCTATACAAACTTGGTCAATTCGCCGATGTTCAAATAAAAGAAGAGATTCTCCCCGGCTACCGGGTAAACATCATCATACTCTTACGTGAGAAGAACCTTATACGGCGTATAACCTTCCGCGGCAATAAAGTAAAGCCAAACAAGCTGGAAAAAGAGATTGAAAGCCAGATCGACACCCGTTACGACGAAGGGCTGGCAACTCGTGATGCCCGCGCACTGGAAGAATATTATTACAATAAATTCTATTACTTTGCCAAAGTCACTCCAGAAGCCGAACCTTTCGAAGATGGTGTTCGCCTGGTATTCAATATCGATGAAGGTCACAAACTCTGGATCCGTACCATCCTCTTCAGAGGTAACTACCGCTTTACCGATGAGGCTCTGCGCAATGTCATGCAGACTAGGCAGTCATCATTCTTCACCCGTGGTAAGATGAACCGCAAAGATCTGGAAGCAGACCTTGAGCGTATCAAACTCTATTACCAATCGAACGGTTACCTTGATGTTGAGGTTACAGAGAGACCGTTTCAGGTCTCTGAGGATGTCGATTATGATTCCGGCTGGTTTGCCCATGATGACGCCCACCTGTATATCGATATCAATGAGGGCGAGCAATACCGTGTAGGCTCAATCAGCTTTGAAGGCAATAAACTCGTCTCCGACAACGATATCCGCAATGTTATCCAGACCATGCCCGGCAAGATCTACAGCCCTCTAACCGCGATGGAGGACAGCACCCATATCCGTAATATTTACGGTATGTCTCCCAATAGCCGTTACTTTACCCGAATCTTCCCGGAGCGAGTACTTACTGAGCAGCCAAATGTTGTCGATATCGTCTTTCATATCGAGGAGAGTCCTCAAGTTATAATAGAAGATGTTCAGATTGTCGGTAATGAAAAGACCAAGGACAATGTATTTAGGCGTGAACTGGAGTTTTACCCCGGCGAGATGATCGACTCTACCAAGATTGAAGCCAGTAAAGACAATATCCGCAACCTTGATTATGTAAATGCCGACACCTTTGATATTGCAGTCAAAGAGGGCTCTGCCCCAGACCGGGCGCGGGTAGTAGTCGATCTGGAAGAGAAACAGACCGGTAATGTCGGCTTTGGTGTAGGTTTCTCCTCAGACGATCCGATATCTGGTTCGGTTACCTTGTCTCAGCGTAACTTCGACTTCCAGGACTTCCCGAAGAATTTCAAAGAACTCATTACCGGCCAAGCTTTCTGCGGTGCCGGACAATACGCCTCAACCAGCATTTCATATGGTACCAAAAGTAAGAACTATGGTCTGGACTTCTTCAATCCCTGGATATTCAACAAGCCGGTCGGCTGGGGATTCGGTTTTTACTACCGCACCTACGAATGGGACGAATTCACTCAGGAGACTATTGGTGGCTATACCACCTTCAGCAAGAAGCTATGGATTGAGGATCTTACCGGCAGCGTCACCTACAGGCTGGATAATATCTCAATGTATGATTTTGAAGATGGTGCTTCAACCATCCTCACGAGCGAGGCGGGTTCAAACTGGCTGAGCAGTCTTACCTTCTCCCTTATCTATGATTCACGTAATAGTATCTTCCGCCCGAGCAAGGGTGTAAGAGCTGAAGAGAGCTTCCAGCTCTATGGCAGCTTCCTGGGAGGTGATTTCACTTTCTGGCGTAATACTATGTCGGTACAAGGATTCTATCCATTCTTCACCGATAATAAGAATAGAAACTGGGTTCTTACCGGCCGTTCAAATCTGGTTACCGAGTCACCATTTGATAATTCCCGAATTCCAGCTTATGAAATGTTATATGCTGGTGGTATTGGCTCGGTCAGAGGCTGGCAATCCGGCACACTTGGTCCACATAATAACAGCTCTGCTATCGGAGGTTACACCAGTCAGACCAACTCTGTTGAATTATTGGTTCCGATCTACGAGACCCTTATCGAGGGTAGTGCCTTCTTCGATGTCGGTGGTGCCTTCCCCAATACCTGGAGCGTTTCGGGTGGTCAGACGTCCGGTCCAGACGGCGGTTGTGGTTACCGCGCGAGTGTGGGTGTAGGTGTACACGTTATAACCCCGCTCTCGCCGATGCCGGTACGTATCTACTTCCCCATAACGCTCAACAAACAACAGGGTGATGATACCGAATTTATTCAGTTCTCATTCGGTGCAACCTTCTAAAATTTATATTTAAGTTTTTACTCCTGCTCACCGATTGAGCAGGAGTTTTTTATTTCAAATGTTGAATAGTCGGCAAGAATCCATAAAATAGAGGACTAGAATTATAATCCAAATTATAATACTATTCACATATTCTATAGTCTTAATTAAAGGGGCACTAGGCAATGACATTATTAGACAAATTCTGGGCAAAAGGCAAAGATTTTCTCGGTGTTAAATATCCTGTTATCTGCGGAGCTATGACCTGGATCAGCACCTATGATCTGGTTAAATCCGTCTGTGATCACGGCGGCTTCGGCGTTCTGGCCGGAGGTAATATGCCCCCGGAGCTCTTTGAGACCGAGCTTGACCGCTGTATTGCCGATATTAAAACCCCATTCGCGGTCAATCTCATTACCATCGCCCCAAATTTCAAGGATCACCTGGATATTGTTGAGAAGAAGGATGTCAAGGTAGTCGTCTTTGCCGGCACCATCCCGACCAAACCCGAGATTGCCCGTATGAAAGATAGCGGCAAGAAGGTCATGGCCTTCGCCCCTTCGGCTTCTGTCGCCAAGCGGATGATCAAACATGGTGTCGACGCTCTGATCATTGAAGGCTTTGAAGCCGGTGGCCATATCGGCCATGTCTCGACCACCGTTCTTATTCAAGAGGTTCTCTTCCAGTTCTCAGAAGTGCCGATCTTTGTCGCTGGCGGTATCGCCACCGGTGAAATGGCAGCCCATATTCTGATGATGGGCGCAGCCGGTATCCAGCTCGGAACCCGCTTCGTCATGACCGAAGAATGCAAGATCCATGCAGATATGAAGAAAGCCTTCAGTCGCGCTCAAGCCCGCCACGCCGTTACCAGTACCCAGGTATCTCCGGCCTTACCGGTAGTCGGGGTACGGGCGCTCAAAAATAAGGCAGGTGAAGACTTCGCCAAACTTCAGATTGAACTCCTCAAGAAGCTGGAGAACAACGAAATTGAGAAAGAAGAGGCTATTCTGCATATCGAGAACTTCTGGATGGGAGGACTGCGTAAGGCTGTAGTCGACGGTGATATCGATGAAGGCAGCCTGATGGCTGGTCAGAGCGTCGGACTCATCAAGGATATTATCCCGATGCAGCAGGTCTTTGATGACCTCACCGCCCAAGCCGAAGCCGAACTACTCAAGATAAAATCAATGTTCTAACCGTCTTCCAGATTTACCGACGCTACATGGTTATACTGCTCCTTACATCACTCCATTTCAGCAGTATACATGAACACAATATTCAGGTACGGTTTGAACCGTACCTGTTTTTTTCAAATCCGCCCAGAGGTGACTATTATGAACAAAGACCATCTAAACCATCCTTCATTCCAACGCTCCTGGGTCGAGGTCGATCTCAGTGCTATTCGGAGTAATATCGAACAGTTTGCTGCTCTTGTTGGCGGTGCTGAACATATTATGCCGGCGGTAAAAGCCGATGCTTACGGACATGGGGCGGTCGCGGTCTCACGAACCGCTCTTGACACCGGGTGTGACCGACTCGCCGTCGCCACCGTACTCGAAGGCGAAGAACTCAGAGTCGCCGGCATCAACGCCGATATCCAGATCCTCGGCTCCTCACTCCCCGCTGAAATCCCCTTGGCGCTGGAGCTCGATCTTATCCTGAGTATCCACGAAGTCGGCGCTATCCGTCTCATCAACGCCGAAGCCGCTAAACTCGGCGTCAACGCCCGGGTACACCTCAAGATCGATACCGGCATGGGCAGGCTCGGCATCCTCCCGGAGAATATCCTCTTCGCCGCCCGGAGTATCTCCGCCATGCCCAACCTCGAACTAGAAGGGCTCTTCATGCACTTCGCAGACGCCTCGGACGAACCATATAGCCAGCGCCAGCTCTCCCGGTTCAATCAAGCACTGAGTATCCTCGAAGAGGTCGGTATCGTCGTCCCGGTAATCCACGCCGCCAGCAGCACCGCCGCCATCCTCCACCCCGAATCTCATTACACCCTGATACGCCCCGGAGCCGGTATTTACGGCTTCCATTCCCCCACCTGGACCCAGGAAGCCCTACCCCTTACCCCGGCCATGAGCTGGCACTCGGTCATAGTTCAGGTCAAAGACTACCCTCCCGGACTCAGCCTGGGCTACAACCGCACCTTCACCACCCGCCGCCCTACCCGGATCGCCGTACTCCCTATCGGTTACGCCGACGGCTACCTCAGATCATTCAGCAATCATGTCGATGTACTTATCTCCGGCAGACGTGCCCCGGTAGTAGGAATGATCAGTATGGATTATACCATGGTGGACGTTACCGAACTGGACGATATAGAGATAGGCACCGAGGTAACCCTTATCGGTAGTGAAGGCGATGACGCGATCAGAGTGGAAGAGTTGGCCGACAAGGGTGATACCATCCCGTATATTATCACCACCTGCCTCGGACGCCGCCCCGGACGCTGCTACACCATCACCGAAGACTGATTCCAAACGGTTGACTCTATATATTTGTCGCATTCTTCTTTCGGGGCTACTCGTACCCTTTGCGGGCAGCACGCCCCCTTGTACCCCGGCAAATGCTATGCATTTGACCGGGTTATTCACAATATAATTACTAGAAGTTCGAATTGAGTGAAATTAACCGGTATATCAATAATACCGAGGTACTTTGACGTTTGTTGACCTCCTCCACCCGCTTGTCAAGATATTCGATATGTTGACCCAACTCCGGAAAGATCAGGTAAAAAGGCGAACAGTAAAAAGGATGCTTGATAAATTTATCATCAATTAACTTCTTGATTTATAATTATCTGTCAAAAATTCTGAAATCCAAAAAATTTAGAAATTAGATGGATATTTTTCTTTAATCTTCTCAATAAACTCATCTTCAATCATTGAAATCATTATACGGTTAACCTCGGGGTCAAATTGCGTCCCTGCATTATTAACCATTTCCTCTAAAACCTTTTCTTTCGTCAAGGCTTTTCTATAACAGCGGTCACTTGCCATTGCATCAAAAGAATCAGCAACACAAATAATTCTTGCATAAATTGGAATATCTGTGCCTTTAAGACCTTTAGGGTATCCCTTGCCGTCAAAGCGCTCATGATGATAATGCGCACCATCACGGATGTTAGGAATCGCTGTGAAATCCACAAGCATCTTATCTCCTAATTCAGTATGACTCTGAATAATTTTATACTCTTCATCACTCAATCTCTCCTTACTGTTAAGCACCTGATCTGGAACTCCAATTTTCCCGCAATCATGCATTAAAGAAATATAATAAAGGTTATTCAGTTCATCCTTACTCATCTTTAAGCGGCGTCCTATCTCAACAGAATAAAGAGCTACACGGGTTGAATGGTTTCTCGTATAAACATCTTTTGCATCGATAAAACTGGTTAATGTACTAATAGACTGTAATATAATCCTGGAATCTAGTTCCATGCGTTTAAGATACGCTCTAGTTTTATAATAAGTGATGATATATATAATAAATGATACAATCCATATAATACTTAGTACTATCAATATATATAAAATTGGCAAATCTCTTAGCTGGCACTCTTTATACCCCTCTAATATGTAGCTTTCAAGTGATAATATCTTATCTGCGTACATGACAGCCCCGAAAGTTGCTGAAGTTTCTGGACTGACATCCGCAGTAAGGCCTTCGGCAATAAAAGTGATTTGATTTCCACTGGCTGAATATTTTCCATTCCAAGAACTATCTATAATTAAATCATTTGAAAAATCAAATTTTACTACCCAGTCCATAAAAGAATTTTGAGATTTATTTACAAGAACGAAGTCATATTGAGCACCTATTGGTTTCTCTATCTTAGATTGTGAATCATCCCATTGTTTTGATACTGCAAACGTAATTAAAATATCCTTACTAGCTGACTCTAAGTTGTCATTTGAAAAAATATATCTATGGCGTATCTGTGATTGGTTTAGACAATAATACTCTGCTAAGATATAGCCAATAATTATTATTAAGAAAGAAATTATAAAGCCAAGCATTGTTGTTTTAAATGTATTATTTTCCATTGTTTTTTATTAACCTCTTTAATTTAAAAATAAGTTTTGACATAAACTTAACATTTAGACTGATCTGCTCCATTCGTATTACCACTACATGGCAAATCCAAATACTAAATTGTCTTCACCGTCTTCACGGTGCCATATTTGCAATGCTCTAGAAAATGTGGACACCAGCTTTACTTTTTCTACACCTGTATTTACAGTATACTTCTACTTACTTTAAAACCTTACACATCTCAATAATAGAAAATTTATACTGTGGTTATAAATCCAGGCAAACTTCACTGGCTCTCGTTAGCAAAGAACCCTGTCGCTTATTTTAAGATTTCAACCTCTCGTTTCAACCTCATATTCTCTTTGCGCAGAGCTCGCATTTCCTTGGCTTAATCCGTTAGTTCAAGCGAAAAGCTAGTGTCACTTCCCTTTATCTTTTTAAGCCATTGCCTAAGAATAGTAATGGGGATACTTAACTGTCTGGCGGCTTCAGCTTGAGAATAACCATTCTCAATATACAGATTAATTGCTTATTCTTTAAATTCCTGTGAATACTTTCTTGTATTTGCCATGATGAACTCCTTTAAAACATTATACAATTAGTTTTTCAAGTGTCCACTATTTCTAGGTCACTGCAGTCACTGCAAACCAAAAATTATATGTAAATAATTATTGATCAATGAATCACTTGGCTAATTAATAAGTTGTTAATAGGTAGTGTCAAGAAAGTTTCGCAAATTAGTTTTCAGAGATAAAAGAAAGTCACAAGTTACTGCCCCTGCATGGGCAATCCAGTTAAATTGACACTATCCAACGTTAAGCTCATTTTTAGTCATTTGCTCTTCTTTTTACTGCTCAAAAATTTGTCTATTTTCAAGTATCTCATTACACCCCACTTGGAACCGGCTATATGCCTAAGCCTCGCCGTAATCAGCATCAGAACACTGTTAGCATCTGGAAATGCTCAGATACTTAGATGCGCCTTCACAGTTCACAAATAACACGTTCCAAAGGGTTGTTAGTCCTTATCTTCTTCCAGTGCGTACTTGAATAATCCATATAGGTTAGTGTCTCAGCTGCATCCCAAGCTACATGTTTCGACGCTTTACCAAGCTTCATTTTATATATTCTTTCTACTACTAGATCTCGTTTCTGCAAAGCTGCAGTTTTATCCTCCTGTGCCTGGATCTCCTTGAGCATTGCTGCAACCTCATTGACCTCGTTCTTTGGTACATGTTTCAGAATATTTCTATACCAGTGTAATGTAAAGCGTTGCTAATTGGCTTGCAGGTATACCTCTGCAAGAGCGCCTGTAAGGCTCAGGCAGTTATCTCCCGTTACAAGTTCAGATGATTTTAGTCCACGATCTTTCAGGTATTTAAGAAATGTCAGCCCGCTTTCTTTGTCCTCCTTGCAACCTTCAACTACTACTGGTACTGTTTGCTAGCCATATTCAGTGCTACCCACAGCGATACGTACAGAAACATTCTTTACTTCACCTGCACCAGCAACTCGTAAACACATCCAGTCCTGAGCAATATAGATATAATTCCTGGCAATAGGCTGTTTCCGCCACTCTACAATTATGCCATTGGCTTCCTGGCCTAGATTATTCACAGTACCGCCACTGACATTTTCATCCCAGATAACTTAAAAATATCCTCTACCCATCTAACTAATACTCCAGCTAGATACATCTCAATAATCACTTATTTGCCCGGAGTCATGGTTGACATTGAAACCAAACTCCAATCCAGCAATAAAATTCTGCTGATATCCTAAAGCTCCTCCCAAATTGCTTCAAGTTATACCTGTCTGCTTTCCCATCGGCAATACCGTTCTATTAGTGCACTGTCAAAAGGTAGTGTCCTCAATTTAGGGTACTTTCAGATTTACCTTTCCAGCAAGTGTCTGAAGCTTACTGTCACGCTTACCGCACCGATACAACACGCCTCTCACTTCGCTCATAAAGCGTTACTCCACATAACCTGTCTGCCTCTTCAATGAAGAAAGCATTAAGAACTTCTTCAATTGTACCTTTAACAATTTTACCAAGATGATCTTTAAACTTCTTTTCATCAATCTGTATAATTTTTGATTCAAGCTTACCGCTGTTTTCAGGCGATACAGAATTAACCTCTAAATCATCTCTAGAATTCATAACAACGTCCTCCTATCGTCAGAACAGGAGGACGTTTAGTTAGCATTTCCAAACCGCTGGTTTAAATTTGCGAAATTTATTATAAGTTATACTTCCACCTATAACTTAATCGGATACCGCTTGAGATTAACATTACCGCTTTATATACAATAATCTAATTGTTGCATTAACAATCACACCCACATATGAGTAATTAGTACTCTACTCTTTTATCAGCACTTACCTAACAATTTCTTTAAACAGCGCCACAACCCTAAACTAAATCCTAGCTACTTGTAAAACTTCCCAAATTATATATTATCATACAAAAACAGAAGGAACCCGGTCGGAGAGCGGATTCCTTCTGTTTTATTTTTTTTTACTGCTTTTAGATCATATACTTCTTAGAAAGATACGCCTGTTTCGAAGACGAATGAATCTGCGCTTTTAACTTCTGATCTATGAGCAATGTTTGAACCGTACCAAGTGTGACCGTATTCAGCACGAACCCAAACTCCGTTACATAGTGTGTACTTAGCACCGAAACGTACACGTGCAGCATATGCTGTTACATGAGCGTTATCACTTCCAGTACCTGTACCTACACCAGGAACATAACCAGCCATACCTTCTTTGTATGCTGTATTACCTGTATTAGCGAAGGCATAGTCACCACCAACTGCAACTGAGAATCTTTCAGTAATATTGTAGTTAGCACCCATATCAAGAGCGAAAGCACCTGAATTAGACCAGAATCCTGGAGCGTAAGTGTAATCACCTGAAACCCAGACAGAGTACTTATCACCAACATAAGCAACACCTAGGTTGAACTGTGGTACGTAACCTGTACCACGTTCTGCTGTCGCAGTATAGTAAATAGTGTCATCAAAATTAGCGCGCTGAGCAGCATCTACCTGACCAGTGTATGTGAATGAGAAGTGCAGACCTTCCATGAATGCTGGGCTGTATTCAACCATGAGCGTGTGATTAACACCGTAGTTACGAACGTTACCATTTGAAGAAACAGCACTACCACCTTCCATTGCAGACAAGTCAGCATCACCACCATCTGGGTTATAAATAGTACCTGTGATCTTGATCTGATCGTCAATTGTGTAGTACAGCTTAAGACCCATACGAGAGATATCATCTTCTGGAGATACACCAGCTGCGTTAGGCACATCACCCATGAGAGACTTAGTGAATGGGTTGTTGATCAAAACTGTATTCTGTGGACTCCAGCTAGCAGAGTACATACCACCAGGAATACCGATATAACCAATCTGACCGCCAAGACCGGTTCCACCAATGTTGTTCCACTGGAAGTAAGCCTTGTCAAATTTGTCTGGACGGATATCAATATAAGCTGAAAGATCTTCATTGATCTGAACGTCAAAGTCGATCTTGGCAGTATCCATTGTCCAGCCAACCTTAGTAGCGTACTCACCACCACCATTTGGACCAGCTACAGAAGCATTATTTGTACCACTAGTACCAGTACCTGTAGCTTCATCAATGTCATTACTAGCAAAATTAGCGTAATAACGTACAACTATCTCACCACCAATACGTACGGTAGCGTTGCCACCCTTTGTTCTCAGTGCTTCTGGAGCACCGCCAGCACTCTCGCGCATTGCTTCGCGTTCAGCTGACATTGTAGCGCGCATTGCGTCCATTTCCTGCTTCATGTTATCCATAGCTGCCTTCATAGCGTCAATCTCTGAATCAGCAGCGAATGAAGAACCTGTAGCCATTAGCAGAGCAGCTAGTGCGCATACTCCCCAACGTAATACTTTCATCCCAATTCTCCTTTTTCCCTTTACTTGCGGCAAACTTGCCACACAACAATAAAATAACTCCGACAAAAATATTATAAAAAACTTTTTATAAAACAACCGTCAACAAGGAATTCTGGACGGGTACTTCTCATTGAATTATGCATTACTTTCCATAATTGTCAACACTTTTTTGATAACATTAGCCGATCTTTACTACCCCACACACAACATATATTATCACAAACTGCTACCACAAAACAAATTATAGTATTTTAAACTTCTTTACCAATTATAAAAAATCCTTCGAATTTTTTTTGTTTTTTTTATCTAATACTAGTATTTATACTTATAACGTCATTTTCATCGCTATTCTACAGCATTTTATCATAATAATTATCTTTATCTCACCACTATATACTTACTCATTTATGCTATTATGTTTCAACCTATTTACCGATTCCTGTATGAATTAACACTTCATAGCCAGTATATTCTATAGGTTCTAAAATAGCAAAGACCTCTTTAACTTCTGTTGAATTAAGTGCAACAGCCTCTTTTTCTGTAATTTCCAGATTATTTATGATTTTAGCCCTGTCCTTGGTATTATCTTCAATTAACTCTAACTCAGGCAACCATACTTCAATAATTTCTTTCTGTGAAATTATATCCTTTTCTGCATTTTTCTGCAAATCAATTTCTGTCTTTGCGGCAACTATTTTCTCTTCTTTCTTTACTTTTTGTACAGATATTTTCTTAACCTTATCAATATTACGCTCTACCTCTACCCCATCCCAATCTACTGCACTCGCAAGCAGCTCATAATTATTATTCTCTGCTTCAATTTTTGTTATAAAGCTCGCAACGCTACTTGGTTCAGGTAAATTGTATTGAACATTGCCTTCTTGAGCAATACCATCACTACTCAAGCTTTTATCTGCAAATTGCGCCGCCATTACCACATCAACCTCTCGAATTAATATACCTTCAATTTTATCTAAAACAACGCCTGCTAGTTTATTGCCGATATCATACGCATTTTTAGATACAATACCCGCTGTCAGCGCTTTATCCACAAATTTTGTAGCTCTGCCATCTATGTACTGCTCCTTCGACTCAACAACCTCTACTCTACTTCCGATACCTGCCAACTCTTGTATATCATTATTTACTCCTGCAATTATTGTCTCAGTTCCCTGTTCATTCACTGCCGGAACTCCTACTGGTGGCGGTGCCATTTGCACACTAAGGATATCTTCTCCACTTCCACTTCCAGGATTATCTAATTTATTCCAAATAATCTTTGCTATCTCAGCATGACCCTCACGATTTGGTCTAACTCCATCAGCAAGCATATTCGGAGTAATTTGATCAAGCAGCGATACAAACTCAACTTGCTCACGTTCTGCCACAACTTTTATACTGCCGGCGATCATATCACACAATACCTCTGAATTCGCATTATAACCTGCAGCTTTATTCTCAGCGCTCAATCCTGCATATTCTATACGCTGTGGAGCTACCAGTACAATCCTTGCTTTAGGTGCACTTAGTTTTATTTTTCTAACCATTCTCAGCACTTTTGCTCCAACAGAAGCAGCGCCTCCTGGATCGATAGAGGTTATACGTTTGATATCATTTATTCCAAAATAGATTATATAGGTATCCGCATCTGGATACTCATCGAGTACCCCCTGTAGATATGCTACCTTTCCCGCTTCCATGCCATCTACACCTGCATTAATCACCTCTATATCGCTATTATATGCAGCCAAGATATCAACCCAGCACGTCCCATTACCTATCAATTCTTCACGCCAATAGCCTTTGGTAATCTCATCACCCATACATACAACTCTCTCCTTACCCTCTACCTTTTGTAGATCAGCACTGTATGCACAAACTATCATTAGTATCAGAATTATTGCCAGCCGAGGTATTCTATACATCATATTTCTCCAACTTGTATTATTATAGTAAATCTCTATAATCTTATCGAAAAAAGTTGAGTTTACCTTGACTACATTTTATATATATTATAAAAAAGGTGAAAATTTGTTTTCCCATTTCACTATCACATCTTATTACTCATCACATTGAGTATACTAGACTATACCACATCACTTAAAATCATATAACTCTTAATACTCTTACACTCATAATCACTAATTTATCTTGCAAAATTCACTGCTTTTACTATTACAACTAAAATTAATTTTTTACTTAATAGCTGTTCATATGCATATATAGGCATTTCAATATCTTTTAACCAAAACACTCCAAGCCCTTTCGTAATACTTATTTCTTAATAAATTCATAATAGCAACTCAGTATTTACTTCAATTTACTTTTCTGGTATATCTTAGCATATTCACCCTTATAAGTATTACTTTAAGAATTTATGTAATCCTTCCTTAAAATTTTATATATAGTGTTTACTTCTATTATTTGTTATAATAATCTTCAACTCATTTATCAATTTATTTTCATTATGAAAGTTATTCTTTGTCTACCTACGGCTAAATTTTTTTATATATTCATGTAAATCTCAAAATTCTTAGCAATGAAAAAAAGGATCCCTTAATAGGGATCCTTAAAATTTTTCTTATAACTGCGGTATATAACCGCTATACAGAAATTATTAGTTAGAGCCAGCGCCTGGAACACTCTCGTACTCTACTGATTCAATCTCTACAGCTTCACCTTCGATAGCAGGGGCAGATACAATCTTAGCCTCAGATACTGTTGATGCAGTAAACTTAGACTTCTTAACCAGCTTCCAAACCATAATTTCAGGAGTAGCAATTATCTTAGACATCTTAGTTTCGTACTTAGCTGGAACCTTAACTTCAACAGTTGACTCTGGCTTAACCAGAACTAGACGCTTGATAGTCTTGTAAACTGCAGGAATAGTCTTGAATTCAACTTCAGCACCGTCAACAACTTCTGCAACATCAATCTCAGCATACTTTGGTGGAATTACACATTCTTTAACTTCAGCAGGCTTTACGAGAGTCTTAACCTTAATAGTCTGCTTACGGCCAGCACATGGGTTATCAACAAGTTCGCCCTCTTTAACCAGGACTTCCTTCTTAACACATACATACTCAGCTGGAGTGCATTCGCTGCTAACGCAGAGAGCAGGAGCATCATTATCAGCACCGATAGGAGTATTAGCACATTCACCTTCTTCGCACTTACGCATAGGTGGCTTTACCATGATCTTTTCTTCAACAGTCTTGTAGACTGCAGGAACCCACATCTTAGTTGTGCTTGGAGACTGAACTTCGATCTCCTTCTCAACCATTTTGTACTCAGCAGGAATGATGCTGTAGCAGGTCTGAGCTTCCTCGACCATTACCTTCATCTTCTTACAGCGTACCTTTGCTGGCAGACAGTAAGCGACTTTCTTTGCTGGGCTTACCATAACCTTGACTTCCTGCATTGCGTATTCAGCAGGAACACACTTGGTATAGTATGTCTCTGGACGAACCATGCATTCAGTAGCAACCTGCTTGTAAGTTGCAGGTTTGGTTACAAGACACCAAGCGTAACCAGCGATTGGGCGTGGAGCACCTTTACCTTCAACGAAAGGAACTTCCATACCTTCTTCAACATCTGCAGAAGTCTTAACAACAGATTCGCTATTGTTGTAGAAGCCTTCCTGATTAGCAACCATATCGTTGCTGGCCATGATCATGCCCTGTTCAGCAGGCATATCAACATCGTTACTTGCGAAAGCAGAGCCACATAGAGCAACTGCAGCAGCAAGCATAATCCCCTTAATATTCATCCTCATAATCCTTTTCTCCTTTGTTCCCCCAATAAGAACAACAAAAACAATAAAAAGCGATACTCAACATCTTAAAATTTAAAAATAAATCACTTCATTAAAAGTAAAATCAAAATATTACTCTTGAAAACATCCATACCTCAGGTGTACTCAAAAATAAATAGTTCCATCTTACCCAACTGCTAATATCATAGTTCTCCTAGACACAGACTAAAGTATAACATTATCAGACTATGCCTCTACGACATTATTCTATAAGAATATCCGCTTTGATCACTTTTGTAAAGCAAAAAATCTAAATTCTCTAGCTTTATTCTTCGCATTTTTTTAATCGACTATACTTTTAAACTCTAAACTCAAGCTCCCAGCAACCTCTAAGCTGACCTCCAGACTCAACTTTTACTGTAAACAACTCAAACCTTCAACATATATAACATTTTTATTTATATCACGTTACAGCTTACCAACAGCTATTAGAAGACTATATGCATTATAACTTATTTCCGCTTATGCTCACCTCTAACACTCACATTTTTTTAGATTCAGCTTATTATTTTTCCTTTCAAAATTTTTTAATAATTTTGCGGTTTTGCTCTGCATTATTTGTTCTTCGTCTCTGTCTTTCATTTTTTATCGGTTATAGACCTTTAACACCCCACCTCTCTAATTATATTGCTTACAGCTACGGTTGCCAACATTTAATATCATATTTATCGGACACGAGTGACAAATATACTTTTTCCACATTTACTATATTACATTATTATGTATAGTATATAGAGTATTTATTTATCAAAGCAGGAATAATATCAAACTAAAATGAGTATGCAAAATATCCCCAAGCTTATAAATTCCGGAAAGTTCCGCAGAATAATCCGCATAGGCTTTTTAATCATGCTCCTGCTTGCGTTACTGGTTCACCTCTTAATCTTCTTTCTTTTCGGCTATATTGGCAAAGATTCCATCTTCTTTATTTTCAAAGCTGTCGAGCCGCCTGTGAAGCATGAAGAAACCATGAATTTTGTTACAGTTGATGAAAAGCTACTCGATGAAAAGATTGAAGATAAAGAGATCAAAGCTGTCGGTAGAGTGAACAGGCAGTCACGGGATAATCTGGTAGATCCCAAACTTCCCAAACTCGGCCCCAGCAATCAAGAAGAATCACAAATTGAATCATTTACCAAAGGTAATCCTCTGCCTGATTCTATCGAATCCCCAGAGATCACCCCTACTCCTCCCCCCGTACCCAAAATTACGGCTCAGGCACCTAGCAAACCGACTATCAGCCGTACCCCTGCCCAGGAGCTAAAGCCCGAGCCTAAACCCAAAGAGCAGGTACTGCCCGAACTTCCCGATCTTGCTCTACAAGATAATATTAAGAGCATATTACCCAAGGCCAGCAAACCCAAAGAACCAAAGAAGGTGGAAAAATATGATACTACAGAAGTACCAGGGATTACTGCTTCCGATGAGATCAGCAAGATAACTGAGAAACCTATTCCAGATCCAATCACACCCACCACCGCTCCTCCTGAGCCGCAACGTCCACCCCAACAGGAGGTCAAGCCACAACAACAGGTTGTATCCAGGAAGATCCCGGTACGCAAAATTGGCAGCACAAATAATACGAATGGCAGCAAAATGAAGAAACGCCTCAACTCTTCGGCAATCAATACAGGTTCGAAATCAATCGCCGTTTTACGCAGCCGCTATGGCGCCTATATGGACAAAATACTTCGACGTATACATCAGGCAATTATTATTCAACAACAAATTAACCCTATCAGCCTCCATGAAGGCAATGTAATTATGAGCTTCACCATAAACCCACAGGGATATCTTGATGATATCAATTTTATAGGTTCAATGCCCAATAATATAGCTACCGAGATCTCTGCCGCGCGAAATGTTCTAAATGATGTTCACAACGGCGAACCATTCGAACCGCCGACCCCACAGATGCTGAATGACCCGATATTTCAAAAAATTGTAATTAATTTTGTCTTTGAGAATAGATAATTATCTATTATGAATGAACTAAATAAGAAATGCTTAGGTGAGTTCCCGATGTTTCCAGGCTGGCTCTTCTTTGAAGAAGAGCCGAATCCTGGGATAATAACAATTTACGCTTATGGGCCTGCACAGCGGGTCTTCCAAGCCACATCCCCGTCTCGTGAAGCCTCAATCACAAAAGTGTTAAAGAAAATTTTAGCCGGATATCAATAAACTACACAAAGTAATTATCAAGAATCAAGATTACCTCTTCAACCTGGTCTTGCCGTATTCACGCTCTATATGTTCAATGGCAACATGTGGATCATCGGTAACTCGTACAAGATCGAGATCTTCCGATGATATCATTATATCATCATTATTCAACATTACCTCCCGCACCCAGTCAATCATTCCATTCCAAAAATCTTCACCCATCAATACAATTGGAGTAGGAGGTACTTTTTGCGTCTGAACCAGCGTAAGAATCTCAAAAAATTCATCCATAGTGCCAAATCCACCCGGCATAACCACCACTGCACATGAATACTTTAAAAACATCACCTTACGCACAAAAAAATACCTGAAGTTAATCCCATGCTGCACATAGGCATTGCCAGATTGCTCAAACGGCAGATCAATATTGAGCCCAACCGTCCTACCGACGCCGCTTTCAAACGCCCCTCTGTTTGCAGCCTCCATAATACCCGGGCCACCTCCAGTTATAATTTCAAAACCTGCCAATGACAAGCTATTGGCCACCTCTCTAGCAAGTTGATAATACTTTGTTCCTTCTTTGATCCGCGCCGAGCCGAAGATACTGACTCCTTTTTCTATTTCCGACATGTGCTCGAAACCTTCTACGAACTCTGCCATAATCCGGAATAATCTCCAGGGATCCATGCTTCTAAAATCTTCTTTTGTATAATCAGCCGATTTCATAAATACTCTTTCTACAACAAATTTAAGCGATTGCCCCAGCTCTTACCAACCACAATAACCAGCCAACAGTCAACCTTAATGAGGTCTTCGAGCTTTGAAGAAGGTAGCGTAAATTACCGGACAAATCAATAGGGTCAATGCAGTTGCAAAGGATAGACCAAAGACAATAGTCACAGCCATACCCTGAAAGAATGGGTCGGTCAAAAGTGGTATCATACCCATCACCGTTGTCGAAGCACCAAGCGCTACCGGGCGTACACGACTAACCCCGGAATCCAATATTGCTTGATAAGTATGCTTGCCCGAAGCAATATCCTGATCAATCTGATCGACAAGTACAATTGCATTTTTAATCATCATACCCGACAAACTCAAGAAACCTAGGAGTGACATAAAGCCAAACGGTATTCCGGTTATCAACAGACCAACAGTAACCCCGATAACCGCAAGCGGCACTGTAAGATATATGATCAATGCTTGTTTTATTGCATCATAAAGAATAACTACAATCATTCCCATAATCAAGAAGCTTATCGGCAAGGTCTTCATCAGACCTTCGTTAGCATCATTGGAGCTCTCATACTGCCCGCCCCATTCCAGCCAGTAATTTGCTGGGAGTTTGATTGCTTCTACCTGATCTTTAATCTGCGAGAGTAATTCCGGCCCGGTGACCCAGCGTACCGGTTCACACTGCGCAGTCATACACCTAATCCCATATCTTCGATAGATCAGGGTATCCTGCCATTCGGTCTTAAAGCCGGAGACGATCTGTTGAATCGGCACATACTTTTGAGCTTGCTCACTCCAGATAGTTGTATAGTACATATCATCAATACTATCTCTATCTTCAAGTGTCGGCCTAGACATAATCGGAATGAGATTATTCCGTTCACGATACATCCCGATCTGCTGACCCACAAAGGTCAGTTGCAGAGCATTGGCCATCTCATTGCGAGTAATTCCCGCAAATCTCGCTCTATCCTCATTAAATAAAGGTTTTGAGACCTTCTCCCGAGTTCGCCAGTTATTCTGAATACTGCGTGCATTCAAATTATCATCCATTATCCGCAAGGCCTGATCGGTAGCATTTCGCAAGATATCCGCATCATCCCCAAAGAATCTCGCCTCAATAGTTGCATCATACGAAGCGCCCATCCTGAACTTCATCATAGTACCCATCGCACTAGGATAATTGTCCTCAAGATACTGATTGATCGCTGGTGCCAGTGCATTCTCCACCTTGTCATTGATCTCATGAACCTCAATCAAAATAAAACCATAGCTTGGATTCGCAGTCTGAGGAGAGTAAGTAAGAGTAAAGCGTGGTGCTCCTGAACCGGCATAGGTTGATATATAACGTATTTCAGGGAATCTCTTCTCACCTGTCTTTTCATCCACCCCGGTCAGATAAGCCGCCACCTCTTTCAGATGCTTGTCTACCACCCGGATATCCGTACCCTGTGGCTCCCAGAAATCAATATAAAATCTCGGCGCATCAGACTCTGGGAAGAAAGATCTCTTGACAAATTTAAAGCCCCAACTTGCAGTTGCCAATAATCCTATCATAATCAGCAGCACTATCCAGCGGTGATCGACCAGAAAAGCCAGAAGTCTCCGATAAAACCGATAAAACGGCGTATCATACGGATCCTTCAACTCCTTCTTTGTGCCATCCTTGGTATCTCCGGCACCACTCTCATCCTTGTACATCCAAAATCCAAGCAAGGGCACTACCGTAAGCGCCATCACCCAGCTCCAGAGCATCGAATAAAAGATAACCCAGAATAATGAGCCACAATACTCACCTGTCGAATCCGGAGATAGACCTATCGCCGAGAAGGCAAGAATACCGACCGTAGTACCAGCCAACAAAGGCAGAGTTGTCTGTTTTACAATCATACTCGCGGCCTTAACCTTATCGATTCCCCGCTGAATATTGATCAACATACCATCGGCAATCACAATACCATTATCCACCAGCATACCCAGGGCGATAATCAACGCTCCCAGCGATATTCGCTGCAAGGTAATATCCTGAATAAACATGCAAACAAAGGTCGCAGCTACAATAAAGAGCAAAAGCGAGCCGATAATAACCCCACTCCTGAGCCCCATAAATATCAGAAGCACCAGAATAACAATCGCCAGTGATTCCCCAAGATTTACTACAAAATTATTAATAGACTTCTTAACCGCGTCACCCTGAAAGACAATCGGGCGTAACTCCATACCGAGCGGGCGCATATCCTCCAGCCGGTCAAGCTCAGCCTTCACCCCATCACCCATATATACCACATTGGCATCATCTCGCGGCGATATACAGAAAGCCATACACGGCGATCCAGAGTAAGTATCCCCATCCTCATACCCGGAGAAACTCATCATCTGAGTCCCCGGTTCAATATAGCCACGCTTTACCGTTGCAATGTCGCCAATACGCACTTCCGTACCGCTCACTGCATCATGAATAATCAGATCCGCAATCGACTCAACACCGTTGAATTCACCTGAAGGAAAAATCCAGACATAGTCACTACCCACCAGTACCTGCCCAGACTGCGCCACCAAGTTCTGATCGGTTACCGTCTGGGTAATTTTTTCCGGGGATATCCCCATCTCAGTCATCTTTGATCTGGAGATCTCGACGAAGATCGCCTGATCCTGCACTCCCCAGTACATAACTTTGGCCACACCCTCTACCCGGAGCAGACGCTTACGAATATAATCGGCATAGTCCTTCATCTCACGCCAGGTAAAGCCCTCGCCGATGACCGCATACATAATGCCATACACATCACCGAAATCATCATTGATATGTGGCTCCTGACATCCTGGAGGCAGCTTATATTGATTATCCCGGATTTTATGCCGTAGCTGATCCCATATCTGTTTAAGGGTATAACCGTTATACTTATCCTGAATTTCGGCATCGATAATCGACAGACCGGGCAGCGATATCGACTTCTTCAAATACTTGAGCTCCTTGAGTTCCTGAATAGCATTCTCCAGGGTATTGGTCACCTCCTGCTCCACTTCATACGCGGTCGCTCCAGGATACTGGGTATAGATCATAGCATCTTTGATTGTAAACAGCGGGTCTTCCAACCAACCAAGTTTCCAATAACTTATATAACCAGCCCCGGAGAGCACTACAATGAATAGTATTGTAGTCACCGCTCTCTTGATCGAGGATTCTGCAATATTCATTTAGTCTCCTCCGGCATCATATACTCCGTGCTTACACTCCCCTTGGTTCCGCTCATCTTCTTTTCCTGCTTTTCAGCAAAATTTGATTTCAGATCAAGCGGCAGATCCTTTACCTTCATTCCATCCTGCAACATTGTTGCTCCAGCAATCACCACTCTATCCCCATCACTGAGCGTTCCCTTTATCACGATTGAATCATCGGTCATCTGACCAACCTCAACCTGCTTCTCATGCACCGTCCAAGGACTCTGCTTATCATCAACGACAAAGACACTCGCTTTGCTCTTCCCGCCCACAGTATTCACCGCCCAGATCGGAAGAATAAACTCCGGCACATTACCACTCTCTGGCTTAATCAGCATAGTTACATTCGCCGTCATTCCCGGAAGAATAGTAACCTTATCGCTTGTAGGGTTGGTCTCCATAAAGAAGCGTACGGTATAAGTTCGGGTACTCTTGGCCGCCTGCGCAAAAAACTCTTTGATCTTGAGTGGGATCTTCACTCCAGGCAGAACATCGTAGGTGGCAAAGATCTCTATATCCTCGGCTTCAGTAGCCCGAGACACCAACCACTCCGGAATATCAGCCTGAATCTCCAATGTATTGAGATCCTGCAGACTGATAATTGGCTGCCCCTTCCCCACTACCTGGAAGTTATCGACATACCTTATCGCCACAATACCCTTGAATGGAGCCTTCAGGACTGTATCATTCCTGGCTTTCTGCGCTATTTCCAACTTTGCTTCACTCACTTTGAACAAAGCCAGTGCTTCATCCAGCTTACTCTTAGGATCCACTGCAGCATCATACAGCTTCTGCACACGATCCAGTCTGGCTTTAGCATTAATATAGTCGGCATTGGCTGCATTCAGATCATTCTGATAATCACGCGGATCAAGCGCTCCAATCACATCATTCAGTTTGAGCATCATACCTGCTTTTATCGGTAATTCGTTGAGCGTACCGTCAACATTAAAACCTATATCCACCTGTTTGATCGCCCGGGTAGAACCTGCATACTGAACTTCAAATACACCTCTAAGCTTTTTAACAAACTCAGTCTTTACCGGGTGAATCCGTTCTTTTATCGGCTCTTGCTTGGCTCTATCAGTATGAACCTTCTTGGCAATATCATATAATAAAATAGCAGCGATAATAATCAATATTACCTTGACCCAGGGAAATCCTTTCTTTTTCGGATTATTTTTATTCGGAGTTGTCGAAGCCTTTTCGCTACCCATTGCGGACTCAATCGGAGCAGGCTCAACCTTCACAGGAGCATTACTGCCATTTTCAGTATCCATTACCACTTCTCCTAAATTCAATTGATCTGTAATCAGCCTTTATAAGATATATCGAAGATATAATTCTACATTTGATTATTTTTTTTGTCAAACAAAACAATAGCCCAATTAATATTACATAATAAGGCCTAATTTATTTTATTAGTTTATGGTTACAATCTAAATCCAGAGAGTACTCAGCGCTGAAATCTTGCCGCCAATTCTTTCCAACTGAAGACTATCTTTGTCGGTCTGCCGTGCGGACAACTCAAAAGTGACCCCGCCGCCAGCTTCTGAAGAAGATCTATGCATAATTCATCACTTAAATTGGTATTGAAGAGAACTGCTGTGTGGCAGGCCAGTGATGCATTTATCCTGTCCCGGTACTCCTGTACTGCCGAAGTATCCAGATCACTCAGCACATCGCGGACTACCTGCTCGATATTGTGCGGCCGAACAATATCCGGGTGTGCCTTGATCAGCAAGGTCGAACCTTTGAGATCAAAATCAAATCCCGCCTCCTCCAGCACCACCGCGCTCTGCGACAAAAGCGCCTCCTCTACCGCATTCAACTCTATCTCCACCGGTAATAACAGCCCCTGTGAATCTATAACCCTCTCTCTACTCGTCAGCCGGCTATAATTCCAACTCTCATGTAACGCATGCTGATCGATAAAAATCACCCCATCCTCAGATTCAGCAAGGATATACTTCCCCCCTACTTGCCCCAGATAACGATATCCCCCAACCAGAGGTAACTCCAAAGCAGACTGCCCCGATCTAACATTTTCAGATTCAACTGCCGGTTGTGCCCTCTGCTCAAACGTTTCACCCCGCCTGCCGCTAAATTCACCGACCAGATTTCTCTCCGTTGCGTTACTATCTACGTTCCGTCCCCCAGTGCCATATCGATTAGGCTGTAACGGTGCAGAGCTGCTCCGGTAACTACTCCGCGCTTCCGCCAAATTATTAACCCGGTTCTCGCTGATATAGTGCTGAATACTCGACTCTGTAAGTCGCCGTAGAGAATCCGTACTCTCCACCCCGGCTATCCCGGATTTATCACTCTCCCCGCCGCCTCCCAGCAGCGTCTGCTCAATAGCCTTCCGACAGCCGCCGACAAATAACGAATCATTCTCAAACCTTACCACCTCTTTGGTTGGATGCGCATTAATATCGACCCGAGCCGGATCGATAGTCAAACAGATTACCGCAAAAGGATAACGTCGTGGCGGCAGACTACCCTGATACGCATCAATAATTCCCCGAATCATCCCCGGATGCTTTATCCAGCGTTTATTGAGCAGAGTATAGATCGATCTGCTATTACCGCGGTTCTCACCCGGCTTTCCACAGTAACCGCTGATAGTCAGCTCGCCACTGCTAGTCGTATACTCAACCGGATACAACGCAATACTCTTGCCGAAGAGATCACGTATCCGTTCCTCAAGATTATCTCTAGCCGCCAACTCCATAACCGGCTTATTATTACCCCGAATTTTAAACGCCACTCCGGGATTAGCCAGAGCAATACGGGTAATACTTTCATTTATAGCCCCCATCTCCGCCGCTGGACTCTTCATAAATTTACGCCGCGCCGGGGTATTGAAGAAGAGATCCTCTACCTCGACCAGCGTACCTTTGCGCGGTGGTGCCGGAATCACCCCCTCCGCCTTGCCTCCAATCACCCGGAGCAAAACAGCCTTCCTCCTGCCCCTGA
The DNA here is from genome assembly GCA_963556115.3 of Planctomycetota bacterium. Classification (GTDB taxonomy): domain Bacteria; phylum Planctomycetota; class SZUA-567; order SZUA-567; family SZUA-567. The sequence continues at coordinate 399,493 of CAUVYI020000014.1, read as the reverse complement.
GTACAACTGGAGATAGAGAGTCGTGATACCGAACCGATAGAGGGCAGCGCCTCACCCCTAAACCCCATGGTTGAAATTGCAAAGATATCCTCAACCTCATGTATCTTACTCGTTGCATGCCGCAGAATAGAGAGCTGAAGATCGTCCTTAGTCATTCCACAACCGTCATCCGCCACTCGGATACGGCGCATCCCCCCCTCTTCTATCTCCACACTGATTCTGGTTGCCCCAGCATCGATGGCATTCTCCACCAACTCCTTTACCGCTGCTGCCGGCCTCTCGACAACCTCACCGGCCGCGATCTTATTCTGCACAATATCCGGCAAGACTCTGATCATATGCGTATCAATCCTCTTAATCTATTATTATATCGTTAAACACAATCATCTATTTTATAGTACTTACATGCAAGTTAAATGTAAGAGACAATTTCACAAAATGCCAGCTAAATTATACAAAAGAATGATTTTTACTCAATTTTACCCCCCTTTTCTGACGATACAAGCTGAAGATTACAGCCCTCTTTCGGCTGCAACGATAATTGAGGAATTATTCAAGATGAAGTTAGCCAAGATACCACTTTTTATCATTATACTGCTCATTTACCTCACCTCCAGCGGTAGGTACGCCCGAGCCGATGAAGACTATAAGTATGCTCTTGCCCTGATGCAAGAGCGCCGCGAATACAAAAATGCTGCTGACAAATTTGCTGAATATATCCAGGATAATCCCGACAGCGCCAAGGCTCCCAAAGCATTATTCTATATGGCGAGCTGTCTGGCTCACCTCGGCAAAGACAGTAGTGCTGGCAATACCTATGAACGCATCCTCAAACTCTACCCAACTAGTGAAAACAAACTTCTACTGGAGGCCTGCGCTTATGGCGCCGACGCTTACTTCCGGGCAGAGCTCTTCAAAAAGGCAAGCGAACTCTACTCAAATCTTATCGACAAATTCCCGGAATCACCCCAAGCTGAGAGTTCACTGTACTGGCTGGCCGAAAGTCTGAACCACCTGGCAATGTCTGCCCAGCGCCGACCAGACGACCCGACGTACCAACGGGCTATGCGCAGCTATCTCAAACTGCATACCGCCTACCCTACCTCCAGATTTCTCCCTGACGCACTTACCAGCGCAGGCATTCTAGCCTATAATTTCAAGGATTATGAGAATAGCTCATACTTCTTCTCCTTATATGACCAACTCGATATCGAGCTTGATCCCCAGAAGCAGGAACTCATCACTTACCATAACGCTGAGAGCCTCTACTGGCTCAAAGATTATGAGCGAGCCAATAAGAAATTCAAATCCGTCATCACCAATTATCCTCAAGGCCATTATCTCGCTCAAAGTTACGCCGGTATCGGCTGGTGTAATTACGCTCTGAAAAATATTGAAGCCGCAGCTCAGGCCTTCAGCAAAGCTGCCGAACTCTATACCGACCCATTCACTGCGCTGAGTACAAATTTTGACGCCGGAGCCGCTTATGAAGAAATCGGTGCCACCGAAAAAGCCATCGACGAATATAAGAAGGTCGTCGCCGCCGCTACTCATCCGCAAAAACAAGCGGCACTGATACGCCTGAGCATTCTCCAGAAGGGAGAACTGGCGCCAGAGCTCTCAGCCCTATTAAGCCAGACCTTTAATACTCAGTCCGACAGTGACAATACCCCCCAGACTCTGGAGGCAGGCATTCTCCTGGCCGAAAAAGAACTTGATAAGCAAGAATACCAGAAAGCCAAAACTATTCTCACACGCATAATTAAGATTGCTCCAGACAGTGACTACGCTCCCTTCGCACTCTATCAACTGGCTCTTGCCGAATCCAAACTCGGCAGGTACAAAGAGGCCTCAGCTGCAATCAAACGACTACTCAAGAATTATCCCGAGACCCCACTTCGTCTACAGGCAGCTTATGCCATTGCCGATTATCAAAAGTTACTCGGTGATACCGAGAAGAGCAACATCGCATATAAATGGCTGGCCGAAGAGTCTGAAAACTGGGCCAAAAAATACCTGGCAGAACATCAAGTGGACGATACGGAGAAATTTACCCGCGACGCCAGAGATATTGCCGCCGCCTCTCTACTCCGGCTAGCGGAAACACTCTTCAAAGACAGCAATAATCCAGAAGCTCAAAACCAGGCCAAGGATTACTTCAGCCTATATATTACCCGCTATCCTGATAACTCCCGCTTGGGAGCCGCACTCCTGCGTCTGGGTGAACTTACCGAGAAAGAGAATCCGAAGATTGCCCATAACTATTTCAAAAACGCCGCAAACGCTGCAGAGAGAGCTATCGCTACCGACCCCGATACCGCCGAGATAAGCCGTATACGCATGCACGCAGCATACCGCCTCTGTCTAAATAATTTCCTCCTGGCGCAACAGGCTCGAGATATCCCCGGCGAACACCAGACCAAGCTCAAAGCTATTCTCAAAAGTATTGACAAGTTTTCTACAGACTATGCCGCAGATCCAACCGCAGCTGAATTACTCAGCCAACTCAAATATTATAAATCAGAGGCAGAATACGCTCTAGGTGATATTGCTGCGGCTCGTAACGGTTATGAAGAGAGTTACCAGTTACACAAAGACTCAACTATCGCCGATGCGGCACTCTTCTCCAGTGCTTGGATAGATCAGCAACAAGGCAATATCCCTGCTGCCATCCAGAAATTAAAGAAACTTATAGTTGAATATAAAAACAGCTCATATGCTGCCAAAGCTCTATATATTCTGGCTATTCATGGTCGAAAGCAGAATGAACTTGAAGTTGCCGAGAACTATCTTACCCAACTTCTGAATAACTTCCCAGAATCAGAATTTATCCTGAAAGCCCACATTGAGCAGGCAAATATACTCAACTTAAAGAAAGCAAATACGCAAGCAATCGCTCTACTTCAAAAGTTACAACAGGAAGCGGCCGGAACCAGCGAATATCCAGACATTCTTTATACTTTGGCTCGGATATACTGGTCGCAGAGTGAAGAGGATACAATTCAACAGACAGAGCTTTATCCCAAAATTACAGCCCTGCTGAGCGAGCTGCTCAAGACTTATCCAGACTACAAAAATAGCACCCTCGCCCGTTTTCGCCTCGGCGAGATTGAGTTCAATCGCGGCGAGTATACCCGAGCGCTAAGCTGGTATAGAGCGATTCTCCAGCAGCCAGCAGAGCCACTTGCCGATAAAGCCCATTACCGCCTCGCCTGGTGTTATCTCAAGCTCGCAAGCGAGAAACAGATCAATATGCAGAATGCCCTCAATGAATTTTTAGCTATCTATGAGCAATACCCAGAGAGCGAAATTTACGCCGAAAGCGCACTCCGAGCCGGCAAGATCCTCCAGCATAACCATGAATACGCTCAAGCGCTGGAGCTGTTTAGTGCCGCCGAAAAGAAGGCTACAGATCAGGAGATTACGGTAAACGCCCAATATGCTCGGGGAACAGTACAACTCGAACTTGGAGAATATAGCGCAGCATTACACATCTTCACCGAATTACTTGCCGCATACCCGGCAAGCCCTTTAACCCACGAGGTAAACTGGGGCGCCGGACAAGCCTCGCTCCTGCTCGGTGCAACCCGGGACGCCACAGACTATTTCAATGCCGCCAAGGCCGACAACTATAGCGGTCAAGCCGCAGCCAAAGCCCGCTTCGGGCTAGGCATGATCGCCATGGAAGAGAACAACTTCAAGGGAGCACGCGAAGAATTCAGAAAGATCGATGTCTTCTTGCCCCACTGCAAAGAGGTCGCGGCTGAGGCTCTACTCAAAGCGGCTGAAGCCTCCAAGCAACTTGGAGAGGTAGAACCAGCGGTAAATGATCTCAAACGAATTATCAGCGACTATGCGGATACCGCATCAGCTCAAATTGCAGAAGAAGAACTATTAGCGGAGACAGAGTTATGAGACAACACAAACAATATCTCAGAGCAGGCCTTATTTTGCTCCTACTCCCAGTTTTGAGCCTTACGGCATATGCAGCAGATGGACAGAGCGAGAATCTGCTACAGCGTATAACCACGATGTTTCAGAGTGGCGGAGGAATTATGTGGGCGATGCTCGGCGCTTCGGTAATCGGCCTCACTTACGCTATTGAACGTATGCTAAGCCTCAGGCTGAAGAACTATTATAATAAGGATTATGTCTTATACATTTATTCTATGCTGGAGTCTACCGATCTAGATGAGGTTACCAAGCTGCTACAGGAAAAATCCTTACTTATCGCCCGGTGTTTCAAGGGAGTAATTGTACGTAGTTCCGGCTCCCGTGAAGAGATGGAAAGAGGTATTGATGACGATCTCTCCCGCGCCCTCTGGGATGAACGCAAGAATATCAAACCTATCGGGCTTGTCGCTTCGGTCTCGCCCCTGATCGGTCTGCTTGGTACAGTTATCGGCATGATAACCGCCTTCAGGCAAGCGGCAGAAAACGGCATGAGTGATCCCGCTATCTTTGCCGGAGGTATCTATCAAGCACTCTATACTACCGCTTTCGGCCTAGTTCTGGCGATACCGTTTTTCCTGATTTACCATTATTTAAGGACAAAATCCGAACAAATTATGCGAAAAATTGAGGACGAATCACTGATATTTGTCGATAAGACTCTCAAGCATCAGCAAGAACAGAACCAGGCTCCAATCCAAGATGCCGCCTGACTACTACAAGGATAATAAATGCAAGCTTTACGCCGCGAGACCGATAATTTTGAACTACCGCTCACACCGCTTATCGATGTGATCTTCCTCCTGCTTATCTTCTTTCTGGTAGCAACCAACTTTACTACTAAAGAGTATGATCAACAGGTAAAACTACCCAGAACCGGCAGCGGGAATGCAAGCAAACAGAGCAACGACAATCTGGTAATAAATCTGCATAAAGACGGCACCATCGTTAGCGGTGGTAGAGTAATTAACTGGCAAGAGCTCAACACCAAGCTAACTAGCTGGAGACAGCAGAGCCAAGGTAAACGGGTACTTATTCGTAGTGACGGCGAGGTCGCCTATAGTCAGGTAATGGAAATAATGGGACTCTGCCGTGAACTCGGAATTGAACAGGTAGATCTTCCGGTATTGAAAAAGAGATAAATAAACTAGTTATGCTAAAACAAATTCGGAATTACATCTTCTTGACGCTTATACTACTGGGAACGTTGTTTCCCAGCAGCTATGCCGCTGTAACTACAGTGCAGAGCAAGCTCTTGAATAATAATGCCGGCTTACCTGAGAATCCTAAAAACATCAAACTGAGTATAACCCTTCCCGAGAGTTACAGCAATACAGAATTTGTCGCCACTGATCTTGCGGTTTATATCTACCCTCAAGCTCTGAATCCAGCTACCGGCAGAAAGAATAAATATAGAGCCGAGAATATCCTGCTCTGGCAACATGATAATCAGCTATTTCTAGACATTCGCCGCCCTCCGCGGCAACGCTCCGGCGGAGACTACACTGTATATCTCGAGTTGAGTAAAGATAACCGTCCAATTTATACCAGTGAACTGACCGAGAAGATAGAGTATAATCAGAATCAAACCGATGTTGTCCTGATCATCGACAATAGCCTCAGTATGCATAGCAATGATCCGTATAGAAATCGACTCAGAGCGGCAAAAGCCTTTGTCGATATTGCTCGTAATAGCCCGGGAATAAAGCATATCGGTATTATCTCCTTCAATAATAAGCCGAAAACCGTCGCCAAATTAACTCCGGTGCGAAACAGCAGAAGACTCCACGCAGCCATTGATTCACTTGAGGCCTCAGGACAGACCGATATCGGTGCCGCGCTGGAAGCCGGCCTGGATCTGCTCGACTTTGCCCAGAGTAAACGTTGCGCTGTAGTCTTGCTCACCGATGGCAAGAATGAATCCAGCACTTATAATAATCAGCATAAATTCTTCGGTACTAGAGCAATACCGGTCTACTGTGTCGGACTGTCAAACCAGGCAGACATCCAGCTGCTCAGACAGATTTCAGAAGAGACCGACGGTGCTTTTTACCAAGCAGTCAGCGACAATGATCTGCTCGGTATCTATCAGCGTATAGCTTCGGTCATCAGCAGTCGCGAAATTATCTTTACTAAAAAGATACCGTATAACCGGCATAAAATCACCGTCCCTGTCGATGCTTCTCTCAAGGATATCAGCTTCATGCTCAATGCCGGCATGTCGGAGGCTGTCTTTGGCCTAGTTTCTCCCGAAGGTGAGAAGTTCGAGGTCATCCCGGTAAAAGACGCTAATTTTTCCGAAATTAATGTCCCCAACCCTGATCCCGGGCTATGGACAGTCATAATCGGCAACCGCTCCTCCAAGCGTGAACTCGAACTCAACATAACCGGAACCACTGAGTTTTATCTTGATGCTTTCCCTCCTCTGGTCACCGCGAATAAGATCTGGTTGAGCAGTACCCTCGCCAAAGACGGCCAAGCGGTGGGCAACGCCAACATTCAGGTTCTCTCCAAACGCGGACGAATCAAGCTTTACGATGACGGCAAGCACGGAGACGGCCAAGCTGAAGACGGGGTATATACCTGCACAATTCCTCTCGAACATGAACTGGATCTTGATCTGTTGCTGCGCGCCTGGGGCTCAGAAGAGTACCCATATATTCGTCAAGCCGATGCCGGAACGGTCAAAAAACAGCTCTTATCTCAGGAAGAACTAGATATCGACTATACTCTCAGTACCGACCAAGATCTTGACTTTGGCAGCGTCTTTGCCGGCAAGGGAAGTGCTACAGAACTCAACCTCAATTATACCGGACTACCCGATACGCTCAAAGCAGACTTCTCCGCTCTGACCAATTCCGTTTACACTATTAACGCCGAAAATCTTCTCCTCAGTGATAATAAACTTGAAAGCGGAGACAATCTTCTTGAGTTGAAACTCCATATCCCCGAGGATATTCCAGCCGGGGAATATACAGGCACGGTAAAACTGTCTACCGAGCACACCGCCGTAACTATCCCGCTCAAAGTCGAGGTCTGCAATCAGAACCTCAGGCTGAGCAGTAACCGCATAGACCTGGGTCAAATCACAACGACCAAGCCCTCAGCTTCCAGCTTCAACGCAGTACTGACCGCCCCCCAGGCCGCAAATATCTCACTTACCCCGCTCGACTCGGCTATAGAGCTACACTATAACCCTGAACGGAGCCTCATTCCTGGTGAGACTGAGATCATTGAATTCAGTATCGTACCCAAGGATCCGAACGCAAGCGGCGAACAGACTCATACCGTTCTTGTCCGCGTCGGCGCACTTAGCGAGAAATTAGAATTAACCTACCAGCTCCCCGCTCCCGCCGGAAGAGAGCAGCATGATCTCTTTATCGCTCATGAACTCTCCACCCCTCAGGTCGGGCGTAGAATCGCTGCACTTTCAATTATTCATGAAAACTCACTACCCATACCGGTAGAACCACCGCTAACCGTAATACCGGTTCAACCCCAACCCCAAAAAGCTCTGAAAAGAGTAGAACCTGAAATAGCTGTAGAACTGGATACAAAACTCCCCGAACTCGCTACTCCAATCACTCAAACCGAAGACAATACCTGTTTTATGGTTATACTGATACTCATACTGACACTAGCATTGAGTACTATCTTACTACTCCTGCGCAGACTTTCCAATAAACGCATGATCAGGTTTGCCTTACTCTCTGCAGCTCTACATCTGCCGATTATCGCGGTAATAGCCAGCTATGTAATTGTCAGCAACACCAGTTATGAAATCACTAACATCAAACCCGAGATTAAAAGCATCACCGTTACCAATACCGTCATTACAGAGAGCTATCTGGAACAGAATTCCAGCTCGTTGCAACACCTGAATACAACCGCTGCCGCTGATACCCCTATGCTTACTTCCTCCGTGAATTCTTCAGATCTTCCTGCCACAAAAATGCTTGAATCCGAAGCAAATGTATCTACACAGCTTATTAGCGAAGAATTTGCAACTTCGCAGACAAACCGCGAACTACTACCTATTACCGCTCTCCATACTGATTTGGTTGAGCCAACCGGCGACGTTGAATTCAAGCTCTCAAAACTGAGCGAAATCAACAAGGATACCAGCGCAAACAGACCGGAATTACAGAGAACCGAGATACAGGAGCTGCAGGCAAACTCAACACCCAAGCCGGAACTCTGTCTCGACGCGATATTTGCTGCAGCAGCCGAGACCGCATCAACTAACTCCGAAATTGATAACAATACTTCTACTACCCAGAATGCTGAACCGACAGAGCTTTCAGCCGACGCTTCAACTTTTGAACACAAAATTAAAACTTTACTGAATAACAACGAGACAGAACATAATCTTCAGGAAATAGTCGAACAGAATAACTTCATAACCGAGACTAAAGAACTGCTCTCTACCATCGAACCTCAAGAAATCTCGGAGAATCCTACATACGCTGCCGCCCCGCTTAGAGATAGCAAAAAGCTACAAAGAGATCTTGGCCACGAAATAGCAGAGACTGCTCACCTGCGTACAATCTCTAAACAAACCCCAGCACTGGAGAACCCAGAGTTGCTCCTGACCAGTATTGATAATATTGCCCCTATTGAGAAGACAAAAGACGCTGAAGATCTGCTCTCAACCCCAGATACTCTCGCTAAATTCAGTAAACTGGCGCAGAATCAGGATGAACTGAATATCCCTGATACAGCTAGTATCATCTCAGAAGCTGCACCCAAACCCACCCTCACTCCAAGCAATATTGATGCCGGAATAGAGCTTATCCAGACCGCTACCCCAAAACTATCGGCCGACACTTTATTGTCCGAACTTGATACTCCCCGAAGTTATCACGAGATCAGCAGAATCCCTACAGACACCGAGAGTCCTCTACCACAAATAACTTCTCTTGCTCCTGAGCTGCCCATTGCGGCTCAAGCACCACTACCGGCAAAAGAGAAGAGCCTAGCGGTTGCACCTGACATTACCAACGATGTTCTTGAGAACGACAATTCCATACAGAGTATAGATTTACCACTGGAATCATACCCTGATACTCCAGACGATCTCAAAACTACACCTGATGTTATCGCGCTCATTGATGAATTGGATATCGATATTAACCATAAAATCGCCAGAACCATCAAACCTGAGCCTCAACAATTTCCAACAAAAGTTGATATTACCCGAGAAAATCAGCGCTCTTCCACAGATACACTGAGTGAACAGTATATACCCTTACAGCCGGATATTGCGCAGCTTATCTCTACTGATACGCCAGAGATCGCCCCTGAGACACCCATTGAACCAGAATTGCCTACAACCAATCTTAACGACCTGGATCTTGGCTTAGACAACCCTGATCTCCACGAAATGAACAGGGAAGAACTGAATATTTCGCGCATTGCCCCAGCGCAAGAAGATACAGTCAAAATAATCGGCAGCCCGCAGCGCTTAGATCCAGCCTTACAGCCGAGTTCCGCTCTACTCAAATTCCCGCAGACGTTCCAGGCTGAGAAGACCGGCGCCACCGACTCTAATATCAATGGTATCTCCGTAAATATCGGAATATTGTCGGATAAGCGTAATCCAGCGCTAGCTACAGATATCGCCAAATTGCATAGTATTCATACTATCAACCTTAATAATTCCAGCCAACTGGAATCTGATATACTGGCCTGTCAACTTATTATCTGCGACAAAGAAAGCTTCAATACCGCTGAAATCAACCTACTCAGAGATTATATCACCAGTGGCGGCTACCTCTGGGTACAGGATAACGGCATTCCTGGCGAATTAACCACTATCGGCAAGATAACTCCGATCAATAATCAGGATCGAATATTTAGTGCCATCTATAACATCAACAAAAATCAGATTCTCTTTGCAGAAGAGCTCAGAGTTAATTCCATGCGCCGGATTATCGCTACGGGCTGCCGCAATCCTCAGACCGAATCTTCTCTACTTATCAATATCTTCAATACCGTCTTCGGCAGCAGCGTAGCCGATTTCCAGTCGGAGCAGAATACCGCCCAGACCTATCCCAGTTATATTTGGCAGAATTTCTCTGGAGTGGATAAGAGTACCCTTGGCTGGAAAGGTCCAAACTGGGGCAATACCCTTCACACTACAATTACTCCTGACAGCCCGGACGGCGAAGCGCTAATGGTCGATATTGCCGCCGGCAGCGAGGATATCACCAGTATCAACTATATTATTCCGGATCATGAAGGCAGAAGAATAGACCTCTCCGGCAATTCCGCTATTATTCTGGATATTTACAACGCCAGTAAGAAGATAGTAGAACTCTCGCTAGGACTTACCACCGAGGATAGCACCATAGGTTGGGATGAATTTGAGACCGGAAGAGTACCGCTACATGCCGGTTGGAACAAAGAGGTTATAATCCCTCTACAGAATTTCCGCTCCCGACGCGATCCTGTAGGCGGTTACACCCACAGCCTCCAGGCCGCTGACAACTGCGCCCGGGTCTCACTCTATTTCAGCAACATTAGAGATGGCGGCAACTTCCTGCTCGATAATATCAAATGGGCTCAATAATACTCCTGCTCAACCTTCTATTATCAAAGGGCAAGATTAGGATATATCCTCTATAATCTTCTCCCCACATTTCCCACACTTGCCGGTACGCATAAAGTCTTCAACATTATTCTTAACGATAGGAGCATGACATTTCGGGCAGAGAAGACCAATCTTTTTGGGTATTCCTTTATTCACCATCAGCGCAAACCACCAGACTAAACCAATCATTACCAGCACAAACAACAAGAAATACAGCACTGTGGCCATAATACCATACTCAATAATATTCAGCTGGAGCCCCATCCCGATAAAGACAATTATCAGCGGGAGCAACCCCGCCAGCATCAGTATATACCCTCTACGGTAAATCTCTTTCTTATATATTTCCAGTCTTACCAGCAGCTCTGCCTTCTTCATTACTCTTTCCCTCAATCAAAAAAATATAATTTTAGCGAATCTCTTTTCTTTCCCTTTCTAAAATGTATACTTTTGCTAGTGTATTATATACAGATACAGACTGCCCCTTTTCAGGTACTTTTAAGCATAAAAAAAGTCAACGCATAATTTTCCTGAACCCAGACAGTCTATACACAATAAGCCAGCGATGATAGCTAATTTATAATATTGGAGTATACACTAATGAGCAACGAAAAAAAAGGTTCTATCGATTTTATTCATGATATTATTGATGAACATAATCAGACAGGAAAATTTAATAATAAGGTCTGCACCCGCTTCCCTCCCGAGCCCAACGGTTACCTGCACATTGGACATGCAAAATCCATCTGCCTTAACTTTGGCATAGCCATTGACTACGCAGGCGGGTGTAATCTCAGATTTGACGACACCAACCCTGCCAAAGAAGAGCAGGAGTATGTCGATGCAATCAAAGAGGATGTATCCTGGCTCGGCTTTACCTGGGCAAATGAATGTTACGCCTCTGATTACTATGAACAGCTCTACGACTGGGCGGTAAGCCTTATCCGCAAGGGCAAAGCTTATGTCTGCGACCTGACCGAAGATAAGATAAGAGAATACCGCGGCACCTCTGCCGGCGGCAAAGACGGTACCACCCCTGACGGCACAGACAGCCCCTACCGTAACCGGAGTATCGAAGAAAATCTCGATCTTTTCACCCGTATGCGCGCTGGAGAATTTCCTGACGGCAGCAAGACTCTGCGCGCCAAAATAGATATGGCACACCCGAACCTCAACATGCGTGATCCGGTCATGTACCGTATCCTCAGAGCCCAGCACCACCGTACCGGTAACAAATGGTGTATCTACCCCATGTATGACTTTACTCATGGTCAGTCCGACTCTATCGAAGGTGTGACCCATTCAATCTGTACTATGGAATTTGAAAATCACCGTCCCCTCTATGACTGGTATCTTGAGAATCTCGAGATCTACGCTCCACAGCAGATCGAGTTTGCACGCCTCAACTTGACCTATACCGTTCTATCCAAAAGACGTCTGCTGACTCTAGTAACCGAGAAGTATGTGTCGGGCTGGGACGACCCCCGTATGCCTACCCTCTCCGGCTATAGACGCAAAGGTTATACGCCAGAAGCTATCCGCGAATTCTGTAAGCGTATTGGTGTTGCCAAAGCTGACAGCCGCGTCGATATCGCCCTGCTTGAGCACTGCCTACGCGACGATCTCAATAAAAAGGCCAACCGCTATCTAGGGGTAATGGATCCGGTCAAACTGGTTATCACCAACTATCCAGCGGATAAACACGAGACTCTCACCGGCATCAACAACCCTGAGGATGAATCAGCCGGCACCCGGGAGATACCCTTCTGCAATGAATTGTATATCGAGCGTAGCGACTTTATGGAAGAACCAATGAAAAAATTCTTCCGCCTAGCTCCGGGTAAAGAGGTACGTCTGCGTTACGCCTACCTGGTAACCTGTAGCGACATCATCAAGGATGAAGCTGGCAATATCACCCAGATAAACTGCACCTATGACCCAGAGAGCCGCGGCGGCAATGCTCCCGACGGTAGAAAGGTCAAAGGAACTATCCACTGGGTATCTGCCCAAGATGCTATCCAAACCGAAATAAGGCTCTACGACTACCTGTTTACCAATGAAAATCCAGATAGCCTACGGGCGCAGTGGCTTGATGCTTTCAACCACGACTCCCTCAAGGTTATCCAGGCTTACGTCGAACCGGCGGTAAAGGATATCGGAGCTCATGAGAATTTCCAGTTCGAACGTACCGGTTACTTTATCAAGGATAAAGATAGCACCGACACTAAGTTGGTACTCAACCGCACTATTGGGCTAAAAGATTCCTGGGCCAAGCTGCAGCAGAAGAATTAAAAAACACCACAAGCAATCGACAGATCCTTATTCCAAGCTCAGAGTAAGGATTAAGCCAAATCTTTCGAGCGCTTTGTAATATTGTTTTTAATCGGTTTTTAGACATAACTAATAATACAGAAGTATAATCCTACACTTCTGTATTACGCAAGGGATTTGGGGGGCAAAGAGTCCACAAACCACAAATTTACTATAATGCTGAATACTCTTCCGTATCGCCATGCCATCTAAAAAAAAGAGTACGAGGAGCTGCTGATGAATTTTATTATGAATCATGGAAAACCACTGGATTTATGTGGCATAACTCTAGATTCTCGCTATGCTATTAAAGAATTTATCGGCGCCGGAGGAATGGGGAGTGTCTGGCTTGCGGTTGATACCACGCTTGAGCAACAGGTAGCGATAAAGATACTCTCTCCTGATAACTATATCGATCCAAATCTACGTAAGAGGTTTATCCGCGAAGTAAAATCCGCGCTGAAAATCAAACACCAAAATGTTATTGCCATGTATAACTATGGCCATGAAGTTATCGATGCTGACGGCAGACAGGTTGAGATCTCCTGGTGTGTCATGGAGTATTGCAAAGGAGAAAGCCTCAAAGAAATCCAACTCAGGATGGAGGAGAATACGGGAAAGGCCATTTTCCAACCGCAGGAAGCACTGAGAATCACGAGCGAAATCCTCTCCGCCCTCAGCGAAATACATGCTCAGCATATTCTGCATAGAGATCTCAAGCCTGAGAATATCATGCTGGATGCAAGCACCTCCCCGGCACGCGCCAAGATCCTTGATTTCGGGATTGTGCGTATACTCGATGAGATCTCCGAACAGCTTACCGCTGTCGGCACGACGTTAGGAACAGTCGATTATATCAGCCCGGATCTGATAAACGCTGACGATAATATAGACCATAGAAGTGACCTCTATTCTCTAGGCGTAATGCTCTATGAGCTACTTACGGGAGAACTGCCCTATGCCGTAACCACCGGGATTGAAGTACTTACCCAAGACGCCCCGCCCCTCTCTGCGGAACTGATACCGGATGCTGAGTTGAGAATCATGCTGGACAATCTTCTGAAAAATGCCATGCAGAAAGATCCGGAAAAACGCTTCCAGACCGCGCAGGCATTTATGGACGATATAGATAAGATCCGTCTCTATCTGGCTTCAGCACCTGCTCCAGCCATAGCCCATCCTATCCCAAAAAAGCTAGACTCTCCCCTTCCAGCGGCTACAGCTGAGGCTGTGCCACGACCTGCACATATCGCTACTGCTAAGAATTCTCCAAAACCGAAAACAAAATCTAGCCTTACCCCCGTCCTGCTTATTCTTCTCGCCGTATGCCTGCTTGGCGCAGGTCTCATCGGCTATAATTATATTTCAAGCCCCACCCCGGAAGCCGCTTCAGCCCAGACACCTGAACCAGAGCCGAAAAAAACTACACTCCGAGTTGAGAAGACAGCGTTGGGAAAACCAGGTATAAAGCATGATACACTTGGTATTGAATTTACCCAAACCGGTGGGGGTGAGTTTTCACCAAAAAATATTACAGAATTACAAGGAAAGAACGTTATACTCGACACTTTTGCTATCTCAACCCATGAAGTCAGCTGGCTGCTCTACCTTGAATATTTTCCGCAAGCCAAAGCAAAGATGCCTATCACCGCGTCAAGAACCGATGCCGTCTCTGGAATTAACTGGTGGGAGGCAGTAGAATTTTGCAAACTTCTTTCAACCAAAACCGGAAAAAACTACCGTCTACCGACCGAGGTAGAGTGGGAGTACGCCCTCTCCTGTGCCGGGAAAGATACTACAAAGCAGCAACCACAATATGACTCAGTCAATAACTGGGGAATCGCCCGCGACAGTCTGCTTGTCGGCGAATGGTGCCTTGATTCGTATACTCCCAAACATACATTATCAACCCTCAATAACCCGGTAAACCTGGAAGAATCAAAGTACCGGGTGGTCAGAAAAGGAGTTGCAAGTAATAAGGACAGAGCGTATCAGGCTGCCGATGTCCACTCTGACAAGATTGGCTTCAGACTGGTAAAGACCGACTGAACCCAAAACTCATAATTGCAACCACCAACCAACCGCAATTTTCATCCTGCGTCAACCCAATTAGTAATTGAAGTTTACAAAACACAATTATTCTCTGCCAAAAGAAATATTAAAAGAAGAGCAAGATAGTAGTATAGAAAACATACATAAGTATCCACTTTTTCTCGAACACTACTTCGGATACAATTTGTCAGACTCCGGCTGATCAAACGCACAGCGTTTGCCAGGATACAGGGTGAGTAACCCGAAAAAAGCAGGACTCCTCAGCGCCCAAATAGCTATACCCGCTGTCTGCCTTTGAGCGCATACTCTAGTGAACTCGGCGCCGTCGCTTCCAGATCGGTACCGGACGCCAGCCCACGCGCCAGCCTGGTAATAATTACCTCCTTATCCAACCCGCTGATAAGCTCTATAAGATATGTCGCAGTAATATCCCCCTCTGTAGTCGGATTGAGTGCAAGTATCACCTCCCTAACCTCTGGCTCTGCTACCCGTGTTATCAACTCCTGTATCCGCAGCTGCTCCGGGCCTACTCCCGCACTTGGTTCGAGTCGACCCTGGAGTACATGGTATTCGCCATTATACCCGCCGCACTTCTCTAGAGCGATTATATCCCGCGGCAACTCGACCACACAGATAAGCCCGTTATCCCGTTTATAATCGCTACAGATATGACAGAGTTCATGCTCCGCAACATTAAAGCAGCGCTTACAAGCCCGAATATTCTTCTTCACATCACGTATAGCAATTGCCAGCGACATCGCTTCATCACGGGCTGAAGCGAGTATATAAAAAGCCATTCGCTCCGCACTGCGCGCCCCGATTCCGGGAAGCTCGGCAAACCGCTCAATTAAATTCTGAATCGAATCTGGATATAGCTTTGCCATACCATCCTTTGTCATTATAATTATATTTTACAGAATACACTTTTATTATACCCAAGTACAGCCAAGGTGCAAACAGATGCAACAAGAAAAAATACTTCTCTTCGGTGGCACAGCCGAAACCTACTCTCTTTGTGAACAACTCTTGAAATTAGGGTATCACGTAACCCTCTCCACTATCTCAGACGACTCACATCTCTTACCTGAGAACCAACCTATAACCCGTAAAATCGGCAGAATGGATCAATCTGAAATCACCAGTTATCTATGCGCCACAAATTTCAAGGCAGTTATCTGCGCAGTTCATCCCTACGCCAAACAAGCCAGAGAAAATATCATAGCTGCCTGCCGTGACTCCTTTACACTACTGTACATTTACCTGCGGAATAATTCCAGTCTGAAAGAATACGCCCAGCGCGTAGAGATCCTACCGGCTCCAGACCACCAGCAAGCCGCAGCGATAGCCAATAGCTTACCCGGCAACATCCTGCTCACTACCGGCTCGAATAACCTCAAACCCTATATGCAGCAGATAACCGATAGCAAAAACCGTCTCTACGCCAGAGCTCTCAACTGTCCAAGCTCAGAGCAAGCACTACACGCTGCCGGCATTATCCCCGAGCACATGATTCTAGCCCGCGGCCCTTTTTCAACTGCCGACAACCTTGAACTGATCAGACGCTTCAGCATCAGAGTACTCATTACCAAGGATGGCGGCAGCGAAGGCGGCACCCCAGCCAAACTAGAAGCGGCGGCGCAGACCTCCTGCAAAGTCATACTGATTGGCCGCCCCGCCCCACCTAAAGATTACTATACCGATATCGCATCACTAATAAAAAAAATTAAAAATTCTTGACAAACCCAGATAGTTGCCTAAAATAGAAACTATCTAAGTTAGAATGATTACATTCAATAATTGGAGGTAAAAAATAACATCATGAACGCTATCGAGAGTAAAGCTAAAATTTTCAAAGCGCTGGCACATCCCAGCCGAATCTATATAGTAGAAGAATTAATTAAAGGCGAGCGCTGTATCTGTGAATTTGCAGATTTTCTCCATGTAGACAAGTCAACTGTTTCCAAACATTTCGCTATACTCAAGGAAGCAGGTATAATCAATACTGAAAAACAGGGTACCTCGGTCATCTGCTCACTCCGTATGTCCTGCATCAAGAACTTTTTCCGTTGCGCTGAAGAGCTCTGTAAGTAAGAATTTTTTTAGTTATATTGTTGCTTACTTTGGCAACAATGAAACTAACTCAACAACAATTATAAATCTATACTAAATTTACAGTCAAAGGAGTTGCCATGAATACCATATTAGGAATCTTTACCCTCCTTGCAGATAAACTGGTCTATGGAGTTCTGGGGCTGAGTAAAGAGAGCAGATTGGCAGAAAGTCTGCATTTCTTTATCGAGGATGTGACAAAAATTCTCGTACTTGTAGTCATCCTTATCTACTTAATCGGCCTACTGCGAGCCAGTATGAATATGGAACGGGTCAGGGACTACCTCAAAGGGCAACACAAGTTTGTCGGCTATCTCCTCGCTGCTATATTCGGAGCGGTCACCCCTTTCTGCAGTTGCAGCAGTATCCCTTTATTTCTCGCCTTCACCTCAGCCAGAATACCAATAGGCATTACCATGTCCTTTCTCATTACTTCACCGATAATCAATGAGGTCGCAGTATTACTTTTAGGGACACTCCTCGGCTGGAAGTTTACCCTGGCCTATATTGTCATCGGTCTACTAGCCGGAATCATCGGCGGTTACTTCTTCGATCTGATCAAAGCCGAACGCTACCTTACACCTCTGGGGAATAAATCACTGGCAATGGCTGCAAGAAATGCGGCGCAAGAGACCGACTGCGGCTGTAAAGACGACTGCACCGTGCAATCGCTAGAGACCAAAGCAGTATCCTGGAGAGAACGCCATGAATTTGCCAAATCCGAGGTTAAAGAGATTGTCGGTAGAATCTGGAAATATGTAATTCTCGGTATTGCCGTAGGTGCGATCTTCCACGGCTTTGTACCGGCGGAGTGGGTACAGAGACATCTCGGAGCCAACAATTGGTGGAGTGTACCGCTAGCCAGTATCATCGGCATCCCGCTCTACTCCAACGCGACCGGGGTAATACCTATCGCCGAATCCATGCTACTCAAAGGCGTACCTATCGGCACCACACTCTGCTTTATGATGAGCGTTGTTGGCGCAAGCTTTCCCGAATTCATCCTGCTCAAACAGGTCATGCGCCCCAGATTGCTGCTCATTTTCTTCCTACTATTACTAACAATTTTTACGCTGGTAGGCTGGATATTTAATTTTAGCGCGCCCTTGCTCAATATTAAAATCTGACCGCTATTATATATACATAATACCTTAAATAATATCACTTACATTACCAAACCACTATTAGGAGATAATTATGAAAATCAAAATTCTCGGTACAGGCTGTGCCAAATGTGCAAATTTAACCCGCCTAACCCAGGAAGTAGCAGACAAACTAGCTCTAGATTATACTCTAGAGAAGGTTACGGATCTAGAGAAGATTATGGAATATTCCGTTATGTCTACCCCAGCGCTAATTATCGATGAAGAGGTTGTGCATTCCGGTTCCGTACCGTCTGAGAGCGTACTAACCAAATATCTGAACCGATAAGCCAACTCCACTTAAAATATCCTGTGATAACTAATATTCTATCTGATTACTACTCCGCTTTAACCCAAACTATATGCAAACAGGTAAGAACTTGATATTAAACAGTTTACCTGTTTGCAATCTAAATATACAACCTGACGTATACTAGTATCAATACTATACATTTGAAGCTTGAAATAGTATAAATTCCAAGCTATAATACAAATACGGAATTACTCAAATACCAACTTCTATTTACACTTTTATAATATTAGGATAGAAGATCATGCTCTCTATTGGAGTCGTACTCTTTGACGGATTTGAACTACTCGATGTATTTGGCCCTTTAGAAATGCTGGGTATGTTCCCAAATGTTTTTTCCATATCTCTAATAGCACCAGAGCATAAAATCATCAGCAGTCGGCAAGGACCAAAATCCCTGTGTGATTATACTTTCAATGATGAGATTAATTTCGATGTCATCTTTGTCCCCGGTGGAATCGGCACCCGGCGCGAAGTAAATAATGCCGTAATGACCGATTGGCTTTTAGAAAAATCCTCTACAGCCACATATGTTATGTCTGTTTGCACTGGGAGTGCCTTATTGGCAAAGGCTGGGGTATTAAATGGTATAAAAGCGACCACCAATAAACGCGCTTACGACTGGGCTATAGCCCAAGGTAAAGATGTATTATGGCAACCCGTAGCCCGCTGGGTAGAAGACCAGAATTGTTTTACCTCATCAGGAATCTCCGCTGGGATCGATATGTCTCTAGCATTTATTGAGAAGGTCATAGACCGAAAAGCCAGCGAGAAAGCCGCACTTGATGCCGAGTATATTTGGAATGACAACCCTAATACTGATCCTTTTTCAAGATAGCTTTAGCAACTATATTTACGCTTAAAGGCTTAATAAAATATTCATATATAAACACTTCCTACAGCCTAAATATGCTATGCTTCGGCATAGAGTATATAATAATCTCCAAAGTTAAAACTTATCCCCCCTCCATCCACCAAAAATTATCCTGACACAAACTCAAACTACAACCTTTAGCAAAGGTCGAACCTACTTTTTCGACATACAATAGTAAATACCATTATTTTCATGCTATTTATTCAAAATAGGAGATAACTTCAATGCAAACTAACCTGATCTTTATCGGTCACATCACTACCCCGTATAACAGTTTGGAGGAGTGCCCGTCAAATATTGACTTCAATGGCCCTCCCTGCAAATTGGTTATTAAAGACGAATTTCTAGAAGGGTTAACCGGGTTGGAACCTGGACAAAACATTCTAATACTCTACTGGTTAGATGGAGCAGACCGCACCCTCCTTACTCCTGTCAAAAAAGGTGATGAGAATAAGGGCAAAAAAGGTACTTTTGCTAAGCGTGCTCCCCACCGCCCAAACCCTATTGCAGTAGCCGTAACCCCGATTATTTCGCTTAGCGCCAATGAAATTACCGTCAAAGGGCTTGATTGCCTCAATGGCACAAAACTACTTGATATCAAACCGGCCATCAAGCTAGAAAATTGCTGAGCTGTTTTACCCTTGCCCCACTCTCAATAATACTAGCCGCAGCTAACCTAGATATAAGGTTAGCTGCGGCTAGATCATAATTGCTCTTACAAACATACTTAACAGTTTTATATATACACGCCGCGGTATAAATTAAAACAATATTTACTTAGGTCTAAAGCGATTGGTAACCGGTAGACGCCTATCTTTACCGAAAGCCTTGGGCGTCACTCTCGGCCCGATCACACTCTGGCGCCGCTTAAATTCCGCACGATCGGTAAGATAAATTATCTTTCTTACTATCTCCGGGTCATGCCCTTTAGCCACAATCTCCGGATAGGTCATATCCTGCTCGACATATAATTCCAGAATCGGATCTAGAAGTGGATAATCCGGCAGCGACTGTCTGTCCTCCTGATCCGGCCTAAGTTCTGCAGAAGGCACCCGCTCAATCGTCGATACCGGAATAACCTCACGTCCATGAAGCTTATTCACATAGTAAGATATCCCCCAAACATCGGTCTTTAGCACATCTTTGATCGCCGCATATCCACCTGCCATATCACCATAGAGTGTACCATACCCCACCGCACTCTCACTCTTATTTGAAGTATTGAGAAGTAATAATCCGAACTTATTCGATATGGCCATTACATATACCGCCCGTATCCGTGCCTGTAAATTCTGCGCGGTTATATCCTCAGGATCACTCCCCAACTCAGCGGTAGCGAAAATATCAGCCAACATTGCTTCAAACTCCTTGAATGGGCGCTCAATAGCCAGTGACTCAAAACGAATCCCCAGGTTCTCGGCTAGAATTCTGGCATCGTCTTTGGTCTCTCCCGAAGAATAACGGCTCGGCATGGTCACACCAAAGACATTCTCTTTACCCAGGGCATCAACCGCTATCGCCGCAGTCAAGGCAGAATCAATCCCGCCAGACAAACCGACAATTACCCCCTTAAAACCGTTCTTACGCACATAGTCACCTACCCCCAGAACC
This sequence comes from Planctomycetota bacterium, assembly GCA_963556115.3. GTDB lineage: Bacteria > Planctomycetota > SZUA-567 > SZUA-567 > SZUA-567. The sequence continues at coordinate 378,542 of CAUVYI020000014.1, read as the reverse complement.
AACGCCCCGTATACATCTGCATACTTATCCTTGGTCACAACCGGCTTAAGCGTAATTTCTGGTTTTTCCTCCTGATTGGGCGCAATCTCAATAGTCTCAACCTCACGCGTAGAAGCTTTAAATTTATTCTTCAACCCCCCAGTAGTATCATAGTATAGAATATCTTCGGTAAAGGCAGGCAACTTAGCAAGTATCTCCCCCGCCGGTGACATCACAAAACTTGCTCCGTCAAACACCAGTTCATCCTGCCCACCTACCAGGTTACAATAAAGTAAATACGTATTCTGGCGTTTACAGATATTGCTGAAGACCTTAATCCGCGATTCTTCTTTCTGCTTATGATACGGACTTGCTGACAAGCAGGCTATAATCCCTGCTCCATTTTCGGTCTCGTCCTTAATTGGTCCTGATTCTTCCCAAGCATCCTCACAAACCACAACCCCACAGATCTCCTCATCTATCTGCAAATTAAGTCCGACATTCCCTTCATCAAAATATCTTTTCTCATCAAACACCGCATAATTTGGGAGCAAACATTTATGATATTCATGAACCAATACCCCATTACGCATCAACCCAGCAGTATTTCTAGGACGCTGCCCAGCCTTTAGCGATGGATACCCAACCAGTGCCGTTCCCGATATCTTGGCAGACAACTCAGTAACAATCTTCCTGGTTTCAGCAATGAACCCAGGTTTAAGCAGCAGATCTTCAGGCGGATATCCGGTAAGCGTCATCTCCGGAAAAATCACCAAATCCGGTGCATACTCTTGAACTCTGATCATTGTTTCTAGAATTTTCTGTGCATTGCCTTCAAGATCACCTACCGTTGTGTTAATTTGTGCAAGAGCGTAGCGAACCATTTTTTTGCCTTTTCTAATAAAAACAGGAGTAATTAATTTATACTATTATATCAATATGCAGTACAAGGTCAATAATACGACAGCCACCTCCTAAAGGAGGTGGCTGAAAAAAATACCCCATCATAAATTCAATCTCAACGTTCTTCAAGCGGCTTGAAGGCGGTTTCAAAACCACCGGTATACATCGCCCGCGGACGGAAGATGCGGTTATTTTCCATATACTCGTATATTCTAGCGGTCCATCCGGCGGTACGCGCTACAGCGAATACCGGAGTAAACATCGCCTGCGGTATACCCAGACAACCATAAACAATACCTGAGAAATAGTCAACATTGGGGAAGATCCCTTTTTCCTTACCTAAAGTATCAGTCACCTCTTTCTCCAGCGACTTGGCAATATTCAGATAAGTCTTAGCTTCGCTATTCTCTCGGGTAAGGTACTCAGCAAGCGGAGCTAGAATTCTAGCTCTGGGGTCATAAGCTTTATATACTCGATGCCCAAATCCCATTATCTTTTTATGAGATTCCCGGCTCTCTCTATACCATTCCTTAACCCTATCTTCCGAACCAATCTCTTTGAGCATTTTAAGCACCTGCTCATTTGCACCGCCGTGCAGCGGTCCGTTCAAAGCTCCAATTCCAGCTCCGACAGAGAAGTAAATATCAGAAAGAGTTGAGGCGACAACCATCGACGCAAAGGTACTTGCATTCATACCATGATCTGCATGAAGAATAAGTGCAATATCCATTATCCGCTCTTCAAGAGGCGTTGGAATCTCACCGGTTATCATATAGAGCAGATTTGCCGCATGTGACAAATCATCACGCCATTCAATCGGTATATGCCCCTGGCGAATTCGTGATATCGCTGCCGTTATAGTAGACATCGCCCCGACCAGATGAATGCATGACTCGATACCTCTACCATCATCCATGGTCTCACGCGCCTTTCTTGGCTTATGTCCCGGATCCGACCTCTTCTTAAACTCATATATCGCCTTCTCCTCACCGCGCGGCATATCTTCCTGCGGAATTGCATCGGCATCCGTATCTATCAATTCTTCGATATCATCATCATCTGGATCCAGATCACGCCAATTTAAACGCTGTCTCAGCATATTTACCCCTATACGCAACGCCGCCATAGGATTCATATCCTGAATAGGGAAACCCATCATCAGCCGGAGAGTATTAGGAACATGCCTAGATTCTGCCAACTGCTTTTTGAATACTTCAAGTTCACTCTTATTCGGCAATGCCCCATATAACAATAGATATGAGACCTCTTCATAATTTGAGTAAGCGCAAAGATCAAAAATATTATATCCACGATATACCAACCAGCCTTTGCGCCCGTTTACATACCCAATTTTAGTCTCGCAAGCAATTGCACCCTCCAGACCCGGCCCGACCGTGGACTGTACCGGCCATTTTACTGGATGGGTCAACTCAGGTTCCGGCTCACTGTCTGTCTCTTTGAATGCCAGTTCCTTGGCTTGCAAAATTAGATCTGTAATCTCCTTTGTTTCTTCGTGTAAAGCACTGATTGCCATCTTATATTTCTCCTTTTTATATAAGTGTAATTGCCAACCCATCAAAATTACGGGGACTCGCAACTACTCAATATTATAACTCATTAACCGCCACTATTCTTATTGCCAAACTCTACCAGATATTGCAATTCACCTAATAAACCCATAATCATACCGGAGTACCCCTAGAGTTCGGATACCCATCCATCACCTGATATAATTTTACCTTAATTACAGACCACCCCTAACCTCTTCACATATCAAAGAAATTAATTGTGATGAAATTATAGAAAAGAATATTCAGATACCCGTGGATAAAGCTAAATGACAAGCATTTTTTATCAATACTAGACGCATTTTTTTCACCACCAGTAAAACAATTGCTGTAACCTGATCTTACCTGAATACACATTCCCAAAGCACTATTAGTATATATAGTATTGGGTGAATTACTTACTCATAAGCAATTACAGAATAATTATAGCATAAAATACAAATATGTCAAGAATATTTAATTGAATGACCAGTCCGGCTGATACTTACGAGTGACATTACGCAGATAAGTCGTTATCTCACGAGAATTATTAAGCTTCATAACATCATCCACAATCTTCCGCGCTTCCTCCATGGTAATTGATCTGATCAATTTCTTAACCTCTGGAATAAGTGGCGGACTGACAGAGAAATGTGTAAGCCCCATACCGAGCAAGAGGAAGGTAAATGATGGATCACCAGCAATCTCACCGCAGACACTCACCGGTCGATCATGCTCAGCCCCACACTTGATAACGTTGTGAATCAATTTTAATACCGCAGGATTTGTCGGACTATAAATATTTGCCACATGCTCATTGGTACGATCAACCGCAATTGTATACTGGGTCAAATCATTGGTACCAATACTGAAAAAATCACAAATATCTATATAATTTTCTATATCTATAGCAACCGAAGGCACTTCGACCATTATACCTACAGGCATGTTCGGGTCAAAATCGATACCCTCTTCATCCAGTATCTCCTGCTCTTTTCTTACTAATTGCAGAACATACTCGACCTCTTCCCGACAACTGATCATAGGCACCATCAAGTTGACCTTGCCCAAGGCGCTCGCCCGACAGATAGCGCGAATCTGCGAGCGAAATAACTTTGGATGTCGAGCACAATACCGTATCGCTCTACAGCCCAGCGCCGGATTACGTTCATTGAGCAATGCCTTATCCTCACTGCCAATATTCTTTTCCAGATGAAAAAACTTATCTGCTCCAAGATCAAGGGTTCGAATCGTAACCTTCTGCTCCGACATATGCTCTACCGCCTGGGTATAAGCATCCATATGCGCTTCTTCATCCGGCACCGAATCAGAATTTAAATATAAAAATTCCGTTCTATACAGCCCTATACCCTCGCCCCCGGTTCGGGCAACAGCATCTATCTCGCTAGGAAATTCCAGATTGGCGCTTACCCGAATCAAATTACCGTCGATGGTCTGTGCCGGCAGATCTTTTTCACCTATCAGCGCTTCTTCAAATACATGAAAATCACTCGCCAATGCCTCATAGGTCTCAAGCGTTCCGGCATCGGGATTGACAATTACCAACCCTCTATTCCCATCAACAATCAGAGTATCACCACTCGATACATCGCTGGTAACCGTCTCCAATCCAACCACCGCCGGCAATTCCCGAGAACGAGCGATAATCGCAGTATGTCCGGTCATACCTCCTACATCTGTACAGAAGCTGATAACATGCTCACGATCCATGGACGCGGTCTGAGTCGGGGTAAGATCATGAGAAATTACAATAACCTGTCGATCTAATTGTTTGAGATCTTCCTTACGCTCACCCAGAAGGGCGCGCAACAAGCGACGTTCGATATCATGCAGATCGCTGATACGCTGAGCCAGATAATCATCGTCAATTTTGGAGAAGGCTTTCTCGTACTTACGCAAAGATCTGCTGACTGCGTATTCGGCTGAAAATCTATTCTTACTGATCCTATTAAGTACCTCCTGATGCAGCGATGCATCATCGAGTATCAAAATATGCGCATCAAAGATCGGCACCGCTTCCGATCCAATCTCATCTGATCTGATCTTCTCCTGCAGATCACGAATATCCTCTTTGGCATTCTCTACCGCAGCATGAAAACGGCTGAATTCATCATCAATTTCAGCGACCGAGATAAACCTGCGGGGAATTACCGACTCCTCATTGCCGAGTACAAACGCCTCACCAATTGCAAACCCTGGAGATACTGGAATACCCTTTAATACTTCCATAATCAGATCTTTCTACGCGCCGTTACCGAGAGTATCGATTATAATTTCATACACACAACCTTTATGAGCATATAATACTGAGATTTTCTCAATATTATAAAGATAGTTTTAATTGTTGTCAACAACCAATTATAACCCAATCAATTATCTAATCCAATATGTATTTTCTAGGTATTTTCCAGCAGCAGCAATATAGTTAAAAATATGAATAACCAGTAGCAGGCATACTCATTTTCTGTATACTTACTAAGAATCTTTTTTAAATCCATTAATATTTATAATCAGACTTATTGCTTATAAGCAACAGGAAAAACCATTGAACAATTTATCTTTACTACCCAAACATATTGCAATTATAATGGATGGTAACGGCCGCTGGGCAGAAGAACGGGGAAAGAGCCGAGCCGAAGGGCATGCACAAGGGGTAAATACTCTCAGAAGCACCCTGAAGCTTTGCCGAGAATTCGGCATAGATTATCTTACCGCCTACGCTTTCTCAACCGAAAACTGGAAACGACCTCAGGCAGAGGTTGAAGCGCTTATGTCCCTCCTGCTGGAGTATCTCAAAATCGAGACCGAGACTCTCTATCAGGAAAAGGTTCAGCTCAGAGTTATCGGCAATACGGCATTACTACCAGAACCTATACAACAGGCTCTGCACACCTCAATTAAGAGACTCGCAATTGCCGAGCATAAACAGGTTCTTACTCTAGCACTAAGCTATGGCGGCCGAGATGAGATTGTCAGAGCCACCAAGGCCATAAGTAGGGATATTTTGGCCAGCAAATTAACTCCAGATGAGATCACCGAAGATCTCTTCACCTCCTATTTGGATAATGCAGATATCCCAGATCCAGATCTATTGATAAGAACTGCCGGAGAATTGCGGCTATCAAATTTCCTGCTCTGGCAACTAAGTTATGCAGAGTTATATGCGACCGATGTCTACTGGCCGGATTTTTCCAGGGATGAATTACAGAAAGCTCTTACGAATTACCAAGGGCGTATCCGCAAATTCGGTAATATCCAGAAGAATACTTAACTGAACTAATAATAATTAATTGGAGTGATATACATATGTTAGGAATGCGTTTAATACTTGGGGTGCCGCTCTTTTTTTTAATGATAGGTTTCATCTGGCTAGACGCCAGAAACGGCAGTGCTTGGGCATTGAGTATCTTTCAAGCCTTCTTTTGTAGTTGGGCTGTTGCCGAATACTACCGGCTGGTACGCTTGCAAGGGCATAAACCTTTTACTCTGCTCGGGATCATAGGCTGTTTCCTGCTCTACATAACCCAGCAACTTACTACTCTACACCCACCCACCAACGGTATTATTGGCTATGACTGGCTATTATTCACCGTAATAATAATTGCAATTTTATTATATCAACCGATTTTCCGTTGCACCGAACAGGCCATCGGCAATATTGCCACTACGATTTTTGGCATAACCTACTTCTGGCTACTCCTCTCTTTTCTCGGACGCATGCGCTATCTAGAACTTAAACACGGCTGGGAATATGATGGCTTGGAGTTTGTCTTTATCTTCTTCTGCGGCAGCAAAATTTGCGATATCTTCGGTCTACTGGTTGGCAAGAGATTCGGTTATCATAAACTCTGGCCATCAATCTCACCCAAGAAGAGTTGGGAAGGTTTTATTGGCGGCATGCTGGCAAGTGTCGGGCTTATTGCGCTGGTAATCTATTTCCACCCAGAGTCGGCTATGGCCAGTATCGGCTGGGCCAGAGCTCTCCCCTTAGGTATTATTCTAGCAACTCTCGGACTTATGGGTGATTTGGTAGAATCTTCGCTCAAACGTGAAGCTCAAATTAAAGATACCGGCGGCTCACTCCCCGGATACGGCGGAGTTATGGATCTGCTCGACAGTCTGGTACTCAATGCCCCAATTACTTATATCTACCTGATCTGGGTATGTGGCGCCAAGCCAGCCGTATTTTAAGAGCTCATTGTATTTCGTCAAACTTGGCACTAAATCTTATTTATAAAGAGCGGAAGGGTCAGAGTAAACCTAACGCTCTTACCATCGGAGAGATTCTCTGCCGACAGCTTACCGCCATGGGCTTTGATAATATCTAAACTTATCGATAGCCCCAGCCCTGTACCCTCTTCTTTGGTAGTATAGAATGAATTCCAGATCTTCTCAAGTACTTCTTGCGGAATATACCCCCCGTCATTTTCAAGCGTAATAATCGCCTCATTACCCTCCCGCTTGGACACGATAAGGATATTGCCCATAAACTTACCACCAGTCTTTGCATAAATTGCTTCCGTTGCATTGACAATAATATTAACAATAACCTGATCAATCTGATGGGCAATGCCCTTGACCAGCAACGGATCTTCGGTCAACTCAAGCTTGACATTGACAATATTCTTCAGCTTTGCCTGAGTAATATCGAGTGAATTTTTAATAGCTTCATTTAGTGAATACTCAGTAAGCTCTTCTACTACATCCTTACGGTAAAAACGCTTCAGATTACTGATAATCTTATTTATACGCCCTACATTATTCTTGAGTGACTCTATCATCAACGGATATTCTTCCAGCATATATTTAAAGAACCCTTTTTCCGCCGATTCCTGCATAACTGCCGACTGCACCAATGGCTCCAGCTTCCCCCAATACTGTGAAAATATCTGATTGGTCGAAGATATTACCGAGAGCGGGTTATTAATCTCATGCACAATACTACTGGCCATTGTACCGATAGTAACCAGCCTGTCGGCATGCACCAACTGCTCAGCACGTTGCTTGGCCAGATTCTCCATGGAATTAGCATACTCAGTCAGACGTTCCCGGTACTGCATAGTCCGTTTTGCTACATTTAAGCGGCTGTGTAACACCGCACTATTCACCGGTTTACTCATAAAATCATCGGCACCGGACTCCAAGGCCTCGACAATATCTTCGTTGGAATCCTTGCTGGTAAGAATAATTATATATTTTGTATTATTGCTGTCTTCTTTGAGTTTTCTACAGGTTTCAATACCGTTCATAATCGGCATCATCCAGTCCAAGATTGCAATTGAAGGAGAATCCTGACCGGACAATAGCTTATACGCATCCTCGCCATTCTCCGCTTCAAGTATATCATATCCCCATTTCTTCAACTGCTGACGCAGAATAATCCGCGTCATTTTGTCATCCTCTGCAATCAAGATTTTTCTCATTATATGTATACCTTCTATTTATAAACTCCTTATATCATATCATATGACCGTTTTTTTACCAGCGCCTACTTACATAATTTTTACAAATAACCTTATTAATTCTCTTATCCAGACGCAACCCTCACCTCCACTCTACTTTCTCAATTATTATACTATTGCACAAAGTTATTATTGCGGTTATAATAGGCAAATATATCATCAGCTTATAATAGTCTATAAGCTTCAGTTTCAAATACCCCAAGAATTGAGGCAGTAAATGAAATACGAATGCGTTATTGGTCTAGAGGTTCACGTTCAATTACTCACCAACACCAAGATGTTCTGCTCCTGCAGAAATCAGTTCTCACATGAACCGAATACAAATGTCTGTCCGGTATGTCTGGGGCAACCCGGGAGTCTGCCAGTAATCAATAAACATGCATTCGAACTGGGTATCAAAGGCGGCTTGGCGCTAGGCTGCAAGATCCCTGAGCTTACCAAGTTCGACCGTAAGCATTATTATTACCCGGATCTACCTAAGAACATCCAGATAAGCCAATATGACATGCCCGTAAGTATCGACGGTTTGATTGAAGTAGAAGTAGACGGCAAGGTTAGTCGAATTGGAGTTACCAGAGCCCACCTCGAAGAAGATGCCGGAAAACTTATCCATTCAGGAAGTACTTCTAATGTCGATCTCAACCGTACCGGCACCCCACTGCTGGAGATTGTCTCAGAACCAGATATTCGCTCTGCTCAAGAAGCCAGAGCCTATCTTGAACAGATCAAACTACTTATGCAGTATGCCGAGATATCAGACTGCAATATGGAGGAAGGCTCCCTCCGCTGTGACGCCAATATCTCAATCCGTGAATTTGGCTGCCCAGAATTCGGAATCAAGAATGAGATCAAAAATATGAACTCCTTTAGAGGGGTGGAGAATGCACTGGAACTCGTTATCAAGGAACTCACCCGGCAGAAGGATGCCGGTGAACGCATCGAGCAGGTCACCTGGGGTTATAATCTGGAGAAGCAACGCATCTTCAAGATGCGAGTCAAAGAAGATGCCAATGATTACCGTTACTTCCCTGAACCAGATCTACCCCCAATCACGGTCGAACGCGAATGGGTAGAGATGCTCCGCCGCACCCTCCCGGAACTGCCGATGCCGAAGAAACAACGATTTATCAGCGATTACAACCTCAATGAGTATGAGGCCAACCTGCTGATTCAGGATCGTGAACTTGCCAATTATTACGAAGGTGTAGCCATGGCCAGTAGCGCCAACAAAGAAGCCGCCAACTGGATAATCAACGAGGTCTCACGCACCCTCAATGAATCAGCTATTACTATCAACAACTTTCCGGTCAGCGCCGAAGCGTTGGCAGATATTATCACCCTTGTCGGCAGCAATAAGATCAATATGCCGACAGCTAAGAAAATTTTTGCCGATATTGTAGCCGGTGATAAGCGTATGCCAAGCACTATTGTTGAAGAAGATAGTTTGGGGCAGGTCTCAGATACCGGCGCTATCTCGGAGATACTGGAGAAAATTATCGCTGCAAATCCCGATGCTGCCGCAGAGGTAAGTAACGGCAAGGTTCAAGGAGCAATGTGGTTTGTGGGTCAGATCATGCAGGCAATGAAGGGCAAAGCGGATCCACAAGCAGTCACCCCACTTATCGCCAAACGCTTCGGTTTAGATCCTGCACTCCTGCAGCAAAAGAAAAAGAAGAAAAAGAAGTCCTGAATTCACTTTGCGCTTCCGGCTTTTATAGTTTTTACTAAAATCCATAGTACTGTTAACAACATTAAGTGTTAGCCCACAGAGTTAAGATGAATTAACCGGTTCTGGTTTTTTTAGTTGGAACTATTACTGAGTAAAAAGCTTGAAAATATGCATAAATTTCTAATACTATTAGTTATAATTCTCTGCTTTTGCACTTCCTACAGAGGTAGTGCTGACGATCAGCCCAGCCAACAGGGCTTACCCGGTATAGAGTTTCTTCCACCGCAGAATAGCTTGGCTGCGGTACGCTCAGATCCGCCTCCCAGCTCAACCCAATTACCTACAGGCAAATCTACCCTGCAGCTCAGACCAATTCCCGATTACATCAATAAAAAAGGCTATGGTGTCCTCGAAGGAATTATCTATCCCCCAGGGCAACAGTACACGGGCAAACTCCCCGTAGCTATAGAGACACTGCATGATCCCCGTACCGGGATCTTCCTTACCCAGCCCCCGATCGGTTTCATTCTCTATCGCTCCGCAGCAAATGCAGCTGTATTCGATCATATTCTGATCGATTCCAATCTCAATGACACCCTTGCCGATGAAGAACCATTATCCATCCCCGACATTACCCGCAAAACCCCGCTGCAACTGTATTTCTCAGATAAACCCACAATCTTTGATCTTAAGTTCAGTTCCAAAGGTCTCAAACTCTATCCCAAGTACTGGCGCGAAGGTAAAATTACCCTCAACGGTCAAGCATATAACGCCGCTATTTTCAAGAGTACCTACGGTACAGACTACACCTACGGTACGATTCTACTGATTGACTTCGATAATGACGGCCGTTATACCCCTTCACCCTATGAACTGCTTACCGAGGCCTTCCTGCTCCAACCCCAACTCGTACTCAAAGATAATTTCTATACTTCTGCCATTACCCCCGACGGAAGTTCACTGACTCTGCAAAAGCTTGAAAGTGCTTACGGCCAGATCACCTTCACCCTGCCCGCAGGCTCAGATAAACTAGAATCCAGTTATAAATTCTCCTTCCTCCCTCAAGGCGGAAGCGGCAGAGATATTCTCAAAGTCGCCCTCAAACAACTACCTATTACCCTGCCCCAAGGTAAATACAGTATAATCGAAGGGTTAGTATATGGTGCAGACTTCAGGGTGTTACTCAAATTTGCCTGCCCTGAATTTACTATTCTTAAAAATAAAAGATTGAAGTTAAAACTCAATAGCGCTAAAATGGAGGCGCTGGCACGGCAGGTAGAGGATAAACTGATAGCCGCTCAGAAGACCTACGGCCCGCGAGATATATATTTTAATCTCGTCGGCCCGGCAGATATCAATGACCCAGGGCCGGAATTATTGGTCTATAACACCAATAACCCTGCAGAGATTTTTTTTGATGATAAATTGGAGTATGGTTGAGGCGGCGTATGTGGATATTCGGCGAATATCCTACCCAGTATGCACGGCAAAAACATTACGGTCAGAATAATACAGCATACCGCCCTCTTTGGCGATCTGACCGCTAAAACCAGCCTCGATATTGTTGATTGGAATAAAATACAGGCGACAGAGTAATATGGCATTCACCAAAATTAATATCAAACGCGACCGTGAACTTCTGGGTTTCCAAACCCAAAAGCAATATCACTTACCCAAATTTATTAAAATTTTGGGGGCAGCTCTAATCGTCTTTCTTATCGCAACCGGAATCGGCGAACTCCTCGATAGAGAATTACAACAACACCAAAGCTACTCAACTTTTATGAATTTTCGAACTCTCTTTACCACGCATAATATCCCCGAGTCTCTCGATATCCTTAAAAATATGAAACGCCAAGCACCTAATAGCCCCGAGACAACCATCCTCTACGCTCAGGCCTGTCAGTATGCAGCAACCATTATGCCCTACCCTGAAAAATGGCTGCAGGAGAGTCTGCTCCAACTCAGGCTATTGAATCGAGACAACATAACCTCACCGGAAATTCACGCCCAATTACTAATTAGCGAGGCAAGTGTACTGCTTGACTTAAAACGTGATACCGAAGCGCTAACCACTATCAAAAAACTGAATAATCATTTGAGTCAAGAACAACTACTCCAGGCCAATCCCGCACAAGTTGAAGGCGGAACGACATATTATAATACCTACGCCTATATTCTGGCAACTACCACCGACCCCAAACTCAAAGATCCGAAATTTGCTCTGGAACTGATCAAAAAAGTAGTTATCGAACCAGGAGGCAATTCCCCAGCATACCTTGATACTCTGGCCGAGGCAAATTTCATCAATAATAATTTTACAGCAGCAATCCAGGCACAACGCCTGGCACTAGCGCAATGCGACTACCCCTCGCTCTGGATACTTACCGAACATTTCCAAGAATTTAATAAATAAACCGGTCACAACTTACACCTTCTACCTCAAACTACGCCTGACTTAACAGCATACATGTTAAATCAAACTAGCTCAATATTCAAACTGCAATAGCTGGGAATACTCTCCACATCTCCTAGCAATACCGAACACTTTCACTAATTATATCAGGTATAACCAGGATAATTCTTAATAAATTGCAAATAATACTTGACGCGGCAGTTATAATAAACTAATATTATTAGTGATCGCTAATAATATTATCCCTACCTTATTTTTATTACCCTTGATCAGAGGAGAAAACTATGAGTTGCAATCAGCGTGAACTGGCAAAGAGTTATGTTGGAAGTATTACCTGTTGTGAATGTGGGACCATATCCGTACACTGCGGCAATGTCTCATTCCGACTACCCAAACAATTATTCACTATCTTTACCAATATGGTAGATGATGCCCACGCCAAGTTTGCTGCCCAAGAGTTACTCAATAAGCCCCAATAATTTTTGTCTAAATATTTATCCACAATAATTAATGTTTATTCTTAAGAAAGGAAGAAAATGAAAGTCGGAATTTATTACGGGAGTACTACTGGAGTAACTGAGAGCATTGCTAATGATATTGCGGCGGCACTCAATAACCCTGAAACTGTAGTCAAGAGTATTGCCCAGGCAGATAAGGAAGAGATCGATGAACAGGAATTGTTAATCCTCGGTTCTTCGACCTGGGGCTGCGGCGAGCTTCAAGACGACTGGGAATCAGGAATTGAACTTATCAAGAATGCCAACCTCGCTGGCAAGCGTGTAGCTCTATTCGGAGTCGGCGATCAAAACGGCTGGTCAGATACCTTTGTCGATGCAATGGGGTTAATCTATGCTGCCATCGCCGATTCTGGCGCAACCTTTATCGGCTCTTGGCCTGCCGACGGCTACGATTTTGTTGAATCCAAATCCATTATCGACGGGAAATTCGTCGGGCTAGCACTGGATGAAACTAATCAAGCTGCCGATACCGCTACACGAATCAGTACTTGGGTCGCTTCATTAAATTAAAAAGCTCTCCTCTACCCTCAGAACATACCCATTATTCGTAAAAAACCTACACACTAAGTTACATCCTAAGCAATGGGTATGTTCATTTATAACCAAATCAAGTATCAAGCCCTACCTAACAGAATTCGCTAACGCAACCACACTATCTACAAATCACACTAACAAAATTGTCAACCAAATATACAATTTTGTTGTAGAACTCTTGTCGCAAGTCAGAAATCTTGATCATATTCCTGCCCATAACCTTATTTTAGCTTATTTTCATCATTTTATTAAGCATTACCCAAAAAAATATGTTATGGTACTGTTATTGCCAGTTATGATTATATGACTAATACAGGAGAAAAATATGAACCCACACATAATCTGTAGTATACTTATTATACTACTCTTTCCTCTTACCATATTTGCTCATGATAAAGACGGTGTGTATATCGCTTCTGCCGCCGGTTATAAAGAACCGGTGAATGAGATTATTGAATTATATAATCAGAATCACCCGTTAAAAATTCTCCCGGTTTACGGTAATATGCAGGTAATAACCACTTATATCAAAAAATCAAACCGAGTATCACTGATTATCGGCGACAAACGTTTTATCAATAAATCCGGTATCACCTTGCAAAATAGCATAAAACTCGGTAACGGTAAGCTTATCCTGGTTTATCAGGATGAATTCAAAATAACCAGTATTCAAGAACTCACCGATCCCAAGATTGCCCGGATCGGTATACCCGACCCGAAAAAGACTATCTATGGTCGCGCCGGAGTTGAATTACTCAAAGCACTCAATCTGTATGATATAATAAAAGATAAATTTATTATTCTTAAGACTGTACCTCAAGTAAGCCTGTATCTACTCTCTGGCAGCATCGACGTAGGACTCATAAATGTTACTGATTATATCAAAATAAAAAATGACACCCTTAAAAGTTTGGATACTGACTCGAAGCTCTACACCCCGATTGAGATTGAAGCAGGGCTCGTAGATTCTTCCGCGCAGGACTTCTTTGAATATCTACAGTCTCCCCCAACGCAAGCCATCTTTAGCAAATATGGTTTATAACGAAGTTAATCACTATGAACCTACATCTGCTGGATTCACTTGACGTAACCTGTAAAATTGTTCTAGTAATAGCAGCTCCCCTGTTAATTACCGCAATTTTACTGACCTATTTCAGTCTAATAAATAATAAGTATATCAATTGGCTAATCGATATACTTATCAATGTTCCAATTATATTTCCGCCGATAGGCATAGGTTTTATTTTAGTCTTCTTATTGAGCAAAAATGGTTATCTAGGCAAGATCCTAGGTGTCGATATTGTCTTCACCTTTACCGGTATCTGCATCGCCGCCTATATTACCGGCATCCCGTTTATTACCCGTAGCATAATGGCGGGAAAAAACAGTACCATTAACGAATTATGTGAAGCAGCTTATACCTTAGGCCAGAGCCGGATACGCACCTTCTTGCTGATTGTTCTGCCTCTGCTTAAAAACAGTATTATTCAAGGTCTTATTTTAGCTATTGGACGAATAATGGGAGAGGTAGGAATTACCTTGATGATTGGCGGCAATATCAACGGCAGCACCACAACTATCGCTCTGGACATATATAATGCCGTCCTCGACGGTGAAAATGATAAAGCTTTGATTCTATCGAGTATTTTATTTGTATTTTCCGTATTTTTATTCTATATTTTAAGGTATATCGGCAATAAAACTCAAAACACATTATGAAAGAGGTCAACAAATGGATATTTTCAATACGTTAAAAGTCGCTCTACGTGAAGTGGCAATTTCTCGAGGAATTCTAGATAGTCGTATAGAGGTTGAGTGTAAGGCGTTATCAGCAAGAGAAGCTATTGGCGACACAGAGCATGATGATTACCCAATTCATAAGGGTAAAGAGGTAATGGTCGAAGCCACCTTTGCCGGAGCCAAGGGGCAGGCATTTACCGACCAGTTTGAACGGGCTTCATACTCAGTAGCCGAGCTTATTGACCTAGAGCTCATTGATAATAAGAGTCGAGCCAGCTTTATCTCCGGGATAAATGCCATCTGGAAGCATCTGGGCAAAGCCGAAAAAACCGTACACTGCCGGAATGAAGAACCTGTAGAATGTGCTAAGGAACTAACCAAGCATTATGACTGTACCAAGAAGACACTATTAGTTGGACTCCAACCCAGATTTTTAGAAGTTTTAGCCGCCAGAGGTGAAGTACGAGCACTCGATCTTGACCCAGACAATATCGGCAAAGTCATCGCCGGAGTGACGATTGAAGACGGCGCAAACTTTCTGGACGCCCAGTCGTGGTGTGAGCAGATCTTTGCCACCGGATCGACACTCTGCAACGCAAGTACGCAGGGCATCCTTGAATGCGGCAAGCCCGTAACCTTCTTCGGAGTCACCATCGCCGCCGCTGCCGACATCCTCGGTCTTGATACCTATTGCACCTATGGACATTAACCTATGAACATTAATACAACAACTTCTTTACTATATTGTCAATAGTATGAACATGATATATTATAGATTATACTGCAATTAATACTTATTAACCTGTAATAGCGCATAACTTATATCCTTACCCTGGCAATCCTGTATTATCTCATATATATCTTGCCAGGGTATATTATTCTCTCAGCAATCACCCTACATTTTATAAGCAGCAAAATACTAATTCTTACAGTTATTCAATTTCGCTATTGTTTAAAGTAACGTATATATTTATAAAAATATATACCACGATATCATATCTTTTTCTTATTTAAACCCGAGAAAAACTGCATACTGATAAAAACCGCTTTTAGTCAGTTCTTCATCCAGCCGCAACGCTTCATCAAGTATAGCTGAAGTCTCAGAGATATTCGGAATAATCCTGTTTAATCCAAAATGATAAATTACGCCACCTGTCGGTATAAGTATACCCTCAGGAAAATACTGTTGCACTGCTGGAATAATACTCTCACTATCAGCACCTTCAGATGGATCAGCCCGCAGCATTGTCGTTAAAAGCGGCGGCAACAATTCCCTCCTGATACTATGAGAATCCAGCATAAAAACTTCTTCCGGCAATGAATTTCTAAATCTATTTACTGCATCAATCTCTGCTTGTGAAAATTGCTGATGGTTTTTCCCCACATATTCATTCATAAAAAAACAACCACCAGAACGTAAACTATCATAGCTCATTCTAACCGCACTAAAAACATCAAGCATGTGGTGAAGTGAATTATCCCAGTTTACAAAATCATAATACTCTTTTTTAACCTGAGTAAAATAATCTGAAGAATAAACCCGAACTCGATCCGCCAAATTCTCCCTTAGCGCATTAGCCCGAATACTCTCAGCGGCAACCTCTGAAATTTCAAATAAATCAAAATTTTCAACAATACCCTGCTGAATAAGGCTAAACTCCTTCATGCCATTACCACAGCCGATAGATAACCCCCTTGTATATGGAATTTTCCCCCTGCCGTCATCCTTCAAAAGCTCAATTAATCCCTGATTATGCCCCACAAGCGGCCGCTCACAGACCAGACGATTGATATAACGTATAATAGTTGGAGAATCCCACCAGTGCAATCTTGTTTCAGATTCAACTCTATGCACACTCGTACTCTCCCAAAACTTACAGATTTTAGTACGCAGCTTAGCATCAAAAAAAAGATAATATTTGATCAATAATTTACGAATAAATCGTATCCTGAAAATCGCATGCAACCCTTTTTTTACTTTAAATTTTAACATACTCAGTATTTGTTTCATCAACATCTTTTGCCTTCAGCTTTGATTCATAAGCACTGTTCAATACAGATTATATTTTATAATAGATATTAGGGAACTTAACTTGACTAATATCTATAATGGATTGCAGGGTTCTCTTGAAATTAAGTGCAATAGCTACTACTTTATCTGACAGATATATAATAATTATCACACGACTTCAGCAGTGACTTCTTCGACTTGGACTGTCCGCCCGTTGATGTCCAGTTGCCTATCCTTGGTCAAGGTTTTAGATTCTGTAAAAATCTGTGCGGGGAGTCTTGCTGTAACAGTGGGCTCCACTATGTGGACACTCCTCATTATAATACTTCAGCCAAACATCCAGATCTCTCTGAAGTTCTTCAAGGGTATTATACATTTTTTTACGGAAAGCAACATTACAAATTTAATCTTTCATAGTTTTGTGTAAGCGTTCACAGATACCATTAGTCTATGGACTTCTTACTTTGATTTTGGTGCATCCATGCACCCAATGCTGCGAACTCCCTACGCTCATCTACCCTGCGCTATCTGTCCTTAGATACTATTACATACGAGCTGGCAAGTATTTAATAGTACTCGGGTTTTCTTAGATACCTGCTACTCTGTGCTGGCGCAAGAATACTATATAACCCCGACGTTCGTGCTCACGCACTTCACTACTTGTCTCAGCGTATTTCCCTAGATACTAGTAGATTTGAGCTGGCGAAAATTTACTAGTGCATCACAGCATCCCATTAAAAAAAAGCATCTTACCCTAATGGGTGGATGCGGTTCTAAGTATAATAATTATACTTTAAAGGGCGACCTACTTGGACTGCCCCCTCCTGTGTGCGACCTTCGCTTCGCTCACTAATACTCATCTACCCTGTACAATTTAATATCGCGACGACCTACTTGGATTCGGTCATCCTGCCCTTGCCCTACGGGTGAGACTCGCTAGCGCTCGCTCATCTACCCTTCGCATCTGTCCTTAGATACTATTAAATACGAGCTGGCAAGTATTTAATAGTACTCGGGTTTCCTTAGATACCTGTTATTCTGAGCTGGCGCAAGAATAGCAAGTAACCCGAGGGTCTACTCGCTACCAGCTCGTCGACCTCGTCTCAGTAATTCTCCCTAGATGCTAGTAAATTTGAGCTGGCGAAAATTTACTAGTGCATCACCCGAAAACCCCATTAAAAAAAAAGCATCCAACCCTGATGGGTGGATGCGGTTCTTTATACTCAGTTAAATATTAAGGCGACCTACTTTGACTGCGGGCATCCTGCCCTTGCCCTACGGGTGAGACTCGCTAACGCTCGCTCATCTACCCTTCGCCATCCCTGGCTCGGGTGACCCGAGAATCTGTTCGGCCAAGCCTCACAGACTCAGTTACATATATTCATCACCCGAAAACCCCATTAAAAAAAGGTACACCCATCAAGGGTGTACCTTTTATTAATAAGATTCCGGCGACGACCTACTTTCCCGAGACAGTATCATCGGCGCAGAAGAGCTTAGCTACTGTGTTCGGAATGGGAACAGGCGTATCCTCTTCGCTATAATCGCCGGAAAAACCGACTAGCTTAAAGTAACTGCAATCTACATTGTCCATAGAGAGACAGTACTGGCTAAAAAATCAAATCGAGTAAAGGGTAAAACTTAAATTTATATCAGTTGAGTTTTTGTTAAACAAACATCCTTATGCGGTCTTCATTGTGCTTGCTTATTATTACCACTCTCTTAAATGTGAATTCAAAAGAGTTGTAATCAAGCCGATCGACTGATTAGTACCGGTTAGCTGAGGATATCACTACCCTTACACATCCGGCCTATCGAACTCATAGTCTATAAGTTGTCTCATGGGATGACTAATCTCAGAGCTGGCTTCACGCTTAGATGCTTTCAGCGTTTATCCGTTCCATACGTAGCTACTCTGCAGTGCACCTGGCGGTACAACAGAAACACCAGAGGTATGTCCAACTAAGTCCTCTCGTACTAAAGTTAGTTCTCTTCAATCATCCTACGCCCACAGCAGATAGGGACCGACCTGGCTCACGCCGGTCTGAACCCAGCTCGCGTACCGTTTTAATTGGCGGACAGCCAAACCCTTGGGACCTACTGCAGCCCCAGGATACGATGAGCCGACATCGAGGTGCCAAACCTCCCCGTCGCTGTGAACGCTTGGGAGAGATCAGCCTGTTATCCCCGGAGTACCTTTTATCTGATGAGCCACGACCCTTCCACTCAGGATCGCGGGGTCACTATGTCCTGCTTTCGCACCTGCTCGAGATATCTCTCTCGCAGTCAAGCTCCCTTGTGCCATTACACTCTGCGTACGGTTGCCAACCGTACTGAGGGAACCTTTGAACTCCTCCGTTACTCTTTGGGAGGAGACCGCCCCAGTCAAACTACCCAACTAGCACTGTTCCCAGCCCTGATTCAAGGGTCCAGGTTAGATAACTCATGAAGAAAGAGTGGTATTTCACCAACGACTCCACAGGGTCTAGCGACCCCTGTATCACAGTCTCCCACCTATCCTACACAAACTACATAAATTACCAATACTAGCCTATAGTAAAGGTTCACGGGGTCTTTCCGTCTTGCTGCGGGTAAGTCGCATCTTCACGACTCCTACAATTTCACCGAGTCTGCAGTTGAGACAGTGCCCAAGTCGTTACGCCATTCATGCACGTCGGAACTTACCCGACAAGGAACTTCGCTACCTTAGGACCGTCATAGTTACGGCCGCCATTCACTGGGGCTTCAGTTCGTAGCTCTCACCACTTACCTTAACCTTCCAGCATCGGGCAGGCGTCAGTCTGTATACATCCACTTGCGTGTTAGCACAGACCTGTGTTTTTGGTAAACAGTCGCTCGGGCCTCTTTGCTGTGGCTCTCAGCAGCTTACGGAGTAAATCCTTCACCGCCAAAAGCGATCCTTATCCCTAAGTTACGGATCCATTTTGCCGAGTTCCTTAACTACAGTTCTCTCGCGCGCCTGAGGATACTCTCCTCACCCACCTGTGTCGGTTTTCGGTACGGGCTCTATTTACAATTTACGAAACTTTTCTTGGAAGCATGGCATCAGCGGCTTATACAGCATACGCTCTTGGCATCCGGTCTCAGCCTGATGGGAAAAGCATTTAACTCGTCCCGGCCTACGCCGTTACATGGTCCAGCCAGCGGATCCACCCGCAATTAGCCTTCTCCGTCCTTCCGTAAACTAACGCAAATAGTGGGGCAGGAATATTAACCTGCTGTCCATTCGACTACGCCTTTCGGCCTTGTCTTAGGTCCCGCCTAACCCTGGGAGGAATGGCCTTGCCCAGGAAACCTCGGGTTTGCGGCGAAGGGGATTCTCACCCCTTTTATCGTTACTTATACCGGCATTATCACTACTATACTGTCCAGCACTCCTTTCGGTGTACCTTCAATCCGTATAGTACGCTCCCCTACCACTTGAAATAACACGCATGTTAAATCAAATCCGCATCTTCGGCATTATGCTTGAGTCCCGCTAATTTTCGGCGCAGAAATGCTCGACTGGTAAGCTATTACGCACTTTTTAAATGGTGGCTGCTTCTAAGCCAACATCCCAGCTGTCTTAGCATCTCTACTTCCTTTTTCCACTTAGCATAATTTGGGGGCCTTAGATGGCGGTCTGGGCTCTTTCCCTCTCGACTATGGAGCTTGTCCCCCATAGTCTGACTGCCGAGGTAATTTCATTGGTATTCGGAGTTTGATTGGAGTTGGTAGGATGGTGGTCCCCCGCATCCATTCGGTACTCTACCCCCAATGAATAGTTACTCGACGCTATACCTCAATATATTTCGGGGAGAACGAGATATCTCCGAGTTTGATTAGACTTTCACTCCTATCCCAACCTCATCCCCTAATTTTTCAGCATTAGTGGGTTCGGTCCTCCACGAGATTTTACTCTCGCTTCAACCTGGACTGGGATAGATCACTACGGTTTCGCGTCTGCTACATACGACTAGGTCGCGCTATTAACACTCGCTTTCGCTGCGCCTTCGCATCAAAGATGCTTAAGCTCGCCATATACAGCAACTCGCCGGTTCATCATACAAAAGGCACGCCGTCAGCCTGACAAGTCATAGGCCTTCGACTGCTTGTAGGTATACGGTTTCAGGTACTTTGAACTCTCCTTATCGGAGTACTTTTCATCTTTCAGTCACCCTACTATGCGCTATCGGTCGGTAGTAAGTATTTAGCCTTACGAGGTGGTCCTCGCAAATTCCAACGGGGTTTCCCGTGCCCCGCCGTACTTGGGTGTTCTCTACGCCAATCTCAGATTTCAAATACAGGACTGTCACCTTCTATGGTTGGGGTTTCCACCCCATTCTTTTATCATCAATTGATACGCATGCTTATTCAGGTTCAGCATGAAAATCCCACGACCCCACATACACAACGCCCTGTGCTTACATGTATATGGTTTGGGCTGTTACCGTTTCGCTCGCCGCTACTCAGGTAATCGTTGTTACTTTCTGTTCCTCAAGGTACTTAGATGTTTCAGTTCCCTTGGTTCCCACAGCATACCTATGTGTTCAGTATACTGTTATTCGAAGATCTCCGGATCAAAGTCTGCTTACGACTCCCCGAAGCTTATCGCAGTTAAGCCACGTTCTTCATCGGCTACTACCGCCTAGACATCCGCCGTACACCCTTAGTATCTTGATTACAACTCTTCTAAACTCACAAGAGCTGTTAAATCAAACACGATAAATATGTCATACAGAATAATTCTGTAATCTTTTTCCGCAAATAAATATAGATTATACTAACTCTACACCTATCTATTTTGTTAAGGATGTAAAACTGTTTAACTTATACACTCAACTATCAACTCTTATGGTAATATTGCAGCATTTATTACTATCGCTCGGACCGTAATCCAAGCATTGCTATTATATCAACATAGGATTGTATATAAATTATACTTTTTACGTCTTTACTCGATTATCAAAGATCAATCAGAGGAAACTCGGCCTCTAAAAAACTCACTCGTACCATGCAAGATAAAATGGTGGGCTTGGATGGATTCGAACCATCGGCCTCATCCTTATCAGGGATGCGCTCTAACCAACTGAGCTACAAGCCCGTCCGGTTTTACGGACCAACACTTTTCGCAATGCGATTACTCGAACTCAATTGCTAGCGCAAACTCACCGAAGCAATTAACTCAACCCAGTGGTAACCACCAGTAGCTTTGGTGGAGGTGCACGGGTTCGAACCGAGGACCTCCTGCTTGCAAAGCAGGCGCTCTCCCAACTGAGCTACACCCCCATCAGTTCCGACCACATTAATTCTTGCAGTACTCTAATATCAAAAAATGAATAGCCATGGCGCTTGCAATACTTGGCTGATCTTCTGCTGTTTATGCTCCCGTGGGACAGTTATAATAAATTACAACTGCTATCCCGGGCTACAACCACAACAGCTAAGTTGTCCTTAGAAAGGAGGTGATCCAGCCGCAGGTTCCCCTACGGCTACCTTGTTACGACTTAGTCCCCCTCACCAGTCTTGCCTTCGGCCGGACAATTGTCGCCGGACTTCGGGCACTACCAGCTTGGGTGGCTTGACGGGCGGTGTGTACAAGGCTCAGGAACAGATTCACCGCGGCATAGCTGATCCGCGATTACTAGCGATTCCAACTTCATAGAGGCGAATTGCAGCCTCTAATCCGAACTGGGGCTGGCTTTGAAGATTTGCTCCACCTCGCGGTATTGCTTCTCTCTGTACCAGCCATTGTAGCACGTTTGTAGCCCTGGACGTAAGGGCCATGATGACTTGACGTCGTCCCCACCTTCCTCCGGTTTAACACCGGCAGTCTCATAAGAGTGCCCAGCATGACCTGGTAGCAACATATGATAGGGGTTTCGCTCGTTAAGGGACTTAACCCGACGCCTCACGGCACGAGCTGACGACAGCCATGCAGCACCTGTGCTGGTTACACCAAAAAGGCAATCCTTCTGCTTTCACAGAATTAATCCCAGCATGTCAAGTCCAGGTAAGGTTCTTCGCGTTGCTTCGAATTAAACAACATGCTCCACCGCTTGTGTGAGCCCCCGTCAATTCCTTTGAGTTTTAACCTTGCGATCATACTCCCCAGGCGGGATACTTAACGCATTTGCTACCACAACTAGAGAATCAGCTCTCCAATCGTGCAGTATCCATCGTTTACGGCTAGGACTACCAGGGTATCTAATCCTGTTCGCTCCCCTAGCTTTCGTCTCTCAGCGTCAGTTGTGACCCAGTAAGCTGCCTTCGCCTTTGGCGTTCTCCCAGATATCTACGCATTCCACCGCTACACCTGGAATTCCACTTACCCCTTTCACACTCAAGTCCTACAGTATTAGTGGCAGTTCCCCGGTTGAGCCGAGGTATTTCACCACTAACTTATAGAACCGCCTACAGACCCTTTATGCCCAGTGATTCCGAACAACGCTCGCACATTTCGTATTACCGCGGCTGCTGGCACGAAATTAGCCTGTGCTTCCTCTGGTTCTGATCAGTACTACCGGTATTAACGATAGCATTTTTCTAAAACCTGACAGCAGTTTACAACCCAAGGGCCTTCATCCTGCACGCGGCGTCGCACCGTCACGGTTTCCCGCATTGGCGAATGATTCAGCACTGCTGCCTCCCGTAGGAGTCTGGACCGTGTCTCAGTTCCAGTGTGTCCGTTCACCCTCTCAGGCCGGATACCCATCAAAGTCTTGGTGAGCCGTTACCTCACCAACAAACTAATAGGACGCAATCCCATCCTCGAGTGGCAGGCCCGAAGGTCCCCACCTTTTACCACAAACCCATGCGAGTTCGCAGTCTTATCTGGTATTATCCATCCTTTCGGATGGCTATCCCTGTCTCGAGGGCAGGTTGATTACGCGTTACTCACCCGTCCGCCACTGTACTCATCGCCCGAAGGCAACTTTCCCGTTCGACTTGCATGTATCAACCACGCCGCCAGCGTTCGTTCTGAGCCAGGATCAAACCCTTCAATTGAAAAGTTTATATCAACACCAGTCGGCTAGACCAGTGTTACTGGCAATTTATTGTTTAGAGAGTAGTTATCTCTACTCTATGTCTTTGTTAAAACACTCAAATTAATTGAGTAGCTTCATCAAGCATTAACAAGAACGTATGGCTATTCATTTATATTTCAAAGATCACTCGCCTGAAACTTAGCAGGACTTAAATTCTATATATATAATGTATAGCATGACCCGTAACAAAACCAAAACCACGACCACACCAAACATTAACATTTCTCAAAAAAGGAGAGAAAAAAAACCGCCAATCTCGATCTCCTCGAAAAAGGCCGCCTCTCAGACACAGACCAGGCATCAAAACCCAAACCCGGACTCACATCCGCCACTCTCAAATTGCTTTAACAATTATAAGGATTAATCTCGCATTGTCAAGCACTTTTTTATTTTTTTTATTTACTTTTTTTCGCAGCATCTCATGCCGCAAACTCTTATTAAATTTTAACACAAAGCTAAAACCAAAACAAGAGGTAAAATTTATTTTTTTTCGCCAGCCTCAGGATCATTATCCACACCGTTATAAACACGGCTACAGGCCTCTTTGTGCTCAGGGGAAAAACCAAGCTCCCTCATGAGCGGACTAACAAATATACAGAAACTCCCGCGCTTGTCAATCACTATTTTTATTTTTTTTTAAGAGCCAAGCAGCAGCAGCAAGAAGCACAATAATAAGCAAGCCGGCCAAACTACCCCAACCAAACCAATAAGCTTATGTAAGATACTTAAACGCCCAGACGACCACTAACTTGCAGAACTCGAGCTTAGCATCACTTCCCAGGATCTAGTGTCGAGCCCTCAAGTGGTCAACCGCTTACCCTCAAGGTGAGATAGAATACTACGAATTCCCGCACCAAATACAAGCATAATCTGAATATTTTTTTAACATTATACTTATTTTTATATAACATATTATAAATCAATATGTTGCACAGTCACAATATTTACTTATTTTCACCTGATCCTTCATATTTTATAAACATTACCTAATATTTTCATCCTTTTTTCATTTTCATATGCCCTATTAACTCCCCCTATTTAATTAACACATTGCTTGTTACTACACCTAGGGGGAGTATAAATCATCCTATCAAACTTGCATTTTTATTAATTAATAAAGCGTTTTATAGTATCAGCTTTATTATTATAAGGCGGATCTAGCAGTTTTGTCTCCATCCAAGTCATTTTTTCATAAATTGATTTCTGATTAGAGAATGAATATAACCCTGATTCTCCCCGGTAACGTCCCAAAACCACTCTGACCTACTCCCCCAAACGGCAAATTCTTATTTAAGTAATGCTGAATGGAAATATTGACTCCAACTGCACCAGATGTTGTATGTGCAATTACCTCTTCAATCGTATTCTGATCTTTTGAATATATATATAGCGCAAGCGGCTTGGGTCGCTTATTAATATTGGCTATCTCCACATCTAAATCAGAGTATTCAATTATAGGAATTAACGGCCCAAATATTTCGTCCTGCATGATTTCAGAATCCCATTTTACATTATCAATAAGTGTCGGTTCAATCTTCAGCTTCTCTTGATCTGTTCTCCCTCCTGAAATTATATCGTTCTTGGATATTCTAGCCAATATCCTAGACAACCGAGCAAAATGTTTTTCATTGATAATTTTAGAATAATCTACAGATAACAATGCTCCCTCCGGATAGAAATCTTCAAAGTTCTTCTGCATCTGCTCGAGCAGTTCTTGTTTTATCTTCTTATGCACCAACAAATAATCCGGCGAAGTACAGACCTGTCCAGCTATCATGTGCTTTGCTTGGCATATTCTTTTAGCGCTAATCTTAATATTCGCAGTTTCATCGACTATACATGGAGACTTCCCGCCAAGTTCCAGAATTACCGGAGTTAACTGTTTTGCTGCAGCCTGATAGACTATGCCACCAACCTGTGTACCGCCTGTATAACAAATCAAATCAAACTTGCATTCCAGTAACGCTGTAACCTGCTCAATATCTCCTGCAACAACAGTGCAATACTCTGGCGCAAAAACCGTGTTTATTATTTTGGCAATAACCTTAGACGATGCCGGAGCCAATTCTGACGGCTTAAGCACACAACAATTACC
Source organism: Planctomycetota bacterium (assembly GCA_963556115.3). Taxonomy (GTDB): domain Bacteria; phylum Planctomycetota; class SZUA-567; order SZUA-567; family SZUA-567. The sequence goes on along the minus strand of CAUVYI020000014.1, from coordinate 352,598 downwards.
CGCCCCCAGAGCTGCGATCAGTGGCAAAAGAGTTACGTTAAAAGGCGCATTCCACGAACCGATAATCAATGCCACGCCTAAAGGCTCATATAAATATTTGCTTTTCCCCGGTTGCAGCATAAACGGAGTCTTTACCCTTACTGGCTTCAACCACCCCTTTAAATTTTTGATAAAATGCTTAATTTCATCTATAATAAATAGTATTCTGCCATACCCCTCATATTCTCCCGAGACTCCAAAATCCTGTTCTATTGCTTCTACTATATCTTTTTTATGTGACAGAATTGCCGCTTTCAATAGCTTGAGTTGTTTAATTCTAAACTTAATGTCCCGGGTCTCACCCGTACTATAATATTTTCTCTGCTTTTTAATTAACTCCAGACTCGAATGCGTCATACAATTATCCATGCGTTAATTCTCCCTATGCTTCTGACGATATATCAATAATGATAGAATAAACCCTAATCCAATTAATGCAACAGCTACTGCATTCAAGAGTAACGGTGGCTTAGCCGGAGTATGCTCGCTAACACTTGCTACCCGCAGCAGAATATTGAGCCACTCACTTATACCAACAATAAATACACCAACATAACTCCATAAGCTATTATCTCTGATAGCTACCACCAAGAGAAAAATCATAGCAATACTGGCGGTAATAAAACCTGCCGCTGCCGAACGCTCAAAATTAAGTATCATCCATTGCGCACTACTGCTAAGTTCCTGCCACGACATACCAAAAGCTGCAAGGTGATATGATACCCCCTCAGTAATAGTTGAATATATTACTCCAAGAATCAAGCCCCCAAGTATTACCACTCCATAACTACAAATCGTCAAAATTTTAATTAATTTCATGTATTACCTCCTATATTCGTATTATAATTCTAATTTGGAATTCTATTCCAAATAACCTTAAAAAAATACTTCACTGCCACAATCCTCTTTCATAAATTCCAACATGTTCAATTATCATTTCTTTAAGAGCTATATTATCAGGCTCAATATTCTCTACTAAATATGTATTTATTATACCGAGAATAGATGAAAAATAGGTAAATATTACCCTATCCACTTCAATATCCTGAATAATATGCTGCGCAATACCTCTATGCATAACCTCACGTACTGGAATCATCGCCCGTTCTTTTTCCTTATACTTCTGCTCTAATAAATACAAAGGTATCTTTGATAATGCTACATGATTAGAATCAAGGAAAAATAACGCCGTATAATATGGGTTATATTTCTCATAAAACTCGAATATTTCAAGCGTAAAATCATATAAAGGGTGCTTAAGATTGATTTTTCCAATATCAATTGCATTAATATGATCTGCTAAAATCACCATAGCCTCAAGGTAGATATAACCATAAATCTCCTCTTTACTCGCAAATATACTATATATTGCACTCTGACCATACTCTACAGCCTTACAGATATCGCTTACCGAGACATTATTAAAGCCATACTCAAAGAACAACTCCTTACTCTTATTAATAATGAGCTGCTTACGCTCTGCTAACTCACGCTCTTTTCTCTCTCTTGTCCCCATATCGCCTCAAACTATCAATCTATATTGGAATATGATTCCAATATAGCATTATCTTTTGCTCATGTCAAAGCATTTTATATTATTTTGGATTATCTCACTTCTATACAGAGTAATATCTTTCTCAAATATCAATTTAAATACAAGAAAATGCTTATAATCCCTTGATCTTACCGCTTATACCCCTTGCTAAGCACAAGCATTACTATTATTATAGTATTTTAATACTTATGCACTTACCTAATTTTAATCTTGTTACTCAATCAAATCCAACATAGATAATAAAAACCTGGTTGGTTTACGGAGATAATATTGCCGACTCTAATTAACAATGGAATAGAATTATACTACGAAACCCAGGGCTCAGGGGAACCGCTTGTCCTTCTTTCCGGCCTTGCTACCGACTCGCAAAGTTGGCTAGGCTGTCTCCCTGGCTTAAGTAAAGATCATCAAACCATAATCCTAGATAATCGTGGCTGCGGACGTTCCCTACCTCAGGACACCCAGACAAGTATATCCCTTATGGCTGCCGACGTAATTGCTCTGCTCGACCATTTAAATCTTGAACAAGCCCATATTCTCGGTAATTCTATGGGGGGATTTATTGCTCTAGAACTTGCGACGATGTACCCTAACAGAGTTCATAAGCTGATACTGGAAGCCACTGCCAGTAAGAACACCACAGAGAACAATATTCGCTTCGATAACTGGGCGCAGAGTATGGAAGAAGATGACGATAAGCTCGAGTGGTATCGTGAAGCTTTCTATTGGTTATTTCATCATAAGATATTCAATAATCCCAAGAGTCTCGAAGCTAAACTCACCTTCGCCTCCCGCTATCCCTACCAGCAAACAGCAAGCGCTTTCCGTAAACAACTTGAAGCAGTAAAGAGATTCGATGCCAGAGAGCGACTTGCAAATATCTCTGCCGAGACCCTGATATTATGTGGTGCTGAGGATCTGCTCTTCAGTACCGACTATTGCCAGCAGAGTTTGGCCGGTATCCCCAATTCCAAAGTCGTAATAATCAATAACGCCGCTCACGCTATCCATGTTGATAATCCCCACGCTTTTCTTACCGAGGTAGGACAATTCCTCGCTACCCCTTAAAATTCTTAGTATTATATACAGAGGGGACGTTATCAATTGGATAACGACCCCTCTGTATTTTGGTTATTGTTTTGGTTTAGTTTTATTCTGATAATTTGATAACACCTATAACACTCTTGGTGCGTCTATTTTTCGACCAGATATCATAGACCACAGCCAGTGCAATAATCGCACCACGAATTATATGCTGAATATATGAATTAATATTAGCCAGATTCATAATATTATTGAGGAAACCTACGATAAAAGCACCTGCTACTGTTCCACCGGCTGTACCTATACCCCCTGAGAAGCTGGTTCCGCCAATAATGGAAGAGGTCAACGCCTGAAATTCAAAGTTGATCGCACCATTAGGTAAACCGGCATTGAATCCGACTTTATTCATTGTTTTTTCTAACACTTGTGCTTTCATACTTTCAACTCCAATTTTTAAGAATACGTTTGCGCAAACGTTAAAATGGCTCTTTACTAGTAAGATACCCTACATATTCACATTTGTCAAATAAGTATTTAATTATTTATTGCCTGGGTCTATTCCCAATATTTTTAATCATCATTAAAAAAATCTTACTTATTGTATATATCCCTCAGTTTGGTATATTAAACTAGATAAGTTGCTAAACTGTTGCAGATAATATTGCGTGTGTTATAGTAAATATTTTAAATAATTGGTCTGCTCTGGCTTCAAGACTCAGTTACTACTTAACAAGTAAAGGGAGCATAATGGCAAAGAGACGTTCAACCATAAAAGACGTAGCAACTAAAGCAGGGGTCTCTGCTACTACTGTATCACATGTATTGAATGAGACCAGATATGTTTCGCCCAAGATTACTGAGAATGTACTACAGGCTATAAAAGAACTGAATTACAAGCCAAATTATATTGCCCGGAGTCTGCGTGGCGCCGCGACCAGAGCCATTGGGGTTATTATCGCCGATATACGTGAAGAGTTTTTTGGCGAGATTGTCAAAGCTATCGAAAAATACTGTAACAAAAAAGACTATATTGTCTATCTCTGCGACTCCGAAGATAAAATCGAAAAAGAAATCAAATATATTCAATCACTCATCGCCAAAGATGTTGATGGTATTATTCTTTCGCCTATATACTCCAATACCAAAATACCCTCACTTATTGATACTGATATGCCCCTGGTACAGATCGACCGGTACTCCACTAATATTGATTCTTGCTTTATTGGTATCGACAATAAGAAATCGGCCTTCGACGCTACAAATTATCTTATTGAAAACGGCTCTAAAAATATTCTTTTTATCGGTTATAACGATAATGTCTACACCCAAAAACTCAGGCGCGAAGGTTTCCTTGAAGCTGTAAATCAGAGTAATATCGAATTGAAGTATAATATCGCTTCGCTCGACTATATGGATAACTACTCTTTATACTCCGAACTTGGCAATTATTTAGAACGTTATCAAGGCTTCGATACTGTATTCTGTACTACCGGTAAACTCTGCTACAACCTACTCCGCGCCGCCATGCGTAAAGATCTTCTCGACTCACAAGAAGTCAAAGTCCTTACTTATGACAACTCAAAATGGCTGGATCTACTCAAGTACCCGGTCATCTCCATCAAACAGCCGACAGAACAGATCGGGATTATTGCTGCGGAAAAATTGATAGAACAACTAGAAGCCGAAGAAAAAATCACGCCTGAAAGCGTTCATTTAAATACACAATTACTAGTGCGTTAAGACTTAATCTTATGAAATTTTAGGCTTGAAATTAATGATCAATTAACCACAGCCTAAATTACTCCTCAGGGTAATATTCTAGTTTTTAGCCCTCAGCAATGCTGAGGGCTAAATTCAAACTTTATCATTATACTTTTTGGCTTTTATTGAGTAATACGCTACCGGAATTACCAGTAAAGTAAATAACGTAGAGGCCAACAGACCAAATATCAACGCCCAGGCCAGACCTGAGAAAACCGGATCATAGATAATCGGCACCGCGCCAATACCGGTTGTTAGAGCAGTCAAAATTATCGGGCGCATCCTGACCACCCCGCTCTCAAGAATTGCGTCTTTGAGCGTCTTCCCTGAACTCAATGCATCCTGAATAAACTCAATTAGTACCAGCGAATTACGAATAACGATACCCCCGAGTGCAATCATGCCTATCATACTGGTCGCAGTAAAGAAGGTCGGATCCAGATACCCCCCCGGCTGGTCGGTAAAAACATTCAAAATAAAGAAACCGGGCAGTATTCCCAGTACCGTCAATGGAATAGCCAGCATAATAAGTAACGGCATAAAGAATGATCCCGTATTCACTGTCAGAATAATATAAATACCGAGTAAAGCTACAACATAAGCCAGCCCCATATCCCTGAAGACATCCAGAGTAATCTTCCACTCGCCCTCACCGTCCCATTTCACCTGAATATCGGGGGGTAAAGCCGTAGAACTCAGCTTGCTCTGTAAATCCAGAATCGCTTCTGCCGGCGCTCTACCCGCCATCTCCGCCGTAATATAGACTACATCCTGCATATTTTTGCGGTATATAGTACGGGAACCCGGTCCGTAACTAATATCTATCAATTCACCAAGCGGAATCAAAGTATTATTACGAGTACGTATAGGGATATTCTCCAACTCCAAAGTTGTAGACTTATCCGCCTCGGCCAATCCAACTCTAATCTCTAGTGGCGAACGTTCGCCATTAATATGCAATGTCGCCGGAGCCGAACCCTGCATCGCTATCGCAATAGCCTGTAGAATACTCTGCGTATTAATACCATGCAACGCTGCCTTGTCCTTATCCACAGCAATATGCGCTTCTTGTGGATTCTGATTATCCATCACTATAACATCTGATACCGCCTCTTCACTTCGCATAATCTCAGCCACGCGTTCAGCTGCAGAGAGTAATTCAGGATAAGTGGTATCTTCTTCGCCGTAGACCTCAGCGACAATAGTGGAGAGTACCGGCGGACCCGGTGGCACCTCGACCAGCTGCATATCCGCTCCATATTTCTGCGCAATCTTTTCCAATCCCTTACGCATCGTCAGCAGAATACTATGGCTCTGCATCTCCCGCTCTTCCTTCTCCGCCAGAATCACCTGAATATCCGCGATATTACCACCCTGACGCAGATAATAATGTCGCACCATACTATTAAAGTCCATAGGCGAGCCTATCCCGACATAATTTACAATACTCTCAACCTCGGTAAAATCCTTGAGATAATCCTGAAACTCCAAAGCTACTCGCTGTGTCGTTTCAAGAGTAGTCCCCTCAGGCATATCAAGCAGTACCTGAAATTCATTTTTGTTATCAAAGGGCAAAAGTTTGAGCGGCACAAATCTGAGTACCGCCAACGAGCAAGAAGCAATAAGCAGAATAACAATTGTCAGGTACATCAATTTTCGATTTCTGCCGCTATCCAGAAAAGGCAAGAGTATGCCGCTATATATCCTCTGAAACCTACTCTTCTTTTTCGGAGCATTATCACTACCAAGCTCAGTTATCTGCTTGCTATTACGGAGCAACTTGAGGGTTAGCCAAGGTACAATAGTCAGGGCACAAACAGTCGAAAAGATAACCGTCACTGGTACATTCAAGGCCATCGGCGCCATATACGGCCCCATCATACCGGTAATAAAAGCCAGCGGAGCGAAACAGACTATTATCGCCAGTGTCGACATAATCACCGGCGAGAAAACCTCACGCAAACCACTAATTGTAGCCCTGAGCGGATTATTTGGTTTGAGCAGCATATGCCGCTGCACATTCTCTACATTAGTAATAGGATCATCTACAACCAACCCTAAAGAGAGAATCAGAGCAAAGAGTGTCACTCTATTTATCGAGTATCCTAGCATCATATTAACAAATAACGCCAGTGAGAAGGATATCGGCACCGCCAGCGCCACAACCAGCGACTCCCTTCTTCCCAGACTAAGTGATAAGAGTATCACCACCGAAATAATAGCAAAAACCAATGAACTGAGGAGTGAATTGACCTTTACCTGCGTAGTCTGACCATAATTCCGGGTTATTTCAACCCGAATATCATTCGGCAGAAATTCAGTATCAAAGCGTGAGATAGCATCTATAATATCATCCGCCACCACCACCGCATTACTCCCTTTACGCTTGGCAAAAGCCAACGTAACCGCACTCAAATCCTTCCCCTTGAGGTCTGCTGCAATGTTCGGATTATGCTGCGTAAAATAAATAGAAGTATAATTATCCGGGCTCTGACTTTCATCACTGATATCAGCCACGTCCTTAAGGTATACGACCCCCGAATCATCGGCAAAGACCACCAGATTCTCCACCTCCTCGAGTGAATGTAGAAATGAATTCGCTCCCAGGAAGATAGCCTGATTATTCTGAGTAAACTGATCCGCACGTACAGCCGCATCAGCTCCGCTCAGCGCAGAAGTTATATCATTAAGATCTACACCAAACCCCTCCATACGCTGAGGATCAATATCTACGCGGATACAACGTTCATTCCCACCAATTATATAACTGCGGGATATATTCTCCAGCCCCGAGAGACGTGCTTGCAATTCCTCAGCTATTCGGCGTAATTCAAAATCTGTATACTTTTCCGAGTACAAAGTCGCATTCACAATCGGCACATCATCAATCTCCACCGGTTTTATCAGCCAATTATCGACTATCGATGGCGCCCGATCAAGATTCATCATTATCTTATTATGCAACTTAAGGAGCGAATCTTCACGGTCTTCTCCTACAAAGAACCGTACCGTCACCACCGCTGACTCATCTTGAGTCATAGAATACACATATTCAACCCCATCTATCTCCCAGAGTATCTGCTCCAACGGGTATGTCGCCAAAGTCTTTATCTCTTCAGAACTTGCTCCCTTGGCACTGATATAAATATCTGCCATCGGTACCACAATCTGCGGCTCTTCTTCTTTAGGTGTAAATATTACTGCTGCCGCTCCCAGACAGAGTGAGATTATTATCAACATCGGTGTCAGCGGCGAGGTCAAGAAAAACTTGAAGAACTTACCAAGCCCCGATTCATTCTCATTGATATCCATAGTTATTACCTTAATCTATTATATCGGCTAAATACACTTTAAAACCCTAGTACACGATGGTATCCCCACTCTTCAATCCCGATACAATCTCTATTTCTGAACCCTTCAGTTTACCGGTTTTAACAAATACCTTCTGTACGTTCTGATCTTGCAGTACCTCAACATACTGTAACTGCCCAATAACCGTTACCGCTTCCCGCGGTATCAGGATCGCCTCTACCGTATCCAGCGGTATCAACAATCTTCCAAACATCCCAGGGAATACCCCGGGTGCCGCCGGTAACGATACTTTGACTTGAAACGATCTGGTTTTAGCATCGGCATAAGGTTCTATCTCTTCGACAATACCACTAAGTATTGTATCATTCGCCCCCACCATAACCTCAAGCGGCTTGCCAATCTCAACCTTCCCAATAAGACTCTCCCTGACTCCAGCTTCCAGTCTCAGATTCGCCCCGGTCTGCAGAGTCAACAGGGTAACATTCGGTGTCGCCAAATCACCTGGATCAACCTCCCGCTTGGTAACTACCCCTGCGCTGAGCGCCCGAATTTCGGCATACTCAACATAAATCTCCGCTTCTGTAACCACCTGCTCCGCCTGACGTAATCCCGCCTTGGCTGAGGCCAGCCTCTCGTCCAATATTCCTGTCTGGGCTTTGAGTTTCAGATATCTAGTTTTGGCCTGGTCAAATTCCTTACGGCTATGTATACCTTCCTTGAATAACTTTACCGAGCGGTTATACTCCGACTCTGCCTGTGCAAACTCAGCTTGCACCTCTTCACTCCCTCTCAACGCCTGTTCAACCCCACGCTTAGCTATTGCCAAACCCTCACGCGCCTGCTCCAGACGACTCACCACCTCGCGGTTATCCAACTTGATCAACAACTCACCCGGCTCTACTTTATCTCCCGGAGCAACCAACACCTCAATCACCTTGGCGCTAATCTGCGAATGTATATTTGATTCCGTCAAAGGACGTATAGTACCCATCGCGGCATATATCTCAGTCAAAGGTGTGGTCTCTACCACCAGTTTTGTCAGACCATCACTAGCTTCAGCCGCCCCAGCCTCGGGCAATCTTAACGCCATGACCATCAACATCCAGAACACTACGCTGCATAACCACAACCATCTTGCATTATCCTTACTACGGCAGAAATTATTCATTTCTTACCTCCTTATCATATATTGCTGTCAATGCCTGTACATTATTAATACTATTATAAATCATATCAGGCTTATTTCTATATAAAACGAAACAAAATATATTATCTATTTTCAACCAAGAGTCTTAAGCGCAAAATAATATATATCCCGAATTACAGCTTGAATACTCTGCTCAATTTACTATACTTGCAGTATACATTATCCTATATACTTGTTATTAGCCTAGTTAAAGAGGAATTATATGAATAATCACTCTCCCCAGAATGTTCTTATTACCGGCGGCGCCGGTTTTATCGGCTGCAACCTGATACGTCATTTTCTCCAAAACTGTTCGGATATTGAGCGTATCATCAATCTCGACGCACTTACCTACGCCGGCAGCCTGAATAATCTCGAGAATATCGCCGAAAACTATCCCGAACGTTATACCTTTATCCACGGTAATATTTGTGATGCTGAACTACTCCAAAGACTCTTTACCAACTATAATATTGATACCGTTGTCCACCTCGCAGCAGAGAGCCATGTCGACCGTAGTATTGACGGTCCACGTGATTTTTTAGATACCAACATTATCGGCACCTATGAGCTCCTCCAAGCAGCCAGAGCGGCATGGAAGGAACGCACTGATGTCCGTTTTCATCATGTCAGTACCGATGAAGTCTACGGCTCCCTCGGAGAAACCGGACTCTTCAGTGAAGAGAGCAGGTACGACCCTTCCAGCCCTTACAGCAGTTCCAAAGCAGCCAGTGATCACCTGGTACGCGCCTGGCACCGCACCTACGGCTTACCGGCGACCATCTCCAACTGCTCAAACAACTACGGCGCTTATCAATTCCCCGAAAAGCTGATTCCACTAATAATTCAAAAAGCTCTCAACGCCGAGCCGCTACCGGTATATGGCAAGGGCGAGAATATCCGCGACTGGCTCTATGTCATAGATCACTGCCGCGCTATTGAGACCATTATCCGCCGAGGCAACCCCGGCAGAACCTATAATGTCGGTGGTAATAATGAATGGAAGAACATCGACCTGGTAGAACTCATCTGTGATATCGTCCAAGAACTCAGACCTCCAGCAGAGATCAAGCACTACCGCGAACTCATCACTTTCGTTAGCGATCGCCCCGGTCATGATCTCCGTTACGCCATTGACTCTACCCGCATCCGTAACGAACTCGGCTGGGAGCCGTCCCTTGAATTCGCCGATGGACTACGTCAAACTATAGAGTGGTATCTGGCAAATTCCGCATGGTCTATAACTATAATCAATGAGAAATACTCCGGTCAGAGACTTGGTAAATAATAAAAGGATAAAGATGCTTACAGGAAAAGAAGTAATAGAGACCGAAATCCTCGCTCTCACTCATATGAAAGAACTCCTCGATGAACGCTTCGAGCAAGCGGTTGCCTATATTCTGGCACACCGTAATTCCCGAGTCATCACCAGCGGCATCGGTAAGGCCGGACTCATCGCTAACAAGGTTGCTGCCACCCTGGCCAGTACCGGTACACCCTCTTTCTTTATGCACCCCAGTGACGCCCTACACGGCGATCTCGGCATGACCCAGAAAGGTGATATCATTCTCCTCTTCAGTAACTCCGGAGAATCAGAAGAGATCTCAATCCTGATCCCACACTTAAAACGGCTCCATATCTATATCATCGGCATCACCTCCAATCCACGGAGTACCCTCGGTATTCAAGCCGACATTACCCTCGAACTCGGCAGCACCAGGGAGGCCTGTCCACACGGCCTCGCCCCAACAGCGAGTACCACCAATATGCTGGCAATGGGCGATGCTCTAGCCATCTCTCTGATGAAGCGCAAGGAATTTACTGTCTCGGATTACGCCCGTTACCATCCTGGCGGTGCACTCGGCAAAAAATCTCTCCTAGTAAGAGAATTGATGCGCCCAGAATCCACCATCGCCACCGTTACCGCTTCAGCCAGTATTTTTACAGCTCTTAAAGCTATCGACAAGAGCCATGCCGGCTCGGTAATGATAATTGACGAAGAAAAAAAATTGCTTGGTATCTTCACAGACGGCGACCTGCGCCGACTTCTACTCAATAAGACTACCGATCTCAACGCAAGTATCAACCTCTATATGATCAATAATCCCAAGTTCTGCCATGAAGATGACAGTGTTGCCGATATCCTCCCCGTCTTCAAAGAATTCCGTATTGGTGAGATACCGGTAGTCAATACTGAAGGTAAGGTCTCAGGCCTTCTCGAACTCAAGACCATCGCTATCAACAGTATCTAAATTCAGCCGGCAGTTTTTCTGCCGGCTGATTATTTTATCTATCTAACATTAACAACAACGCATTAATCCATAATAATTCATCAAACTTTTCTAGTATAAAAACGACTTTCTAGCAACAAACCAGATTGAATTGACATCAAACGTAACAATATATAGAATATTATAAGACAATACTTTTATAGTCCAAAAGGTATTCAATTATGCTAACGACTACTCTTAGGGTACTATTTCGTTTATTCTCGTATTCTATAGTTACTATAAATCTACTCACATTCGGAATCTTCCTGTATGTGATCGCTCCCTATACCTCATACTTCTTTTTTAACGATATCCGCTTCTGGAAATATCTAAAATACTTTCACAAATACTACCGCTATTCTCTCTCTTACCTCTGGATCATCTTGTGGCAAAAACATGAACTACTCCCCGCCCCTTAAACCCACAAACTTCACCATGAATGATTTAGAAGCTCTCAAACACATAGCTAGAGACAGAATCATCCAAACTCTGCTTCAACCCTAATTCCAACATAGCCTCAATCTTCAATCCTACGACCTATGACTCAAATCAAACCTAAATTTTATTGGGGATTTCCATCCCCAAGCCCTAGAGTAAGGATACTCGCCCTTACAACCCAGCAAACGTTATCAGTTTGATCACAGCGATGCCCGGCAGACAAATTTTACATACATAATGCTAAAATTTATAATTATATTTCCTTGAACCTTAAGTATCCCATCAAAAAAGCTCCGGCGCTTAGCACCGAAGCTTCAATCTACTTTTTATTATTAATTCAATATCTACTAATTATATAAACTAATAATTTTGTCAATAATATCACCATACTTAACCACCACTCCAACAAAGACCACACTCACCATACTCATGAGTTTGATCAGAATGTTCAAGCTCGGCCCAGAGGTATCCTTGAATGGATCACCAACAGTATCGCCTACTACTCCAGCCTTATGCGCTTCAGATCCCTTACCACTGATAATATTGCCTTCAGCGTCTTTTTCTATTGGTTGTTTCTCGATATGCTTCTTCGCGTTATCCCAAGCACCACCGGAATTATTAAGCATACAAGCAAGGGTAAAGCCAGCGGTCAAACCACCCACAAGCAAACCAATCACCCCACTCACCCCGAGTATAATACCGACAACTACCGGTACCGCAATCGCCAAAATAGACGGTACGAGCATCTCGCGCTGCGCCCCCTTGGTAGAGATCTCCACACACCGCGCATAATCCGGTTTAGCCGTCTTATCCATAATGCCCACAATCTCTCTGAACTGACGACGCACCTCTTCAACCATAGCACCCGCTGCCCGACCTACCGCCTTCATGGTCATCGCACAGAATACAAACGCCATCATCGCCCCAAGGAAAATTCCGCACAACAGCTTTGGATTCATTACATCCAGGCTATAAGCCTGAACAAAATCGGCAACCCCAGCTTCAGCAATCTTAACCACTGTCACCGATTCCGCCACCTTCTGCGGTACCTCTTCAACATAGAACATTATATTATTAATCAAATGGCTACCAGTATCATCAGCCAAATACCTGATCCAGACCCTTACCTCTTCAAGATACGCCGCTAACAGCGCCATAGCAGTCAAGGCTGCAGAACCGATCGCAAAACCCTTACCGATCGCTGCCGTAGTATTACCCAGCATATCCAGCGCATCAGTCTTCTGACGTACTGATGGATCCAGCTCACTCATCTCTGCGTTACCACCCGCATTATCCGCGATCGGACCATAAGCATCTGTCGCCAGTGAGAAGCCAAGTGTTGCCAGCATACCTACTGCCGCAAACCCAACCCCATACAGACCGATACTAAAATCTTCGAAACCACCGGCAAAACCAAAGGCACAGAGGATACCAACCACAATAGTCACTACCGGCCAGCCTGTAGAATACATACCTACAGCGATACCATCAATAATCGCAGTAGCCGGTCCCATCTTTGCCTGCTCAGCAATACCTTTAGTCGGTTTGTACTCATCAGAAGTATAATACTCGGTAAGCAAACCGATAATACAACCCGCCACCAACCCTGAACAGACCGAACCGAAGATACCATATGAAATAATATCAAATACCAGAGGAGTAAGGAGTAGCGCGACAACTGCAATCGCCCCGGTAGTAAACCAGAGTGGCCTGATCAACGCCTTCATCAACGTCTTCATATCCGCTTTCTCATCACATCGTACCATTAAACAACCGATGATAGAGAGCAGAATTCCAACCCCGGCAATAATCATCGGTGCCAGCACTGCCTTGGAACCCAGACTCGGTATCGCCGCACCCAGCGCACAGGTTGCCAGAATAGACCCACAATATGACTCATACAGATCAGCACCCATACCTGCCACATCCCCAACATTATCCCCAACATTATCCGCAATAGTCGCTGGATTACGTGGATCATCCTCAGGAATACCTGCTTCCACCTTACCTACCAGGTCAGCACCTACATCAGCCGCCTTGGTATAGATTCCGCCGCCTACACGCGCAAACAGCGCCTGAGTTGAAGCACCCATACCAAAGGTAAGCATTGTAGTAGTAATACTGATATACTTCTCAGCCTCCATAGTTTCAGGCTGTACCAACCAGATATCACCCACAATATGGCCGAAACCCTGCGCCATGTTTACAGATGTATATACAAAATTATCGAGTACATAATACCAAGCACAGATATCAAGCAGACCAAATCCAACTACAATCAGACCCATAACCGCTCCAGATCTGAAAGCAATTTTAAGCCCTCTATCCAAGCTTTCCTTCGCTCCTTGCGCCGTACGCCCAGAAGCATTTGTCGCAGTCTTCATCCCAAGAAAACCGCACAATCCTGAGAAGAATCCACCGGTCAAAAATGCTACCGGCACAAATGGATTCTGCACCCCGATAATAGCCAGAAAAGCAAAGATAATAAATAACACCACAAATACCTTGCCTACAACCTTGTATTGCGCATAAAGATATGCATATGCCCCTTCACGCACATGCTGCGCAATCTCCTTCATAGTCGCATTACCCTCACTCTGCCCGATTACCCACTTGTAAAATCCTATCGCAAAGATCAGAGATAATACTGCAGAGATGGGAGCAATCCACCATAATAATTCTGGACTCATAACTCCAATTCCTTTCTTCAAAATACAGTACAAACAAAATCATTCCAAAATCATCATATATATAAAAACCAACAATATTCTAATAATTTACTACTTACTTCTTCATATTATTTACTCACAAAAAAAGGGTTGGGACTATAAAATTAGTCTCAACCCTTTAACTAAATAGAAAATAAATGCATATGCTCACAAATAGCATGCATTCCTAGTATGTTATCGCGTATAGCTGTATTGAAAAAAACTTTCTCCGCCATTATACATACTATAATATTCAATAAGCCTTAACATACAAGTCAAAACATAATCATTACTAAATATTTTTAAAATATTTTCCATGCCCAGAATTTTTTATTCAGTTTCTTGATATCATCAACAATTACATATAATGCCGGTACTAAGATCAAGGCAATAAAAGTTGCAAAGAGAATTCCATACCCAAGAGACAATGCCATAGGTATCATAAACTTCGCTTGTCGACTCTTCTCAAATATCATCGGTGCCAATCCACCAAAGGTAGTCAGACTGGTAAGCATAATCGGTCTAAACCGCCGTATACCGGCTCGAAATACCGCCAACCCCGGACTTAATTTCTGCTTAATCATATTATTAGCAAAATCCACCATCACCAAAGAATCATTCACCACCACGCCAGAAAGCGCAACAATCCCCATAAAACTCGGCAGAGAAAGAGAATCATACCCCATAATAATATGCCCCAAAGCCGCCCCTACCACTCCAAAAGGAATAGAGACCATGATTATCACCGGCTGCAAGTAACTGTTGAAAGGAATAGCCAATACCGCATACACTACAAACAGAGCGATAATCGCCCCATACCCCAGAGCACTCATACTCTCTTGCATATCTTGCCGTTCACCTGCAATACTCGTCTGCAACCCTGGATATTCATTACAGAGTTCTTCCATAAACCCACCCTGCAATATATCTGTTACTATCATTCCGGCTTTTGAACGATCCGCAATATCGGCGGCGACCCTTACCTGTCTTCTACCATCAATACGATTGATCGAGCTTGCAGCTACCTCATGCTTGATCTCTACCGCCTCTAACAGAGGCATCTCCGCCCCAGTTGCCGAACGTAAAATTAATTCTTCAAGATTATACTCTGAACGCCGCTGCGTCTGAGGCAGTCTTACCATAACCTTAACTTCATCGCGTCCGCGCTGTTGGCGTAGTGCTTCTGCCCCGTAAAAATGCGCCCGAATCTGCCCAGCTATATAATCAGGCGTAAATCCCAAAGCCTTGGCCGCAGGGGTAATACTAAAATCCAACTCCGCTTTACCCTGACTAAAACCGGTATCAATATCACTCACCCCATCATACTCCGCAAGTTTTGCCGCCAGCTTATCAGCTGCCTCCTGTAGAACAACAGTATCAGAATGCGCTAAAGCAATACTGATCGGATCGCCCCCGGACGGCCCACCCGGATCATCAAGAAAAACCATCCTCTCAGCATTCGCAATCTCACCAATCTCCTCTCGCCAAAGATTTTTAAATTCTGTAGTAGAGATATCCCTTGCATCTGTCGTTACCAGTAATACCTCAACATTGGTTGTATGCCCACCGGAGAGCGCTGTTGCTCCACCTCGACGCCTACCCGCGCTTCCGATACCCGAATAAATACCGAGTATCAGATCTTTACCGGTTCTTTGTTTGTATTCAGCCCCAAGTTTCTGTGCCGCCTGAACCAGTCTATCATGTACCTTTTTAGTCTCCAGTGGGGATGTCCCGTACGGCAGATCAATCGTAGCCTGCGCCACATCTGAGGCCACCGACGGAAAGAAGATCAAAGCCAAATGCCCGCCCGCAACATACGCCCCAAAAGTAATCAGAATAGCCAAAAACACTACAAGTGTAAGGTAACGCTGCTTAATTGCCCCACGCAAGAACGGTTTATAATACTTCTTCACAAAGAATTTCAAGCGCTGGCCAAACCAATTTTCAATCCGATTTAATTTACTCCAAATATCGCCTTCTACACTCACCTTTTGATGTGCTAAGTGTGCCGGTAAAATATACAGAGCTTCAAATAAAGAGATAACAAATACCGAGATTACTACCATCGGTATTACCTTGAAGATCTTTCCCATAATACCCGGAACAAACAAGAGCGGCGCAAAAGCGACAATATTAGTTAAAATCGAAAATACTACCGGTACCGCTACCTGTTTAGCTCCAATAATTGATGATTCAATAAAACCAATCCCACGTTCTCGCATCTCAAATACATTCTCGCCGACTACAATCGCATCATCAACAACCATACCCAAAGATGTAATAAACGCGAATAATGATATCATATTTATCGAAACGCCCATTGACGGAAGAAATACAAATGACCCCAGAAATGAAATTGGTATACCCATCATAACCCAGAACGCCAAGCGTACCTGTAAAAAACACCCCAAAAGAATCATAACGAGTACCAAGCCCATCCAGATATTCTTTGACAACAAATCTATACGCTCACCCAGATCTATGGATCTATCCTGCCAGATTGTCAGAGTTATACCTTCTGGTAATGTAGGTTGTACCCTGTCTAGTACCTTCCGCACCGCTTTTGATACCGACTTGGGTGTCTGTTCACCAACTCTATATACTTTCAATCTTACCGCATGTTCTCCATTGAAATAATCATCTTTATCACTCTCTTCAAAACCATCGGTAATTGTCGCAATCTCTCCTAGAGAGACCTCAACTCCTTCAGCCGTATTTAAAATAGGTACCGAGTAATACTCGCTACCATACTCACGTTTCTGATCAACTTTCAGCAGTATCTCCCCACCTTTACTCTTTATGCTCCCTCCACCCATTTCCAAGGAATTTGCTTTGATCAAATTTGCGATATTACTGACTGTAAGATTATATCTACGCAACTCTTCACTCGGCACTTCTACCGCAATCTCCGGATCTCTAACCCCAGCTAGATCGATATTAGTAACCTCATCCTCCAACAAGATTAAATCCCGCAACCGTTCCGCTATCTCCTTTAATACCTGCATACTGTAATCACCAGAGATAATCAGACTGAGTACCGAGTGTTTATTCTCAGCCAGACTCACCACTGGTTTTTCAGCCTCCTCCGGGAGTGAAGTTATACGGTCAATCGTGTTTTTAATATCCTGATATACCTTTATATCATTAGCGCCTATCGAGAGATCGACCGAGATCGCCGCCGTATTCTCACTAGCCTGAGATCTTATCTCATCAATACCCTCAATATCCTTTATTTTTTCTTCAATTACAACGACAATCCCTTTCTCCACCTCCTCTGGAGTAGCTCCGGGATAGGCTACAGTTATTGAGACCACATCTAGATCAAATTCTGGGAATATTTCTTGCTTAATATTGCTCATCCCGATTGCTCCACCAATCAGCAGCACCAGCATAATGAGATTAGCAGTTACCGGATGTGATACCATCCAAGCAATGGTACCTTTAGACTCCAAAGGAGATAACTTTTTACTCATTGATATCCCCCTTGTCCACCCCAGACACTAACAAATTCATACCTGCTACCGGGACAAAGTTATTTGAAATTATTACTTTATCGCCTTGATTTAATCCTGCAGTAATATAGACCTTATCCTTATCTCGCCATACTATCTCCACTTGCTTCAATACCAGTTTACTA
Organism: Planctomycetota bacterium; assembly: GCA_963556115.3. GTDB lineage: Bacteria > Planctomycetota > SZUA-567 > SZUA-567 > SZUA-567. Next base: position 334,648 of record CAUVYI020000014.1, on the reverse strand, counting down.
TCTTTACCCACTACCCAAACAATGTCTCCCGCATGCAGATACTCTCTAGGTAACGCCAACAAATTATCCAGTCTTTTACCCTCTATCTCTACCTCAACATAAGAGTTTAACAGCAACATCTCATCCATATTATCACTCTCCAAGCCTAATGGATCATCCACTTCGATAAGAATTTTCGCCATCCGCCCCAGTGTATCCAAGCTTCCAAAGAGCCTGATTACCTTGCCTGTCTTGACTGTTTCTTTCCCATTTGCACCTTTATAAATTATCTTAGCTGTAGAACCAGTCTGAGAATTTACGCCCGGAATATTAATATAATATACCTTGCTCACTGGCAGAGTTACCTCTACCCAGTACGAGGCAGTCCCTACAGCTTCAGCAATAACCGATAATCTGGTTACATAATTCCCTAGCTCAATATTTTCTGACCCTACAATTATAGAAAAAGGTGCTATTATATCGGTTCTTTCCAGATCCTTTTCAGCCTGTTCTAGAAGCTTTTCCGCTGCATTCAAATTAGCTTCCGCCGCTTCGATATGTGGAATGCGCATCCGTAGTTGTCGTGCTTGTTTAGAGGAAGAAAGCTTAGACATATCCTCCATAACCTTTGCCGAGCGTGCTTCTCCCTCTTCAACCAAGAGATCTTTCTTGGCTGTTGCAAGGTTGGCTTTGGCTTGCTCTAGAGCAATTTCATAGTCTGTCTTTTCTATCTTGACTATAGTCTCACCCTTACGAATAAAACCGCCAGGAATTAGTTTGTCATTTATCCATTCAACCCTCCCACCCACTTCAGAAATAATACTCAGCTCTTGCATAGGCTGTACTACACCCATTGCTTCAACCAAAATATTATCACTTATAGGATTGACTTCAATTACACTAACCTTTGACGGCAATAAATTAATATTCCGCCGTTTAGGTTCAGGTTTAGTTTGAATAAAGATATATGATACTACTCCGGCAACAATCAGAACTAGCAGTATTTTGATTAATTGGCTTGAAAAATTACTACCTTTTTCTTTTGTAAACATATTTTATTCCCATTATTTACTTTTTTCGTATACACTTTATAATTGAGCAATATATATGATAATGGTTTTAATCGAATGATAGTAACTATTTTTTTTTTAAAAAGGTTAATAATTGTGCGTTTAGATACAGAATTACTTGCTCCTGCCGGTAGTAAAGAATCACTGCAAGCTGCTCTTGACAATGGAGCCGATGCAGTATATTTTGGACTTCAAAGTCTTAATGCTAGACAAGGAGCTGAGAACTTCAAACTGGAAGAACTAGAGACTACTGTCGAATATATCCATAAGCATAATGCCAGAGCCTTTCTAACCCTCAATATTGACCTGACCACACGAGATATTGGTAAAGCCGCCAAAATCCTTACTGTTGCCGATTATGCCGGTGTTGATGCTGTACTCTTTACCGACCCGGCAATATTACTGTTAAAACCGCATTTCCCTCATATTGAATTCCATTTCAGTACCCAAGCCTCAATTACTACCTCTGAAGGAGTCAAGGCAGCAAAGGATCTAGGTGTCGCCAGAGTTGTATTAGCTCGTGAAATGTCTGCTGAAGAGATACAAATAGCCTGCAACATAAAAGGAGTAGAGGTAGAGGTCTTTACTCAGGGAGCACTCTGTATGTGCATTTCCGGAAGATGCCTACTCAGTAGCTGGGGTGGTGGAAAAAGTGGCAACCGTGGCGCCTGTACTAGCCCCTGCCGAGTAAACTGGCGTATAAGTAATAACTGTTCTGAAGATATTCTCTCCACTCAAGATCTCAGTCTGATTGAAAAACTCCCCGAGCTGATCAAGAACGGTGTAGCCTGCCTCAAGATAGAAGGAAGATTAAAGAATGCAGCCTGGGTAGGTAAGGCAGTCAAACTTTATCGCGACGTACTTGACGGCAAAGAACATTATAAAAAAGCGGATACTTTACCTCTAGGTGAATATACTGGTAGAAACATGACCGACGGCTATTATACCAATCAACGCCATACTATCTTCGGCTCCGGAGGCCGGATTGCCAAGAAAAAGCAATCAAGCTCTTATGAAGATTCCACCCCTACAGCCAAAATTGAAACCATAACAGCTATTCATACTGACTCATCCTCCGATCTTCCAGACTCTTTTGACCTGAGTATTATGAGTTATAATCAAGCTCTAGAATGCGAGATAGACTTCAATAACCAGAAAGAAGCTTGGACTCTGCCCAAAACTATAATCAAACATGCCAGCAGAGGCCTTACTATCTCAGATGCTGCCGGTTGGCTGGGTCAACTTACTATTCAGGATACAACCATGAATAAATTCATCACCGATAATCCTGATTTCATGGTCAGTAAAAAAGCAGTCAATAAGATTGCCGACAGAATTTCAGCCACCATCCACCGGATCAAAAAACAAGAAACTCAAAAAGCCGCTAACAAAATAACCCTTACCGACAAAGTCAGAGCTCTTACCAAATTCAAAGAAGCTAACCCAGAGAATAAATTTACCCTTACTGACAGACCCAATACCATGCGTATACATGTTTCTCAAGCTGAAGAGATATTAGCGACAATCAAACCTGAACGCATAATAATTGAAGAAGCACAAGACCGTGATATCACACATCTACTCAATATTGCTGCTAATTCCGAAATAATTATTGCCTTGCCAACCGTATTCTTTGAATATGAAATAAAAAGCATCAAAAAACTTTGTCATATCTGTAAAGATTTAAAAGTAAAAGTTGAAGTAAATGGCTGGGATAGCTGGAAGATAGCTCGAGATATTGGTGTAGAATTTACCGGTGGAATCGGCATCGCCGTGCTCAATCCACTAGCTGCTGAATCTTTACAAGAATTAGGTTTTAAATCCGTTGCCTTCAGTTTGGAAGCAGGAGAAAAACAATTGATCGACCTGGCCAGATCCTGTCCTATAGAATCTATGCTTACTACTTTTTCCCGCCCTATACTTGCCCATACCCGTGCAGATTTTACTGATAAAATCGACGAAACAAGCATATTGCGTGATTCCAGAAATATCTCCCTCAATGTTCATTTCCGCAACGATATTACTGAATTCCGCAGCACCAAACCTTTCTCTATCGGCGGAATCGATAGTCCCGAGATACAAGTTCGTTGGCTATGTGTAGATCTAATAAACTCACCTAATCCAGTGCAAGAATGGAAAAACGCTCATAAGTTGAAGAATAAGAATCTCTTCAACTTTGATAAAGGCTTATTCTGATTCTTGGGTCTCAATTTTCTTCTTTTTTTTGCCTTCAAGTTTGTCCAGATAAATATACATCACCGGAGTCAAAAAGAGCGTCACAAATTGTGAGAAGATAAGCCCACCTACAATAATCAATCCCAAAGGCTGACGTGCCTGCGCCCCAGCTCCTAAACCAAGTGCAATAGGTAACGCCCCCATACTAGCTGCAAAAGTAGTCATCATAATCGGTCTAAACCGGATCAGCGCTCCTTGATATACCGCTTCATACGGTGAGAGTCCTTCACGCTCTTTTTGAATAGCGAAATTAACAATCATTATCGCATTCTTCATCACAATACCGATAAGCAGCATCAAGCCAACAAAACCAAAGAGATCGAGATCCTTATGAAAAATAAGGAGCATCAACAAACCGCCAAATACTGCAGACGGTAGACCTGAAATAATCGTAAGCGGATGACAAAAATCTTCATACAAAATACCCAGAATAATATAAATAATAAAGATACAAAGTAGCATCAAAAGCCCAAGATCAATAATCGACTTTTCAAACTCACTGGCCATACCGTAAAAACCGCCATTTATAGTCTCCGGTAAGACCTTGGCGGCAGCAGCCCGCACTACCCGGGTAGCATCAAGTAGACTATAACCCGGGGTAATATTAAAGCTGATCGTCACCGATGGTAATTGTTGTGAATGATTGACTGTCAAATACCCCACATCCTCTTCATAAGCTGCAAAACTATCCAAACGCACCATCTTTCCAGTTGTACTCGACTTGATATAAAGTTTACTCAAATCATTTTTTTCATCTCGCGATTCAGGGAGTAACTCTATCAACACCTTATAAATATCCGCATTGTCATAAATCCAAACCAAGCGTTTACCAGAATATGCATTTTGCAGAGCGCGCTGAATATCATTTACCGTCAAACCAAATGATCCAGCTTTATCTCTATCTATGTTAATATTAATCTGCGGTGAACTCGCCATCAAATTACTGTTGACCCCCTGGAGTTCCTTCATTCCCATCATTTCTTCAGTCAACATTTGAGAATATTTGGCAAGTTCTTGAATATCAAGACTCTGCAGAGTATACTGGTACTTACTCTTGGTCTGCCTCCCGCCAAGTGGTATCATCGGTGGATTACTTACAAATACCCATAGTCCAGGCGCATCACTCAACGCTATCTGCAATTCATTAGCAACCTCTTCAGCCGTCGTTTTTCGCTCTTTACCGTAAGGTTTGAGCTTCATACCAAAGAAAGAGTTATTAGGCGCAGGATAACCGGTAACCGTAAGTGTCTTCTCAACATTTTTATTACCCGCAATCAATGGATGCAGAGCCATAGACTGCTTAGCAATCTCCTTGGCACTGACCCCTTCTCTGCCGAGGGCAAAAGCTTGAAGAAAACCAAGATCTCCATCCGGTTCAAAACCTTTGGGTATCTTCTGTAGAATTAATAGCGAACCTCCAAGCATTAAAATACCGATAATCAATACCACCCATTTATGCTTTAGTGCTCGCTGCAATCCCCAGTTATACCCTTTACTCAAATATTTAAAGACTATCCCTTCTTTTGCCAATTTAGTCTCACTCCGTAAAAGCTTACTACAGAGCATCGGCGTAATCGTAAGAGTAATCAGACCAGAGAGGAATACTGTCGCACAAATAGTCACTGCAAATTCATTGAGAATTCTTCCAATTATTCCGCTCATAAACAATATTGGAATAAATACTACTATCAACGACATACTCATCGAAATAATAGTAAAACCAATCTCTCTTGATGCGTCTATTGCTGCTTGTACCGGGGTCTTACCCATCCGCAGATGACGAATAATATTCTCCAGAATAACAATTGCGTCGTCCACTACAAAGCCAATTGCCAGAGTCAAAGCCAGAAGTGAGAGCATATCCAGAGTAAAATTAAAGAACAACATCACTATAAAGGTTGAGACCAAAGCTAGCGGAATAGCAATACCAGTAATCAGCATACCGAGCAAATTACGCAAGAACATAAAGATAACTAGTACCACCAGAATTATCGCTAGAACCAAGGTAAATTTAACATCATCTATCGAAGCAATAACCGGAATGGATTGATTATAGAAGATCTCCATCTCCACCCCACCTGGAATATGCTGCTTTATCTGATTATACTTCTCAAAAAAGCGATTAACAACATCAATAGTATTCGCCCCGCGCTGCTTCTTAACCGCAACACATATTGCATCCTTACCATTTATCTTTACCTTGACATCCTCATCAACAATACTATTAATAACCTTACCCAAATCTTTGATATAGATCGGTTCTTCATTGATATACTTAACAATAACCTCACCATACTCTGCCGCGCAGAAGAGCTGACCATTTGTCTTGAGCAAAGGTGACAGATACTCACCTTTAAGCGAACCCACAGGGAGGTTCACACTGGCATTCTTAACCGCATCAGCCACCTCTTCAATACTTATACCCAGATACGCCAGCTTTTGCGGATCAAGCTGTACTCTTACCGCATATTCAGAAGATCCATAGATTATTACATCTCCAACCCCTTCAATCATTGAAACATTATCAGAGAGGGAATTATTCGCCACATTATAAACATCAGACATCCGTAAAGTATCGGAAGAGAGGCTGATCCAGAGGATCGGTTGCTCAGTTGGATTGGTCTTGGTATAACTAGGTGGCGAATCCAATGTCGGCAGATACTGTTGCGCTCTGCTGATGGCTGCCTGTACATCCATAGCGGCAAAATCAATATCTTTTTTAAGATCAAATACCAGAGTAACAGTAGTCGTTCCCATGCTACTCGAACTAGTCATTGATTGCAGCCCACTGATGTCGGCAAACTGTTTTTCTAAAGGCGTAGCTACATTACTCGCCATTACTTCGGCACTGGCTCCTGAGAGATTGGCTGTAACGTTTATCACCGGAAATTCGATTGAAGGCAAAAAACTTACTGAAATAATCTTATAAGCTATTATTCCAAGTCCCAATATCCCTATCATTACCAGAGTGGCCATTTTAGGCCTCTTTATAAATAATTCGCTTATCTTCATATTCTTCCTATTTCTGTTCTTTGGCAGAAATAATCTTGACCTTGGCCCCCGGATAAAGCTTGAACAATCCTTCAATCGCCACCTGCTCTTCAGCTTTGAGTCCTTCAAGTATTATCGCTTGATTACCAACCACCCAGCCAACCTTTACCGGCCTAGGTTGGGCTATATCTTTATCTATAACATATACCATCTTTGAATCATCAGTACTATTAATTAAAGCTCTAGCCGGAATTACAATAGAATCCGGGCGAGTTGTTAGCGTTATTACCGCAGTAACAAATTCTCCTGGCCACAGGAGAAAATCCTTATTCTTTAAGACCCCCTGTACTTCAAACATACCTGAATTATAATCTATCTGATTACCCAGATAATTCAGCGTTCCTTCAAGGCTGACATTCTCATCAGTAGAACTTGTTACCTTAATTTTTAGCGGTGCCTTACTCTGATATTTTTTAATTCTTCTGAGTTCTTTTGCTGGTAAAGAGAAGATTACCTTCAGATTTTCAATATCATTAAGAATTATCAATACATCGGTATAAGAAGTAATTAAATTACCTTTATTAATAAGTTTACGCCCCAACATGCCCGATATCGGCGCCCGTATTTTACAATAATCAAGATTCTGCTTAGCTGTTTGCAAAGCTGCTTGTGCCGCATTTACACTCGCCAGAGTCTCTTTTTCAGAAGCAATCTTCTGATCCATCTTTTCTTTGGCAATTACCTCTTTACTATAAAGCTTCCTGGCAATACCAGCCATTTCCTTACTCTCTGTCGAACTGGCAATCGCTTTATTTAGATCTGCTTCCGCCTGATTTACCGCTAATTCAAACGGCACAGTATCTATTTCAAAGAGTTGATCACCCTCTTTAACTATCGCTCCATCCTCAATCAGTACTTTATTAAGCTTACCATCTATTCGCGATTTAATATTAATAACCGCCAATGATACTATATGCCCCGAACCCGCAATCGTAACCGCTACATCCTTTTTCTCCGCCTGCACAATTCTAATCGGCATCGCCGGAATATCTACTGCTAATGCATATTGTTTTACGCCTATAAGCGTAATAATTGACAGAATAAAACAATAGCTATATACTAATCTTGTAGCATACTTAGTCATTTTATCTCCTGATATTTTTACACACTTTGGCGACAAACCCATTAAAAATATTACAGCACAGCAACTTATTTTTGTCAATTTAATTATTACTTTTCTTAAATTATAATAAAAATTACTATACCACCTTTCAATTATACAATAAGCAATATCAACTTTGTATTAAGGATATGATCATTATATCTCTGCCAACAACTCTTTTATCGTCGTCAAAACTTGTCGCATATCCTCATCCGTACCGATAGAAATACGCAATGAATTATCGAGTCGCGGCTTATCCCAATAGCGTACCAAAATTTTACGCTCTTTCAAACGTTGATAGAGCTTTCCAGCTACACCTTCAGAGAATTCAGCGAGTATAAAATTCGCCCGTGAAGGTAATACGCGTTTGGCACACTCCGCTAGCTCTGCAGCAAACCACTCTCGAGTTTTAATAATCTTTGCACAATTATCTCTAAGCCTCTCCTGATCTAATAATGCTGCTGTGGCCGCAGCCTGAGGGATAAGACCTAGATTATAATAATCGCGCACCTTATGCAACTCCACCAGCAAGTTACTACCAGCTATTCCTACCCCTACCCTAAGACCAGCCAGGCTATAACTCTTGGAAAGCGTTCTAGTAACTAATAAATTATCATACTTAGATATCATGCCGATAGCCGAATTTGCATTATTATCAAAATCCGCATACGCCTCATCAATCACTACCAACGCCCCTGCCGCCGCCTGAATTATCTGTTCTATCACCTCCAGATTATAAGCAATACTACTAGGCGCCCCGGGATTTGGAAAGAATATTACCTTGGCTTCAGAAAAATCAAGTTGCTTGGGTAGTGAATAATCATCGGCAAACGGTATCTCTATACACCTGCCCCCCTGAACATTTACCAATGTCTGATAAAACGAGAATGTAGGATAAAAAGTATAAACTTTATCCCCTTCATTCACGCATGCTTGACAGATTATCCGCAACATCTCATCCGAACTATTGGTAAGCATTACCTCATCTGGTTCCACCGCGTACACCTTGGCGGCGGCTTTTCGTGCATCTATACTCGAACTCTCTGGGTAAAAATTTAATGCACCAATCATATTTACAATGGCTTCATGTACCGCTTTAGAAGTAGAATATGGATTTTCGTTCGCGTTTAGAATAATATAACCATCACCACTAGCTTTTTCACCGGGAATATATGATGACATTTGCTTGACAGCTTCTCTTAAATACCGCATTTTATTTTTCTCACATTTCTTTAAATTATAAATAGAAATAATTGACTATTGTATAGTAAAAACGTACCTTATAATGTATTATAATATTCTGATTGTCATTTTAAATACATTATCTTTTTTTCAATTGTATTTGAGTTAAAATTATGCCCCATATTATCTGCCCTCATTGTGGTGAAGTCCAACTCCGAAGTGGTCTGCACATCGGCGATAATATCTGTTGTGAAATCTGTCAAAAATGGTTTATCAATGGCGAAGCTGCCTATGAAGAAACCGGCAATAATATTGAGGAAGAAGTTATACTCGAAGATTCTTCTGTAACCGGTCAACGTCTACTCAAAGAAGTTCGCGAGGTTTTAGATAAAATCCCCATAATTGATAAATATCATCCCGGACAAATAATTGGTAAGGGTGGAATGGGTACCGTACTCCACGTTTACGATCAATATATTAGGCGTGAAGTCGCAATCAAAATCATGCAGGACAGTTTTGGTGATGAGGAAAAAGCCCGTTTTCTTGAGGAAGCACAAATTACCGGTCAGCTCGAACATCCAAATATCGTTCCCGTACACGACCTGGGCTTTACCCCTGACGGTAAACTCTTCTTTTTGATGAAACTAGTCAAAGGTCGAAGCCTTGAGCAGGTACTTGATTCGATTAGAGCCAATGACGGCGCAACCCGGTCATCATACCCGTTACCCAGGTTACTCCAGGTTCTGGAGAATGTCTGTAGTGCCGTGGCTTATGCTCATTCTCGCGGCGTTATTCACCGTGACTTAAAACCCGCCAATATTATGCTCGGTGATTTTGGTGAAGTACTTCTAATGGATTGGGGACTAGCAAAATCCGGTAATGTGCGCAACCGCAGATCTCCGGTAGACTACCTCAATAATCAGAACAATCCTTTATTCAGCCGGGGTAATTATAAAGCAAATATGAAAGCGGCAATACATGACATCAAAGAGGTGAATCTCTCTGAAGCGGTCAATATTATGCGTAAAGACTCCAATATCTGGGGTACACGCAAGGGTACGGTCGCCGGTACTCCTGCTTATATGTCACCGGAACAAGCCAGAGGAGATTTAAATCAGTTGGATGAACGGAGTGATATTTATTCACTCGGCGCAATTCTCTACGAAATCCTCACCGGCACACCGCCAATACTCGGTTCTAAAGAGTTTGAAATTGTCGACTCAGTTATCGCCGGTAATATTCAGTCCCCAGCATTACGAGCGCCCAACCGTAATATTCCCTCCGAACTCTCAAAAATCACCATGCGCGCTCTGGCCACTGCTGCTGACGAACGTTATCAGAGTGTTATAGATTTCCAGCATGATCTCAGAAACTTTTTAGAAGGTCTTACGGTATATAAGAGCGAAGAAAATTTCTGGCGAACTATTTTTAGACTCAGTCATCAGCATATCTTTACCAGTTCACTGATTGTTCTTATTGTTCTTACCTTAATTAGTGGTATTATCTTTGAAACTTTTTCTAAAGATAGACTTGAAAACGAGATTATTCTACATCAAGAAAAGCTTGAACAGCAGAAGGAGAATAACAAACTCCGAGCCAAACAATGCCTCAACACTGCCAATTCTTATGTTGAAAATGCACAATTAACCAGCGCCAAGATGCTGCTGGATATGGCACTTGAATTCAATCCAAAATTACGCGATGCCAGGTTTTTACGGGCTGAAATATTATATTCTGAGAGAAAGTATGGTGAAGCAGTAAAAGATCTTGAATATATCCTTCAAGATAATCCTTCAGACATTGAAGCCACTGAAAAGATTCAACAATGCAAGAAAGCTATCAAGGTTATTCAAGAAGAGAATATTCTTGATTTCGATACTACCTTGCCTGATCTTGATAATTAACTATTAGTTCAACCCCCGGCATAGGTTTTCTATAATTATAATATATAATTAATCTAGTTCTGTATTATCTCTATTAATTTAAAATAGATAATATGATAATGCACTATTATCTTAGATATTATTATATACTATTAACCAGCAAATATATCTATTCATATTTACCGTAATATGAATCTACTACGAAAGGATAATTATGTATACAATTCTCGGTATCCCTGATCTTTGGGTTTCATTATCTATTATTTTATCTTTACTGACCATGATATTTTGCGCGGTCTATGGTATCATCGGCTGGAATAAAGGGGATGATTCCGAGACCAACGCTGAAACTAAGCAATGGGTTGAAGAAGAAGACAAGATTGACGAAGAATTTTAACTATAGACTATATTCCTAGTAAGGGTTTTATTATGACATTATTAATAATCTTAGTATCAGTTTATCTGTTCTTTATCGGTTACCTCGGTTACAGAGGTTGGAAAGGAACAAAGACTGCGGCAGACTATATGATTGCCGGAGGCAATACCCATCCTGTAGTTATGGCACTCAGTTATGGCGCAACATTCATCTCAACCTCTGCCATTATTGGTTTTGGCGGAGCAGCTGCGATCTTTGGTATGGGTCTACAGTGGTTGAGCTTTCTCAATATTTTTGTCGGCATATTAGTAGCGTTTATCTTCTTTGGTTCGCGCACCAGAGCCATCGGACATCACCTTCAAGCGCACACCTTTCCTGAACTTCTCGGTAAGCGTTTTCAATCAAAGAGCCTCCAAGTTTTTGCTGGTTTTGTCATTCTAATATTTATGCCGGTATACACTGGAGCCGTATTGATGGGAGCGACATATATTATCAGTGCCAAACTTGCTATATCCTACGAAGTTGCACTCTTTTTCTTCTCGATAATTGTAGCTATATATGTAATCATGGGTGGGCTTAAAGGGGTTATGTACTCCGATGCTATGCAAGGTGCTCTAATGTTCTGTGGTCTTCTTCTCTTATTATTCCTCAGCTACTATAAATTAGGGGGCATAACTGCTGCGCACGAACGACTGACCGCCCTAGCACCAATTGCAATCAAAGCCTTCGGTAAAGCTGGGCACAACGGTTGGACAGCAATGCCGACCTTTGGCTCAGCATTCTGGTGGATAATGGTAACTCAGATTATTCTCGGTGTAGGTATCGGGGTATTGGTGCAACCACAGCTAACTGTACGATTCATGACCGTTAAGAGTAAAAAAGAACTCAACCGCGCCGTATTTGTCGGTGCCTTATTCATCTTTATCGCCGTCGGTGTCTCATTTATGATTGGCCCGCTCTCAAATGTCTTTTTTATGGAAGTACCGCCGATCGGAGCACAAGAAGCGATCGGTCAGATTTCAATCGCTGCCGCTGGTGGCAAAACCGGACAAATTATCCCTCTCTTTATGGACAAATTCATGCCTTCATGGCTCTCCGATGTCTTCTTTGTAACTCTGATCGCTGCTGCCATGAGTACTGTAAGTAGTCAATTCCATGCCATGGGAACCGCAGCAAGTAGAGATATCTATGAGGTTATATCTCCGAACAAAAGCGAGAGAGGTTCAATTATCTCTACCCGAATAGGTATATTTCTAACCTTTATTTGGAGTGTATTCCTGGCTGAAGCCCTACCTCAGATTTTTTCAGCCAAAGGAGAAGCAATTATCGCTCGCGGTACCGCGGTATTCTTCGGACTCTGTGCTGCTTCTTTCCTCCCGCTCTTTATCGGAGGTCTCTATTCACGCTCTATTACCAAAGCTGGTGCACTCTGGGGCTGCGGTATTGGCTTTATCTCTACCGCTTTCTGGTTAGTATTTGTTAAGAATAAAGAAGCACAGATCTTTGAAATTTGCCGTATATTTACCGGTAAAGACTCTCTAGCCGCTGATCTTCAACCTTATATGCCTTCTTGGGTAATTATCGGTGAAGTAGATCCTATTATTATTGCTCTGCCTATTGCTATTATCGTCACAGTATTGGTCAGTATGTTTACTAAAAAATTCAGCAATAAACATCTCGATAATTGTTTTTCTGTTTTTAATAAATAAATTATAATTATGCAGGCTGAAATTAAATCAGCCTGCAATTATTTTGGAGAATATACATGACTATGCAAGCAGCAATCAATTTTATCAAAAGAGCTAGAATTGATGATGAATTACGTACCGAACTCAATCTTGCCGAGGATAATACTGCTCGTGAAAAAATACTATTACAACATGATTTATCCTTCAATTACGCAGAATTTGAAGATGCTTATAATAGTATGCTTGCTGCATGCCAATATGAAGATGCAGCTATAGACTTAAAAGAATTCAAGCTCTGGTGGGATTATCTATTAAGTACCTGATTGAATTTAAATATAACGCATAAAACCTTTAGTCTAAGCCTGAAAATCATTTAAGTGATTTTCAGGCTTAATTAACACCAATTACTTAATCCTCAAGTAATAATTATATTATTAACTAAACTTTAGTTTAATCATCAATTATTCCGTTATATAGTCGACATTCAGTAGAAGTAGAAAATTCTATGTATATCTTCTCTACCTCCTGAGGCATTGCTGCCCGCAGATTGATATAATTCTTACCCTGTATATGTGTATTACCGGTATAACGTAGATAATACACTGCAATTGCATTCTTCAAAGTTACAGAGCCAAACTTTTTAACATCAAAACCATTTCCGCCAATAAGAACATTGAGAATTCCAAGACGGAAATTTGGCTCTATCGCCAAAATTTTTCCGCCAACTTCAACCTCTTCTTCCAGTTCAATTTTGGATTTACTATAATTCCCGCCATACGAAGAAATTATTGCATTAAAACGTTTACTGACAGCCACCGCACTCTTAATCTGTGGCTGAGCTTGTCGCTTCTCTGTTGCTCGTAATTCCGCTCGCGACTCTATCTCATCAACCGATAGCTCTAACTCTCGCAACAAATTCTGTACAATAATATAAATATCATCCTGCTCATTAATAACTGTTCGCCATCTACCTTTATCTAGTGGCGTAACTTTTCGCTTCATTGCCCGTAATTTTACCAACAGTGGCCCACCTTTACCCTTGGCAAAACCTAGTATCAAAGCTCCTTCCAATCTTCCAACATAGTTTATCCCCACACTCTGCGCCAGCAAACGCAGACGTTGATCTGCAAATAATTGCTCTACACACTCAGGTAATAAACCATACTTATCCTCAGCAAAACATCGAATCTCAACTAATTCCGTCTCATTGCTGACTGTTGAAAGTTTTCGGTAAAAATCTACTCGTTGTGTATCCGAAGCAATATACTCTGTCGGTATATAAGCAATACTTCCTAATTCCAATTCTACCGGTTCAATCTCTTCATACTTCTCACCCTTGAGTTCAGCTACAGATTTTTCCAGTAACCGACAATAAAGTTCAAAACCGATAAGGTGAATATGCCCGGATTGCTCTGAACCTAGGATATTACCCGCCCCCCGTATCTCTAAATCGCGCATAGCCAATCTAAAACCTGAACCAAGATCGGAGTACTCTTGAAGTGCCTGAAGTCGATGTTGCGCCACCGAATTAATCGGTCGTTTTGCCGGAATCAGAAAATATGCATACGCTTTATTTCGGTATCTACCCACTCGTCCCCGAAGCTGATGTAATTCACCGAGCCCAAAGTGATCGGCATTATTAACAAATAAAGTATTTACTGAAGGAATATCCACACCCGATTCTATTATTGTAGTACAAACCAGCACATCTATTTTTTTATTTAAAAACTGATTCATAACATAGAACAATTGTTTTTCAGACATCTGACCATGACCCACGCCAAATCTTGCTTCAGGTATCAATTCACCAAGTTCACGCGCAACCTTATTGATATTTCCCACCCGATTATGTAGAAAGAAAACCTGACCTCCCCGGGATATCTCCCGTAACACCGCCCGTCGAATTACCTCGTTGTCATAACGCAAAACCTCGGTGCGAATCGCCTGACGCTCTGTCGGCGCCGTAGTCAGACTAGAAATATCCCGCAAGCCAAGCATAGCCATATTCAGGGTTCGCGGTATAGGTGTAGCACTCATGCTCAATACGTCTACACTCACACGCATCTCTTTGAGACGTTCTTTCTGCTCAACCCCAAATCTCTGCTCTTCATCGATAATAACCAACCCAAGATCCTTGAATATTACATCTTGTGAAAGTATGCGATGAGTACCAATGACAATATCCACCTTACCCTGTTTAAGCCTGTCAATAATATCTCTAGATTCTGAACCGGTACGGAAACGAGAGAGACATGCTATATGTACTGGATAATCTGTCATTCTTTCCCGAAATGATCTTGCATGCTGTTCAGCTAATATTGTTGTTGGCACTAATACCGCAACCTGTTTATTATTATTGACCACTTTAAATGCAGCACGTATCGCCACCTCTGTCTTGCCAAAGCCCACATCTCCACAGAGCAATCTATCCATAGCTTTGACACTCTCCTGATCCTGCTTAATCTCAGCAATAGCTGCAAGCTGATCAGGAGTTTCGGCATAAATAAAAGCATTATCAAACTCCAGTTCAAGATCATCAGCTTTAGCAAAGGCAATACCCGGAAGTGACTCTCTTGCCGCCTGTAGACGTAACAAATCCGATGCTATACTCTTTGTAGCCGCTTCTGCTGCATTCTTCTTCTTCTGCCAAGAAGAACTTCCCAACTTGGATAATGTTGGCTTTCCACCGCCGCCACCGATATACCTCTGAACTAAATCCACATGCGACATCGGTACATATACTCTAGCATCTTCGGCAAATCTTAGATTTAAATAATCTGCTTGTGTGCCATTATTATTTATCGTCTCAACCCCATCATAATAAGCAATACCATGGGTTAAGTGTACCACATAATCACCCGGACGCAGATCATTAAAACTTGCAATCGGCATACTCTTTAATTGTTTACGAATAGCTCTACGCAGTTGTTTTCTACCTAGTATTTGTTGATCTGTAGTTATTACCCGCTTCTTCTCGGTCAAAAAGAAACCCGTACTGACCGTACCGATTCTTAAATCTATTTTATTAGCTAGCCCCTGCCCTTTTTCGAGTAATAATTCATTCAATCTGGATTTTTCTGCTGCATTATTACAGTATACCTCTATCATATTTCCAGCTTCAATCAGAAGAGATAATTCCCCAAAAGCATGTTCAAAGCCTCCATTCAATCTCTCAAGTGATTGTACCTGTAAATTATAATTTATCGTTGGTTCTCTATCTTCAACCGAAGAAAAGAATTCATTGGAACTAATAGAAGAAATACTGATCATTCTCCTAGATAATATCTTTTCAAGTAAATCTGTGAATTTAAAGAGCCGACCTGACTTATCATAACTAGAATAATATAATTCACCATCATATTCCAATTTACTTGGATGAACCGCCATAATACAAGCAGTCTCAGCTAGATACTCTAAAATACTGAAACGTTCCTGATGCTGATAAGCTTTGCTGAATGCATCACGATTGATATCAACCAGAACCACTCTCTCCGTAATTGGTTTTTCGCTGCGTTGCGACAAAATATCATAATAACGAATACTATCAATTTCATCACCAAAAAAATCTATACGTAGTGGCTTAGCTGCAAAAAACGGAAATACATCCACTATTCCGCCTCTGCGGGTGAACTGCCCTGGAATCTCCACGTCAATTACTTGGTCAAAACCTGCATCCAACAAATGCGCCAACAAGCCTTCTGGCGAAATTTCCATACCTGGATTGATTGCAAACTCTCCAGTATGTAATAATTCAACCGAGAGAACCGGCTGCAAAAGAGCTGCAACTGACACAATAATAATTGCTGCTGTATGACTCTCCAAGACTTTTAAAGCCTGTACTCTTTCCTGAGCGATACCGATATCTATACTCTCTGTTTTATCCGGCAAGAGATCCCAGGGAGGCATGATATACCCCTTACCTCCAAAATTCTCAATATCTGCAAGTAAATCTTCAGCAGTTTCAGGTTCAGGTACTATAACTAAAATAGTTTCTTCACTCTTTGATAATAATTCATTGAGAAAGACTGCAAGTGAACTGCCATATAGACCATTGAGTCTAACCTTAGCTTGAGCAAGGTTAGTAATAATAGCATCTAATTCAGTAAAGATCGGATTATTATTCATAATTGACTATTGTAAAGAATTATAGAGAATAAACAATATTCTATGAAAGGTTTATTATGGCTGAAATCATACTTATAAGTGGTGGCTGCAGAAGTGGCAAGAGTAAATATGCTGAAAAATTAACGCAACAATCAGGCAGTAAAATACTTTACATTGCAACAGCTCCAGTTTTTGATCTAGAGATGCAGAAACGAATTGAGCAACACCAGCAAGCACGTGCTGGTAAAGGTTGGGATACTATTGAAGAAGAACTAGACCTAAATACTGTCTTCATAAATAATATCAATTATAATGGAGTACTTGTAGACTGCCTTACCTTATGGATCAACAACCTTATGTATCACTATGAAAAACAAGGTATTACTATAAACGAAGCTATTATTACTGACAAAGTAAATGAATTTCTTACTACTTTAAACAAGCTTAATTTACGTGTAGTCCTGGTTATCAATGAAGTTGGTATGGGTATAATTCCAGAAAATCCCCTTGCCCGACTTTTTAGAGATCTTTCTGGAAGATGTTCACAACTTATTGCCCAAGCAGCAGACCAGGTGTATTTTATGAGTTGTGGAATTCCCTTAAAATTAAAGTAGTATAACTATTAAAAGATAAAACTCTTGCGCTGGTTTTTATTATTAAGTATCATTAGATTAAAACTATTTATATTTATTTTTATTATCCCATCCCTGTTTTCTAGGAGAATGACTTGAAATACGCATTGATAAGTGATGTTCATGCAAACCTAGAAGCACTTGAAGCAGTGATGTCTGAGATCGAATCAATGAAAATTGAACACATTCTCTGCCTTGGTGATGCTATTGGTTATGGAGCAAACCCGGAAGAATGTGCACAAATTATCCGTGAAAAATGTGATATTTGCTTAATGGGCAACCATGAAGCCGCTGTAATTGGTAATCTTGATATCAGTTATTTTACACAATATGCCAAGGACGCAGCGCTATGGACCAGAAATCATATCTCTGAAAGTACCCTACACTGGGCAAATAATCTTCCCCTTATCAGTAATATGCATAACTTTACTCTTATTCATGGCTCACTTTATCAACCTGAAATGTTTAATTATGTTCAAACAATTGCAGATGCCGAATTTAATTTTAAAGTAATGGAAACAGATATCCTCTTCCTCGGTCATAGTCACCAACCACTTGCCTTCTTCAATACAGAACCGATGACTTATACCCTTGGCCCAGAAATTGAATTAGATAATTCTGATAAAGTAATCGTAAATATTGGTTCGGTCGGGCAACCTCGGGATGAAAATCCGTTATCTTGTTTTGCCGTTTATGATAGTGAAGAAAATATTGTAGAACTTATCCGTGTTGAATATGATCATACCAAAACCGCCAATAAAATCTTAGCTGCTGGTCTCCCCGAAGCTTTAGCCATTCGCCTATCTATAGGCAGATAAATTTTTAATCTGCTAATTCTTCCATAAATTCATGAAGTTCTATCCATTCCAGCTCTAATATTTCTTTATTATTTTGCAATTCCTGAATCTTCTGCGCATATTCTGCTGCTTTCTGCCAATCATCAATTTCAGGCAATTTCTCTGAAATCTCAATTATTTGTTGATCTAATTTTTCTATTTGACGCTCAGTCGTACTTATCTTTTTTTCTGTCTCAAACCGTTCTCGTCCAATAGTTTTAGTCTTAATTTTTTCAAATTTTGATCCGCTTTTTAATACTTCTTGCGTATCAACTTGATCCGCTTCCTGCTCAAGCTTCTCAAGATAAGTTGGATATCCCCCTTTGATCCGAAATACTCTACCATTTGAAACCTCAACAACCGCTGTTGCCACCTTCTCGGTAAAGCTCCGCTGATGACTAACAAATATAACCGTACCATTATATTCATTAAGTGCCGAAGCCAGTGCCTCAGACGTCTCAACATCAAGATGATTTGACGGTTCATCAAGTATCAGAACATTAGCACCGGACAAAAATAATGAAGCAAGCGAAAGTCTTGCTCGTTCACCTCCACTAAGTACTTTAATTTTTTTATCAACCTCATTGCCAGTAAATAAAAAACCTGCGGCAATATCAAGTACTCGTTTATCACTCTCTATTCCCTGCGCTTTATTGATAAGATAATCCCGAATACTCTGTTCTTCTGGTAGACTGGAGTATACATGTTGTGCATAAACTCCATAACTCACGCCATAACCCCATTTAATCTCTCCAGCCAGTTCCGGTATTGCTCCGCTCAAAGTTTTGATCAATGTTGTCTTTCCCTGACCATTATCCCCACAAACCGCTATTTTTTCTCCTGGTTCAATCTCTAAAGATATTTTATTAGCGATTATTAACTCATCATAACCAATAGTTAAATTTGTAACCTCAAGTACAATTTTACGTTGTGGCTGTACTACCGGTAATTTAATATTAGCTAATGCTTCATGTGCGGCAACTTCAGCTAACTCAATTCGATCAAGTTGTTTTTGTTTACTCCGGGCTTGTGAAGCTGTATTAGCTCCAGCTTTATTCTTTTCAATAAAGGTTTGAAGTTGTTTAATTTTAGCAGCTTTAGTTAAATTTGTCCGTTTATCATGCTCAATCTGCTCTTTACGCTTCTCTAAAAATTCATCTACCTTGCATGGCATGTTTATTATCTTTCCATGAGCAAGTTCTAATGTATAACTACAAGTCGATTGAAGAAAAGCTCTATCATGCGAGATTATTAGCGCCCCACCCTGAAAATTTTGTAAAAAATGCTCTAATAATAATTGCGTACGCAGATCCAGAAAATTAGTCGGTTCATCCAGAATTAAAAAATTAGGCTCATGTAGCATCAATGCCGCCAATTTCAATCTAGTTCTCCAACCCCCTGACAATTGATTTACTGTTGTATTTATAGTTGCTGCGTTGATCAAAAATTTATTGGCAATCTGCGCACACTTCCAATCCGGCATATTGGAATCCCGCATTAAAAAATCAAGCGCAGTCTCATTCTCTAAAAATCCTTCATGCTGTTTTAAATAGCCCAAGCGCAATGAATTGTGCCTATATACTTCGCCATAATCAGGTAGTTCTTCACCTTCAATTATTCTACATAAAGTTGATTTACCTGTGCCATTTCGCCCAATAAATCCAATTACCTTATCATCAGTAAAAGAAGCATTAATTCTATCAAATAATACCTTACCACCAAGAGTAAGTTCCAAATCTCTTAATTCTAATACTTGTCCCATATCTCAACCTCAACACTTACTTAAATAATACTCAATGATAATGATAATTTTGATTCTATTAATAATAAATGGGTACACCAAAAAGTGTACCCATAAATACAATTAATAATTCACTCTTTATGCTTGAAAGTTAACTAACTGAGCAAAAGAATTTGCTTCCAATGCTGCACCGCCGACAAGTGCACCATCAACATCTGGACAAGCCATTAATTCTTTTACATTTCCAGGTTTTACCGAACCGCCATATTGTATTCTTAATTCAGAAGCAACAGTTTGATCAAACATATCAGCTACTACCGAACGAATAAATGCATGAACTTCCTGAGCCTGCTGCGGTGTAGCAACTTTACCTGTACCAATAGCCCAAACTGGTTCATAAGCAATAACAATATTCTCCATATCACTATTACTCAAACCTTCCAAACCGCCAATTGTCTGAGTTTTAACTACGTCATTGGTTGTACCGTTTTCGCGCTCTTCAAGAAGTTCACCAACGCAAACAATAACTTGTAAACCAGCTGCAAGAGCTGCTTTAACTTTTTTATTTACTGTTTCATTTGTTTCACCGAAAAACTGACGTCTTTCAGAGTGACCAACAATTACAAATGAACAACCTGCATCTTTAATCATTGATGGAGCAACCTCACCAGTGAAAGCACCGGATTCTTCCCAATAACAATCTTCAGCGCCACTCTTAATAGTTGTTCCTGCACAAGCCTGTGAAAGAGCAGACAAACAAGTAAATGGAGCACCAATACCAATTTCTACATCTGCCGCATTAGCAACGTCTT
Organism: Planctomycetota bacterium; assembly: GCA_963556115.3. Classification (GTDB taxonomy): domain Bacteria; phylum Planctomycetota; class SZUA-567; order SZUA-567; family SZUA-567. Next base: position 313,957 of record CAUVYI020000014.1, on the reverse strand, counting down.
TTTTTAACTCTTCAACAAATGCTACTGCTTCAGAGATTGTTTTATTTAGCTTCCAGTTACCGCAAATATAAGGTGTACGCATCACTTTCTCCTAATAAATTTTTATACATTTATAAAAACTACAAATACGAATAATTTTTTGGCGAAATACTATTATACCTATAGATAAACTAATTGTCCAGATTCTAACATAAAATAAGCAAAAATAATATAAAAAATAAAGGAAAGTAATTGACATGACTCGCTAAACACGTATACTGATTATTCGCTTAAATGAGAGCGGGGAGATACCCGAGTGGCCAAAGGGGACAGACTGTAAATCTGTTGACATCGTCTTCGAAAGTTCGAATCTTTCTCTCCCCACCAAGTTCGAAAAGCCTTTAACCTCAGGGTTAGAGGCTATTTTTATAGGGTTATCCGAGTTTTGTACTTCTGTACAACCTTCTCCACTTTGTCCGTATAAGTCCGCCAGAATATTGTCTGATTCTGCACAATTTGGCACAAATTTGGCACTAACTTTTTCATCATTTTGATAACTTTCAATATTTATGTCAGTACCTGTCTGTCGGTGTTGGTTTGCTTCTATGCTTCTAAGTTGTGGCAAGCTCTCAATAGCACTCTTCTGTGAGTCTATTAGTGAGTGTGTGTATCTATCCATTGTTAGCGTTATTGTTGAATGCCGTGCAAGTGCCTGAGCAGTTGAAGGATGTACACCACTACTTGCAAGTGCGCTAATATAGCTATGTCTCAATGCGTGAAAATCAGCAACCTTACCAAAATCATCAATATACGGTATATTTGCTAGTTCAAGATCATGCTTAATTAATTCTGCTCCTACATCTTTCTTGGGTAAAGTCGGAAATGCTTTTACAGTCGGTAGTGCTAATGAGCTTGCAAAGTAATCTTTTATAATTACTGCTATATCGTCTCTTAGTGGTAATATATCCTTTTTACGGTGCTTGCTATATGCAGCCTCGACCGTTACTGTAGGTGTTGCACTCTCAAGATCAAAAGAGTTTCTTTTTAGGCTACGTAATTCACTCCAGCGTAACCCTGTATTTATAGCTACTAGATACAACATTGCTCTATCTACTCCAGCCATGCCTTTGTATATATCTGAGTTGTTAGTTGTCTCAATTAGCTTCTGTATTTCAATTGTCGATAACGCTCTACGAGTGCGACGAATATCAACATGTTCATTAAACTTCTGCATATTCTGGAGTGGGTTAAATGTTGCTCTATTTGGGATAAACCAATTGCAGAATGCTTTTAGAGCAACGAGATAGGTATTTGCTGTACGTGGCGATATTCCTCTACTAGTTGGGGTATCATCCATAAGACCAGACAACCAGTTTTGCAGTCTTTCTGGGTCAATATCACTATGAGTAATGAAGTTACACTCTTTGATACTGCGTTTAATCTTGCTTATTTCCTGCCGTATATGTCTGCTGTTGCGCTTCTTTGCTTCCATAGATACTTTGTAGTCACTTAATTGATCTAACAAGCTCTTAGAAGCTTCTAGTCTATGATTGTTTATCAAACCTTTTGACGCTAATCGCTTTTTTAGACTATTAGGTAAGCTCTCTATCCATGCGGATAGTTCTAAATCAGGCTTAGTTCCTGATTCTGTACAGGCTGCCAATATTTCAATATTATCTGCTAGCCTCTGAGTAGCACGCTTATCGGTGTACCCTGTTAGCCGTACACGTCCACCCTTCCAAGTGAAGTCTAGGCGGTACTTTTCACCCTGCTTATATATTCTCATTTTATCCACTCCAGTATTTACACTTTACCGCATTGTAACAATAATTGCAAACTAATACTAAACTACTTCTATTTATTCGGGTCAGGGCAACCGTCACGAATCCACTGCTCAATTATTTCTTTAGACCATAGAACTCGAGTACCAAGTTTTATCGGTTGTGGTAATCGCCCTTCGCTTCTGAGGCTGTAAAATAAGCTTTTGCCAATTCTGAGTAATCTTGCTGCTTCAATTGCCGATAAAAGAATCGGTCTAATATCATTATGACTATCCATATTTTCTCCGTTCTAGTACAAATTACACCTAAGTACAAAAAATAAATCTGATTTTTACTAATTCCGTAATAATACATATACGATGGTAATCCTATAGATGTCAGTTATTTATAACATACCGAGGCAGAATTAGCATACAATCTATAACTCATTGAAAATACTAGTAATTATAAAAATACCACTAATTCTGCCTACCATTGTTTATAACTATTGAAACTATAAGCTACCCTGCTTTATAACTATTGTTTACTTTGTTATTAATAACTTCTAGTTTTGGATTTTTAGTATTTTTACCATGCCGATTACCTTTTTGAAATCCTACACCTGAATACCTCTTTTCAGGAATTTTACCCGCTACAAATTTATTCGTTCCATAGTCTCTCCAGTTATCAAGTAAAGTAAATTTATTTGCTGTTTTGTATAGTCCTCCAACACTGGTGATTTCAAGAAATCCATACTTTGCTAATTGCTCAACAGCCCTTCTAAAGACACCATCACTCATATCATAATATTTCTTCGCCTCCGAATAAGTGAACTCAATTTCACCATTATTTACTAAAACAGTTCTGCTTGTTTTTCCTTTAGTTTTTTTAAATACTCTTTTAGTAAATAAAACAAATAACACCTGTGACGATTTCCTTGTAAGTTTATGAAATGCTTTTGATTTAACTAATTCTTTTTCAACACATATTACATTACCCATTATTTTACCTCCTTCAGATCAGGGATTCTGCGAATCACATCAAGCGCATCTTGAGATATTCTCCAACGTCCACCGATCTTATAAATTCCTACAACCTGCCCTGTCCTTGCCAGCTCCCTCATTGTTTCAGAGTGAATGTTAAGTACTTCCGCTGCCTCATTAATTGTAAGGTCTTTCTCTTTTAACTTCATTTCTTGTTTCTCCTGATAAAAATTATTAAATTAAAATACAATGAATTCGAATTCGTTAATGTGCATATCAGGAGTATATAACAAAACCCCACCTATTACAATTTACTATAGGTGGGGTTGGGTCAGCTTGGGTCAGCTTGGGGCGAGTTGACAAAATAAAGTTATCTTAATTTTTCAAATAAAGGGTCATTTTTATCAAATCTCCACTTTTGTTTAGTAATTGGTTTTACTAGTTTTGGGTTATTAGCAAGAACTCTGTTAATCGTTTTTGTTGACACATCAAGAATATCTGAAGCTGCACTTTTGGAATATATTTCAGACCAATTTGGCTGGTAGCTATCTTCTGTATGTCCCGTATAATCAAAGCTTGTATTTTTAGTCTCTGGTTTCTTTTTACCCTTATCGTTCAACGAATAATCTTGTTGCCCAGTTTCAAGGCGTGTTATTTCTGGGGAAGAAAATAAACGATAAAGAGTAGTCATTATATAGTAGCTATACTCTAGTAAATTTTTAACATTATCATGATTAATAGGATATAAACCGTCTTCATGAATTATTTTAGGAGGTGTAAAATCATCGGGTATATTCCATTTATTTTCACGAATTTGTTCAACTAATTTAAAATATAAATAGGTAAATAAAAGAAAGCTATCGTGATTAACCATAACTTTTACACAACTTTTGTTATTATCATCAATTTCAAATTCTTGAAATTCTTCTCCTAATTCACTTAAACCTGCTAACCTTAAAGTCTCTCTATCGACATTAACTAAACAACCACCAAGATGTGAAACATCAGAATTATGAATTGCTTTAGTTTTCTTTATTTTAAAGTCAACTTCATTGCAAATATCAATAACTACTCTTGATACTAAGAATAAATCTAAAAAGTCTTTATATTCTATTATTTGTGTTTCATTGAGATCAAAATCTGTTACATCCATAATACAACCTACATTAATCAAATTTTATAGTTGGTAGTGAATCGACAATATCTACAGTCTTGAGGCTGAGGTTGATAATGCTTAGCATCAGGTCGAGGATATATCGAGGGTTACCTACTTCGGTAGCCCAGTCATTCGGGTCATTTGTTATACCACTCTTCTTGTCTGTTTTTACTTGATAGCGGTCGAGTAACCACTCTATAGCACTTCGCCCATTGACAACATACTTGTAAGCCTTTGGTGGTATATTCTCAAGCTTTATATGGCTATTGTATATAATAGTATCCTTGCGGTCTTTCTTGAGAAATTTCATCTTGGTTACTGTATAGTTTTCTGTTTCATCACCAGTAACAACTACTTTATCGCATGGTGGTACAGTCTCGTAATTGAGGTGGAGTTCTGCAAGTTTACGCCCTGCTTTTGAGAATGCACGGAAATCTTTTACATTGTCTACTAGTGGTATACGTGGAAGGTCTTTTTTGAGATTGGCTGCAAACTCTGCTTTGTACGCTTCTGAGTGGAGTATACCGTATATATAGTAGAATATATCCTCCTTGGTAGTTACTTTGCTGTTATACTTTTCATGTGCTTGATTTAAAATATAGTCGGTAATACCGTCATGGCGTTTATATGATTTCTCACCAGCTTTATCAAATAGATTATCCGCATCACTCCCAACCTCTTCATACCAGTATAGAGGGAAACATTGAGAAGAGTCAACAAAATGTCTATTAGGTATTAAATTTGTGATTAAAGCAGAAAATTTCTTTCCTGCTCCAAGACCGGAAATACATATAACTATATTTTCATGTTCTGGTGTTGGGAAAAATTGTTTTGACTGCCCTAATCTTTCATTTAGTTCATTGGAGTAGTACAAATTTTGTTTAAAGAATGGTCTGTAAATTGAGCTTTTAATATTGCTACCCTCATATTTTAATGTAATATTATTTTTTAGCAATCTCAGTAGTAAATCAGACCAACTAATATATTTATCATCTCGATTAATGTAAGCTTTAACATCCGAAATATTGTCATAACTATCAACTTGCTTATTATAAAACTCAATTGTCTTCTGTATATTACTTTTTAGAGCATCTTTGCATGAATTATAACACCACGCATCTCTATTAACTGAAATGCCAAGTGAATTAATAACAAAATAACTTTTAGCAGAGCTATTATACTTTTTATCAGCCTCAATTTTATCATACTCATAAAAATTATCATTACGCTGATTTAACCAGTCGTTATGTTTATTTGGTTTGAGTGTAGATAGTTTTATATCCTTGGATAAGAAGCTTGTTGCTTCCTTGACAATATCCAGCTTCTCACGTTGGGTAAGGTAATCGCCTATATCACGGTAATGAATCTTTGCTCTCTTACTCTTACTATTAGGATTCTTTACCAGTAGGGTAATAGCTACCGGTGTACGTGAACCCGAACCGAATACATTCCCTGATTCTTGTTTTCTCTGCTCTCCTTGTGTTCGTGCATTACCTCTGAGGTTGAATACATAGATAGAGCTGAACTCCTCCTCTATGCATTTTCTAAAGCCGTCAAAACCGTTATTATCTAGCCAGCTACCATTACTTACAAAAGAGATAACACCACCAGTATCATCTAGTCTATCACTAGACCAGCGGAAAGCTTTTACATACGAATCATAAAGAGCATTTTTGAGCGTTGCGGATGTCTCTTTTACATAGGTATTTTCTAATCTATTATCCAGCTTTGTATAGCTCTGATTCTGTGCATTATCGTTTGCTGATTTCTGCCCTACTGAGTATGGTGGATTACCGATAATTACTCTGAGTGGTGCTTTCTTCTGCTTCTGTACCCTCTTAGTATTATGCTGCATCAGTTCACCAGACTTGATAAAGTCCTCATTCTCGCTATCTTCGCCTAACTGGAATGTGTCGGTCAAGCAGATACCCTCAAAGCCCTCGTACCCTTCACTGTCTGTAATATCATGGTAGACATTCTCAATATTAATCGAGGCTATATAATAAGCGAGTAGTACTATCTCATTGGCGTGAATCTCACCTTTATACTTACGTGCTAAATCCTTCTCATCAATAAGACCGCTCTGTAGTAACCTTGTAATAAAAGTACCTGTACCAGTAAATGGGTCGAGTATATGTACATTCTCACCAGTAAGACCTCTATTAAACTCTTTTTTGAGTACATCATCTACCGAGTGGATAATAAAATCTACTACCTCAGTAGGGGTATAGACAATGCCCAACTTCTCTACCATCCTCGGGAATGCTGATCTAAAGAATTTATCATACAACTCAATAATGATCTTCTGTTTACCCTCTGCATTATCTATACCATCAGCTCGCATTCTTACCGAGTCATAAAACTTTTGTAGTACTTCGGTATCCTTCTCGAGTGCCTGAGCTTCTAAGAGTTCTAGCATCTTCTGCATACTCTCGGATACTGGATTACTTTTAACAAACGAATAATCCTCAAACAATGCTTCAAATACAGGCTTGGTAATGATATGCTGCGAAAGCATCTCGATAGCTTCCTCTTTCGTCACTGCCGGATTGATATTAGTCTGTAAGCCTTTTAAAAACTTCTCGAAGTAATTGGAATGCTTTTTACTTTCATCTACCAGCCTCGTAATTCTCTCGATATGCTTAGTAGCAATTAGAGCTACATCCTTAGCCCAGTTCTCCCAGTATCTACGGTTACCTACCTTCTGTACCATCTTTGCATAGAATGCGCTCTGCATCTCTTCAAACTGTAGTACTGCCTGCTGCTCAATTGCCTGCTGCTTCTCTTTTTGCTTGCTAAGATTTTCCTCACTATCATCATTACCGTTATGATCAGCTCCGCCAATACTACCACAGACTATATTCTTTGGTAGAGCGTTATTGAGTTCTATTTTATTTACTTCGGCATTAAATCTTTCATCATGTGATCTTAACGCATTGAGTATGTCCCAGACAACCTTGTACTCTTTGTTATTATCAAACATCTTGCTAGGTTCTATACTAGCAGGTACTACTAATGGAATAATGATATATCCGTACTTCTTACCCTCTGCTCTACGCATTACACGCCCTACCGACTGTACGACCTCTACTTGTGAGTTCTTAGCTGATAAGAACATTACCGCATCTAGTGACGGTACATCTACCCCCTCACTCAAACAACGTACATTGGTAAGAATTCTACACTCTTTATCATCCTTACTACCAGTAAGCCAGTTTAGCTTTTCCTCTCTTTCAGGTGCGCTCATACTGCCGTCTATATGATCAGAGCTAACATTTACTAGACCTTCCTGCTCCTCACCCTCAAGATCACCACTATATACATCATCCAGCTCATTAAAGTACTTGGTAATATGCTTTGAGACATTGATATTCTGTGTAAAGGCTACCGCTTTACGCATCGGATTCGGGTCACTATCCTTTATTAGTCCAGCATCGCCTAATATCTTCTTTGAGAGTGCATTTATACACCCGATAAGCTTTGAGGCATCATCGGCGTTCAATGCTTCATCTTTATTCGCTATCAGCTTCTGTACTGCCTTCGGTACATTGGTATCATCTACTGTAAGTATCAGTACTTTATAGTCTGATAACAGGTTTCTACTTACAGCCTCACCGAAATCGATACGGAATATCTCTTTACCGTATATACTCTCGTCATCCATAGAACAGAGGAATATATCCTCCTCTGCTGCTTTCGCTTTTACCTCCTCTTTATACAGCCTCGGGGTCGCTGTCATATAGAGTCTACGCTTTGCAAGAATAAACTTTTCATCATGTACCTTGGTAAAGGCTGCTTCATCTTCTTTGGTAAGCCTTGCACCTGTAGTGCGGTGTGCTTCATCACAGACAATAATATCAAACTCACCTGAATGATTTGTATTATTACCCTTTAAAAACTCTTTCTGTGCTTTAGAGACTACCTCAATAGATTGATATGTTGAGAATACTACAGTAAGCCCTTCGCTCCTATTTAATCCAGTCTCAAGCTGTGCAACTATTTTCTTCGGGTCTGTTGAGGCTGGTAATGCTAAATCAACTTCCTCATAACCACCATCATCATTTTTAGTCTTACTTTTGGTACTCTTTGGGTCTGAACATATACATATCGGGTATATATCATAATCTGAATTATTAGACCACTCCCTAAGAGTCTGCGCTAATAGTGCTATTGAAGGTATCAAGAATAATACTAAACCATTACCACCAGTCTCATTCTCAGTAAGCTTTAAAGAGGTAAAGGTCTTACCTGTACCGCAAGCCATAATCAACTTGCCTCTACCATACTCTTTAAAGTGTTTGTTGGCATTATTTACCGCTGTCTCTTGGTAGTCTCTAAGTGCTTTCTTCTCAACTACAGCCTTCTCACCAGTAAGCCCTTTATCCAGCTTCTCCCAGTCTACAGAGGAATTTCTCAAGTCTGTTAGTGATAATCTAGTTACTGGTGGGTTTTGATTGTGTATAGTATTCTCTGCTGTCTTTCCCCACTTATCAGTAGTTGATATAAAGAATCTACGAGAGAAGCCAACTTTTACTGGTTGCTCATCTACTGAAAACGTCTTACTTGATGTTGAGAGGAAGGTATCAAGGTCTGATTTTGATATGTGATGATCTTTAGCATAGCATTTACACTGAATAGCCCAGTATTCACCACTAATAGTCTGTGCAACAAGGTCGATACCAGTATCATTACCGCCAAGATCAGCACGTGAGGGGAATTCATCAAATAGCCAGACATTATCTAAAAGGTGTGCATACATCGGGTCTGTATTAAAGTAAGCTTGTATCAACCTCTCAAACTTTGTACCGAGTTCACGTTTTGAATTCTCTTCTACTCTATACTTATCGATAATACTATCAAATATACTGATATCTGCCATTTCATACGCTCCCTATTGATACAATGATACACAGTATTATACAAATATTTATTTCTTATGCTAATAATAATCTAGGATATTCAGGCTGGTATAAGTGACTATTTAACTAATTGGTAGTATTGAGTTGTTTTTAAAGAATATAACATTTGATTATATAAAAAACAAACCACTTCTCCCGTTATGGGGTGAAAGTGGTTTATTCGTAACAAGTAACCTTGAGTATGAATTATATTATACATAAAATATACTTGGATGTCAAACAAAATCTGTTTTTAATGCTTATATATATCTTTCCTGTGTCCGATCTTAACAACAAGCAGAGTAATATTACCGTCATCTATGGAGTAAATTACTCGATATTGTCCGATACGTATTCTGTATAGGTCGGTTTCTGCCTGTAGTTTCTTTGTTCCTGCTGATCTGGGGTTGTTTGCAAGCTTCTGTATTGCCTTGATTATCCGCTTCTGCTCTGTTTTGGGTATCTTCTTTAATGCTTTTATAGCGGTAGCAGTAAACGTTATTTCATAATCCTTCATAAACGCTTAGCCCTCTGCCAGCATATCAAGTGTTTCGTCAAGACTGTATACTTCTTCTTTCCCTTCTTCAATACGCTTCATAATGCGCTTAGCATTCTTCAAGTCTTTGGAGTTCTCTATTTCTTCAAGTAGTTGTAAATCTTCCATAGAGACAATTGCAGCTAGTTCTTTGTCACGTCTGCATATTGTCACACGTTCGCCACGATAAATAATTTGATTCAAGGTATCAGCTAAATTTGATCTAACATCACCTGTCTTTAGTTTTAACATTGCACATTCTCCTATAAATGTACTTCTTTATATTTATTGTAACATGTACATGTTAATAGTCAAATAAATACTATAATTCGATTACTAAAATCTTAGTAAACCAATATTCGCCCGTTTTGGCGAATATCTTATGCTCATCAGCGGATTGTATAATACGCATTCTAAAATTATAGAAATCGTGTTTTAGCCAAATTTGAGTATAAGTTTTGTCCAACTGTGGACATAAGTCTATTATACTTATTCCCCGAAATTGGTGAACGATAAGCTGAATTTTGCAAGTATCAATTTTTCTTCATTAACAACTTTACCATTTCCGCTTTTTCATCATTTGATAGAGGCAGGGCGTTTATTGCCAAAACAGCCTCTGCAATTTGATTATTGTCTGTTGGTTTATTCTCCGAATTTTGGTAATTTTGGACACGATTTAGGCACGATTTGGTCACTTTACTCTTGATAGTATCTTGTAATATATTGGTATTTAAGGTACTTAACTCTTGTTTGGGGACAGACTGTAAATCTGTTGGCAATGCCTTCGAAAGTTCGAATCTTTCTCTCCCCACCATATTAACCTCTAGCTTTACAGTTAGAGGTTTTTTTTATTTTACCAAAGAGATAACCCCAGCATTAATTATACTGGGGTTATCTCAATCATAAATTTCAATATTATTTAAGCTGATATACCATATGCTATGCGTGCAGCCTGCTGTTGAATAGCTAATTTTGCAGTGGAAATATTGTTAGTATTTGAAGTAGTTATAGTATTATCTGCTTCCTTAGGTATTTCAATCAATCCTGAATCCACAACCTTCTCTGTACTCTCCCCGGTTATAGCTTCTGCAACTACTTCTTCTGCAATATTCGAATTAGCATCCTCTACATTCTTCTCATTAATTGATGTTTCAGAATCACCTGATAAATCAGCTATTTCATCTTCTTCAACATCTTCTGAATTCTGAGATTCGCTATTGATTTCTTGTCTAGCTTTCATCATCTGTTGAACTGCTGCAGATGCTACTTTTCTATCTTGAGTAGATGGTTCTGCAGGAGCTAAAGCCGCTGTTTTTACCTGTTGCATTTTCTGAATAGTTTCTTCTGGTGTAGATGCTGGAGAAGTATCTATTGAAACCTCCCCGCCTACTGCATACTTTATACCATCAGGACCCTGTTGATATTCATATGAAGCCCCACCCATAGCTAATGAACCCGCAGCAGTTAAATGTGCTTGTTCATGAGTTTTTACCTCTTTATCTCTAGCTTTTAATTCAGCAACTTCTTTTATTTCTTCTTCTGATAAATCTGAATTTATCTTAGAATTATTTTCAGATTCAGTTTTTTCTACTTCTATATTCTGTTGTTTAGTTGTTTCTTCTTCTTCATTTATTTCTGAATTATTATTAACCTTAGAATTATCCGACAATTGATTCATCATAGATTTATTACGTAATTCATTAGAATTTAATCCATATGCATCATTTGAATTAGCTTCTTTTTTGCCTTGTAATATTATTTCATCTTGAGAATAAGATTTTGAATTATTACTAAATTGATCATCATTGGTATTTACAGATTTGCGTTTTATACGCTCAATCTGTTGCACAGGAGTTACATCTGATGTTGATGCAATAATTTGTGAATTTGAGCTTAAAGCAGAAAAGCTACTTATAGCTGAAATCATCGATAACGCTCCATCCTTGGAAATTAAATCCTTAACAATACAATTCTATATCTATTTACGACTTAATTCGCAAAATCTTTAATATTATTTTTATAATATTATAAATTTTCATTATTTATATCTTTAGATACATTTCTTGTATTATTATTAATATTATTTATAATATCTATTACTCATGACAAGACAAATAATTAGAATTATTATTAATATCTTATATTTACAAGAGCTGGAAAAATTATTATGTTTTGTAATTTTTACTCGCTAATCCCATAATTCTCATGGTATTTATTTTAACCATAAGCGTTATACAACATTATAATTTATTATTACAAAGTACTTAAATATTTACTCACATAAATGTGATCAAACGCACATAGTTTGTGAAGGGTGCAGGGGGTGTTGATGCCTATAAAAGATGCGAGAAACACCGAGCAAAAGAATGAATTTCTTTGTCTTGAACCAAATTTTATTTACAATAATATTATGGCAACCTTTATAATTGCTTTTGATGAATGCTAACGCATAATGTCATCAAACATACAGTATTTACGAGGAATATAGAAAATCTTAATACTCACAAACGATCCGAGAAGTCCTTTCTATATAAATTTGTCTCCTTGTCCTAAACCTTTTTATTATTTAATGACATTATACATAAAGGATTATTATGAAAATTATTGAGCAATCAGTAAAACTTGAATGGATCACCCCTGACGCTTTAAAAATAATTGAAGCTGCAGGCAGAATATGCTATAAATCAGAGAATAATATAACAGACAATTCTGCATCAAATTTTGTTAATAAAATAATTCATAGTGGACATGAAGCCGTTATAGAACACGCATCTGCTTCTTTTAGAATTATTACTGATAGAGGAATTACTCATGAAATAGTAAGGCATAGAATTGCTAGTTTCTGTCAAGAATCTACCAGATATTGCAATTACGCTAATGATAAATTTGATAATGAAATATCTGTAATTGAACCTCCCGAGATGAATACTCAATCCAAACAAATTTGGTTTGATGCTTGTAACCATGCAGAAAAGAACTATTTTAGTCTACTCAATTCTGGTGTATCTCCACAAATTGCACGTTCTGTGTTACCTACTTGCTTAAAATCAGAGATTATTATGACTTGTAATTTTAGAGAATGGAGACATTTTCTAAAATTACGTTTGGCTAAAGGAGCTCATCCCCAAATTGTTATTATCGCACAGATGATCAAAGATATTTTAATCAACTATTATCCAGAGATTTTTTCCGATATTTAACGCTATAATCTTAAGAAAACAATAAATGAATATTCTAGATTTATCTGCACATTCTCTAAAAATTGGTAACGAAATTACCCAACAATTAGTTTCTAATAGTTCAATACGGATTGAGCAGATTATTTCTACTGATAGCGTTTCACCACCTGACTTTTGGTATGATCAAGCTGAAAATGAATGGCTTACTATTCTCCAGGGTTATGGCATTATCGAATATGCTGATAATTCATGGATTAAATTAAATATTGGAGATACGTTAGTAATACCAGCACATACCAAACATCGAGTAAAAAAGACAGCAAATCCAACTATTTGGCTTGCTGTCTTTTATAAATAATACTATATTCAATATACTCAATTATGACTTGGCTAAAGCAACGATCTTCTGCATTGCTTCTTCAAGCACTGTATCTGGATAAGTAAGAGAAATACGGTAAAATCCTTCACCATACTCCCCAAAAGCTCTTCCTGGCGTTACTACGACCCCTGCCTTATCCAGTAAATCTGTAGCAAATGCTTCACTACTACCATTATACTTCTCCGGTACTGGAGCCCAAATATAAATTGTCGCCTCAGGTGCTGGCACCGGCCATCCTGCTTCCTCAAGATACTGTAATACCATATCTCGGCGATTTTTATATACCGAATTCACCTGCTCAAATATATTTTCTGCATTATTCAGAGCAACTGCAGCAGCCGATTGAACCGCACGCAAAGTACCATTATCGATATTATCTTTGGTAAGTTTTAAAGCTTTGACCGCTTCCGCACAACCTACTAAACAACCTACTCTCCAGCCTGTCATATTGAACGCTTTAGATAATGAGAAAAACTCCACAGCAACCTCATCTGCTCCCTCAACCTCTAAAATAGATGGAGCTTTATAACCATCATAAGTATTTTCAGAGTATGCGCTATCATGAGCAATAAGAATATTATTTTTTCTGCCAAAATCAATTGCGGTTTTAAAGAAATCAAGATCTGCAGTAGCCGATGTAGGATTATTCGGGTAATTCAACCATAATATCTTTGCTAGCCTCTTTACCTCTGCTGGTATAGCTTTAAAATCCGGCTTAAAATTATTTTCCGCTAAAAGCGGCATGCGATAAGTTGTCCCTGCCGCAAATACATGTCCAATATTATATGTTGGATAACCCGGGCAGGGTGCAATACCAATATCTCCAGGATTCATCATACCTAAACATAATTTAACAATTGCATCCTTACTTCCCATAGTAGCAACAATTTGATCATCTTCTAATATAACATTATAACGACGTTTATAAAAAGATTTTATTGCTTCAGGATAAGCCATTACCGGTGCATCACAACCATATCTATCTTTATTGATATCAAGTTTGTCTTGTGCAGCTCTAATCAATTCTTCTACTACAATATCTGGTGTTGGTTTATCTGGATCACCAATACCCAATGTAATAACCTTATCGCCCTTAGCTTTTTTTTCTGCAATTGCTACTCGTAATTTTGCAAAAGGATAAGGTGGAAGTTGTGATAGTCTGTTTGCAAGTTCGATTTTCATATAATCTCTCTTTCCTTATAATTTTATAACGTTAAGATACTTATCAATTCAATTAAATCTTCACGTGTTTTCATATTATTCAGCATATTACGAAAATTTTTCGCACCAATTATACCTTTACTATAAAAAGCTCCTAATTTTCTACTTTGCCTAATAGCTCTTTCTTCTCCGACAATTTTTACTAATAGATCATAATGCTCAAGTATAATGCTTGCTAATTCAAATTTATCCGGTTCCTGCCAGGTTTCACCGGTTAATTCTGCTTTTATCTTAGAAAATACCCATGGACTCCCCATACAAGCTCTGCCAACCATTATACCTGCACAACCTGTTCGATCAAACATTTCTTTTGCAGTCAAGCCATCACGGACATCACCATTACCTATTATTGGAATTTTAACCGCTTCTACTATCTCTTGTATTTTCTCATAACGAACAGAATGTGAATAACGCTCTCCTGCATGTCTACCATGAACCGTAATTAAATCTACACCCGCGTCTTCTGCTATTTTTGCTACTTCAACTCCATTATATTTTTTATCATTAATACCAACACGGATTTTAATCGTTACCGGAATATTTGTTACTCCTCGTTTCATAGCTTTTATCAATTTTGCAATTAATTTTGGATCTTCCATTAATTTAGATCCTGCTCCTGCTGCACGAACTTTTCTTACCGGACAACCACAATTTAAATCGACTACATCTGCTCCTCTAGCTTCCACTATGCCGGCAGCATATTCAACTGCGTCTTCTTCACATCCCCATAACTGATAAGCTACAGGACCTTCAGATTCTGATTTAATCAGATACTGTTCTTGTTTTTTATTCTTTTCTAATACAGCTCTAGCGCTGATCATTTCTGTTGCCAATAATCCAGGACGTCCTAAACGCCAAGTAAGAATTCTAAATGGCATAGAAGAATATCCGGCAAGTGGTGCTTGCCAGATATTATTTTCTACACATAAATTTTTTATTTTTAATGATTTTAAATATTTTGACATGAATTAAGGTAATCTTAAATTATAAATACTGATTTTTCTATCCAGAGTTGGTCTACTTACTTGGAGTAAATCTGCAGCTCGTTTTTTATTTCCTTTAGTATAGTTTAAAACATATTGAATATGTCTCTTCTCAATTACAGCTAAATTCAACATTTCTTCAGGATTTTCAATTGTTTCACTCTCAGTAGGTACTTCTACTCTCATACCAAGATCTTCCAACCAGAGTAATTCAGTCTTGGCTACAGTTACACCACGTTTAATAAGGCTTTTTAATTCTCTAATATTACCTGGAAAATCATAACGCATAAGATAATCTAAAGCAATTTGACTAATATCTTTTATATTCTTATTAAATTTATTATTACAATCTTCTATATGATAATTAATCAATGATTGAATATCTTCTCGACGCTGGCGTAATGGTGGAATATTAATAGCTATTTCATTCAAACGATAATATAAATCTTCTCTAAATTTTCCCTCGGTTACTAATGTTGAGATATTCTTTGAAGTCAAAGCAACAATTCTTATATCTGTAGAAATTGTTTCTTCACCTCCACATCTTTCAAATTCATTATATTCAATAGCACGAAGTAATTTTGCTTGTACTTCTGTTGGAAGTTCACCAATTTCTTCAATGATTAAAGTTCCTTTATCTGCCTGTTCAAATTTTCCACGTCTAGTCTTTTCTGCACCATGAAATGCACCTTGATCATGACCAAATAACTCACTCTCAATTATTTTTGGAGGAGTTGCTGAACACGACATAGTAATTAAACTATTTTGACTTCTTTCACTTGCTAAATGTATCGCTTGTGATAATAATTTTTTACCAACGCCACTTTCTCCACTAATAAGAACACTGGCTGTTGTTTTACTTGCTGCTTTTGCTAATTCTATACATTTATTCATTTCATCATTATTAGAGATAAACTCATCTAATAATATATTTGTTCGATCTAAATTTATCATGAATTATTCCTAAAACATACTATAATGTTTAATATTTCAAATTTTTACAATATAATATTATAGTAATAAGAATATAATGAAAATTTGATAATTTTCAAGTTTTTTCTTGTCGATATTATATAAATAATTATACTTGTTGTACATTTCTTAACAAATAATTAAATTTTAGATAAGACTATGGCTATTTTATATTTAATTGCAACCCCAATTGGTAATATTGAAGATATTTCTTTACGTGCTTTACGTATATTTCGTAATATTCAATATCTTGCTTGTGAAGATACAAGAATAACTCGTAAGATCTTTTCAAAATACAATATTCCTTTACCCTCACTTCTTTTTTCATATCACGAGCACAATGAACTACAAGCTGGCAATAAAATCATTCAATTACTTAAAAACGATAATGATGTTGCTCTTTGTTCAGATTGTGGTTGTCCATTAATAAGTGATCCTGGTTATAAGTTAGTATCACAAGTTCTTGAAATGGATTATAAAGTAGAAGTTATTCCAGGACCATGCGCTATCGAAACTGCTTTTACTCAGTTCAGGAATGCCTACATCAAGCTTTACTTTTTTAGGATTTGCCCCTCCTAAATCTGGTAAACGTCAAAATTTCTTTTTAAAAGAAATAGATTCTACGCATACTTTAGTATTTTATGAATCACCTTATAGAGTTAGTAAATTTTTAAATGATGCAAAAGAAGTTTATGGTAATAGATTAATAGCTGTTTGCATAGAATTAACAAAAAAATTTCAATCTATTCATAAAGGCTGGTTATATGATATTGCTGATGAATTTATTAATAAAAAAATAAAAGGAGAAGTTGTAATAATAATTGCCGGTAATAATGTTAAATTTGCCCGTAATAGTGAATAATATACTATTCTTCATGTAATACTTTTAAAATTTCTTCTTCTGAATATAACCTACCAATCCCTATACCTGGGCAATTATAAGGATTACTATTCCAAACTTCTTCTGTTGTAATAATTTCTGGCCACCAAGGGAATGTTCTACATTGAGTTGGTCTATCAAAATAGTATTTACATTTACCATCTTCCTGCATAAAAATACAATCTCCACGATAATTATCTATTAATGATAGTTTTCCATGAACACTTCGTACAAACTTTTTTAAAAACAGTTTTAATGAAATATTCATTCTTTGAGCAAATACTATCGCTTCTTCTTTACTTATCCAAACATAACCCCCAGGACCAGTACAACACTTCCCACAACCTTGGCAACTAAATCTTAAGCCTTCAATAAACCAATTAATATAACTCATTTTATTTATCTCTTATATATATAATCTTATAGATTATTCGACTTCATCTATTTCATTTTTATGCTCAGATTCTATTGTTCCATCTAAACTAAAAATATCTACCATATCTTTTTCTATATCACTGTCTTTATTTTTTAATTTATTGCGAATATTTACTATAATACAATAAATCATAAAACTATTAAACCCAACAAATAATACTATTATTGGATATTCAGAAAAAATTATAATCACTAATATCATAATCAACAATAACCAGTATTTATTTGTTTTACCGAGCAAAATATTCGGAGCATGAATAAATCTAAAAGGCGAAACCATCAACAAGCCAATTATAATTGTATAAATACTTATTAAATATATAGCTACTTTATCTTTTCCATAAAAATTTAATATTGTATTAGCCAAATAACTACTATAGAAATCCGACCAAATTCCAATACAATATGATTTACAAAATAAAATAGTACTAACTATAGATCCTGCCGCTGCTGGACTTGGCAAACCTGAAAAGAAATTTTTCGCAGTTGTTGAAGCATTAAGATTATATATAGCCAATCTCAACACACCACAAATTGCGTATATCACCCCCGCTAAAAGCGCCAAGCTCCACCATTTATTTTCCATTCTTACTGTGCTTATCCATAGAGTAGAAAGAACAATAGCCGGTGCTATTCCAAAAGTACAAACATCCGCTAAACTATCTAACTCCGCTCCAAATTTACTTTCACTATGTGTCATTCGCGCAACTCGCCCATCAAGCATGTCAAAAATCATACCACCAAATATTAACATACATGCATATTTAAAATATAAATCAGAAATATCTCCTGTTTTATTAAATTTTAAAAATAGTGATTCCATACATAAAATAATACTAAGAACTCCACAAGAAAAATTACAAATAGTAAGAATACTTGGTAATATTGATATTGTTCGCATAATAATTATCCATAATAAAAACTTAGATTCACACAAACCTAATTTTCTTAATTTCTATAATAAATTCTTGACTAAAATTTGCAAGATTAATTTATAGATATCTCAATTACTGTTTTAAAATTATTTCATCTTTTTAAATATAAATTAAATACTAATTTTTATAGTCTTAATTTTTATATAATTTTTTTTCATATCTTTTATAAACACAACATTTAAAATATTTACTATTGTTTACTGCTTAAATATTTTAATAATATTGTGCATTAAGTTAAGTTTCTAAAACAAAAATTTATATTATATTTGTTTCACATGAAACATAAATGTTATATTTCCGCTATTACTGTTAATCCCGCCATTACTTTTTGACCTATATTCGTCTGAATTTTTATACATGAACTAATGGGAATATACAAATCTGTTCTTGAACCAAATTTCATCATTCCATAACGTTGACCTTGTTTTAGGTTATCATTTTTATTTACATCACAGACTATTCTTCGCGCAATTAAACCAACTATTTGTCGTTGTAAGTATTTTTTCATTTTAGAATTACTTGTTTCTATTCCAATATCATTATATTCATTCAAAAATAATGAATCATTACTCATAGCATTTCTAAATTCTCCTTTTTTATATTTTATATATTTTACTATACCAGGATAAGCCACTCTATTAATATGAACATCTAAAATACTTAAAAAAATACTAATTCTTAAAGCTTTTTCTCCAATAAAACCTGGATCCTCAACTTCTTCTATATGTGTTACTACTCCATCTGCAGGGGCAAATAATTTATTATTATCATTTACTATTTTTCTTTCTGGATCTCTGAAAAAATAAATAACAAAAATAAATTCTATAATCGGAATAACAATTAGCCATACAAAACCTTCCCATAATACATAATTCATTAATAAACAAAAAGCAATTGTTAATGAACACATTATCATATATTTAATAATTTCTCTTTTACCATAGTTTGTAATCATATATTTCCTTTTCATATCCTAATGTTTCACATGAAACACTATCAAATATTATATTATAATTATAATTTAGAATTATTATTTTACTCTTTTAATAATTTGGTTGCAATCAATATTATTTTCTATACGATTATAGTTGATTTCATATATTTCTTATTAAGGCTAACTCTTATGAATTTAAACGATTATGATTTAATTTGGAAAGATATTTATAAAAAAATTGAGCAAACAATTGGATTTAATTCATATTCTATATTATTTAAAAATTTTAATATTATAAACATATATAATAATGAAATAACTATTTTTACAAATTTAATCAATATTCATAGTTTAATAGATAATAAAATAATTGCACAAATTAATAATATCATAACAAATCATATGCAAATAAAAAAACTAATTATAACTTATCAAGCAAATTATATTTCCTATCCTATTATAGATAAAAACAAAACTTTACGTAATTTTATTGTAAATTCAGAAAATAGACTAGCTATGGCTGTAGCAAAAGAAATATGTTCAAATAAATCACAATCAAAATATTCTCCATTTTTTATATATGCTCAAGCTGGATTAGGTAAAAGTCACTTATTAAATGGCATTGCTTTAGAATATACTCAAAAACATCCTAAACAAAACATAATATGGTATAATGGCACTACTTTTATTGATTGTATTGAACAAGCCAATAACAATCATTCTTTAACTATTTGGAAAAAATACCATACTTCTTGTTCTTTATTTATTTTTGATGATATTCAATTACTTGAAAACAATCTTCACGCTATCAATATATTCAACTCAATATTTGATATTATGTATAATTGCAAACAAAATCCTCAAATTATATTAACTTCAAATATACTTATAAATGATCTTGTTAAATTTCCAGAATCATTAAAAAGTAGACTACAGTGGGGTGTAAAAATTATTGTTCATAAACCTGATAATATAACAAAAGAAGGTATTATAGAAAACCACTGTATTAAAAATAAAATATCGCTTAATCTAGAAGTTATTAAATACATTTCAAAAAATTATACTAACAGTATTAGAGAATTAGAAGGATTAATCAACACGGCATATACATACTCAATATTACTTAACAAAACCATTGATATTGATATGATCAAGGATATTATCAATGATAAAGACAATAACAATATAAAATACTCTCAAACAGTTACTGGAGAAGATATTATCTTTAATGTTTGTCAATATTTTAATATTAATCAAAATGAAATCAAATCAAATAATAGACAAAGACGTATCGCTTTTCCAAGACAAGTTGGAATGTATATAACTAAAAAATTAACAAACATGTCTTTACAAGAAATTGGCCAAATTTATGGCAATAGAGATCACAGCACAGTAAAACACTCTAATGATAAAATACAATTTTTATTTAATAATGATTTAAAAACAAAACAAATAATTAATACTATTATTGATACTTTAAATAATAAAATCATTCAAAATAATACATAATTTAATAAAACATAAGTGAAGTTTACAAGAAGTGTTGAATTTAATTATAAGTAATGCTACAATATAATTATTACAAAAATACTGTTATAATAGTACATTTGCATCTATAACACAGAAATACTACATATTTTTGCTTTATAATACTAACTATATAATTAATTAGGAAATAAATAATGAAATTTCATTGTTCAAGATTAAAATTTGCAGATGCTTTAAATATAGTCAATAATATTATTCCAACTAGAACAACAAAACCAATTCTTCAAAATGTTCAAATTAAGGGTAATGATAATAATATAATTACACTAACAGGTATTGATTTAGAAATTGGTATTGCGATTAATATTGAAGTAGATGAAATTATAGACCCTCAAACAATTTTAGTTTCTGCTCATACTCTTCAAGGTATTATTTCAGAAGATAAATCAGATAATATATTTTTTAATATAAATGAAGATTTAGTTATAATGACTACATCAAAAGGAGAATTTAAATTTTCGATAGCCATAGATGAAGATTTTCCTAGTATTTCTGAATTAACAGAAGATAATTTATTTGAAATTCCTGGAGATGCACTTACAGATGCAATAATTAAAACAGAATTTGCGACAGCAAAAGGTGATACTCGATATGCACTAAATGGAATATGTATAAATATATTAGGTGAAAATATTGATTTTGTAGCTAGTGATACTCATCGTTTATCAAAAGTAAATAAAAAAATAAATAACATTAATATTGATAATGGTAAACATATAATTATTACTAAAGGAATGAAAGAACTAGCTAAAATAGCTTCTGGAGAAGAAATTGTTAAAATTCAAATATTTAATAATGAATTAATAGCTAAAACATCAAATGCTGTTATTGTTACTCGTTTAGTAGAAGGACAATTTCCAAATTACAATAATGTAATACCAACAGATTCAAAAATTGAATTGGAACTTAATCGTGAAGAAATAATCAATGGTTTGAGATTAGTTGGAAAAATGAGTAATGAAGAATCACACTCTGTAAAATTTGATGGAGCGAATAATAAATTATCTTTATCTGCAACTGCTGGTAATATTGGTTCTGGTAATCAAAAATATGATGTAAATATTATAGGTGGTGAAATAAAGACTAATTTTAATTATAATTATATGATAGACGCACTTAAATCATTTAACAATTCCGAGCTAAAACTTATATTTAAAGATAATGATACTCCTGTTAGAATAGAAGAAGGAGATTATTTGCACATTGTAATGCCTATAACAACAAAATAATATGAATAAACAATATAGTGATAATGAATTATTGGAAGCATTACAAAATTGGCAGAAATCTATTAGTAATAAAATAGAAAAAGATAAAATAAAACGAAATATAAATAGTAGTAAACAGATAAAAATTTTTTTGAAATCAATAAAAAAAGAACTAACTAAACAGAAAAAAAATAGTCAGAATGATTGGAATATAATTTGGCGTAAAACAGTAGGAGAAGAAATATATAATAATACAAGAGTTAAAAGATGGCATAATGGTTTTTTAGAGATACAAGTTAAAAATCCAGTACTAAGAACAGAGTTAGATGTCTTTTATAAAGAAACCTTGATTTCTTCTTTGAAGGAAATAATAACAGATAAAAAAATATTACGTGGAATTAAGTTTATAAGTAATTAAAGGAAAAACCAATGGCAAGTAAAGAATATGGTTCTGATTCAATAAAAGCATTAAAAGGATTAGAGGCAGTTCGTAAAAGACCAGGTATGTATATAGGAGACACAGGTCCAAGAGGTTTACATCATTTAATTTGGGAAGTAGTAGATAATTCTATTGATGAAGCTATGGCAGGATATGCTAAGGGCATCAATATACATATTAATGTAGATGGATCAATAACGGTATGTGATGATGGTAGAGGAATTCCTGTAGGTTGGAATAAAGAGAATAATATGAACTCACTTACTCTTGTACTTACTGTTTTACATGCAGGAGGAAAGTTTGATCATGATAATTATAAAGTATCTGGTGGATTACATGGAGTAGGTGTTTCATGTGTTAACGCACTATCAGCATGGTTAGAGGTTGAAGTGTATAGAGATGGAAAAATTTGGTATCAAAGATTTGAAAAAGGAAATCCAGTTTGTGAAGTAGAAGAACGTGGTAATACAAAAATGCGTGGAACAAAAATAACTTTCTTTCCAGATGAAGATATTTTTAAAGAAACGATTAATTTTAAATTTGATATTGTTTCAACAAGATTAAGAGAATTGGCTTTTTTAAATAAAGGTATTCATATTGATATAGAAGATAAGCGTATAGATAACACAAAAGAAAGTTATCAATATGAAGGAGGACTTAGAAGTTATGTTGAGTTCTTAAATGAAAATAAGACCGTTATTCATAAAGATGTTGTGTATATTGAAGGACAAAGTAATGATGAAAGTAATTTCGAAATTGAAATAGCTTTTCAATATAATGATGGTTATTCAGAAACATGTATTGGTTATACCAATAATATTACTAATCCAGGAGGAGGAACACATTTATCTGGGTTTAGAAGTGCACTTACTCGAACTATTAATAACTGGGGTAAAAAAAATAAAGTTATAAAAGATAAAGATCCTGTAATAAGTGGTGAAGACAGTAGAGAAGGTTTAGCGGCAATAATATCAGTAAGA
The DNA here is from genome assembly GCA_963556115.3 of Planctomycetota bacterium. Classification (GTDB taxonomy): domain Bacteria; phylum Planctomycetota; class SZUA-567; order SZUA-567; family SZUA-567. The sequence continues at coordinate 290,553 of CAUVYI020000014.1, read as the reverse complement.
GTACCAGATCCACAATTTGAAGGTCAAACTAAGGATAAATTAGGCAATCGTGAAGTAGAAGGTTTTGTTCAAAAAGTAATGAATGAAGAACTAGGAACATATTTTGAAGAAAATCCAACAATAGCTAAAAAAATAATTAAACGTGCTGTAGATGCAGCAATTGCAAGAACAGCAGCTCGAAAAGCAAGAGATCAAGCAAGAAGAAAGAATGCATTGTCTGGAGGAGGTTTGCCAGGAAAATTAGCGGATTGTATTTCTAAAGATAGAAGTTCTACAGAGATATATCTAGTGGAAGGAGATTCTGCTGGTGGATCTGCTAAGATGGGTCGTGATAGTAGGATACAAGCAATATTACCTTTAAAAGGTAAGATTTTAAATGTGGAAAAAGCTAGGATTGATAAGATGCTTGGGCATGCGGAGGTGTCGGCAATTATCACTGCTTTAGGAACAGGTATTGGGACAGAAGAATTTGATATAGAAAAATTACGTTATAATAAATGTATTATAATGTGTGATGCTGATGTGGATGGAAGTCATATTAGAACATTATTATTGACATTTTTCTTTAGACATATGCCACAATTAATTGAAGAAGGATATTTATATGTTGCGTGTCCTCCCCTTTATCAGGTAAAAAAGGGGAAAAACGTACAATATGTTTTGTCTGATGAAGAAATGAATAATACTTTAAGTAAAATTGGTATTGAAGGAACTAGCCTTGAATATAGAGGAGAAAAAACCTTTAAAATTGAGAATGAAGAATTAAGAGAACTTTTAAAGGTAATTAAAAAAGTAGATGATTTAATTAGAATACTCAATAGAAGAGGGATGAATTTACATGATGCTTTGAATCTTAGAGAAAAATATGGTAGATTTCCTAAGTATAAAGTATTACTTAATAATGAAGAAAAGTACTTTGTTTCAGATAGTGAATTGAATAATTATATACATCAAAGTGAAGAGAATGGCTTAATTGAAAATATACTTGAAGAAGATGTAACGATAACTTCTGGGGATATAACCGAAAAAACTTTATTACAAACAGAATTCTTATTTGTTGATGATTTTGAAAAAACGCTGGATAAATTAGAAAAATATAATTTTAATGCAAATCATTTCCTTCTTCCAGATGATATTACGGAAAAAGGTAAATTTGTATTAATTAATAATGAAATGGAAGAACCTTTCTTAACTTTGCATGATATACTTGAAGGAATAAAATCACTTGGAGAAAAAGGTTTAGAGATACAACGTTATAAAGGGTTGGGTGAAATGGATCCAGAACAACTTTGGGAAACAACTATGGATCCGGAAAAACGTATGTTAATGAAAGTAACTATTGATGATGCAATAAAGGCAAGTCAATTATTTACTTTATTAATGGGGGAAGTTGTTGAACCTCGGCGGAAATTTATCGAAAAATATGCCCTTGATGCTCAACTCGATATTTAATAGCTCTGATGAAAATAGAATTATACTATAATAAATAAGTGAAAGATAATATGAGTGATGAAATAAATGATAAAATAACTAGTGGTATTAAAAATTTATCAATTGAAGATGAATTGAAAAATAGTTATTTGACATACTCAATGAGTGTAATTGTTTCCCGTGCTTTACCCGATGTACGTGATGGTATGAAACCTGTACATAGAAGAATATTGACGGCGATGAATGATTTACATTTATCATATAGACATAAACATGTAAAATGTGCAAAAGTTGTTGGTCAAGTTTTAGGTAATTATCATCCACATGGAGATGCCGCTGTATATGATGCAATAGTACGAATTGCTCAAGATTTTTCTGTTAGATATCGTTTAATTGATGGTCATGGTAATTTTGGGTCTATTGATGGCGATAGTGCAGCAGCGTATAGATATACAGAATGTCGTATGCAACGTGTTTGCGATGAAATACTGGATGATTTGGATAAAGATACAGTTGATTTTGTTGACAATTTTGATGGTACAGCTACCGAACCAACTGTCCTGCCGGCTAAATTACCCTTATTGTTATTGAATGGAGCAACAGGTATTGCTGTAGGTATGGCAACAAATATGGCTCCACATAATTTAACCGAAGTATGTAATGGTATAATTGCTTTAATAAAAAATCCAGAAGCTACAACAAAAGAATTAATGAAATATATTAAGGGTCCGGATTTTCCTACAGGAGCCTTAATTTGCGGTAGAGATGGAATTAAAAAAGCTTATGAAACAGGTCGAGGCCGAGTACAAATGCGGGCTAAATGTCATATTGAAACACAAAAAAATGGCAGACAATCGATTGTAGTTACTGAGATACCTTATCAAGTCAATAAGCTTAATATTATTGAAAAAATAGCGAATGTAGTAAAAGAGAATAAAATATCTGGAATTTCATCTATTGAAGATTATACCAATAAAGATGGTATCAGATTAGTAATTGATTTAAAAATGGGAGAAGATGCAAATGTAATTTTAAATCAATTATATAAGATGACCCCCCTGGATTCAGGATTTTCCATCAATAATATTGCTCTAGTCAACGGCAGACCAGAGACGCTTAATCTCAAGCAAATGCTGGAATATTATATTGAACATAGAATAGACGTAATCTGTAGACGAACAAAATACTTATTAGATAAAGCTGAAGCACGAGCACATATTGTAGCTGGATTGCTCAAAGCTTTAGATAATATTGACCGAGTAATTGAGATAATTCGTAGTTCTGAAACAACAGAAGAAGCAAAAGCAGGGCTTATTCAAGAATTCGATTTATCAGATATTCAAGCACATCATATACTTGAAATGCGCTTAAGAAGATTAACCGGATTACAAAGAAAAGAGCTTGAAGATGAATATGCAGCATTGATGGAAAAAATACGAGAATATACAGCTATTCTTAGCGATAAAAATTTGGTATTAAAAATTATCGACGAAGATTGTCAGGAAATGATAGCAAAGCATGGTGATGACCGTAGAACTGAAATAGTAGCTGCAATTGAAGATATTAGTATTGAAGATATGATTGCAGATGAAGAGATGGTTGTCGTTATCTCACATGAGGGTTATATAAAAAGAATGCCGATCGATACTTATCGTAAACAAGGTAGAGGAGGAAAAGGTATAACCGGTGCTGGAAATATGAAAGAAGGAGATTTTATAGAGCATTTGTTCATAGGTTCAACTCATGATTATATTTTGGTCTTTACATCGATAGGAAAAGTATATTGGTTGAAGATATATGATATTCCACAAATGGGAAGAGCAGCTAAAGGACGTGCTATTGTAAATGTTCTTGAACTTAATAAGGGTGAATCGGTACAAACCTGTATTCCGGTTAGAGAATTTGATGATGAACATTATTTATTACTAGCTACTAAAAAAGGAATTATTAAAAAGACTGTTCTGTCTGCGTATAAACGCCCAATGAAATCAGGAATAATAGCAGTAAATCTTCGAGAAAATGATGAATTAATTGCTGCTTCAATTACCAATGGTACCAATGAACTAATGCTTGCAAGTAAAGAAGGTATGGCATGTCATTTTAATGAAAAAGATGTTCGTCCAATGGGAAGAATAGCTGCAGGTGTAACCGGTATGAAACTTGCTGAGAATGATGAATGTATAGGTTTAATGCTAGTAAATGCAGATACCACAGTGATTACTATTTCAGAAAACGGTTTAGGAAAACGTAGTTCATTTACAGATTATCGCCTTACTAAGCGTGGAGCAAAAGGCGTTACTAATATGAAAATAACCGAACGAACCGGAAAAGTAGTAAAATGTATGGCGGTAACTGAAGATGATGAATTAATGATAATTACCTCTGGTGGAATGGTTATACGTACAGCAGTTAATGGATGCCGGGTAATTGGTAGAGCGACATCAGGTGTAAAAATTATAGCTCTAAGCGATAATGATAAGGTTGCTACTGTAGCAAAAGTAGCAGAATCAGATAAAAATAATGATGATGATAATGGTCCAGAATTAGATCAAACAATACCTGATGATGCATTACAAGAGATGATTGAACAAGCAGAAGAAGAAGCAGAAGAAGAAGATAATAATAAGGAATAGTCAGAGATGCATCCAAGAATAGTAGTAACAGGTATTGGTATTACTTCACCTATTGGTAATAATTTGGCAGAGATGCGAGATAATTTACTAAATGGTAAGAGTAATGTTATAGAAAAAGAGATGCGTTATATTGGAAAAGTACCAATGGGTAAATGTAATTTTGATATTGTTAAATATCAAAATAAACGTGAAGCCAGACGTGGTACACGTGCTGGTGCAATAAGTATTTATTGTGCAAATGAAGCGTTAATTAATTCTAATATTAATTTTGAGCAGATTAAAAAAGAAAATATAGGAGTATATATTGGTATAACGGAACACGGAACTGTTGAAACAGAGAATGAAATAGCTAATATCAAAGAATTTGATTATAATGTTAAATATTGGACACATCATCATAATCCAAGAACAGTAGCGAATAATCCGGCAGGAGAAGTTTGCTTAAATTTGGGTATTACAGGACCACATTGTACCCTTGGAGCTGCGTGTGCAGCAGGGAATTATGGTTTAATTCATGGCGCGCAACAATTAATTTTAAATGAATGTGATATGGCTATTTGTGGTGGTGTTTCTGAAAGTACAGAATCATTTGGAATTTTTGCAGGTTTTAAAAGTCAGAATGCATTAGCACAATGTTCAGATCCTAATAAAGCAAGTAAGCCATTTTGTAAACATCGAAATGGTATCGTAGTTGCAGAAGGCGGGGCAATATATATATTAGAAAGACTCGAAGATGCTGTAAATCGAGGCGCAAATATTATCTGTGAACTTGCAGGATGGGCAATAAATACAGATGCTACAGATTTTGTTTTACCAAATTCACAAAGGCAGGCAGAATGTATGCGTAAAGCTTTACGTCATGCTGCAATTTGCCCTGATGAAATAGATATTATCAGTACTCATGCAACAAGTACTCCTGAAGGAGATAGTAGAGAAATTGCTGCGATTCGAGAGGTTTTTGGTGAAACACCTGAAGCGTTTGTTAATAACTCCAAGAGCTTTTGGGGTCATGCCATGGGAGCTGCAGGGGCTTTAGAATTAGCTGGAAATATTCCGGCTTTTATAGATAATAAAATACATCCAACAATTAATATTCAGCAACTAGATCCTGATTGTGATTTAAATGGTAAAATTGTTATTGATACTCCTTGTGTTAAGAATGAAATAAATTATATATTAAATAATTCATTTGGTATGTTAGGAATCAATGCAGTATTAATTGTAAAAAAATTTAAAAATTCATAAAATAAGGAGAGATAATGACACATGAAGAAGTACGAAAGATAGTTATAGATATTATTCAGGAAATAGCTCCAGATGAAGATTATTCCAATATTAATGATAAAGAACCATTACGTGATCAATTGGGTTTAGATTCAATGGATTTTCTTGATATAGTAATGGAATTAAGAAAACAATATAAGATTGAAGTTCCAGAAGTTGATTATTCAGAACTTGCTACAATGAAAAGCACAGTAGAATATTTATTGCCAAAATTTAATTCATAAACAAGGTATTATTAATGCGTAAATTAATTAGCGCTAAAATAATACAAGGAAAAGGCAAAATACGAAGGTTTATATTAGCGCATTTTCGAAAACAATATGTGGAACAACAAACTCAAAAAAGACAGGGTGAATGTGTACGTTGTGGTGTTTGCTGTAAATTATTGATTAATTGTATAATGCTTACTCAAGATAGTCATGGTAATTACCAATGTAAGATACATAACAGAAAACCCTCAAATTGTAGTTTATTTCCTATAGATGAAAAAGATATTAAAGATAGAGATACAATACTCCCTGATGTTCCCTGCGGTTATTCATTTTTTAAGAATTAACAAGGCTTCCTGTTGTGGAAGCCTTAATTATTTATAATAATATTTAATATTATTGTCTTAGTTTATAAGTATTACTTTTTATATACGCAATCAATTTTCTTGATATTCAATATCTGAAAAATACAATTAATAATAATAGTTAAAATAGAATATATAAAATGTTACCGGATAAAGATGGATTACAATTTTCTAGTTTTAATTTGACTGATAATCAAAAAGATGATAATCAGGAAAATTCTGCACATAATAATTACAATCCAATTTCTCAAATAACCAAACCTGAAAATTTTGAATTTGCTTTTGAACCTGATGAAGAATTTGAAAAAGAACCAGGTGAAAAACGAGTTGGTAAGTTTGATAATAAGCAAAATGATGAATTGAATGTTGAATTAAATGAGAAGATGGATGATTTAAGTTCAATAAATGATAATAATCAGACGTCGGTAATTGATAGTATCAATGAGACGAATAATCAAAATTTGATTAATATAGAAGAAGCAATAAATGAAACAGATAATATTGAATATATTGATTATAATCTAATTGGAATGAATGATAATTCTGAAGAGGAAGATGTTGTATTATTGCTTGATGATACCATGGGCAATTATCAAGACTTAGAGTTAAATACTGGTACAACAATACAAAATATAAATAGTAATGTAGATAATAATGAAGAAATTATATTAACGGATTTTACAAACAATTTTGATGATATAAATGAAGAAGCAAATTTTGAAACAAAAGATAATCTTACGAAAACTAATATTGAAGAAGTATTTGAACAAGTAAAATACGATAGACATAAATTTGATGTTGATACTCAAACCGAGACAAATATTGAAGATAATAATCAATATTTAAGAAATATCCCTCAAGTAATTCAAAATGAAAATTTAGCTAGTAATTCCGATAGTGTTAAAATAGCAGAAATTAATGAGGAAGATGCAGAAGATATACTGGCTCAAGTCTTAGCTCAAGATTATACAGTACCAATAGAGGGTTTTGAAGAATTTGCGGAGAAGAAAAGATTACGCGAAGAAGCAAGCAAAGCTTTATTAGGACAGAAATATACAAATATTGATTTAGATGATAATATAGAAGAAAATTCAGAATTAGCTAGTGATATATTTGAAGAAACAGCAGAAGATAATTATGAACTGAATAATCCAAAAGTTAAACACGAAATATTAGAATCAACAAACATAGATGAAGAATTAAATATTGAATCGGCTACGATAAGTGAGTTTAATATTCAAACAAAGCCTATAGACTTAAATAACGATGATTTTGATGAAGAATTGGATATATCTGATATAACTAATATTAATACAGAAGATGTTTTTTCAGTAGATTTAAAAGAATTTGATACTTATATTAATGAAGCAGATAATCATGAAGATGAATCTAATGTTATAAATGATAATGATATTAAGTTTGATTTTGAAGAGCTTAAAGTAGATACTGAAGAGTTATTCGAAGATGAGATTGAATTTAATAATAGTGATAAATACAGTACGAATAACAATTATTTAGACGAGATTCATCAGACATTAACTGATGATATTGATACTCATGCATTAATGGAAGATTTTGCATCAGATGGGGACAATTCTGATAATGTGGAAGATGAGGAATTTAAATTTGAATCATTTTCTGTTGACTTGGAAGAAGAAGATGAGGAGCAGGATTTTGAAGAAGAGCAGGATTTTGATTTAAATTTAGATGATGAAGCAAATATAAATAAAGATGATTATATTACGGATTACGCAGGTATTGATGAAATTGTTGAGGAGGAGAATAAAAATAATGATGAATTTGATTTCTCTGATGTGGACTTTCTTGAAGAAGAAAGAGAGAGTAACGAAATCAATGATGAAGGATTCTCTCTTGATTTAGGTAATGAGGAGGAAGATCAAGAAGAAGATTATGACTTTGATTTTACTGAGGATATTGATTTTGCAGAATTTGATGAGGATAAGGATGATTCTTTTGAATCTGAATTTGCTGATCAAATTGTAGAAGATATAATTGATAATCAATTACAAGATGATTTGAATTTTCAAATTAAACAACAATCAATATGGAGTAAATTAAAAGCATATGGTATCAAATGTGTTCAAATTATCAATGATATTATATATAAATTAGGTGGTGTGAAAGCAGAAATAAAGGAAGTCGGTTTTAAACCAGTAATAATTGGTTATATTAATCAAATACCGCAATATTTTACGAAAATAGTCGATAGTATTATTAAATCTAAAAAAGCAAATTTGCAAAAATCTAAAACAAACAAAAAGTCAAATAACAAGGAGCTTAATACAACTGTAGGGATTAAAAACCTTGATGACTGGGATGGTGAAGGAGAGGACGATACTTGGGGTTTGGGCCCAGTAGTTCAAGTGCAGGATGAACAGATTGAAGTAAATAATCAAACAGAGAATAAGCTGGTTGAGTATAATGATACTGATGAAGCGGATTGGGAAGAAGAAGAAGATATTAGTTTTTCAACCGCAGATATGCTGATGGAAGATGCAGAATTAGGCCTTGATGAATTTGGTAATCATGGTTTGATACAGAATGAAGAAGAAGAAGATACTACTGATTATTCTGGATTTATCGGTAAACTTAAAAAGATTAAAAAAATAACTTTAAAATGGGGACGATTAGTATATAAGTATTTAGATTCAATAATAGATTTTGAGAAAAACTGGTGGAAATTAATAGACTTTGTGGCAATAATAGTTTTAATGACTGCTTTAGCAATGGTAGTTGCATATTATGTTTGGCATAAATAACAAAAATGTAACATAAGCCTTTAGTTATACAATTAAGTATGAAATATCCATAATATATAATATTAGTATTATTATAACTCCTTATACTATAATTAATTATAGATTTTATAATAAAATGGTATAAATTTTGCATAAAAATGAATAATATTCGTTTTTATACATATAGGAGAGAAATAATAATGAAATTTTGTAGGCTTGTGAGTTGGGGAGCTTTATTAATTGTAATATTATCACTATCAACACATGCTGCTGAGGAAGTAATCGGAACCTCTGCGGGAACTCCATATGAATATGATAGTATGTTTACAATTAATAATCTGTGGATGTTGATAGCTACATTTTTAGTATTTATGATGCATCTTGGTTTTGCAACTTTAGAGTCAGGCTTGACCAGAGCAAAAAATACAGTTAATATTCTCTTTAAAAATACAGCTATTGTTGCTATTGGAATCATAACTTATGCAATACTTGGTTTTAATCTGATGTATCCTGGCGATAGTTGGTTATGGAATGGAGTTATTGGGGCTTTTAATTTTGGTCTTAATCCGGGTGTTGACGGACAAAGCATGGCTTATGGTAACTATACATATTATTCAGATTATATATTTCAAGGAATGTTTGCGGCAACCGCAGCGACTATCGTTTCTGGAGCAGTTGCGGAACGTGTTAAGCTTATTCCGTTTTTGATTTTTTCTGTCATTTATGTCATCCTTATTTATCCAATTGTAGGATCCTGGGGTTGGGGAGGCGGTTGGCTTACTAGTGCCCTTGACGTTAGTTTTCATGATTTTGCCGGATCAACCTTTGTACATAGTGTAGGTGGTTGGGCAGCTTTGGCCGCTATTATTCTCTTAGGAGCGCGTTTAGGAAAGTATGGACCTGATGGTAGAGCTAGAGGTATCCCGGGTCATAGTCTTCCGTTAGCGGCAATAGGTGTTTTCTTACTCTGGTTTGGTTGGTATGGCTTTAATGGAGGATCTGTTCTTTCTGCGGATCCGAATTTGGTTTCCCATGTCTTTGTAACTACAACTTTAGGTTCTGCAGCTGGAATTGTTGGAGCGATGATAATAAGTTGGTGGATTCAAAAGAAACCTGATTTATCTATGGTACTCAATGGTTCACTTGCTGGACTTGTTGCCATAACTGCCGGCGCGGATTGTGTTTCTCCGCTTGAAAGTGTATATATTGGCTTTATTGGTGGCTGTCTGGTAGTATTTTCAGTATACTTCTTTGATGAATTTGTAAAATTAGATGATCCGGTTGGTGCAACTTCAGTACACCTAGCTAATGGAATCTGGGGTACTCTGGCTGTTGGTATTTGGGGAAAGTATAAACTTGATGCTGCAGGTGAGGTTATTGCCTATACCTCAAAAGGTGGAGAACTATTACATTATAGCTTTATGTCGCAGTTATACGGGGTAATTGCTTGTGGCGTAACTTGCTTTGTTTCTGCATTTATTATTTTGTATTTGATCAAAGTAATTCTAGGTTTGAGAGTACATCAGGAAGAGGAATTGCAGGGTCTGGATATTGGCGAGCATGGCATGGAATCATATGCAGGATTCCAGATATTCTTGAATCAGTAAGTTTATGTTAAATTTAATAGAATTATTTTGAATATTGCCGGGCAATTTGCCCGGCTTTTTTGATATCTTGCTTTGATATTGAGTAAGAATCTGTAAAATATGTAAACAATATAAAATTATTTTAATAGTAATCAAAGGTTTTGAACATAATATGAATTTTCAAGAGATAAAGAATAAATTTAATACCATGCCTATATGGTTGAGATGGGTTTATTATGTTGTCTTATTTGAATTAGGATTACTAATTTGTTTTTGGTTAGAGGTGCCATTTTTTTATAATTTGGCAAAATTACAACATATTCGTGGAATAGATCAAATTTTGCGTGTGATGAAAGAAGCAGGTTATTATTTTACCTGGATAATAATTGCTGTAGCATTGGTTTTGATAGATTTTCCTAAAAAAATTAAACATGGGTATAAATTTTTACGACGTGGATTGTTTTTGCTTTCTTCTGCATTATTATCCGGTTTAATAGCGGAAATTCTAAAGATAATTATTCGGCGAGAACGACCTGAACCATTATTTTTTACAGGTGGAAATTTTCGAGATTGGGTGGGTTCTTGGTGGAAGAGTAATGATTTGGGAACTCCAAGTAGTCATGCGATGGTTGCTTTTGGGGCAGCTTGGGCCTTATGCATAATGTTTCCACAGGCTAGATTGGTTTGGATCTTTATTGGGGTTGGTTGCGCAGTTAGTAGAATGGCGCACCAGGCTCATTTACTTGGCGATGTTTATCTTGCTTGTGTACTTTCGTATATTATTACTAAGTTTTTGGCAAGAAAATTTCTGGTTGAGGATGAACAACTAGATGAAGTACATATGGAGAAATAATTAATGTTGGTAACTTTACCATTATATATTTTTAAAGAACTGCTCAAAACATTTGGCATGTCTATATTAGTTTATTCATTTGCTTTGCTAGGAGTGACTGCCGCGCAAGCAATTCGTGAAGGTGCAACTTTATTGACAGTACTAGGCTTACTTCCAAGTATGTTTCCGTTAATAAGTCCTTTGGCGCTACCGTTGGCGGTAATTACTGCTATATTGATTTGTTATGGAAGATTTTCAGCAAATAATGAATTTGTTGGATCGCAGGCGAGTGGGATTCATCCTGTTTGGTTAGCAATACCAGCATTAATACTTGCTTTTCTTTGTTCAATTGTGACTGTATATCTCAATGCGGATGTATTGACTTCATCTGTAGGTGGTATTGAAAAAGCACTTTTGGCTGATAAGACCAAGATAATTAGCAAGCGTTTAACCAAACCGGGGAGTTTTGCTTTTCCTATATCTAGTAGTGATTCGTTGGCGATTTGTAGATTACCTGATATCGGTCAAAAGAATAGAGTTGGTATTGATTTCACTATTTTTAAACAAGCAAAAAATGCGGAGAAATCTAAGCAATGGGATGAGAATTATCCGTATCCAGAAACAAGAATTTTAGCTAAAAATCATAAAATAACTGTAAAAGAAGATGATGAAGGCTCAATGTATATTGAAGGAGAATTTGATGACGCTGCAGAGTTTATCTTTGCAAATGATACTTTACAAATTATAGATTTTCCACATGGGAGTAAGAAATTGGTGATTCCTAAATCTGGGATTAGCTTTACCATCGATAAATCTAGGACTCAATATATGGGCATTGATAAATTAAAACTTGAAATGGATAAAATAAAAAAGGTATATTATCCGCAGATTGCTAGGATGAATCAGATTGTTAAAGAAATTACTCCGAAATTAATCAATAGTATAAAACAAAATGCAGCAGCACTGAAAAATCAGGATCTAATAACAGTTATCAAAGCACTATATAATGATTATACAACTAATGATATTAATATGTTGATTATTAATCTTAAGAGTGCATATAATATTATAAATGCCAATAACTATGTTATTCCAGATAAACTCAAAACTTTGATACAAGAATTTATAAGTTTACAAAATGCTAATAATAAGACCAGTGCCTTTTTGCGGCAGTGTTTGGCAGAGATAAACTCTAAATTAGTAATGTCTTTTGCTTGTATCTCTTTTGCAATACTAGGTATTCCTTTTGGCTTGATGGGAAAGAAAAAAAATACCATGCTTGGTTATATTATTGGAGGTGGGTTTGCTTTTGCCTTTTATATGATTATTACCGCTTTATACGGAGCGGTAAGGGATGGAGGGTTGCCTTGGTATGCACTCTGGGTACCGAATATTGCGGTTTTAATAATTGGTCTTATATTATGGTTTAGAAATATTCGGTTTATGGGATAGTGTTTATTAAGTTGGGAAATTATCTACATTTTATTTTTTAAAATAATATATTGATAAAGCTAATATAAGTAGTGTCCGATATTAAATACAGCAACAAGGGTGTTCTGGTTGGAGTGTGTATTGTATCAAGGAGGATACTATGGTAACTGTATGTTGTGTATGTAACAGGCTTAAGACCGAGTCAGGCTGGAAAGACGAGGAATATGATGAAACACTTGAGGTTTCACATGGATATTGCCCTGTTTGTGCTATAAAGTTACGTATGGAGATAGAGGCTTTACGGAATATGAAGCTTCAGGATATTGCTTGAGGTTTGATATATTATTGTTGTGAATCATTGAGCATACCAGAATTTCTGGTATGCTCAATGATTTAATATGTTATATAATTACTATTCTATAGTAGAAATATTCACGAACCATAGGTTGATTTAATATAATTATTCCAGGTAGAAATTGCAGTTATACGTGTATCTGGATCAGCATTGAAATTATAATTAAAATTATTCCCGGTTAATTTACTCAGAACCAAAGCAGCAATAAATCTGACTCTACTATCAGAGTCATTGAGTACTGAAATAAGTAGTGGGGATAAGTCTTTGATCTGGATTATTAAAGCGTTATCAGAGTATTTGGGAGTCTCTACAGCAGCTTTTATAATGTTAATTCCATTGATTCTAACTTTATTATCAGTTGATTGCAGTAATTTCTTCGCTACATTCAGCCAATCACCGCCAGTAATAAGTTGTTTAATTGCTTGATCTCGTTCTCTGGCAGATGAATTAGGGAAGAGCAAGGTGGCTTGAGCAGCAGCTGAAGTCCAAACAGTATCTTTGTTCGGGATTTTCTCGGCGATGGACGGAGTAATCTTGAGTTTTACCATATTTTCATGAACAATAAAGTTTGAAAATTCAATAGAATTTTCATGAATAGTAATATCCTGTTTCTTCTGAGCGATAGTATTAGAGGAAATAGTTTTAGTCAGAGTATTTTCATGTATATATGCAGTATCGGTAATGATAGTTTTTTGGTCAACTGTTGAATTAGAGTTATTATTAATAAATTCAAAAGGTTTGAGTTCCTGGTTAGTTTCAGCAATGACAATATCGTCAGAATTTACAGATGATTTAGTAGTAGCTTCATTATTAAATTTATTTTCATGAATTGGGGGAAGTGTGACACTATTTTTAAAAGAATTAAAGCGTTTCTGATATTCGATTTGTTCAGCTGTTTTTTCTTGTAAAAGTAATTCTTCTACTTGATCATTTGGGATAAATAATTCTACTTCCCCTGCTGAAGCAGAGTAATGAGTAAGAAGAACTAGAAGAAATATGAATAGTGCTGTAATATATTTTTGCATGTAATTAACTCCTTTTTATGCATTAATTTTAGAACCGGATAGTAAACGATCCCGATATTCTTTCCATTGTCTATCACTAGTTAAGAAACTGAAGCGACCACGAAGTTCTAGGAATAAATCCCAGATGGAAGTATTGGCACGGCTGATTAATTTCATTCGAACGAAGGTATGAAGTAAATCGAAGATTAATACGTATATAATTTCAGTAGTATCGCCTTCTTTACCTCTGGCTCGATCACTGGCTTCCTGTAAATTTTTGATACCTCTAAGCATTGCAGCTAGATCATCAAGGTATCGAGAGATTTCAGGACGTTTTAAAACAGCTGCATGATGAATCTCTTTTACAAAATCCAAAGGATTTTTTTCACCGGAACGCATGGAAGCACTGGCAATTGCTGAAGCCTTGGCAAAATCATAGCGTTCAAGAGCAGAATTGAAACTATCGGCTCCGGGGGGTGGAGCAGGTTCTAAGCTCTTTTGTCCTATTTGACTCTGTTTATCAAGAATTTTTAAAGCATCATTTTCATCTGGGGTAAGACCTGCGGCGGCGGCAATTGCAGTTCTCAAGGTAGTTGCATACATCTGTTGTTCTGGATGGAATTCAATACGATCAATTACTGATAAAGCTTCATTTGCGGAGCTGGTACGAATATCGAGTTCACTCTCCAGCCTGCGTACTAGACGGTGTAATTCATCCAAGAAGAGAGTTGAAGCGTGGCCAGCAGATTGCGCTTGCATAGCTTGTAGTTCTTTTTCACGATTCTCTAGAGCGCGTGCTAGACGCTGCCTCTCTTGGCGTTCAGAAGATAATTCACTGTTTACTCTTTCAAGTTCAAAACGTGAACGGCGTGATTCCAGATCAGAGCCGGTCGTTTCGTTACGGGCTCTTTCTAATTCTTCTTTGAGTGAGCTGACCTCACTCATAATCATGTTATTTCTAGATTCTTGTTCACGAAGTTGTAATTCAAGTGAAGCAATCTCGGTTCTATGGGCTTCTGAACCGGCAAGTTTTTCGCCTTCTACCTGGCTATACTGCTTTCTTAGAGTACTTATTTCGCCCTGTAGACTTTCTTTTTCACCTATTAGAACATGAACTTTTTGTTGATTGAGGGTGAGAGCATGGCGTAATTCTCTACTCTCTTGATCTGTAGTAATCCATGCAGCCTGAAAACGGCGAGCTCTCTCTGAGAGTTGTCCAAGTAATCCTGACATCTGTCCAGCAAGATTTTCAACTTCTCCAGATGAACCTGAAAGAGAAAGGCTCTCCTGGATATTACGCATCTGTTCTTCTGAGAGTTGAGGAGCAGGTGTAGGATTTATCGCACTGATTTTAGGAATAGGGGGAGGAGTATAACTTGGAGCTGTAGCTTCAGGCGAAGCAATAGCTTCTTGAATACTCTCCGGATTATAGTTATTGATAGAATCTGTAGGTTCTTCTTCAAGTGATTCATCTTGAAAATCTGTAATATCATCAGAATCAAGATTAAAACTATCAATATCTAGTTCCTCTTCTTCAAAGCTATCATCTTTCGCCAGATCTTTAGTAGTTGATGCTGTATCGCTACTATTCAAAGCTGCTTTTGTATTATTATCCAGAGCTCCAGCGAGTAAGGCATCAATATCATCCTGCTCCATTGCTCCAAGATCTTCGGCAATATCATAACTATCATCTGAATCTTGAGCTTCAATATCATTCAATTCATCATCATTATTTAAGAGTGTATCAATATCACTTTGATCCATGACATTATTATTGGCGGTACTAAGCATATCATCAACACTGTTTTGATCAAGTAAGGAATCAGAATCATTATCTTCTATAGCGTTGGAGAGTAAAGCATCAATATCGTCTTGTCCCATTGAGCCATCATCAGCTGCATTGTTCTGAGCGAGTAAGGCATCAATATCGTCTTGTCCCATTGAGCCATCATCAGCTGCATTATTCTGAGCGAGTAAGGCATCAATATCGTCTTGCCCCATCGGGGTATCATCAGCTGCATTGTTCTGAGCGAGTAAGGCATCAATATCGTCTTGCCCCATCGGGGTATCAGCATCAGCATTATTCTGAGCGAGTAAGGCATCAATGTCATCTTGCCCCATCGGGGTATCATCTGGAAGAATAGTATCATCTTCAGAATTATTCTGGGCAAGTAAAGCGTCGATATCATCCTGTCCCATAGGTGTATCATCGACAGTATTTGAGGCTTCTGTAAGTAGAGCATCGATATCATTCTGTCCCATTGGACTGCCATCATTATCGTCATCACTTCCTAGAGCATCAGCAAGAAGTTTGTCGATATCTTCTTGATCCATTTCACTCATAAAACAACCTCTTTACTTTCTTGAATTGATTATTCAGGTAATGCTTATAATTATAGATTTCATCCATATATCGTCGAGATTTCTAAATTGATTGAATGAAAAGAATAACTATCCGATATCAGTTGAAAAATTGAGGTTATATAGTAGATAAAAAAACTATGTTGATGATATTTGTACTTAAGTAATACCGATAATACAGCCTTCAACTTGTTTAAAGCTGAATTAACCAAGTTTTATATTCAGATTATTCTCGATTTTATCGAGTAAAGACATTAGTTGTTTCTTTTCATCTTTAGTAAAATTATTCAATAAACAGATATTGAGATCATGTGAAATTTTGGTGAATTCTTTTTCAAAGGCTTCACCTTTATTCGTGAGAGTTATAAGTTTGGAGCGCATATCCTGTTTATTCTCTATCAACTCAATAAATCCGTTATTGCGGAGTTTGTTTACCAGGGTGGTTACGGTTGAAGGATCGCGTTTAATTGCTTTGGCCATCTGACTCATAGTAAGCGGACCATAATTGAATAGTCTGAAGAGGATCTCTCCGTGTGAAGTTACCAGCCCTTTACAACCGAGTCGATCTAGGCGTTCTTGTAAGTAACTATTGATTTTATGGCGTATACCACTAATTTTTGATGGTAGTCTCATACGGGTTATTCCATTGGTTAATAACTTACACGTTGCATAAAGTTTGTAAGTTCAGGTGTTGTTGGATTGATCAATGCGTCGATCGGGTTATGTTCGATAATTTCACCTTGATCAAGAAAAATATAGTAATCTGCAAAATGCTGGACAAAAGCGATTTCATGAGTTACAAATATAAAGTCCTTGCCGCTATTTTTTAAAGTTTCAATTGATTTGAGTACCTCATGAGTCAGTATTGGATCGAGTGAGGCGGTTGGTTCATCGAGGAGCAGTATATCAGGATCGGTGGAGAGCGCACGAGCGATTGAAGCACGTTGCGATTGTCCCCCGGATACATGCCGGGGTAATTTATCGGCTTGCTCTGTAAGTTGTAGTGATTTGAGAAGATCATTGGCACGTTGACCGGCGAATTCTGGAGTTTTATTGCGGCATTTTTCAAGAATAAGGGTTATATTTTCTTTCAGTGACAGATGCGGAAATAGATTATGATCTTGAAAGACAAAGCCAATATGTTGTTGATATTGGCGCAAGGTACTCTGATTTATCTCGAGATTGTTTATTGAGATACTGCCGGAAGCAGGATATTCAATTCCAGCTAAAAGGCGTAATAAGGTTGATTTACCGCAACCGCTGGCGCCAATTATAGCTATAGAATTACAATTATTAAGTTCAAGATTGAGATTTTTCAATACTTGTAACTGATTATAATACATATTCAGGTCATTAATTTGCAAGATCATAGAGCATACCTTTTTTCGATATACTTGGTCAAGATAGTAAGTGGTAAAGTTAATAATAAATATGCGCCCCAAAGGACGAGATAACCTTCGGTATAGGCAAAGGTATCGGATTGGATATTCTTGACATAATAGTAAATTTCTGGTACGGCAGTGAGGGAGAGTAGTGAACTGCCTTTGATGGTATATGAAAAATTGTTCATGAGTGGTGGCATAAGTAAACGGATAACCTGTGGTAGAATAATATAGCGGTAACGTTGATAAGAAGTAAAACCATACAAATTCATGATAATATACTGTTGTTTATCAATACTATCGATAACGCTTTTAAGCATATTGGCCATATACGGCCCGATATAGCAAGTTAGAGCGATTACTCCCAGAGAATAATTATTGTTAATACTAAATGCCTTACCTAAAAAGAAGGTTGTGATTACAATTAGAACAACCAGGGGTGTACCCATCATCAATTCGATAAAGATATTAGCAAGACTCTTGAGAAAATATATCTTACTCTCTCTGGTTATATATAGTATAAAACCGAGAATTAACCCAAAGACTAATGAATATAAACTGATTATAATGGTATTGATTATTCCAAGCCATAAGAGATTTTTATATTGAAATACTCGAGAAATATTAAAATTCTCTGCGGGAACTCTAATAATTACATATATTATCAGGCAGATAAAGAATAAACAAGCCAGAAGAAATGAAAACATCTCCCGGGGATAAGATCTTTGCGTATTATTTTGCATCAATATAAAAATCCAATCCCAGGTTATTATTTTGATAAAAATTTTGGATGATTGGGTTATACTTGGTTGCAAGCTTTGAGTATAATCCGTCTTTTTTGGACATTGATTCAATAAATTCATTGGCCTTGGTAATTAGTTTTGTATTACCTTCACGCACTGCCATACAGATTGGCGAGACCTCTATTGGATTCCAGAAAATTTCCGTAGTTTCAGGGTAGTTTCTATTGGCATGCACAACAACATCAGAACCGAATATAAGCATATCAGCTTTATTCTGTGAAATATCCATTACCGCACTGCCTTTATCATTATACAATTTAACCTCAAATCCGTGTGTCTGAGGAATGATGGATGAAGTTTGACCAATCATACCGCTAAAACGAGTGTTTTTGAGTTTCCAGAGATCATCACTGGTTGTCTGAGGAGTAATATTGTTCTTTCGGGCATAATCTTTATTCATCAAACCGATCATTTTAAAGTAAAAATAAGGTCTAGAAAAATCAACTTTTTTATCTCTTTCCTCGGTATAACTCATTGAAGCTATGGCTATATCTATACTTCTGGTCTCTAGAGCCGGAATAAGAGTAGAAAAATCCATATTGATAATTTCCAGTTTTAGTCCGAGATAATTAGCTAATCCCTGGGCAACATCGACACTGATACCACTTGGGTTACTCTCTTGATCAAAGGTTTCAAACGGAGGATATTTTAAATCCATTCCAACTTTGAGAATACCTGGCTCTACAGTCAAGTTAGAGTTATTCTGCTGAGGAAAGAAATTAAGAATGATAATAATTGCTGCGATCAGAATGATAGCTATTAACATAAATTTTCGCATAATTCTATCTCCTTATAAAAAGTTGGATAACCAACTATCAGTCTAAAATGATAATACTAATCTGTCAAGGTAAAAGATAAAGCGTAGACAAAGAAAGAGAGACCTTGAGTCAAGGTCTCTTAAATAATAACAAATATAATTATGGCTATAAATTAACTTTGTTGCTTGTTTGTCTTTATCCATCTTAGATAAACCGCGTTATTCTCGGTTGGTTCAGGGATGGTAAGTTTCATCCCGCTTCGTAGCTGGCTTGGTTTCACCAGTGTTTTATTATTCTGAAGAATGATTCTCCATTTGTTTCCGTCTCCATATACTTTTTGGGCAATACCGAATAACGTGTCACCTTGTCTTACAGTATAGCGCTTAATCTTGATATTTTGTGATTTAACAGAAGTATCTACCGTAGTTCTGGTTTGAGCAATTGCCATAGCTGCCGGAATATTAGGGTCATCTGTTTTATTCATATTATTAGCGAGAGTTGGCTTCATGGTATTTTTTTTGGTGGTCTGAGGAAGCCTTACTGGTTCAAGCTTGAGGGCGACCTCATCGTTGACTCCAATATAGAGTAAGGCTTTTTTACGCTCCTGATTGAGGGCTATCCGCTCTTCTGCTTTTTCCACGATAAAACCTGCTTGATGGTATTTTCCAGCCTGGGAGAATAGTAAGAATAAAAACAGTACAGCCACTATCATAGTAATAACTGTTCCTAAGCGTGGTTGAATGGTCTTTGACATAGTATAAATTCCTGTGTATTGGTGATAACGATACACAGGCTTATCGGCAATATCAGGAGTATGACATTACTGATATCAGTGACTTTCCGGTATTAGTGGAAAAGTCGAAATTATTAAGTATTGATTAGTAACGGGGCTTGATCATAGAGAAAATCTGCAAAATCTGTAAATGAGGTAAAGATATAATTAGGATTGGCTGCTTCAAGGGCTAAAATATCTGCAGTGCTGGCCCATGCTGCGCCTATAACGGCTATACCACAATTTTTTGAAGCAATTATATCGCTTACAGCATCACCAATATATACTGTCTCTGAGCGCTTGAGATTATGTTTATGTATTAATTTGTTGATGCAATTATCCTTTATTTCTCCGGTGGGTGAACCGGGATAGATATCTTTAAAATATTGTTTGATGCCGTATTTTTCAAGTGTAATTTCAGCGGTAATCATGCTTTTACCGGTTACCATGGTAATGAAGTGACCGTTATCTTCTAGAGTAGCAAGTAACTCAGGGACACCGGGGAAAATGGTTGTCTTCTGCTCCAGTAGGTCTGTATAACAGGTAATAAAAGATTGTATGCCTTCTTCAGCATGCTCTGGTAAAAGGGTATTGATAATACCTTCTTCAGAGATGCCAAAATATTTGGTAATCTCAGCAGCGGGGAGTTTCTGGTTGAGATAAGGCTCAATGCTGAGTTGGAAAGCTTTGAGGCATAGTGGTAAGGTATCGCCGAGCGTGCCATCTAGATCAAATATTAGATTCTTCATATTTATATCCTATTTATCTTCGGCTTCAGATCTCTCTGCAACCTGGGCATAACGTATTTTAAGGTCATCAATAGCGGCATTGAGGTAGGTTGATTCTTCAACTGTAAGATTGCCCTTGGTCTTCTCTTTGAGTAGTATAAGAAGATCGACAGAGTACTTGGCATTTGGCAGATCAATGTCGGTAGTATTGGTCATAGGGTTTTCAAGCATTCCGAGGTGCATCAGCGTCTGAGCGGCTAAACCGGAAGCGAATTGTAAAAATGTGGCTTTGATTTCTTGATCTTTCATATAATACCTTCAATGCAGTCATTATAGTGAGTTGAGTCGTAGTAGTTCCTGTATGATAATTTTTGCCGTATCACGTTTATTATTATCTGTTAATTCTATAATTTTACTATCTTTTGTTATGATTTTAATAGTAGAATATTTTTTTTCAAATGCTGCTGTAGAATTTATAACTATTAAATCGAGATTCTTGGTTTTGAGTTTTTCGAGTCCGTCCTCAGTGTTGATAGAGATATTCAAAGAGAATCCGGCAATTTTCTTGGCAGAACGAGTGGGTCTGTCTTTGAGTTCAAGTAGAATATCTTTGGTTCGTTTTAACTTTATGCTAAATTCATGATTAGTATCTTCGATGTCTGATTTTTTCAGTTTGGTAAAGCTTGGAGATATTGGAGTAAAATCTGCAACGGCAGCACTCATAATAAGATATGAACATTGATCGAATAGAGCGGTTACAGCGTAAAAGAGCTCTTCAGCATTACGGATTCTAATTAGTGGGATATTATCCGGCGGTAAGAGATGAGTGGGGCCGAGTATGAGTATTGGGGAGAGCTGCAGTTCATTTGCTGCTATTGCACTCTCAATACCCATTTTGCCGCTGGAATGGTTGGTGATAAAACGTACGGGATCAATATCTTCACAGGTTGGTCCGCCGGTAATAAGAATGAGTTCTCCGCTCTTGTTTCTGGCTTGGTTGAGAGCTTGTTCGATCTGTGGAAGTAAGTGTGAGGTCATGATATGTTTGTAATTATTCGGTATTATTCAATTAAATTATTGATATTGGCTAGACCATTGAGAGCTATTTGATTATCAGGGTCATATTTAAGTGAGGCGGTGTATGCTTGCTTGGCTTGATCATATTTCTCCAGTTTCAGTAAAGCAAATCCTGCACCTCTAAGGGCAATTGCTAGATTATGCTGTTCGGTAGGGTATTTTTGAGCCAATTCTGCGGCTTTCTGGTAACTCTTGAGTGATTCCTGATAATGATTGAGGCGGTTGTTGATGTAACCCTGTTCGCAGAGAGCAGTACTTGAGTATGGAGCTAATTTTAGAAGATTGTCCAAGGTGGCAAGAGCCGCTTCTAAATCATTCTCAGTTACGGCAATAAACGCTTTGAGGAAAAGAACTTTCTGAAGCTCCCAACTGGTACGACGTATTTTTTTATTCGGGTTGGCAGTAATAAAATCAGTATACTGAGCATCTGAAGATACACTAATATAAATAATATCATTCTCTTTGAGGAGTTCTTCGAATTTACCGAGTACCTTAATTACTCTTTCCTTGGCGGTGAGTAATTCACCGGCTGCAACCATTTTACTGATTTCATCTACTTCCTCTTCAAATTCAGACCCTATTCCGGCACTCTCAACTACTATATCTTTTACGGTTGTTGTGGTAGTGTCATCTGCTGGATAGGCATGAAATGAGATAAGACTATAGAAAAGGCAGAAACAAATAGTTTGATATAATCTGTGAATATTTAGTTGCATGCAGTCAACCTAGTATATAATAATATAGTATTATGAGTTAATAGTAATTACAATTTGATTTAATTATAAATTATAGGTTTTTTTTACTTTAAAACAAATAGATAGTATATAAAATATCTAATGGTGTATTTGTTACTAACTGCTTATTAGAAAAAAAGTTATAGTTATTGAGGCATAATTGATTATGTTGCTAAATATAAAATATTATAACTGGTGGTCTTTGAGCGCAATAATGATAATTATTGCGCAGTGCCCGGTAATGGCAGAAGAGCGAGAACTTGGTATGCTGCATACTGAAACGATGCTTATGGGTAGTAGTTTTTATGAGATTATTCTAATAGCGCTTATTTTTTTGGCATTGTTGGTTATAATTATTTTGAGTGTGTTATTTATTAAATGTAAAAACAAAATTAATAAGCTGGAGCAGGAAGAGATTGAAACTGAGGTAGAGGGTAGTGGTGTTGAAAAAAATATCTTTGCTGCGGATAATGCGCAAATTATAGGTTATGATACAGTAGAAAAGCGTTATTTCGATGAAACGGCAATATATCAATATCTAGGATATTCTGAGACCAAAATAAAAGAGTTGTCAGGTAAACTGGGTTCAATAGTCTTTGCAGAGGAATTTTTTATATTTAAAGAGTATACGCAACGGGTTATCCAAGGGGATGTTAGCAGTACTTATCCGTTAAAGATACGTGTCTATAGAGATAATGGATTATTAGCATATCTTTATTTGCTGGGTAATATCAGAGAACAGCAGCAGAATAAAATTTATTACGGAGTGGTAATTGATAACAATTATGATGAGTCTCAGCAACAGAAGGGTCATAATCAGGAAGAGTTTTTAAAGTTGTTATTGGGCGAATACGGGGTAAGTGCTTGGGAGTGGTCTCGAGAAGAAGAAGCGTTGATCTATCATTATTTTCCAGAGAATGAGAGCTTTCTTCCGTTTGTGGAACAGGTATGTAATAAAGTCGATGAGCGTTTTGTGGCAAGTATCTTCAATTATATTGAATATGTTCATCCCGATGATTTGGATAATCTCAAGAGGTTTGTGCATAATAGCTTTTTACGGAAGAAAAACAATAATGATCAGGTTATTCATAATCAGCATCGGATAATAATTGCTGGGATAACTTATACTATTTATATTTGTGGGAAAATTGTTGAATATGATGCTGAAGGTTATGTAAGTAAGATTATAGGTATAGCGCATAATATTACTGAGAGAATCAATGAAGAAGCGCGTAAGGCAGATGCTAAGAGATTGGAAGCGATAGGTTCATTGGCCAGTGGTGTGGCGCTTGATTTTAATAATCAGCTCAACGGTATACTTGGATTTGTCGATTTACTTGAGCGCAATGAAGAATTGCAAGGTAATGATACGGTACAAAAGCACTTGCAGATTATTAAAAGTTGTGCGCAGAAGTGTGAAGAATTAATAACTCAGCTTTTGGCTTTTGCTCGAAAGAGTAAAGAAAAATATGAGATCTTCGAATTGGATGCGGTAATTCGAAGCTTGGTCAAGATGTTACAGCGGAGTATAGATCGGAGTATAGATATAGAGTTAAGACTTGATGCGGGTTATACGGTGGTAGAAGGTGACTACAGTCAATTAGAGACAGCTTTACTCAATATTATGCTTAATTCTTGTGAGGCGATGCAAAATGGAGGAAAGATCACAATTGAGACGGATAATTTGCTAGATAATTATCTTGGAAAAATACCGGCTTTTAATAATCTTAAGAATAAAGACATAGTAATTTTAAAGATAAAAGATACCGGTAAAGGTATGGATTCAGAGGTATTGGATAAGATTTTTGAGCCATTCTTTACAACCAAGGATATCGGTAAAGCTTCAGGTATGGGTCTCTCTGTGGTCTTTGGTATTATTAAGAATTATGGGGGTGAGATTGTTGTTGATAGCCGGGTAGGAATCGGGACTACAGTCTATATCGGTTTACCGCTTAAGAAGGGTAATAAAATCGAGAAGCGTATCAATAAAACAGAAATTTATAATATTGATTATAATAAAAAATTATTCGGTAAGGTTATGGTAATTGATGATGAAGCATCGGTACGGGCTTTACTCAAGAATTATCTTGATAGTTTTGGTTGTGAGGTGATACTTGCGGAGAATGGTCTGGAAGCAGTAAGAAAGTACAAAGCAATGTACCAAGATATATCGTTGGTGGTGAGTGATATCTCAATGCCAAAGTTGGATGGTTCTAAGACCTTTGCTGAACTTAAACGTATTAATAGCGAGGTCAAGGTTATCTTTATTACCGGTTATGCTGAGGATAATGAAAAGGTAGTGGCTATGTTGGAGAATGGCGCAATAGCATTACTTAAGAAGCCGCTTAATCGCGATAAGTTTTATAATAGTATTAGAAGTGCTCTTGGTCAATAAAGCTAAAAAATTTAAACGATTTGTTAGCTAAGTGTTTGTTTAATATGGAGAATATATGAATTCATTATGGAATGATAGAGAGGGTGAGTTCAACCCGGTCAGTGCTAGTGATTATTTACCGGTTGAAAAACTTAGAGAGTTACAATTACAAAGATTGAAAGCGGTAATTAAGTGGGCTTATGCCAGAGTTGAATTATTTCGCAAGCGTTGTGATGAAAGAAATTTGGTTCCTGAGTCGGTGCAGAGTCTTGCAGATTTGAGCAAGTTTCCTTTTACGGTCAAGACCGATCTGCGTGATACGTATCCCTTTGGTTTATTTGCCAGTGAGATGACAGATATTGTGCGTCTGCATGCAT
The DNA here is from genome assembly GCA_963556115.3 of Planctomycetota bacterium. Classification (GTDB taxonomy): domain Bacteria; phylum Planctomycetota; class SZUA-567; order SZUA-567; family SZUA-567. The sequence continues at coordinate 265,298 of CAUVYI020000014.1, read as the reverse complement.
CGAGTGGAACTACGGGTAAACCTATTGTCGTCGCTTATACCAATGAGGATATCAAAGTCTGGGCAACAGTTATGGCGCGAACCTTTGCTTGCGCCGGAGTACATAAAGGTGATGTAATTCAGAACGCCTATGGCTATGGGCTCTTTACCGGGGGGCTGGGAGCGCATTATGGTGCGGAAGAACTTGGAGCTACAGTTATTCCGATATCCGGGGGTAATACTGAACGTCAGATAATGCTGATGCATGATTTTAAATCTAATGCCATATGTTCTACGCCTAGTTATTTTTTGCATATTATAGAGCAGGCGCCAAAATTAGGTATTGATATCCGGGATCTACCGATACGGGTAGGTTTTTTTGGAGCAGAGCCGTGGACAGATGAGATGGGAAAATATGTAGAAAAAATGGCCGGAATCAAGGCGATAGATATTTATGGGTTATCTGAAATTATCGGACCGGGTGTTGCTTCAATGTGTCTTGAGCAGGAAGGGCTACATATCTTTGAGGATCATTTTTATCCTGAAATTATTGATCCGGATACCGGTGAGGTCTTGGAAGACGGACAGGAAGGGGAGTTGGTTTTGACTACTCTTTCAAAACGGGCTATGCCCATGATCCGTTATCGTACTCGGGATATAACCTCTATTATTACTGAAAAATGCGCTTGTGGGCGGACTATAAGAAGAATGCAGCGTATTGGCAGAAGAAGTGATGATATGTTTATTATCAGGGGGGTCAATGTATTCCCGTCTCAGATTGAAGCAGGCTTGTTAACAGTAGAAGAGACAGTACCGCATTATCAGATTATTTTGACGCGTGAAGGAGGTTTGGATCAGATTACGGTTGAGGTGGAGTTAACTCCAGAAGCGTTTACAGATAAGGTTTCAGATCTGGAGAGACTCCATAAGAAGGTGGCAACGGCGATTGAAAATATTATTAATATTCGAGTGACTGTACATCTGGTAGAACCGAATACTATTGCTCGTAGTCAGGGTAAGGCAAAAAGACTTATTGACCGCAGGCAGGAACAATAAGTTTATTAAAACTATTAATAGAGGAGTCAGACATGAAGATCAAACAAGTATCTATTTTTTTAGAGAATAAACCTGGGCATTTGAATCATGCGTGCGAGGTTGTAGCTGATGCCGGTATTAATCTTATAACTCTATCGTTATCGGATACCGAACAATTCGGGATTTTGCGTATTATTGTTAAAGAATGGGAAGAAGCGGAAAAAATACTACTGGCAGCTGGGTTTGTGGTAAAGGTAACCGATGTAATTGCTGCAGAGGTTGAAGATAAGCCTGGAGGTTTACATAAAATTCTCAGCGTAATTGAGAATTCAGAGATTAATATAGAGTATATGTATGCCTTTACGGTAAAGCGAAATAATAAGGCGGTAATGATGCTGAGATTTGATGATGCAGATCAGGCACTTCAGGTATTGGAAGCTGGTGGCATAAATATAATAGGGTTTGACGAATTATTTGCGGAATAATCAGCGAATAAATTGCAGTTGATTAGTTTGGTAATAGTATTGGTTAGAGATACAGAAAGTGCAGCAAAATGAGTTGTGATATAGATGATAAGATTTGGGACGAAAATGAATGTCTACCAAGAGAACAGTTGCGTGAACTGCAATTAAAGCGTTTGCAGGAATCAATTGCCCGGGCAAAAAAAGTACCGTTATATAAGGAGCGTTTGCGTGATATTGCCCCGGAAGATATAAAGGAACTGAGTGATTTGAAACGCTTGCCGATTACTACTAAAGAAGATCTTAGGGGAAATTATCCTTTGAACATGCTCGCGGTTGATCGTGCAGAAATATCACGGATTCATGGTTCTTCCGGGACTACCGGCAAACCCACCTTTGTCGCTTATACTGAGAATGACGTAACTATGTGGGCAAATCTCTGTGCTAGATTTCTTACCGCCGGTGGCTTGCGTTCGCATCATCTGGCGCATATTGCTTTTGGCTTAGGCTTATTTACTGGTGGTTTTGGCTTGCATTTTGGTATCAATACCGTTGGCGCAGGGATTATACCGGTATCGGCGGGTAATACTAAGCGGCAGGTAATGCTCCTTAATGATCTGGCTCCTGAAGCTCTTATCTGTACCCCAAGTTATGCATTGAATATTGCTGAGGTGGCACGTGAACTAGGATATGACTCTGCTGAGTTGCCGCTCAAATACGGCTATTTTGGCGGAGAGATGTGGACTGATGATATGTGTAAAAAGATTGAAGAAGAGCTTGGCATATTCGCTACTAATAATTATGGTTTGTCGGAAATTATTGGACCGGGGGTAAGCGGAGACTGTAAATATCGAAATGGTATGCATATTCAAGAGGATCACTTTTTGGTTGAGTGTTTAGATCCAGATACCTTAGAAGAAGTTGAGGAAGGTGAGAAAGGGGAACTTGTCTTTACCTCGCTTACTAAAGAGGCGATGCCGATAATACGTTATCGCACTAGAGATATCTCTTCACTCAATTATGAGCCTTGTGCTTGTGGGCGTACAGGGGTGCGTATGAGTCGGGTGCTCGGCCGGAGTGATGACATGCTGATTATCAGGGGAGTAAATGTTTTTCCTTCGCAGATTGAAGAGGCTTTACTCAAGGTAGAGGGTACTTCGGCTCATTACCTGATCGTAGTTGATAGACCGGATAATTTGGATCGGGTTACGCTTCAGGTAGAGATGTTACCGCAAACTTTTTCGGATAAAATGACCGATCTGCAAAAATTGTGCAATAATATCAAACAAGAGGTTCAGACGATTACGCAGATAGGAGTAAAGGTAGAGTTGGTGGCGCCACAGACTTTGGAACGTTCAAATGGTAAAGCGGTAAGAGTTATTGATAAGCGAAAATAACCGGATATATTTTGAAATAAAACTCATATCAAGGGTAACTACTATATAGATTGATATTTATTTGTCATTTTATAATGGTTTTGGTGGAGAAAAGAATGAAGAATATATTATGGGTTGCGCTTATTTGTACAGTTATGGTTGCTGCTGGGTGCCAGAGCAATTCTTCTGAGAATGAAAAGACTGAAAAAAAAGAAACTCCAGAAGTAGTAACAATTGAAAATATTGCTACTCTTGATTTTTCAGAGGTAGACATCAATGAAGATGGTCGGTTTACTTATGATGAATTTGATAAGTTGACACAAAATAAAGGAAGTGCGGAAGGTAATACCGTTTATGCAGAGTATGATGTAGATGGTGACGGTATTATTTCTCAGGAAGAATTCGAAGAAACTAAGTAGTTTTTACAGAACTAATGTTATTAACAATGGACGAGTTTGATGCTCGTCCATTGTATTGTTATACAGTTTACGCTTTGATAATATGAGCTTTAGCAGTAGGGATATTTGCCATACAATTACGAGTATCAATTATCAATGAAGAGTTAGCCGCTAGAAGATGGTAATTGATATTGGTATGAGCTGTAGAGATAATTACAGCATCGGTAGTCTGTAAGAAGCTTTGAGTAAGCTCGGTAGAGGTTAGTTTGAAATTATATTTACGGGTCTTCTTTAGCATAGGGATATATGGATCATGATAGAAGATATTGGCTCCAAGATCTTGCAGGAGTTCTATTAGACGTAGACTTGGGCTCTCTCTGTCATCATCAATATCATTTTTATAAGCAATGCCGATAATCAGTATATTGCTGCCATTGATACTCTTTTTAAAGGTATTAAGGGCATTATTGGTTTTATGGATGACATATTCTGGCATTGCGCTATTAATCTCTCCAGCCAGTTCTATAAAGCGGGTATTGATGCCAAATTCTTTGGCTTTCCAGGTGAGATAGTAGGGATCGATAGGAATACAGTGACCTCCGAGACCGGGGCCGGGATAAAAAGGCATATAGCCAAAGGGCTTGGTTGAGGCGGCAGCAATTACATCCCAGATATCGATATTCATTTTATCAAATATTATCTTCATCTCATTTACCAAGGCAATATTAACTGATCTGAAGATATTCTCAAGTAATTTTGTAGCTTCTGCAATATCAACACTATTTACCGAATGTACGGAATTAATAACTTGTTTATACATGGTACTGGCTACATTATTGCAATTATCTGTGTAGCCGCCGACAATCTTGGTGATAGTCTTGGTAGAGAAATTTTTGTTGCCAGGGTCTTCGCGTTCTGGTGAAAAGGCTAAAAAGAAATCCTGACCGGCTTTTAAACCGGATTCTTCTAGTATGGGTTTGACTAAAGTTGAAGTAGTGCCGGGATAAGTTGTACTCTCCAGAACTACTAGTTGATTCTCTTGAAGGTATTGCTTGATAGTTATGGCAGTAGATTCGATATACTGCATATCCGGTTCCTTATAAGGATTAAGTGGGGTAGGAACACAGATAATAATACAATCAACAATAGCCAGTACGGAGAAATCGGAGGTGGCATAACTCTTTGTGCAATTTTTAATGCAGGCAATATCAGTATTTGAAATATGTTTGATATAAGATTCGCCATGGTTGATTTTTTCAACCTTGGTATTATCTAGATCAAAACCGATAACTGGGAAACCAGCTTTGGCAAATTCGATAGCTAGAGGTAAACCGACATAGCCCATACCAATAATGCCGATAGTTGCTGTTTTGTCAGTTAATTTGCCGAGTAAAATATCAGTATTATGTTGTGTTGTCATATTTATTTTCCGTAATAATCCCTATACCATTCAATAAAACAATCTATTCCAGTTTGAACACTGGTTTGAGGTTTATACTCAAAATCCGTTACTAGATCTTCTACATCGGCAATAGTCGCAGGGACATCGCCATCTTGCATTGGCAACAGATTCATAACCGCATTGATACCTAGTTTTTTCTCTATAGCGTGGATAAAGTCGATCAGTTCTACCGGGCTGTTATTGCCAATATTATAGATACGGTAAGGCGCGAGGCTGCTTGCGGGATCAGGATTAAGTCCATTCCAGTTAGGATTAGGTTGAGCCGGATTTGCCGAGACTCTGACAATGCCTTCAACAATATCGTCAATATAGGTAAAATCACGTTTCATTTTACCGAAATTATAAACATCAATACTCTTGCCTTCGAGGATGGCTTTGGTAAAGATAAATAAAGCCATATCCGGTCTTCCCCAAGGCCCGTAAACGGTGAAAAAACGTAAGCCTGTGGTTGGTAGTCCGTATAAATGTGAATAGCTATGAGCGAATAATTCATTGGCTTTCTTGGTTGCGGCATATAGCGATAATGGATGATTTACGCTTTTATGCGTTGAGAATGGCATACAGGTATTTGCACCATATACCGAACTGGATGAAGCATAGGTCAGATGTTCAACCTGATGGTGTCTGGCATTCTCCAGAATATGGGTAAATCCGACTATATTTGCTTCAATATATGCGTAGGGATTTTGAATGGAATAACGTACTCCGGCTTGAGCTGCAAGGTGGATTATATTGGCGATACTATGTTTTTTAAAGATGTTTGAGACCGCAGCAAGTTCTTTTAAGTCAAGCTTATAAAAGGTAAAATTTGAGTATGATTCCAGTATTCTGAGCCTTGACTCTTTGAGTTTTGGGTCATAATAATCATTGATTGAATCTATACCAATAATATGTTGATTTGTTTCAAGTAATTTCTTTGCAGTATGAAATCCAATAAAACCTGCAACACCAGTGATCAGTATTTCCATATAATATCCTATAAAGCTATTTGCCGCAGCATTTCTTGTATTTTAATCCACTTCCACAATTACATAAATCATTGGGCTTGAGTTTGGGCGCAGGGGAGTTTGAAGATTGATTATTCTGAGATGTAGCCTCAATATGCGCTGTGCTAGCTCGTGATTTTGCCGCGTAAGCGGCAAGCATTTCTTTGTAGATACGATCCATATCACGGCAATAACTGGCGGTATCGAGAAATGCTGGATTTGTTTGCATCTTCTCTTGAATAATAGTAGATAGTCTCTGTCGATAAGCAGGATCTTGAGCTAGCTTGACCGCAATTGCCAGGTATTCTGTTTCATTCTGAGCAATTAATTCGTTTAGACCAATATCTTCTAGCATGCCGCTGCCCTGCCCTCCACGTACACTCTCTGTGCGCATACAGATCATCGGGATTGCAGTATAGAGTGGATCAAGTAGTGAGGTCGCTCCAGAATATGGGAATGAGTCAAGATAAATATCGCAGAGTCCTACTGCTTGACGGACATCTTCCCGAGTAGGTAGAGGTTTTAGAATGATCAAGCGTGAGGCATCAATATTATGTTGAGCAAATTGCTGGTGAATCTCGTTATTAAATTCATTTACGGGATATTTGTCGGTCCAGGCAGGTCCAAAGGGATAAGTGATCAGATATGAGTTGGGTATTGTCTCAAGGATTTTTGCCCAGAATTCTCTGAGTTCCCAGGTGAATTTGTAGAAGTTTGCACCAGTAACAAAAGCAATGGAATTTTCGGGTATGCCAAGACTTTCGCGGGTTAACGCAAGGGTTGCCGGTTTGACGATAGTATTGCCTTCAAAACAAATACTGGAGTTCTTGGTCAAGATCAGTTGTTCGGTAAAATCTTTGGCTTGCAGGGAGAAATAGCTACTGGTAATAAAGTAATCGATATTCTCTATGCCGGTAGTACAAGGGTTACAGAAGTGGACAGCCTGTATTCGTGCCAGTCGATGCGTAGAGATAAGTGCGTTATGATTGGCAAGCGCAGTAATATTAGTGCCGATCAGGAGTATATCTAGATCTGCCTCGCGAATCTTGGATACGGAATGCGGTATCTGAGTCGGAGAGATCTCGATAATCTGGTCATAACAGTCTCGGTATTGGAGTTCTTGCTGCGAATTGGTAATTTTAAGTACAAAAGCGAAAATTTCGTACTCTGTTTTATCGAGATGAGTAAAGGTCGGCAGAGTGGCATAGGTCTCGGTGTGTTCACTGAAAGCCTGAAGGAGTATACCGAGGCGTATTTTTCTGTTTTCATTGCGTGGTGCGAAGGTGTAATCAACTTGAGCGTTATTGCGTAATAATAATTCTCGCATCATTTTGGCTGAAAGTGTCATAAGTTCTCTGAGACCGCCTTGAGCACAGTATACAGTGATCTTGCGCAGTGTATTAAAGGCATTCATGATTAATTCTGAGGCACTCTCGGGGTTGGTTTCAACAGCATGTTGCAGATATCCGAGGTAGGCGGTCATATTTCGGTAGGTGTTTTCAGTAAAACCGGCTCCGGCGGGGAGTTCCTTGAAAGTGAAGATGTATTGTGAGAGTAAATTATGTACTTCTCGAGGTTGATTATAGATATTTAGCTCTACCGGTAATTCTTCTGCCGGAATAAGAACGATACTGAGTAGGAGAGCTTGTAAGAAATCCTGGGTTGCTGGGGATTTGGTAGTGAGAACCTGTAGGCATTTTTGTTTCAAATTCAATTCTTCGGCAGTGAGATTTCGGTGTGGCAGTAGGGTTTGGTTTAGCCAGTTACTGATTTCTGCGGAAAAAGAAGTCGCAGTTTGAATCATGCTATCATGATTAATGTTCAATAGTGCATTAAGATAACGCGTACGTAGTGGATGGTTACCGGAAATAGAAATGTTGGTGTTGGTGGATTCAGGTATTTTGTTTATTGGTTGAGCGGCAATATGTGTATAGAAATCAAGAATACTACCAGCGACCAGGGGCTCATTAAGATTCTCTTCGATAATCTTGCGGCAGTTATTACGTATTTCAGCGTTATCTTTGGCGGTATGTAACCCCCAAAGAAGTGCATCTTTAAATTCTGCAGTTGAGAATGGTGTGGCTAGATAGCCATTGACTTTATTCTCAATCAGGTATGGCATCCCGCCTACAGTAAAGCCGATAATTGGTGTACCACATGCTAGTGATTCACACTTCAGATAAGAGAAAGATTCGATTAAAGAAGGTATCGCGGTAAAATCAGCAGCAGAGTAAGCTAGCGACATCTCTTCAGCAGAATTCAAAACACCGAGTTCAATTATGTGGTAAGGGGTGTTTATATTTTGCAGGTTACCTGCTCCGAATACAACCAAAACAAAATTATCTGGATGAATAGTATTTGCAGCGCAAAGTTCGTTCAAACAGTTTAGTAAAGTCTTTAGATTCTTTACCGGGCGTAAAAGGGAATCGGCGCCAAAGAGTATTATCGCTTTGTCGGTGGGTAATTTTAATTTGGTTCTGGCTTGTCCTTGATTGGCGGGTTTGAATTTATTAATATCAAAAATATTAGGGATAACCCGAGACTCCATACCTTGCATGAGTAGACTTTTTTGAGCGCAATTTTCCAGCCAGTGCGAAGGGGCGGTAAAGCTGATATTGAGATTTTTATAAGCTTCTAGTTTAATATTATGACTAGTCTGAGTCATCTCGCAGTAATCTACTGCACCCATTTGAGGGCAGCCTTTGCAACCTGTAATATAGTTATTACAATCAAAGGCATGATGGCAGCCGCCGGTGAATTGATACATGTCGTGCAGAGTCCAGACAATATGCTTACCAGCGAAGGCTTTCGGCGCATTTTGATAATCAAAGAATCCATCAATCCAGTGTACATTAATAATATCCGCTTGCTGAATAAATGGAGCAAGCTCTGTGTAATTAACGATAGATTCGGTGGTTGTGAACATCTCAAGATTATTACGTTGTGGATAATTGTTGAGACGTTGTTGAATTATATTGAAGGCGTAAAAGAGCTGTGCGCTCGGCTTGCTCCGGTCTAAATTTGGTATATGCTGTTCTATCTCGGCTATGTGCGGTGTATTGGTCTGTTTATCCAGTACTAGCATGACGGAATCCGCGCCTTGTCGGAGTATAGCTTCGTGGAGTCTTCTGGCTGCGCCCCCTGCACCGCCGGAATCCTTTGAAGAGATGATCAGAACCTTGAGACCGCCGTTATTCTGGAATATCTTGGGGTAATTAGCGGTTTGAGCTTCGGTTTGTTGTGCTTTGGCTGCTGCTGCTTGCGCTTTTTGCTGTTCAAGAGCCGCCTTAAAATTATCAATAAAGAAGACTTTACGGTAGGTATAGTCATCTGCGTCTTTATTATAAACGATATATGGGGGATGCTTGAGGGGGAAAGACAGTTCATTACATTTGAGAGATTTTAGGAATTGTGGTTCTTCCTTGATATGAGTTGAATCGTCTCCGTAACCGATATGTTTGGAGAGATTGGTATTTGGAGTGCAGGTAAGGCCGGAGTTGACCAGAACCGTGATAGTCCAGATATATGCCCAGCTGTCTACCGCTGAGTTGATCGCTCGCATCAGGTTGTATTGCCACATAAAATTTGCAAGTTCATTGTGGGTAAAGCCAGGGAGATTGCCGATCTTGATATCATTAAGAATTCTTGGGATCAGTTTCTCAGTTTGACGATATTTCTTCCAGGCGTTACGCCAACTGGCCCAACCGTGGCAGTGATTGATCTGTGAGAAGTAATATGAATATTCTCCCCTTTGTTGATTGTCCTGATGATTCTGGGCGGTAATAGCCATTATTCGGGAATCATCACGATAGTAATTCAATAATTCATAGGCAAAAGGGAAGAATGAGTCCGAGACCACGACATCATCTTCAATGACTATTCCTTCTGCTTCATTCTCAAAGAACCAGTCGATAGCGCTTGAATTCCCGCGGCGGCAACCGAGATTCTCCTCACGGAATAAGGTCTTGACCTCACACTTCCAGTCTATGTTATTGATAACATAGTCTCTGGTTTCCTGGACTTTTTCAGCTTCTCCGGCTTTGTCCCGTCTTGGACCGTCACCGGAGATATACAATCTCGCCGGTCTGGCGCGGCGGATTTGGGCAAAACTGCCTTTGGTCTCTTCTAGTCTTTTGAAAGTAATTAACAGTACTGCTACATCGAGTGACGGGGCGTTATCGGTTACGGAGTTTCCACCGCTCGGTTGCTGACCTGGACTGTTATTTTCAGTTGGGGTGGGCATTTGAAACTCCTTGCATGAAATTTATCTGCTTCTCTGCATATCGGTAGCCATGACTAAAATCAGCATTACCAGTAAGATTACGGTCTTGGCTTGAATCTCACTCCCGGTAAAGTCGGCGATAATGGCAGAGACCAGGACGGTAATTATACCGCCAAGGAAGGCACCGATGACATCAAACCTGCCGCCGGAGAACTTATTTCCGCCGATAATGGCACCGAGTATTACTGCAGGCAGCCAGGAAAAGAGCGGGAAGCTGAAGGTAGCGATCGAATCGCCTGGAATATCGACTAGAAAGATCCCGGCCATTCCTGCTAATAGACCGCTGAGGGTATAAGCCATAATAATGCTACAGTCTGGATTTATTCCGGCTTCGGCTGCGGCTGCGGCTGAAGAGCCGGTAGCGCGGAGATTCTTGCCGAATTTACTACTTGCTATGAGTAGACTGAGTACACCCAGGATGCCGGCTCCAAGATATAAGAAAGTACTATTAATCTCATATATATTACGTAAGGATAGAAAATCATTGATACTTTGAGAGGTATTATTGAAGATCAGGTATACTAGATATAAAATAATTAGGGGGACAGCAAAGCTGCCAATATATGGCGGGATATATTTACGGGTTAGAATCTTGCCGGTAATCAGGCCGGTAATGCCTGAACCGAGAATACCCAGACCCAGGCAGATCTCTGTAGTATAGGCTCCTGGGGTATCTCCGCTTATCTGGGTATATATCAGCTTGGCTATTGTAAAACTAAGTAGACAGTTTATCGGTAAACCAAGATCAATGACTCTCCCGGCCATAACGGTGGCGCTGGCTATGGCGAGCAGACCGATAGCGATAGCAGTATTGACCATACCCTCTGGAACTACAGAAAAATAGGTATAAGCAGCGAAAATAATAATAAGTAAGACGATTTTGTGTGTAATATACCATCCCAAAGAATTAGAGGATAGAGAACGCTTCGAGTTTTCCACTTGTGACATATTTATAAATCTCCTCATCTGTCCAGTTGTCGGTTGATCTTGCGGCTGAAAGCTCACCATTATGAATGATAGCTATAGTGTCACTGATTCCCTTGAGTTCTTCAAGCGCAGGACTGAATAGAATTATTGCGCGATTTTGCAGTTTGAGTTCGGTAATCAGTCGGTAAAAATTAGTTCGTTCTTTATTGCTCAGACCATATGCCGGATCAATAAGTACCAAAACTCTTCCAGAGAGTGTACGTAATTTGATACTTCGGGTATCATAGTCCATATTATTATTGCGTCTGCCATTGAAGATAGAGATTCCAGCCCGGTGAATGGTTTTGGGTGAAGCTTTTTTTATCTGGATATTACGCTTATTGATGGATAATACTCCGCCGCTGGAATTAAATTGACCGGAAAGAATAGCGATCAATTCTTCTGCCCCTGAGCCATTGAGTCCAAATATGCCACAGATCTCGTTTTCACGGATATTGATAGAAGCGTCACGCAGAGTCTGTCCTTTGAGTCCCAGCGATTCCATAATAATATTATTACTGCGTGACATCGAACGTTCAGGGAAGATACTGCCGGTATCATCCTGGCACATAGCCTGGGTTATATCCTGGCTATTACCGCTGCATTTACTGATGCAGCCGTCTTTGAGCAGGTAATAATTATCAACAAAATTAAAGACTTCATTGATAGCCGGGGTAAAGATTATGGTTTTGCCATTATTCTTCAAGTCACGAATTATAGAGAAGTACCGATCTCTGTCTTGTTGGCAGAAGGCAGCGTCTATTCGGTCAAAGAGATATAATTCAGCTTGGCTCAGAGTCGCTCTAGCAAGTAACAATAGACGTGTCTGCGCCGGATTCAAAGCAGCGCAGAGCGTATTGAGTGGTAGATCTTGGAGTCCGGTCTGTTTGAGACTTGAGAGTATTGTGTCTTTTCGGGGACTGGATTTTAGCCCCAGGGTAAGATGTTCATTTATAGTCAGATCAGGGGCTAAGGGTGATGCTTCACTGATAAATATGACCTTCTGTTTCAATGCTGCGGCAATATTCTCTGGAGCGTATAGCTTATCTTTGAGGGTAATGGTACCGCTGGTCTGTGGTTCACATCCGGCGAGTATCTTGAGGAGTACTCCCTGGCCATTGCCACTCAATCCGAGTAAGGCAGTAATACTGCCGGCTTCAATTTTAAAATTCAGGTTATATAGAATACTCCTGGTTTCCGAGTCTTTATTCAGTTGATTGATAGTAATAAGGTTGCTCATATCATTCCTTATATTTTGTAGATAGATATCTGGTACTAACGGTCTGCGGTATAACCCAGTTCGATAGCTCGTTGTTTATATTCATCAGCTTTCTGCTGATCCAGTTCAACCCCGGTGCCATTGGCATACATAAGTGATAAACGTATAAAGGCACGGGGTACATTATGCTCAGTCGCTCGCTCATACCATTCTTTAGCCAACTCTAAATTGGTGTCAATACCCCCAGCCGTTCTGGTACATCATGCCCAGATTGAGCATGGCGTTTCCATAGCCACCTTCTGCTGCTTTGGTATACCACTCGAGAGAGGCTTGAGGATCTTTCTCGACGCCTTTTGCAAAACCATAACATACGCCAAGGCTATTCATGGAAGCGAGATTACCCACTTCGGCAGCCTTTTTATAAAATTCTACAGCAGAAGAATAGTCTTTCTTACCGTAATAATAGACATTGGCTATATTATTCCAGGCATAAGATTTGACTTCAGTATCAGCGTCTTTTGAGTCCAAAACCTTCATGTAGTCATTTAGAGCTAGGTCAAATTTACCAAGTCCGGCATTGGTATCGGCTCGGTTGATACGGAGTCGAGGATTATCAGGATCGAGATCAATACCACTGCTATAAGCTTGAATAGCTTTATCAAACTGTTGTAAAGCGCGCAGACGGTTACCTTCATTCAATAGCATTGTTGCCTGTTGCTCCATCTCGGCTTGTGGATTTACCTCGGTCTCCGGCTGTTCCGGAATCTCTACTTCAGGTTCTTTGGGTTTGAGCACGATCGTCTGTTGTAAGAGTCTGATGGCATCAGGATTGGTAGTATAGCCGTCAATTTTTAGTGCTTCATTGAACATGGCTTCGGCCACTTCAAATTGTTTGAGTTCTAATTGGCGTTTGCCTTCACGCAATAAGGCTTCAAATTCAGCTCTTTTTCTGATTGCTTCTAAATCAGCATCAGCCGGGATAAGTCCGTTTTGGAGTATGTCTTCATTAATATCACCGATTTGCGGTAAAGGCTTGTTCTGAGCTTGAGCCGCAGTTCTTAGCCCGGAGAGTGCTTCTGGATCATTGCTGAAATCTGGGAGGCTGAGAATAATCCTGAAGGTCTCTTCTGCTCTTGGCCAATCCTCTGCGTCTAGAGCTGCGCGGCCTTGATTCATCAGAGTATTATATTTATCCCGAGCTTCTGAAGAGATTGCTTGTCGTGTTTTAAATTCCTCGATCTGCTTGAGTCCGGCGAGGGCTACCGGATCCTTCTCATACCCGGGTATTTTTAGCGCCAGTTCGTAACTATTTTTTGCTCCTTCAAGGTTATTACTGGTAATTTGTAATTCACCACTTTGGATCAATTTATCGTAGATAGGCTTGTTTTTTGCCTGCTTGGCAGCAATAGCTTCCGGGCTATTGTCATGTTCAAGTCTCATTTTTTCAGCAGATATCAATAAGGCGGAAGCTACGGGGTCTTCTTCAAATCCTTTCATCTGTAGTGCAATCTCCAGCATTTGTATGGCGGCAGCATAATTACCATTGGCAAGAAATTGTTTTGACTGGGCTATAGCCATATTATAACTGGCAATATCGCGTTCATCGGTATTGACTCCTAATTCAGTCAGTTCTTCTTCTATTACCGGAGTATTGGCTTTTTCAGCAATATCCAGACCGATTTGAGCTAGAGTATCATCATCATCTGGGTTATAGTCTATAGCTGATTGGAAGAGATATATAGCTTGCGGCCATTGTGCTTCCTTGAGTAAGGATGTAGCATTACTGATAATTGCTGCATAATCCGAGTGTATAAAGTTATTCGGAGTATCTGCGCTCTCCTTTTCGTTGATAGCTGCCTGTAATCCTGCATGAGCGTCTCCTTGATCGGGTGAATCCGGAAGCGCGAGAGCTAGACGGAAAGCCTGTTCGGCAAGTAACCATTTTTGATTGGACAGATATTTCTCAGCAAGATTTATCAGCTTGACGTATTCTTTACCGAATTTGCTGGTATCAATATCGGCAGGTTTTGTTTTCGCTTGCTGGATGACTTCGGTTTCGACTATCTCCTCTGTCTCTTCAGTATTCAATCTCGCGAGTAAATCCCTTGAGTCATTTATGGCAGGTTTTTGGGATTCTGCTACAGTATTATCCTTGGTCTCGAGTGAAGCGAGAATGTCATCAAGTTCGCTACTCTCTTCTTCGACCTCGGTTTGTGGCGTCGGGGTCAGTTCTTCCAGTTCTTTTGCTAGGTCTGCTACCGACTCTCCAGCTAGAAGGTCGTCATCCAGTTCTTCTATGTTCTTGTTATCTGTAGTCTCGGCAAGGGCTTTATTCTTCCTGTTGGTCTGGAGTTCTCTGATTTCAAGTATCCGTTGTTCGATTTCTGCAGAATTTTCCTGGGTATTGAATTTATCAGCGATCAAGTATAATCTCTCAGCAGATTCATAATCTGCAGCTTTATTGAGTTCGTCTCCGAGATTGTAGAAGACGGTATATTGCTTGGCAAGTTCTTCCTCAGGCAGATTGGTTGGCAGGTAGTTGATCGGTAACGGAAGAGTAATTTTCGGTTTACTAACAATATACTCGGTCTCACGGTTGGTATCACCGTTATATCTTGCGGAGTATTCTCTGACTAGATCCCGGTCACGCTCTACCCCTCTGCCGCGCCTATACATTTCGGCAAGCTGTCCCCAGGCTATTGGTAAAGTATTATTCTGGGCAGCACGCTCAAAGTAGCCAAAGGCGGTAGTGTAATTTCTTTTGACCCCGTTACCTTTGTAATAAGCCATCCCGAGGTTGAATGCTCCCTCAGGAAGTCCGGCTTCGGCAGCGGCTTCAAACAGGCTTATTGCTTTTGCATAATCTTTGTCAACTCCTCTGCCGTACATATACATATAACCAAGGTTATTGCTGGCGATCGGATCATTGAGGGGGATGCTCTTTTCGAAGTATTCTTGAGCCAGATCATTGTCATTGGCAATACCGGAATTCTTTGCAGAATCTTCTGTCTCCAGATAGATCCAACCGAGGGTATTATTACCGAGTATTTTTGTTTCATTGTCTTCAGCAGTGGAGATTATCGCTTTGAAAGCTTCGGCTGCTGCCGGATAATCTTCGGCTTTATAAAAGGTGATTGCCCGACCGAGAATGGCTGGTGGATAGTTTGGTCTTACCTGTAACGCTTCATCAAAATTTTCAAAAGCCTTCTGGGTATTGTCGGCTTCCAAATAAGCGCTGCCGCGGAGAGTATAGGTATCAATTTGATCAGGAGCGATTACGATAGCTCTGCCGAAATCACGGGCGGCAGCAATGGCATCATGGCTGAGCAGCTTTTCTCTTCCTGAATCAAGATATTGATTATATTCTTTGGCTTTACTAATTATCTGATTTGACTCTTCGGCAAAGCTGATTCCTTGTTTCGCTGCTGTAGCATTGTCAAAGCCGGGTATTAGTAGTGCATCACGGAAGGCTTTGGCTGCTGCCGGATAGTCTTGGCGCGTAATGCTCTCTGCCCCAATGAGTAAGAGTTGATCATATTGCGCGCGGTTTGTTGCGAGGCTGCCATTTTCTATTGCGCGCTTGCGGCCAACAACAGCTTCTTCTGCATTACTGTATCCTTCTACTTTTAGGGCATTGTTGAAAGCATCTTCTGCTTCTGACCACATTCTGGCTTGCAGGAAGGTATTACCGTTATTGATAAAGCGGTTGTATTCATTCTGCAGAGCATTTATTCTGGCTTCTGCCAGTCGCTGTAGCTCAATCTCTTTATTGCTTAAAGCATTCTCTCTGCCTTTATAGGCATTCTGATCTTCGGTGTATCCAGGTACTTCTAGCGCCATATTATAAGCGGCGACAGCTTCATCCCAGCGTCTTTGCGCAAATAACTTGTCTCCTTCACTTATAGCCGCAGTGTACTCGGCTTGGTGTTTACGCTCTTCTTCTTCTTTGCGGGTTGCTTCTTCGGCAATTCTTCTGAGGGAGTCCTGGACAAGTTGTCTTCCATTTAGGGCATCGGTATTATCTTCATAGCCGGGAATACTTAAAGCCCAAGAGTAAGCGAGTTCAGCCTCAGTATATTCACCTGCTGCTAAATGATTTTCTCCTTCGGCCAGGGCATTATTGAAACGGGTATGACGGATATCATCAAGTAACTGCGTGGCTATTAGTTCAGAATTGAAGCCGGGAATAGTTTTGGCCTGGAGGATAATTGCTTCTGCTTCTTCCAGTTTGTTCTCAAGTAGGAGTTGTTTTGCCTGGTCTATACTGGAGGTAAATCGTATCTCGGCTTCCTGTTTTTTCTCGGCAGTCTGCAATAGATCCTGAGCTTCGACGGTGTTTTTGAGATCATAAGCTTTACTATATGCAATAATGGCTGTTTCATACTCATTGTTGAGCATGGCTTGATTACCCTGCTCAAGTGCTTGCTGATAATCTGTATTTAATTTACGTTGTTGTTCTTCTTGGAGACGCTGTTGCCGGAGTTGTTCTTCTTCGGCTTTTTTAGCTGCTAATGCTCTCTCTGCAGCTAAAGCCTTTTCTGCGGCAATCTCTTCTGGAGTTGGTTCAGAACTCTGAGTAGTAGTATCGTCAGCCTTGTCTGTTACCTTTGGTTCTTCAGTTTTTGTAGGGTTGTTATCTTCAGCTGCGGGAGGGGTGATTGGCTCAGTCGTAGCGGGTTTGCTGGCGAAGAAGTAATATCCGATGCCACCGGCAACGAGTAAGATGCAAGCGCTGATCAGGAGTTTGGTCCAAATTTGTGAGCCGGTTTTGTTCATGTCTGCTGAGATTTCGTTGATATCGGTTATTTTTGGCTCAAATATTGGTTGTGGTAGATCTGCTTCGGTCAAGGTACGTTCAGATTTATACTCGGGTTTTTCTTCACTTAAATTTTGATTTGTTATAGATTCTTCTTCTTTTGAAGTATTTGGATTTTGGCTGGAATTCGTCCCGCTTGCACTCTTGAGTATCTCTTCTTCGGTAATATTCGGTTCGGGTATGAAATTCTTCCCACCTTTGAGTATTGCTAGAGCAGCAGGTTCCTGGCCATCCCGGCAGGCTTCGAGGTCGGCGATTAATTCTGCGACATTATTGTATCTTTTATCTGGATTTTTATGGGTTGCTTTGATAATAACAGATTTTATATTAACTGGAATGTTGATAAAGTCATCATTACTTAAGGGATCTTCACCGGCTTTGCAAGATTGAATAATATCAAAGAGTGTGCGGGAGTTCTTCCAGGGATACTTTCCAGAGAGATAAAAGTATAATATACTACCGAGGGCGTAGATATCCTCGTTTTCTGAGTGCGCTTCTTCTGTAACGCTTTGCAGAAGAATCTCCGGAGGAATAAAAGCAAATAATGGTTTGAATTCACTGCCACCACCAGTATTCAACGCTTGATTGATATCAGGTATAATACCGCAGGCGAGTAGCTTGATCTGACAGATCCCATTGGCTTGAGGTAGGGCGAAGATATTATCTGGGCAGATATTGTGGTGTATGATATTATTACTGTGCAGTGAAGCTACAGCTCTGGAGACTTGTATTACCAGGTTGATCTTGCCTTCTAGGGTAAATGTCTCAAAGAGTTTTTCAGTTGCAAGCTGATTGGCAAGAGATTCAGTAGCGGCGTAAGCACTATTTTCTTCCATGCCGGAAGCGTAAATAGTGATGAGATTTGGATGTTGGGTATAAAGAAAGAGATTTTGTTTTTGTTCAAAAAAATCTGTTTCAAAATTGCTAGTGGATTTTATAAATGTTGCTGATTTTGGTGGTAATTCTATATTTTGGGTCTCGAGAATGGTTCTGATAGTCTGATTATCCAAGTTTTTTTCCCCAAGTTTTTGTGCAAACTTTTCAGCTTCTTCTGCTCGTTTATCTAGAGTCAGGCCACTTACCTGGGTATAGGCATATAGCATATCATAATCGAATTTGTCTAGGTTGATCTCAGCTTTATATACGGTGAATAAAGCATTCTCTGTAATAGTACCATCTCTGGTATATACACTGTCAATGGGTTCTTTTGAAGCCATTGTGACCTCCTGTTTAAGCTATTATAAACCTATATTATTTAGAGAAATAAAACATGTTTAGCCTCTAAATTATAAATAAAAATCTCCGCAATAATAGAACATATCACTGCGATTATTATATAAGAAAACCTATTTATATTAATTATCAAGTTTAATGAAGAATTTTCCATAATATTATCAACTTTAATTGAAATTATTATATAGCTCTGCACGCTTTAATCAATTAATATCATAAATATATCTATATTAATTAATTTTTTAAGCTTTATGGGTCGATAGAATATTTTGAGTATGGATTGTTAAATGGAGAAATAATAATGAAAAAGGTTATATTTCTTGTTTGTTGCAGTTTGACTCTGCTTATTGCCGGTTGTGAAGCTGAGAGTATGAATACTGGTAATGCAGAACCTGAGATTATTTATGATCAGGAGGTCTTTAGTATGGTTGAGGAACCGCGTAGAGCCGAGGTAGCCAGAAGGTTTAATCCTGGAGCTCAGAAGATTGTGATTAATAATGACTTGCATGTTTATCGGTATTGGGGTGGCGGTAGCGGTGAATCAGGATTTTTCTTTGCAAAAAAGATGTTTACTGAACGCGATAAAGCCAAAAGAGCTTTGGCGTTGCCTGAGCGCAATACAGCTTTGAATGTTACTCAGTATAAGATACCTGCGGGAACAACTCTGATATATGGTAATGCGGCTAATATGGCAGGAGAAGATGGGTATGATATGGAGGCTACCGGGGGAGCAGAGCTGTATTATCTACCGAATCCACGTTTTGCCGAAAAGGAATTGGTAGGGAAGTTGGAGTTTACCCATCATGAGCAGACTATGGATGAATTGGAAGAGGTAGAAGCGGTAACTGTTGAATAACAGATACGGTAATAATAACTAATTCTGAAGTGGTCTGAAGTCCGATAATCAAACTTTTTGGAAAAGATTGAAAGTAATTAGTGGGTGCGGGTAAGTGAATAATGTGAACTGTCCGATAAGTTTTATTTATCCACTGATTTAAATATTGATGAGGTAGAAGACTGATGAAAACAGGAAGAAAGTATACGGCGGCAATTGCAAAATGTGCTTCTAGTTGTCCGGGGAGGCGTAGTCCTTGGCAGGCTGCACTAGGAGTGGGGTATGCATGTCCTCTGGGAGTGGCATTTTGTGGGGTATGGGATGCAGATAATATTATAGTCAAACATCGGCATGAAATTGCCAGCATGGCTGCAAAGCATGAAGGTGCGGCTTAGTTGTATTGAGAATTTGAAGTTTAGACTATTCATAATATAATAAAATATTACTTATTAATAATTTTGGAGATAATTATGGTCAATAGAATAATCGGAGTATTATTGTTCTGTGTTATAATGCTTGCTCCGGGGTATGCGGGAGTAGTCGTTGAGGGTGGAGCTCTGGGGATTGAGCCGATCAAGACGGTAGAGTATAGTCCAGAGCAGAATGCTTTTGTTATTAATGGTGGAAAGATACTTAAGAGTCCGGTTGAGTCTGATATTCTTATAGAGATTATTGATGCGGTAAATCTGGATGAACGTATAGGGGTATCGGTAACTCTTAGTGATGAGTTGATTGTTTATGGTAAACTTCATAAACGTTCAGAGGCGGCGGGTATGCTTGAAGAGGCAGATAATTTTATGCGTTCGGTAGTCTTTGCCGAATATTCAAGGTTGAGGAAATATACTTTACCGCAGAATTATAAACCAGTGCAGGTTGCATCCAGAGAGAGATCGAGCGTTATCTATCTGGAGTTGTCAGATTTTGAGTATCGTGATACCGGATCTGCTTATGTTCCGGGGAATTTTCAAGCTGAAGTAATGCTGATACCGATGGCGACATATACCGCACCGGATGGCGGATATCTTCCTGATTATGATGCTCTGGAGAAAGGGGTTTATCAGCAAGAGGATAAAGCCAATGCGGATCATATTAATATGTATAAGAACGAGTATCTTCAGCTTCAACCTATGCGCAAGGCAATAAAGGTAGGAAGAGCTTCGGCGATTGTGCGTCGGTTGCGCGATAGCGGTATTAATATGGATGAATTGAGCCGTTCAATAATTGAGGGTAAGGGTATTACCCTTGTCGGTAAAGAGGGCGTTACCGGTGATGAACCGAAAGTAGTAAAGATGGAGCTGCTTACTGGCGTCTCAGAGCCGGTGGGGGCGGTAGAGGAGATTAGTGATTTTGAGTTGGAGGATATTGCAGAGGTAGTCTTAAATGATGATAAGAGTGAATCATTGGTGGAGGTGGCGCCTGAGAGTGGGAAAGACTATACCGAGAGTATTCGTCAGGTTTTTTTGATTGATAAGATTATCGGTAATACCAATAAGGTGAAATTGAGCAGGAAGAGTGTCAATGATGGTAGTTATGTGGCTTATCGGACAAGATATCTGGATGAGATCAAGAATTCAGAGAATATTGATCTCTCCAAGACACCTGTAGAGTTCCAACAGGCTTTTAATGAGCATATTAAAGCTTGGGAGGAGACACTTGCTTGGCTTAAAAATAAAAAGGTAGAAGAGGGTGAGGCAGGCTTTTCTGCTTTTTATGCGGAGCATGGAAGATTTAGAAAAGAACTCAAAGATACTTATAATAAATGTAAGCTTATTGCTGCTGAGTATCAGGTCGAAAACTAATAAAAATATAACAAAAAATAACGCATAACCTATTGCAAATACGCGTCATTTATCTATACTAATTAATCACCTTAAATGGCGGGAGTAGCTCAGTTGGTTAGAGCGTCAGATTGTGGCTCTGAAGGTCGCCGATTCGAATTCGGTTTCTCGCCCCATATTATTAGCCTTGTTTACTTCGGTAAATGAGGCTTTTTTGTTATG
Organism: Planctomycetota bacterium; assembly: GCA_963556115.3. Classification (GTDB taxonomy): domain Bacteria; phylum Planctomycetota; class SZUA-567; order SZUA-567; family SZUA-567. The sequence continues at coordinate 244,251 of CAUVYI020000014.1, read as the reverse complement.
TCCTTTTCAACTTTTACTGTTCAATGTCTTCTTTTTGGTTGTGCAGGGAAATATAGTCTGAATAAAGCGGAGAGAGTATGTTAACTTGCAAATAAGCCTTGATTTTGTACGGGTTTTGAGTATTTTTAGAGGTATAGAGTATTTAGTATTTGCTCATATATATGTGTGTGTATAGCTTATCTGATTAGGTTATAATTATTATTGTCCCTATTTGAAGATAATAGGATTGTAGGAAGGAGAGAAGTTATGGCAGCGCTAACCGAAGAAGTAAAGAAGGTATGGGATGAGCGGGAAGGGCCGGTAGTATTGACCACGGTAAATTCAGAAAATATTCCCAATAGTATTTATGCGACTTGTGTGGGTCTGTTTGCAGGTAAGCCGGTGGTTGCAGATAATTACTTTGCCAAGACCAGGGAGAATATTCAGAATGGGAGCAGCGGGGTGATCCTCTTTATCAATAAGGAGAATAAGGCTTATCAGCTCAAGGGCACTCTGGAGTATCATACTTCTGGGGAGGTGTTTGAGAGTATGAAGGAGTGGAATCCTGAGAAGCATCCGGGGCATGCGGCGGTATTGCTGGAGATTGAAGAGATCTACTCTGGGGCGGAGAAGATCTTATAAAGAAAGATAAATTGGTTTATCATAAAATTTATAAGCCGATTGGTAGTATTGCCGATCGGCTTATAGTTTTGAATTAATGGAAAAGGATATTATGATTCTGAATTAACCCGGTCAGTAATTCACTGAGTTGCTTGGTATCCTTATCTTTACTGATTATATTTAGCAGAATTTGCGAGAATAATTGGTATTCTTGGAGCTGCCAGTTTGCGGAATGATTGAGCATACTACCTATGAAAATCTCAAGTTCAGAGTTTTCCCATTTGCCATTAAACCAATGGGGGCGTAAAGCCATACCTGCATTCATTTGAAGGAGAAGGGTAAATTCTCTGAGCATACCCGGTTTATCTCCGATCCAGGAGAGTGCACGAATAGTATATACTTTATAGCATACTGCAAAGGTGTCATTCGTAGGCATCCAGTTGACAAAACTACTCTGAAGATATTGATAAAACCATGATTGACATTCTATATTGTCGGGATATTTATTTATTATTTCTTGGCAGTATAAATAAAAATCTATCTGAATATCAGACTCTGATATTGTTAACTTTGAAAAAAGCATGGTTAATAATTTATCGATAATATGTATTTTATCATTATTAGATAGAGTTTGCGAAAAAGTCAGTTTAATAGCGTTAATATAATCTCTAATTTTGAATAACTGATAGAATTTATTGTTAGTACTCTTGTTTAAAATATTTATTATGTACCACTCCAGCATATCAGTAAGGCATTGTGAAATGGATTTGCCCGTTGGAAGTTTTAGATCCTTTTTTTTGGAGATTATTTTGGCAATTTGTAATATTATATTTATTGATTTTTGATATAACGTGCCTTCATTTAATGGATTAATAGAATATAAATCAACATAATTATTGGAGGTTTTAAAGAAGTTTTTAATAAAATTAAAATAATCGGTGAATGCTGAAAATTTCCCTTCTTTGAAAAAATTGACTGAAATAGAGTGGGGAAGAGGCTTGCGTTCAACCATTTTAGCAATATTACGAGAAATATAGTCAATGGTACTTTCATTTGAATTTATATATTTTGTGATTTTTAATTTATGCTTGATTCCATATTTTTCAGGATTGGTTAAAAGTTCTTGTGTGGCAATGATTAATTCTGCGGGTGAAGTTACCTGAGTGCACCCAGTAAGTTTTAAACTTGTACTGGAGGTTATATATTGTATGCAGGGTCTGGAGGTTGTGAGGGTAAAGGTTGCGGCAGAACTGGCAAAATCGGTCACTAAAATGGTTGTTTCTTTATAAATGTCGATCAGATCTCCGGTTTGAATATGACTGTCAGTAATAATATTTTCAAATAACTCGCACTTTTTAAGAATTTCTTGAATATTGTTAATCGATAAATTGCTGGGGCACGGTCTATACCAGATTTCATAATCTTTAAAATTATTACCTAGAGTTTCAAGAATTTGGTAATGAAAGTGTCCGAATTCTTCGGAGTGAGTGATTGTAGTCGGAGCAAATAGGATGACTTTTTTTTGAGGTAGATAGTCTTTGATACTTTTGTAAGCCTCAATACGTAAATAGCCCACATCAAAATGACAAACTGAGTTGATAGATGATTTAATGGTGAAATTTTGTAGATCTTTTACTGCTGTAAGATCTCTAAATTCACTAAATGAATTTGAAAAAAAGTAATAGTTTGGGGTTGATAAAGAAATTTGATTAGTTTGAAAGAAATTAATGTAGATATTTCCTCTTTGAGTGTCTTTTATAGTTGCGAAGTCATTATACGTTGGCTTTGCGCCTTTCGGCAGCATACCAAATAAAGCATACATTACGACAATTATGTTTTCTTTAAAATAATCTCGTAAAGGTTTCCAAGTATTTGAGGTAAAAACGAGAGTTAGTTTTGATAATATACAATCATCAATCGATGTCGATAGTAGCCATAGTGCATTTATATCAGGGATATTGTTTGAGTTTAATAATTCCAGTAATTTGTCTTTAGCGATACTATTGGCATCAAACCAAAAAATTGGTTTATATCCTTTGGTTAAAAGTTCAGAAGCAAGCATTATGAAAGCCCTGGTATCTGCTGAAATGGCATTATAATAATCTGGATTGTATAAGATATATTTGGATGTCATATCAGTATTCTGGATTAATTCATCTGCGCAAGTATATAGTTCTATATTATTTTCCATAGTCTGCTCCTATAATATCCGAGTTTACTGCATTTCAAGTTAAGTCTGGATTAGCATACTTCATTACTGATTAAATTATAATCATCTGCAAAGTCGTGTATACTTATTATATTAATTTTATGGCCAAACATTTCCTGCGAGTTCTTTTTTAACTCTTGGATTCAAGTTCTAAGTGCAACACTTAAAATTTGAACCTACCATTGATAAGTTATATAAAATTAAACATGGATTTCTTATCAAGCTAATTCTGTTTTTGCGCAATCCATGATCTTGTGGTATATGGTATTTCAATTTTATCAACTCCAAGACTAGCAAGATAGCTCTGAATATTTTCGATAATTTTGTCAAAATTGGATCCTGCTTGTCGGTGCAGGGTGCCATGAGAACGCCAGGCTTCAACTGCCTTTTCTACCTTTTGGGTATGGATTACAGTGCCTGTGTGTTCTTGGATATTGTGGAATAATCCTGATGCGGCAATTACCTTGCTTTGATCTTCACGCCTGGTACCGTAAGTATAATCTTCGATATAGCTTTTGATAATACTTTCAATCTCTTGTTGAATAGGATCATCAAGTTGGCGATGATTCCACATACAGGTAAACCATTTACCGGGTTTTAAGATTCTATATACTTCATTTAGCGCTTTAGCACGATCACAGACATTGAAAGATGAGCCAAATGAGGCAAAATCATAGGCTTCAGATTCTCTGCCTGTCTCTTCTCCGGTACCTTCGTACCAGTTGATATTTGGCATAGATTCTGTACGTTTGATACCATTGGCACGCATGGCGTCGTTGGGCTCTATCGCATCAACATTATAGCCTTTGAGTCCAAGTGGAATGGTGAGATGGGCGACACCGGCACCTATATCGCAGACTTTATCGCCTTCTTTTAAGCCTGCAATTATAAAGAGTTTTTCCAGTAAATCTGCAGCATAATTCGGACGCTCTAGATAAGCATTGGCTAAAGCTGTATAATCCCATTCGGTCTTCATATTTTGATGTCTCCTTGGTTAATTTTGAAATATTAGCATTTTAATGAGTTGTGAAAATATAGTAATGGTTGATAAAATTTTACTATTTTCTGGTTAGTTATTAATAATCAGTATACATATTAATAATGCTGTTTTCTACAATATTTTATAATAACATAATAATGATATGATTTATATATTTCATGACTGTAATCATGCTCATGCTTGGGAAATGGAATAAAGTTAAATTATATTGAGCGTAAGTAAATGTGTTTATAAAATAAAATAAATCTTGCAATATATATAATAAATATAGAAAAAATATGGTATGTTTTATAAATTATATAATATATAGAGTTAGACTTTGCTTAAACAATAAGATTAAATTACTCATGGAAAGAGATATAAGCATTAGATATGGAAGATAATAAGCAACGAAATATTGCGGCTGTAATTTGGTTTACAGGGATTTCAGGCTCTGGCAAGACCACCTTGGCGGTAAGACTCTTTGAGGAATTATCCCGGCAGGGACTTCAGTGTGATCTGCTTGATGGTGATGTGGTGCGTGACTTTTTTGAAGGGGATTTAGGATATTCACGCCAAGAGCGCATAGCGGTGACCAAGAGGATTGCTTTTGCGGCAGAAAGATTGTCGCAAAACGGGATATTTACCATTGTGGCCAATATTAGTCCATACTTTGAAATAAGGGATTTTCTACGGGTAAAGATTAGCAATTATCATCAGATTTATTGCAAGGCGTCATTGGCAAAGGTCTCTGAACGTGATGTGCAGGGGCATTATGCACGGTATCAGACAGGGGAACTTAAGAACTTTATTGGCCTTGATGATGTCTATGAAGAGCCAAGGGAAGCAGATGTGACTGTCTATACCGATACCGAAACGGTTGATGAGTCACTGACAAAGATAATTGAATATCTAAAGTTGAATAGTAATATTACTTTTGCTAAAGGGTAGAGTAAAATGAGTAATGGAAAGAAACCTGGATTTTCTACCAAAGCAAAGACATTGGCAGAACTTATGGAGTATGAGTTCAGTTTTATAATTCCGCCTTTATTGTATTTTACCGTTGCTGAATGGGAGTTGTCTGGGGAGACTATCGTCAGTAGGATTAATAAAACCTTTGATAAACCGGTAGCTGTCAGAAGTTCTGCTGCGGCTGAGGATACGGGTGCCGAGTCATTAGCGGGGGCTTTTACTTCAATTCTACATGTTGATCCGAAGGATAGTGTTGCAGTAAAGAGTGCTGTGGTTGAGGTTAAGGATTCATACGGGCAGAATATAAATCCAGAGCAAGATCATATTCTGGTACAGGAAATGGCAGAAAATATAACGCTTAGCGGCGTGGTTATGACCAAGACCTTGGATACAGGAGCACCGTATTATGTCATAAATTATGATGATGAGAGTGGTAGAACCGATACTATTACCAGTGGTACTGGCGAGAACAAAACAATTTTAGTCTATCATAAGACCAAGGATGAATATTTCTCTTCAAAGAGGCTGCGTAAGATTGTGCAATTTGTGGCGGAGCTGGAGAATCATTTTATTGGGGCAAATCTTGATATCGAATTTGGGGTGGATAATGCTAATAATATACTCCTGTTTCAAGTTCGTCCTATTGCTGCAGCGAAGAACTGGCGTAAGGATCTGGTCAATAAAGTGAGGCATGCAGGCGGAGAGGCCTTGCTCTCCGAGCAGGAATCAAGCCAACATCATAAACATCTGGAACATATAAATAAGTTCTTTACTGATTATAGTAAGCCTGTACGAGATATCTATGGAAGAAGAACGATTCTAAGCAATATGGGGGATTGGAATCCGGCGGAGATGATAGGGGCGGATCCCTCCCCACTGGCGGCATCGCTATATAGATATCTTATTACCTCTGAGGCCTGGAGTATTGCTAGAAAAAAACTGGGGTATAGAATTCTGCCTAAATCGGATCTGATGATACTACTCAGTGGCTCACCCTATATTGATTTACGGATGAGCTTCAATTCATTTCTGCCACATAATCTTACTCCGTCAGTTGGCGAGAAGATCGTAAATGCTTGGCTGGACAGAGTAGATGAAAAACCGAATCTTCATGATAAAATAGAGTTTGAAGTGGCGCAGACAATATTTGACTTTGATTTTGAAGAGGTGTTTAATGCGCGTTATAATAATTGTTTAAATTTAGAAGAGTTTACAGAATTTGCAGCTAGATTGCATTCTCTGACCCAAAAGGCAGTTAGTATTGCTGAAGATAGCTCGATGAAACAGGCGTTATACGAAATTGAATGGTTGGGGGCAAAACAGCAACCGGAATATCTTACACCCCCAAAAGATAATCCCGTACACCTTGCTTCTTGGTTGAAGATTGTTCTCTCTGATTGTATTCGTTACGGAACCCTGCCCTTTTCTATACTTGCTAGACACGGGTTTATTGCTGAGGCTTTGATGCGTTCGGCAATACGCATGGGGGCGATCAGTGTGGAGCGGGTAAATCTCTTTAAGGAATCTCTTTCTACGGTACTTGGTGATCTTTCCAAGGATAGTTATTCTTTGAAAAACGGTGATATTGTGCAAGACGATTTTATTCAGAGATATGGCCATCTCAGGCCGGGTACTTATGATATAATGTCTAAGACCTATCGGGAGATGCCGGAGTTAATCTCACAGAACTTTCCACAGGTAAAGAGTGATACGCATGTGTTTAACCTCTCTGCCGATGAAGAGAGGCAACTCGATAATCTCTTTGCTTACGCTCAATTCAAGCATATTTCTGCGCAAGCATTTCTAACATATTTTAAATTTGCAATTCAGGCCAGAGAATATGGTAAGTTTATCTTCAGCAAAAGCCTCTCTGCAGTTTTGGATGGAATTGTATATTGGGGAGATTACTGGGGATTGAGTCGAGAGGATTTGGCATATCTTCGAATTGAGGATATTTTGGCTACAGCGTATACGTCGTCGCAAGATCTCTTCTCACGTTCACTCAGTCGTCAGGTTGAGTATGCTAAAATTGAACGGGATTTTAACCGTAAAATAAAATTGGGGGGAGTAATTAGACATGAGGGGGATTTGTATATTGTGCCTCTGCAGTCTGCTGAACCTAATTTTATTGGGAGTAAGCGGGTTGAAGCTGAGTGCCAGATACTTCGAGGCGTAAGTGTAACTCAGATTCTGGCAGGGAAGATTGTCTGTATCGAGAGTGCGGATCCGGGGTATGACTTTATCTTTGGTAAGGGGATTAAAGGGTTGATTACTCAGTATGGCGGAGCGAATTCACATATGGCTATACGTTCGTCTGAACTTGGACTCCCTGCGGCGATAGGTTGTGGAGAGAATATCTTCTCTTCGCTCGAGACGGGGCGTAGAGTAGGTCTGTATTGTGATGAAAAGACTATACGCTTATTATAATATTTATTTAAATATTAAAGTTGAAGAGGTTTTTTTGTAAATATATCAAAGGGAAAGTCCGGAATTAGGAAAAATAATGGAACCAGCGCAAGCAATATTTATATCTGTGGATGAGTTGTTAACAAAGTTAGATGATTATTCAAAGTATATTCTATATAATCCGGATTTAGGGACATCTACTTCAGCTGAGATAAGGGCTTTTGTAATACTCTCACAAGAAATTGAGAAAAAGGGGTTTAAGTCAATTTTCTGGATAGAAGAACGTTACATGAATAAAGATAATTTGTGCCAACTTCTTAATTCGGATAAAATACCCAATTGTGACGCTTTATGGCTTATTTCTGAGTTTTTGAATAACGATCTCAGATCAAAAATTTCTTTTATTTTTACTTCACAAGAGTATAAATGTAGAGAAAATTTTCAAAATATCAGACTTGCTTCTTTTCGGCATTATTCAGGAATTGTATATAAAGGTGACACACGAACTTATTCTGAGTTTGTTGATAAATATAATTCTGGTCAGCTTGAAGAAGTGTTTGATGGTAAATTTGGAGATATTCATCCATGTATGTTGGCGCCAGCATATTTTTTTGTATCGAGTTCGACTGGTTTGTTAACTAATTATATGACTATGAAAAGGATTGAGGGGTTAAAACCCAGTTATTTAGGAAATACGCGAGGATATTTGGATGTAGGTTATTTACGAGTAGAAGCATATAATGCGGCGAGAAATTCGAAACCCGAAAAAACAGTAATTCTACTTATGCCAGTGTATATAAATTGTGGGAGTCAGCTTGATTATTATGCTAATCTTGAAGCTTTAAGTCTGAATTTTCCTGATTGTGAGATATGGTTTAGACCAGCTCCAAATGATAGTAGATTAGGGAGAATGGATGAAGTCTTTGAAAAATGTAAAAAATTACAGAATGTCTGTATAAATGATTCAATTTTATATGGAGATTTAGTTGATGTATATAAAAAAGTAACGGTTTTGATATCTGATTATTCAAGTAGTATGACAACTTTTTTAATTACTACCGGTAGACCATGTATTCAGATTATGACTCCGCAGGTTCAGCAGGAAATTATTGGTTGCTTTAATGTTCATTCAATCTCTGAATTAGTAGATATGACAAAGATTGCTATCACTGATCCTGAAATAGTCGGACAAAAACAGCAGGCAGAGTTGTTGCAATATTTTAGTCCGAATGGAGATTTAATTGAATATATCTCTGCAAATTTTAATAAGATGCTTCGAGGGGAAGAATTACCTAATTCATTCAGTTATAATTTAGGAATGGAAGGTAGGTTTAATTCATTCGATGATTATTTTGAGTTTACAAAGATTAATTTAAGGTGTCAAGAAATATCTGGAAATTCTGCTTCGAATCCCATTAGTTATTATGGACCGCTGGTAAGTAATCTTTTGGATATTATTGAGTTGATGTTGCAGCGTCAAAATCTTGTTATTCCGGATAACATGGATCTTTCTCAGTGTGTAATGGAGATCTTCAAATATTTTATTGATAATGTGATTAATAAAATAGAGCAGAATAAGGTTTCACCATTTTTCATTATTCGTAGGTTTATCGAGATATATGAAAGTAGTTATCCATCTAATATAGTTGAAGAAGATAGAATGCAGCGAACGGATAATTTGCTTAAATATATCTTCTCAACAGTAAATATTATGGAATTTGATATTCAATTAGATTTTTTTAATTATTGTAAAAAACTAGTTAATTTATATCCAAATAATCAAATATGTAATACTTGGTTTTATCAATATCTACAAAGTAGCTTGGTTAATTGGATGTCGGCAGACAATACCTTTGCGGTTTGTTATAAGGTTTATACAATACGGGCGTTATCTTGGATGGGTGATAAAGAGGGCATGCTTAGGGAATATACTCTTTTGCTTCAGATGAATGTAGGTATGGCACTTAGACCTCATTGGTTTGACGGCAATTGGGAGAATTCTGAGTTAGATGTATTCATTGGGGGACTGCTCAATCATTCAGCAAAATGGCAACTCAAAGAGTATCAACTATTTTCGCAAATCTTATTGAATATTGTCAGCAATAAAAGGGATACGGAGCTGTTGAGTGAGTTATTAGCTGGGCTTATTCAAAATCATAATGATTTATTGAATTAAATTTAAACCTGAATATAGTATAATATCTACAGTGGTATTTAAATGGAAGATATCATCTGATGCTACTAAATTACTGTTTTAAATATATTTTTAATTCTTACCAGAGCTGATATTTTCAAATCTTCATGCCGTATAAATAATATTCACTTCTGTTAATTTCTAAATATTATAATTTTGCTGACGATTATAGTTTACTTAATAATGGTATTTATATATTTGGAGGATTCAAGTTTCAAGTGTTGCACTTAGAACTTAAACCAGAGTTAAATTTAAACTATAGTTTAAAAATAATTGAGGAGATGGTATGAATTTTTTAGTTGTTGTGCCATATTTGATAAATGAAGGTGCGACAGGGTATGAAATGCCTATGGGGATATTATATATTTCCAGTGCTCTTAAAAGAGCAGGCGTTAAGACATTCACCATTAATATGAATCATCATAATCACCCTTATGCAGCATTACAAGAGAAAATACGCAGTGATAAGATTGATGTTATAATGACAGGAGGAACGTCTCCATGTTTCTCATTCTTGAGGCGTATATTCGATAAAGCTAAAGAAGCAAATCCAAATATAGTTACAATCTGTGGAGGTGGAATAATATCGGGTGATGCAGTATCGGCAATGAAAGCATTTGTAAATATTGATTTTGGAGTAATTGGTGAAGGCGAGATTACTATCTGTAAGCTTGCAGAAGCGTTAGAGAATAAGTCAAATATTGCTGAAGTACAGGGTATTATCTATAAAGATGGCGATGAGTATATAATTACTGAGCCAAGAGAAGAAGTTAAAGATATTGATACATTTCCCTCTCCTGATTATGAAGGTTTTGAATACGGGAAATTTCTAGATAAATATACAGCTGTTATTTATAATGACCGTATGAGTATACATGATATAGAGTCGAAGTTTGGTGCTATAAATTATACTCGTGGGGCAACTATTATTGGCAGTAGATCCTGCCCATTTAGTTGTACCTTTTGCTTTCATACCTCAGGTAAACGTTTTAGACAACATTCACTGGATTATATCTTTAATGAGCTTGAGTACCTTATTAATACCTATGCTATTGGTTGGGTAAGCTTTGAAGAAGAGCTCTTTGCATCGTCATTTAAAAGAGTTGAAGAATTTTGTAGAAGAATTAAGAAGTATAATATTCCTTGGAAGGTTAGTATGAAGGTAAGCCATATGTCAGAAGATATGGTGAAAATTATGGCAGATGCCGGATGTGTAAATATGTTGATTGGTATTGAAAGCCCAAATAAGGCAATCTTAAAAAGTATGCGCAAAAAAATAACACTAGAACAAATTGAAAGTGCACTTCGTCTTATGGCGAAATATAATCTAGGGAAGAGTTATGGTAATTTACTTTTTGGAGATATAGCAGAAACCCTTGAAATTGCTGAAGAATCATTAAAATGGTGGCGTGAGCATTGGGAACATGAGATGTATTTGAATGTTATTCAAGTACTCCCGGGTTCATATTTGTATAAGTATGCGCTTGAGAATAATATTATTACTGATCCGGTGCAATTCTTGATTGATGGCTGTCCGTATGTCAACGTATCTAAAATGTCAGATTCAGAAATGGAGTATTTAAAGAATAAAATATTATGCCTTAAAAAATTTGAAACTAGGGCAACTATTATTATTCAAGAATCTGATTATAATTCTATGACACATACATATAATTTTGATTGGGAATGCCTTTTATGTGGGCATAAACAGAAAGAAAATGATAGAAATCTCTTTCAAGCCGCTAAAATATCATGCCAGAATTGTCATAAAGATTATATACCGGTTATGCCGCAAAAAATGGTCGATATTATTGAGAATAATATTGAGAAGTATATTCAAGAGACAGATTATAATGTTGGAGTATGGGGGTTAAATATATCGACATACTTTTTATTTAAACGTTCAAAACTTGCTCAGAATAAGCAGGTGTTTATAATTGATGATAATAAGGAATATCATAATTTAAAGATTTTTGGGAAAAAGGTGTATTCCTCAGAAGAGATCATAAATATAAATCTTAATAGTATAATCATAACAGCAACAAATTATTATAATTTAATTGAAGAAAGAGTTATAAAAATACTCGGTGGTAATATTGACATTAAGATTATTTATGATTTTACGGATGATTTTTTGATGCAGTAATGCAATTTATATATAATGACTGTACAGTATTTTTTGTGGGACAGTGGTGGTAAGCTTGTGAATCTTTCTTGTAATTATTGACTTAATATATTTATGCTTTTAAATTCATCTGCAAAGTCATGGATAATCTTAAAATTAATTTTTCGGTTGAGAACATTCTGGGCTTTTATTTTAAATTTATCAATATGATTTGTTCCGGTTACTATCAATGTATCAATATTTAATTCCTGCATCATACTTGAAGGACTTATCTTTTTATTGAATATTTCTATTCCGTCTAGTTGTTTATCATCATCAATTAAAAATAGATTATCAAGTTGGGTCAAGTTTGATTCTTTTAACAAATAATATGCGAAAAGATTTATTCCCCATAAACCTAAATTATGATTTGTCTCTTTTATATATTGTATAATATTTTGTTCAATATTTGTCGCCAGAACTCTGGGTATAACTGGTATATAATCAATAATGCAGTCTTGGCAAGAGACCTTTTTAACTTTATATAGATCATGTTCATGGCTAATGTATTTGCGTTTACATATCTTGCAGGTCCATTCAAAATTTGCTTTGTTAGTCTGTTTGTTATAATCCAATAGTTCTGGATAAACTGTAGCTCTTTTCTCATATCGGGTAAGATAAGTAATGGTATTTTTTAAATCATAAATTTTCGCAGATGATAGCTTACTAATGTTGATGTGTGGGCAACCGTCAAGTAAGAATTGTACTGGATCAGTAATAAGGTTGTTCTTCAGAGCATATTTGTAAATATATGATCCAGGATAAACCTGAATCATTAATAATGAAATTTCAATTTGCCATTTTTCTCGCCACCAGTCGATAGAATTTTGAATAGTCTCTTCAGTCTCATAAATATCTCCAAAAAGTAAGTTGCCGGTGGCTTTACCTAGTTTATATTTTTTGACCAAACTGAGACCATTCTCAATTTGTTCGCGGGTTATCCGTTTATTCATTCCTTCTAAGATACTATCATTGATATTTTCGATACCGAATATTACATGTATACAGCCAGATTCTTTCATGGTTTTAATAAGGTCTTCAGTAATATTATTGGCACGTAGATTTACTCGCCAAGGTATATTGTATGGCTTGATTCTTGTGCAAAAATCTTTGACTCGTTGTGCGGATGAAGCAAATAATTCATCCTGAAAGAAGACTAAATTTATACCATATTTTTCAATAAGAAAATCCAATTCCTTAAAGATATAATCAAGGGAATGCTGACGGTATTTCTGCCCAGATGTGTGAAAACAAAAGGTGCAGCTGAAGGGGCATGATCTGCTACCAGCGATGACACCCTTTTTAATAGAAATATCTTGAGTAAAAATGGATTGTAAAGTTGGAATATCAACATGTAGTTCTTCGAAATTACTGGAACAATATTGATCAATATATTTTTTATACTCGAACCCTGCGTAATCCGGGAAAGGAAGTTCATCTATATTTTTGATCTCTTCTCGCGGCTGAGTCTGAATATACTCTTTATCGTTTTTAAAGATTATTCCAGGAATATTGTTAATGTTACCACTTGTCTCTAAAGCGTGTGCGAGCTCACAAACTGTGATTTCACCTTCTCCGATTATTCCAAAATCAAGATCATTGAAAGCTTGCATTGCGGCTTGTGGGTCACCGGAAATAATACCCCCTCCACAGATAGTAATGATATTGGGATTAGCTGCTTTTGCATGGTCGAAGGTGTGGCGTAGAATTGAAAAATTTACGGAAAGTCCGCCGGTCAGTATTATATCAATATTATTCTCTGTTATTCTTTTTTTCAGTTCGGAGTATGGTTCTGTATAATGATTCAAATTTAGAGTAAAAATATTAAAACCAGCGGCTTTTAGTGAACTTGATATACACATGACTCCGAGTGGGATCATATATTCTGGTTTTCTTAGTTTGCCAGGGGCTATTATATAGGGCATAACTATCAAAAAATTCATAACACAACCTTTCATTCTCTACTTTCTCAGTATTATGGCCTAAAGGCTAAGAATGTATTTTGGGATCATATTGTACACCGGGTAAGACTCGTTTGATCTTAGTATCCGGCGTGGTGTATCTATGAGAGAAACAGTAATCACACAAGGCAAGGGGTTTGGTGCAATGCAGATAAGTGTTAATAGCAATTTTTACCTCTTTCTCAGATTTACCTTCTCTGAGCATCTTCATAAAATCAAGCCTGTCACCTTCAGGGCCTTCAATATCAGGGAAATCTGTGAAACCCATTTCTCTGAAGATTGTGGTTTTTAGACATTTATGCAAGCCTAGATCATAGTGGATAACTGGGTCGAGCTTGGCTTGGCAGTTATCAAAGACTATCTGATTCTCTTCAGGGGTTCTATTATACTTTTTTGGTTTTACCGCTTCAAACCAGGTATTGATTAAAGGATAATGCCAGACTTGATGCTCACGCAGAGATTTCATAAATTTTTTTTGTTGCTCTTTTATATGTGGGTAGTCTGAAATTTTAATATAAAACTTCTCATGTGGGAGAGTCTCAATATCCTTACTTTTTAGCTCTACTTTACCGCAAGTGGTAATTGTACAGAGTTTGATTTTATTGCCGATATAGGGGCGTACCAGTTCAACGTACTTTGGCCAATTCGGGTCAATGAAGAATTCGCCGCCGCAGAGTTCGAACTGATATATTTCGTCTACCAGATTCATAAATTGGTCAAAAATTTCTTTTTGCCTTGAATAATCAAAATGATGTGGATTAATAATATATGGTTGATATTGCTGGCAGTTGAGGCACTTTTGCGCACATACATTGGTGTTGTTTATGCCGGTACTGGGAATATAAACATAATCTTCAGGAAGATTTCGGTAATAATTGATGTGTACCTCTCTACTGCGTTCAAATGAGCATCTAGTTATATTGATAATATAATTCGCGGTATCTTGGGTAAAGTCTACATCTTTAGCATTAAGTAAGACTAACCCTGGGTGCCACTTATTGTTTCCGTTACCCAAATTTTCTATTTTTGCGCTGAGGGTATTGTAGTTATCGTAGGTTATGATAAATTCGGCATCAGGATAACGTAGAAAGATGTCTTCTAGGCAGTATACCGGTTTTCCCGCGACATATTTATTCTTCAAAGCTCCGTCATCGCACATGGCTTCAATATTGATATTATTTCTCTGGCATGCATTCAATACTGTAGTGCCAGCTTTGGCGGCTGGGTAGATGATCAGTGGATGTTTAGATTGCTTTAGGGTTGAAATAAGGTTATTCTTTATTACTGTTTCATAGTCTCTCATCTTATACCTCGTTGTTGTTAACAAACATGGTTGTCAATTAATAAATATTTGAGCTTCAGGTAAAGGTTATTTCAGTTGAGCGTGAAATAAATACTCTATTCCAACCAAGGTATTCAAGCATTACTTCTTTCGATACTTGACTTGAATGTTGCTCTGAGCCCATATTGTAGATACAGTCTTCAAGGATACATATAAAGTTCTTTGTACGGTAATAATGTGAGTATAGTCCATTAGCATTTGAGTTGACACCCCTGAAAGCATTGATGCCTATTGGCCTGTTCATTAGACATTGTCTCAATCCACCACCAACAAAGATAAGAATATCACGTTGTTCCTTCCATAAGATATAGCGTAATTCTTCAAATGATTGTGCAACATATTCGGTAGCTAATGGTTGTACACTTTTATGTATATCCCAATTGATTGCGGAATTCAAGTGTTGGGTGTAAGTTTCGGTAATTCGGTTATGATAATCTTTGAGTAAATTTTGGACATTATTATGTAGAGAGGTTTGTTGAGGCCAATTCATATATTCGGGGGATGAGCTGTTATCATTACAAAAATCCGATTTGACTTTATCTCTGATATCATAATATTGCTGATATTTTTCGACAATGGGGAAATTTGGCGCATGTATAACCGTAACTGTATTTTTACGGCATTTATTAAGAAAGGCACTTATATTCTTTGTGGTTGAATCTGCAGAAGTAAGGTCACTATCATCTCCTTTACCTATAACATCAACGAGTATCAAAGCGACTCTGGTTTTAGCTTCGGTAATGCTGTCAGAGGCTTTTTTGAGTATGCTTTTTGTAATCATATCAACCTGCGACTCAATTTTGAAATCAGTACAAGGTGATTGAAAGTAAAAACTAAATGGGAGGGTTATCTGTCCATTTAGTTGTTTATCGCTTTCAATAGTATCCATGCAAAGCCTTTCAATTATCTAGGGCAAAAGTGCTCTGTTATAGTTTTAAAATGTTGGTACCAATCTTCATAGGTAAAATCATTTACCGGATTCCGTGATTTAGAATTTACGGTAGTATTCTCTTGATCTTTAGTATTATTAATAATATTACGGACTGCAGCCAAGGCAGGGTAATGAATATCATTGACTGTAGAGAGCAATTTTAGAGAGTCGTTACGTTTGCCGGCACATAAGAGGATAATGGCTAAATAGGCTATGTCTACGGGATCATACATATATTTAAACTGGTATTGTTTGTCGATATGTATAACATTATTCATTAGAAAATTATATGCATTTTCAAGATTTCCAGAGAAGATACTTACTATTGACATTCCGAGACGGGCAAGCGGTTCATAATTAATGTATGATAAGACATCATTAAAATACTTGGCTGCATCGTTAATTTGATTCTTGCGAAGTAAGGCAAAACCTTGAATATTCTTTTCTTTTAGGGTGTCTTGTCCACAGGGGATCTCAGGTATCTCTGGATTGTTTTTAGTTGTAGTGATAAAATTGAAATAATCTGTCTGAATTACTTGTTCGTTCGGATTGAGTGCAGTATAAGCTTTATACCAAAGGTCAATCATACGGTACATATTATATTTTTCGAATAATTCCTGCATATGAGATTTGCCGGCTTGGGTAATTTTCAGCAATTCGTCTTCATTAGAGTATAGGTATTCGAGTTTATCAAGAACATTGTTTCCATCAACGAAGACACAATTTACTAGATCTTTGAAACCGATTGCTTCAAGAACTGGGGTACGCTCAGTTGCTAGACAGGTGCCAGCAAGGGTAATTTCAAAGTGTTTATTGAGAAATACATTGACCTCTGCGCCACAAGTAAGAGATATTTTACAACGATTGAGCATGGCATAATAATCTCCACCTTGAACTGCAGAACCTTTTACCGCTTGTGAGGGTCTGACCCCGCAGAAAAACGGTATTTTGTTAATAAGCTTCTTAGTTATAGCTTTGCGCCAGGGATAATGATTATTATTATCGTTGAAAAAACCTGTTCCAAATAAGCCTAGGGGTATGATTTTCTTCTCAATATCTATGGAATAATCTGTATATAAAAATTCTTTAAGCTTTGCCGGTAATAATGCGCAAAAAATTGGTAGCTCAGAATTTTCAAAAAGACATTCGCCCGGTACGGCGTATCTGTAAAAAGCTGCAGCACAATTTAGCTTATTAAGTATTCTATAGTTTGAATAGAGGGTGGGGCTGTACAGGTCTGAAAATAAAAAGCCGAGTCGAGGGATTTCGGGATAAGCTGAATAATTCTGGGGAAGAGGTAATTTATAACCTCCCTTTTCACAAGAAACCTCTGGTAAAGAGTTAATTACAATTAACTCTGGTTTAATTCGTTCTATTTCTGCGGCAAGATCATGTTCATATGAGCAACGGAACCATTTAGTGACAGGCTTTTCACCTGTAGGAAATTGCCCATTTCGTTCATTTTCAGAGAAACTATCTTGGGGTTGAGGTACTACTTGGAGCACGGTTGAAAGTGTAGTATTTTTCAATTAATATTATCCTTCCGCCAGAAAATAGTTGTAGCAAGCTCCTTGAGTGCTGCTGAACATTCAATACAGCCTTGGGCTTCTGCAAGATACAAAAGCTTGAGGCTCTTCTGATATGCTGTATCACGTCCGACCATTCTGCGTATACAGATATCGATTAATTTATGGCTCTGTTCTGTGTTTAAAAAGTAATTTACAATTTCTATAAGGTCGCTTTCTATGAGTCTATCAGGGAAGGTGGTAAGGGCAAGGAGGAGCCAAGGTTCAATTGGTTCTTCAAGAATTTTACGTTTTGAATCAAGATATTCAAAAATTAATTCCTTTCCCTTATAGTCACCGCTTATACGGAGTTCCTCATACAGTATGCTTGAGGCAATAATAAAATCATCCCTGTTCAGATGCTCAAGCATCTTGATTACATAGGGGAGATCTCTGGTGACAGCTAGGCCGAAGGTAAAGATCAATGCAAGCATATAGGCTGGAAGGTCTGAGGTATCTTCACAAAGACGTTTCTGCCAGTATAACGCCGGGTTTATTCCGCCTGGTTTTTTTTCAAAAATCAGGCTGTAGCAGTTGTTGCCGTTGATTGCTGGTAGCTTAGACAGCCGTCTTAGCCAGTAGGCAGCAATTCTGTAATCGGGATCTACCCCTAGACCGCGGGCAAACATATTGGCCAGGTTTATCATGGCATCACCATTCTCAAGATCAAGGGCTAAACGATGATATATTCTGAGTGCGTTATGGTATTCTTTATTAATATAATAATTATCACCTACGGCAAAGACAGCTTCAGCAGATTTTGCGAAGTCTTCTGGCGTGAGGTTATATACCCCTTCAAGGGTTGGGGTCAATTTTGGCAGAGTTGTTAGATCCGCTATTTCTTCATTGTTATGTCGCCAGAGTATCTGGTTGTGTTTGAGAATAAACTGGCTGTTACCGATATGGCGGCAGCGGCGACGTCCAAAGGCTAAATCGAGATTAAGCTTGGCTTCTTCTCCGTTTCTAACCGTTTGGCGGTTATTGCCATTATAGTTATAAGTGTGATTTTGATGCAAGGCGGAGATCCCGTTTGCGGCTTCGATAACCGGTATCTGTTGTTGTAACGCATCCCAGCAGAGCCAATTGTCCCAGACCAGTCTACCTAGGGCGAATGGTGGTATATTGGTATACATGCCTCTTCTGAAGACAAAGAAATCAATACCGCGTTTGCCGTGGCCACGGCTCTCAGTCTGACTGCGGCTCTCAAGCTCTTCAAGTTGGGCTGCAATATCTTTGTAAGTTGAATCAGGATTGAGTGCTTCATATACATCCATATCGTGACGTTCGCCAATCATCAGGAAATCTCCTGGGTTATGGTTGAGAATCTGGCGTATATTCTCTACAAATGCAGGAAATAGAATAATATCAGAATTGATATAGACAATTATTGCATTGGAACTCAGGTTTTGACCCTCAGTAAAGAGTGAGGGTATAAGCGGGGTGCCGTATTGATTGACTTCAATCTCAGGGATATGTTTTAGGCCAAATTCTGCCGCTACCTCTTTACAGCCCTCTTCCTCTCCTAGCATAATTATTTCTGGGCAGGGCTCTAGGTTCTTCCAGCTTATGATAGCGTTTCTTTGCATCTGATTATACTCATTGATAAAGGCTTTGGGGCAGAAGAGGATGGTAAAGCCGAGTTGTTCATCTGCGGTATGCTCGGGGAGTATATGACTGGCCAAGCCCCAGTCTTGATCATTAAAATGGGTAATTTCTCCGGCATAATGCATCTGCCAGGCGAGTTGGCGCATGTTCTCCATCTCTTGCATGCCGGATTTATTATATTTCTTCTGAAATGAGCCGTCTTTACTTGATTCCGGGGTAAAGCCTGAACCATGTTCAATATGATAAGTAATCATATGATCTGGAAGTGTTATTTCCTCAATACCGGCGAGTTTTACTTTGTATTCGAACATTGAATCAATATGCATGGAATAGGTTTCGAATTCTGCGTATCCGCGGAGAATAAACCAGCTATTTCTATCTAAAAGCTGGAAATCGCCACTAGCGTTGGTATAGACCATACCGAGATGCTTATCAAATGAACGATCTGAAGTTAGAAGATTTTCAGGAAGATATATTCTGTTTAAAGGGGTTTGATTAATATTATCATAAGAATGTGATTTAAAATTTTTACGAATGGTTATTTCTGCTGCTTGGTGTAGAATTTCAGCAGTATCGGATATTTTTTCTATATTTTTAATCTGAATGTCATGCCGATCAGCGCGATATAGTTTCTTGGGAACAAGTTTTTTCTGTGCAAGATATTCCATTAATGAATTGGAAAAGAGAATATCAATATTGGTGCAGAGAATAAAGGGGGCGCGGGCTCTACGTACTCCGACATTTTTGGCAATCATCTGAAATAACGGGAGAATTTCAGCATATTTATACTTCAGGTGCAAGTGGTTTGGAACCTCTATATAACGGATATTAAGGAAATTATTGGCTGGGAGTTGTGGTAGAACCTCTCGTAGGCGTTCCTTACCGACCGGAGGGTTCCATTCTACAATAATTAATTCTAGAGGAAGCTTATACATTGTGCTTTGGAGATCAAGATTCTGTAAAAAAAGACGTACACGGTGGAGGAGATCTCCGCCGTGGTTATCATTACGTGCAGTTACTACAATGCTCAAATATGGTTCAAATTTATTACTCATACATAGTGTTCCTGTAGCTATTGATTATTCTCTGAGTTTACTCAGTTCAAACCAGTTGAATTCATTATTGAATTTTCCAAAGTTTCGTGACCAGTTCAAGTTAAATTTATTGCCGAATAGATCTTGTATCTTGTCGTCGTCATACCATTCAGCCCAGGGAGTACGTTCGCCGTCTGTTCTTCTACCAAATTCGGCGAAATCCTTTGACTCGCAGTACTCATATCTGCCTTTAGGATAAGCGAGAAAACAGAATTTTCCACCAACTTTAAGGTGCTTTGTAAGTTCGGAGATCTCTTTTTGGGCAAGACTGAATGGTATGTGGTGGAGTGAGCCGATGGCAAGCATGGCATCATATTCATGTGTTAATGAAAAATCCTCAACATTATCGATATAATAAAAATTTGCGGAAATATTTTTTAGCTTACAGATTCGTTTGAGTAATTCTTGATTGTCTTGTACAATATCGGCAAATGTTACCTCTGCACCGTGTTCAGCAAAGAAAATTCCATCTATTCCAATCCCTGAGCCAATATCTAAGATTCTTTTACCGGCAAACTGGTATTTATAAATATCATGACACCAGCCTCTAATATCTTGTTTGCAAATATCTTGGCTACAGAGATTCCAGTATTCCATGAGCTCAGTGTCACTTTTCTTGATAATATCAGAGGAAAAAGTTCGTTTGCCGAGCTGGGTTGGAACTTCACTACATTTTTTCCGGTTTTGATCAATTATATTATTCCCGTCTTGATTCTTCATTTTTATTTCAATTTATCCTGAATGTGTTCGATCTGGTATTGCTGAATTAGATATAAGGGCTTATTCTTAGTATTGGGAGTCGATTTTACTTAATCTGTAAGTTTTTAAATTTTATTTTGCTGAGATTAATTAATTATTATTTATGCTGCGTCGTTGATTTATAAAATACGATAAGTTATTTTCTACCTTTTAGATCTGTTAAAAAATTACATCTTTGGCAGATATTGGGTAATTTTGATCCATGGAAAAGTGCTTTACGTAGGGCTTGATGGGCTTCACTGTTCCATATATCCATAAAGGTTTTATTCTTGAGATTATAGGATATTGCTTCAAATCCAGGTAGTTGTTCCTGATAATTACAGACCGGTTGAATATTTGAAAGACATGGATCGACAAGATTTCTAAATGGGTAAATACATGGATGTGGAAAAATTGCAGGATCAGCTTCTGACCAGAATGGGTTATCCTCACCTTCAATTTTCTTGCCGTCTGTGTCTATAATTCTGAAATCATCAATTTTATGATATTCAGCTTTATCAGAGATTAGGTGTTTCTCTTGGGAAAAGTCTTTGGAGTTATCCCAGAGTTCCGGCTCGGCATATACATTCAGCTTTGTTGCTTTGAGAGCGGTTATTGCCTGTTCCCTTAGCTTTTCAAAATCGGGGTGTAGAAATGGTGGTAATGTGTGATATTCTGGATTTAATCTGGGCTTGACAATATTGGTATCGTTGGGAGTAGCAAGGGTGCGGAACCATATTTTGGTGAAGCCCAGTTCCTCGGCTATGCGTAAAAACTCTGGAATTTCGCCGATGTTATGTTTAAGGACGACATATGTGGCGTAGAGGTGCAGTTTGCCACGTTTTTTATTATGCTTGATAGCGTTGAGGTTCTTGATGTTGTTGATAACTGTATCAAACATCTCAGGTTTGGTTCCCATAACCTGGGCATAGGTCTCGGCGGTGCCGGCGTTGATACTGAAATTAAGAGAATTTACGGTATCCAGGATTAAATCATATTTATCTTCGAGGAGAGTTCCATTTGTTACTACATAGATATAACATCTGGGATCGGTCATATCATTCATGGTTCGGAGAATATTAGCGACGTCCGGGTGTAGAAAAGGTTCTCCAGAAGGATTAATTCCGGCTAGTTTTGTGTATTTGAAAGCTTCAGTATAGTTCTCGCGTAATTCTTCTACAGTCATATAACGTGGTTTGACTCCGCGCCAGTAGCTACAGAAGACACACTTAATATTACAAACATCAATCATAGGAATAGAGATATCAAGCGGGTATGATTCGAGTTTGGTGATACCGTTACTGCGCTCCCAGACATTCAAGGCTATATTTTTAAGCCAGGGATCGTCAGCAAAAGTGTCATAAATATCATTTTTCGAGAATTTACCCAGAATATTGGTGATATTAATCTCGATATCTCCATGTTTTGTTGCTTCTATGAGCTGCTGGTTGATCATAAAATTCTTCCTTTAATATCTATTATCAGAAAACAAATAGCATGTCGCTAGAGTTTGTCTGGTTTAATAATTGCTGATAGTGATTATTCCATATAATAGCAGATTATCTAAGTCAATTCATCAAAAGACAGATGATTTATCAGGAAGTAATGAGTCATATATTATTGCTGAAAAACAGTCGTATTTTCAGCAATAATAATGGAATAATTAATTTTTATGGGGTAATGCTCTAAATTTGTTCAATAGCGGAATTCTGTTTTTCACAGACACCAGTTAAAGATTCTTCTACTTGCTGCAGAATCCAGTTGTAGGTTAAGCGAATGCCGTCTTTGAGCTTGCGGGTTGGACGCCAGCCCAATTTCTTATAGATGAGGTTATTATCTGAGCAGCGGCCGCGTACTCCGAGCGGGCCGTCGATATGATTGAGGCTGAGTTTCTTACCAGCTGCTTCCATGGCAATCTCGGCGAGTTGGTTGATCGTTACCATTTCATCTGAACCAATATTGATTGGTCCGTTAAAATCTGACTCCATTAGCCTCTCCACACCTTCAAGGCATTCGTCGATATACAGGAAGCTACGGGTCTGCATGCCGTCTCCCCAGATCTCAATCTCGCCACCGTTCTCTGCTTGAGCTACCTTACGGCAGATAGCGGCGGGAGCTTTCTCACGTCCCCCGTCCCAGGTGCCGTTTGGACCGAATACATTATGAAAACGGGCAACCTTGGCGTTAATACCAAAATTCCTAGCGTAAGCGAAGAATAATCTTTCACTGAAGAGCTTCTCCCAACCGTACTCACTGTCAGGGGCTGCTGGGTAGGCTGAGTCTTCAACACAGACAGGATTGAGCGGGTCTTGTTGGTTGCGTTCAGGATAAACACAGGCGGAAGAGGAGTAAAAAATCTTCTTGATTTTGTGTATGCGTGCACCCTCTAGGGTATTGAGATTTATTGTCGCCGAGTTGTGCATTATCACGGCATCATTGTTGCCAGTAAAGATATAACCGGCTCCACCCATATCGGCGGCAAGTTGGTAAGCTTCATCTATACCTTCACATACTTCAATGGCAAGCTTAGGATCCCGCAAATCAGCTTTGATAAACTCGTCTGCAGGCAGGTTGCTGAATTCGTGTTCTTTAATATCGACTCCACGCACCCAATGCCCCTGCTTTTTGAGCTTGTGAATCAGATGACCACCTATAAAACCCCCAGCACCATTGACTAGAATTCTTTTTCTTCGCATAATATACTCACTCTATACAATTGTTAACATTTACTTATTATTATATGATAAAAAAATTATAATTTCATCTATAGTCAAGTCAAGTCTAATCCAACTTTTGCCTGTAATGCTTCTCGGTTTTCAGGCAGAAACAGTTCTGGATTCTCTGTAAACAAAGCTATATATTCTTTGTAGGTCAGCTTTTTACCAAATAATCTAGGAACCAGAAGATTGAGAAGTAATTCAGGATCCAGATCAAGCTGTAGCAGCCTTTCTTTATACTTTATTATTGTCTTTGCAGCCCAGTCATGATAACCCTGAAGTACATAAAAACAGAGTAGTTTAATCAATGCTTTATCGGTTATAGTATTTTTTGGACTATGTATATAATCCTGCATGTATATTGCATTGGTACAGAGGGTCATACCACGCATAGTTCTTGCAAAAATATTGTATTCAAATATATCAGGCAACTCACTTAAAGAATAATTTGCCGGAGAACACAATCCAAAAAAAGTATAGCCGGCGTTCTGCAAAAATACATGAATATTTCCAAAACCATTATGTAATTTGCCGCCAATACCTGACATTGAGGTTTCAATGCATATACATAAAAGTTCACCAGTGTTTATAAGTTCAGTGGCTGAATGCAATACCTCAATGTCAAATCCATCTGTGTCCGATTTGAGGTAGTCTACTTCATGTATATTGTTATCTCGTAAAAAGCCGTCTAAAGTTATTCGCTCAGCTGAAGGATTATTCATACTGCCAAGCTTGATATTTCTGGGAGTATGATCATTTTTGGTTGAATTTCTAATTGCTGCTATCCCAGAGGTCTCTTGTATATCTATTATCCCTGCAAACTCGGTGTATCTTGAGTTGGTTTGCTTGAGCGGATGATCGTCATTTAAACCAATGTAATAATGATGGTAATTAACATTATTGTAATTTTCTGCACGGTTTAATTTATCAACTTCGCTCTTAATCGGGTCAAAACCATGGGCAATCAGGGTATCATTACTGAATACCCGCCATATATTGTGGATACCTCCACTGCATCCGACATCAATAAGTACAACAGGATTATTCTGGAGTATCTCATGCTGGCAGAGGTACTCGATAAGCTCGGTTGTGTACTCTGTTGGTAAATCACAGTGGCTATAAGCGGTCATCTATATTAATTATCCTCTTAGATTCCAATACCGAGTGGAGAATAAGTAAATCCTTCAGGACGTGAATCCTTGAAGAGTCGCCAGCAGTCGATAATCTTGGCTCCAGGAGCGAGTTGGCGCATTCTGTGCCAGTCTATCTCCGGCATGGCATTGGCGGCGAAGACCAATACTGCAGCTCCTTCGGCACACTTGTAGATATCGGTAGTCAGTTCAACCGTATCAGGGGTTACCTTCTCTGCCTGTTCGGTGGCAATTTCGTCCCACCCTGCAACTGTATAACCATTTTTATCGAGTTTGAGTAGGATGTCCATACCCTGTGATCGTTCAATCAAAGGCGTTTCCAGTTTATACGCCAGCCCAAATACCGCAATTTTGGCTTTGCTCGGAATCTCGGCAGTCGTCAGCTTGTAAACCCGTTCTACAACATTATTATTGATATCGACGACGTTTTTGCCGAGCATATCTCGCGAATCAAGGCCTATCTTCTCGCCAAGTGCGATCATTGCTTCGTTATCTCTGGGGAAACAAGGTCCACCAAAGCCTAGGCCGCCCTTAATATACTTTTTGCCGATACGGCTGTCAGAACCGACCGCATCTGCAACTACATCGACATCCGCACCCGGGAGGTTTTCACACAGATGTGCCAGGGCATTGGCAAAGCTAATTTTCGTTGTAACATAGCAATTGATTGAGAGTTTAGTTATCTCTGCATTCAATAATGACATTTCTTTGATTATGGGTTGATTATCGGTAAACTGATTGTAGACTTTAGAGCAAAATTCTGCCGACCTCCGGTCACTGGCACCGATTAAAACTATGTCGGGATTGAGAAAGTTTCTAATAACCGAGCCGATTGCAATAAACTCAGGGTTATAGATTAAGCCGAAGTCAATTCCGCATTTTTTGCCGGTCAATCTCTCTAAAAGGGGGATAAAAATATTATTTGAGGTTCCAGGCATGACTGTGGAGACAACATCTATTATATGGAATTCACTCTTGGCCTTGATAACTGGGGCGATCTCCTCAAGTACTGCAATAACATAATCATTGATAAACATTCCGTCTTCACCGCTTGGTGTCGGGACTATAATCAAAGTCATTTCGCTGTTTATAACTGCAGATTCAATGCTTTCAGCTATGCTGAGATGGTTACGGGATTTCTCCATATATTCTGCAATTAGTGGTTCGATAATTGGAGCAGTGCCGCTGCGTATTTTATCACAAAAATCCGGGTTTTTGTCGTATCCCAGGACATTGATGCCTTTGCTGGCAATGCAGCAAGCCGTGCATAGACCGAGTTTTCCCAATCCAATAACTGAGATATTCGACATCCTGAACCTTTCTTTATCTAGTTGTAGCTGGTTGAAGAGTAATATTCATTATAAGTTATGATTTATTTCTTTTACATTAATAATGATATATATAATTGTTGTTTGAAAAAGTATATTTATTAAATTTTCTGCCTTATAAGGAAAAAATAAGCCTATAAGGGTAATATCTTATAATAATAATCTGTAAATTTAATTTAGAAAAGTACTGTGCTAATAATCCAAATAATTTGGATTATTAGCATAAGTAATTATATTGTCGTATATTTCGAATTCGACTTTACTTTTAATAATAATCAAGCTGGAAATTTTTCTCTAGAGTATAGGGAATTGTTGACTGGTATTATTGGTGGAACTGAAAATGAAAAACCTGTAACTCTATTATTATTGAGAGTTACAGGTTATAAAAGTGGTCGGGTCGACTGGATTTGAACCAGCGATCTCTTGTCCCCCAGACAAGCACTCTAGCCAAGCTGAGCCACGACCCGAAGCAAAAAAATGTATGGCTAATTATTATAGCCAATTTCATTTTGAATTCAATGGCCTCTTTGGCGACGAAGTATACGGGCAAGTTCTTCATCGGCAATTGCCTTCTCATCTTGGTTGATCTTACGGAAGAAGGAGGCGCGTTGGAGGTAGAGCAGAGGCTCTGCCGGGAGTAGATCTATCGCTTTGGTATAATACTTGAGTGCACCTTCAAAATCCTTGTTATCTTCTTTTAACTCTGCAATGCGTAGTAGTGGTTCAAAATCATCAGGAACAATATCGAGAACTTTTCGGTAAAATTCTATTGCGGCCTCGGTATCGTTGATTCTTTGAAACAGGTCGCCTTTGAGCAGGAGCAGGTC
Organism: Planctomycetota bacterium; assembly: GCA_963556115.3. Lineage (GTDB taxonomy): Bacteria > Planctomycetota > SZUA-567 > SZUA-567 > SZUA-567. The sequence goes on along the minus strand of CAUVYI020000014.1, from coordinate 217,468 downwards.
GGTATCAAGCTCGTCACGTTTTTCTATTATTTGGTCTAAAATATGGAGTGCTTCTGCAATATCTCCGGTAGCCGCAACTGCATTTACCCAACTGGTGAGTGTGCCTATGTCATCGGGAATTATCCGGGCGGCGGTAGCGTAGTCACTGATGGCGCCGTCTTTGTCTCCCTTTATTTGTCTAATAGAAGCTCGGGTAATAAAGGCTTCAGGTAGACCGGAATCCAGCCTAATAGCATGATTGATATCACTCTCGGCTTTATCTATCATCCCTAGATCAAAGAATAGTGCACCGCGTCCGGCATAGACATCTGGATTGTGCGGAGAGATCTCAGCAGCAGTATTGAAGCTTTCAATAGCTTGGTTGCGTTTGCCGATAGCAAGATAGGCCTCGGCAAGATTGATATAGACATTGGCATCATTGAATCCCTGATTTATCGCTTTGAGATAATATTTGATAGCCTTTTTAATCTTACTGCAGTGCCAGTAACATTCACCCATATTGAAGAATAAAATAGAGTCACTGACCTTATTGGCGATACATTTTTTATATTCGGTCAAGGCGTCTTCATATCGTCCGAGCCGCTGTAGGAGGTTGGCTTTGGCATTGATAGGGTCGTCGTTGCCTGGGAGTAGACGAACTGCGCGTGAAAACTCGGCCAGGGCTTCAGCTATCTTATTCCTGCGTGAATAGATAAGACCGCGATAATAATAGAGCCACCCATTATTGGGAAATGATTTTAAGGTATTGGAAAAGATCCTTTCTGCCTGATTAAGATCATTATTATTGAAGAGGGCGGTACCCAGAGCTAGATTATTATCAAGCGAATTAGGATCAAGTTTGAGAGCCTCCTGATAAGCGGAGATAGCATTTTTAAATGATTCAAGCTCAAGGTAGATATCTCCCATGATCAGGTGCGGTCTAGACCAGGATGCATCTAATTTTATCGCTTCAGCAATCATCTCTAGAGCTTCGGTATAATGCTTGTTCTGTAAGAGTATCTGTGCAGATAGAATAAAGGCCTCGGGATTTGACGGATCGACCTTGATGGCTTCCTTTAAATCGAGGAAGGCATTGGAGAGATTACCTTCTTTGCGGTAAAACTCGGCTCTGCTCAAATATACTTCAGCTTCTTGCGGCGCAATCATTACTGCGTGATTGAAAGCATCTAAAGCATGGGTTGTAAGTCCTTCTGCTTGAAAATACTCACCGCGTGATAGATAGAAATTCATATCATGATTAGGTTCAAATGTAGACAAGGTAATTCCTTTTATGCTAAATGTTGTCTAAAGATATTACAACATTATAATGCCATTGAAATTACAGGAGTTATTACTCCATATAATATTACAATATAATATTACAATAAAATACATATAAGTGGTGTTAGCTAAATGTACACTTTTTTATGTATTTTGACATTCAGATCATAATTTAAATCCTAAGCTATAATCGTAATAGGTCAAGAATAAAAACCTACACTTCCGGTATTGGCTGTGTCGGGTAATAGTTATTAAATTATCGATTAATAGTTCCTTTTGAAATTACAGACTTTAGAGATTGAGTTGAGTATAGAGGAATTATTAAAGATTATTAAATATTCATTAAAGGTTGGTTACTATTCTGGTCGATGTGGAATGCGACAGTATGGTCTGAGTAAAGAATAAATTGCCGGAAGTTATTTCCGTTGACCGGTATTGCAGTATTTGGCTATAGCGTCAGGTTGTGTAGATCATATCTTTACGATAGGTGTTGATAATATAACTATATATATATAAATATGTTATAATTTGTTATAACTTATCTGGCGGGTTTTGAAATAGCTGGCAATTATTGGAACAATCTTTGTCTTAGTGCTAATGCGCAGTCATAACCTCGGGAGGGTTTGGGCTCTGCTTGGTGATTATATTTGAATAAAGAACAGATTATTTGAATGCACTATATTTAGGTTCTTCTATTCCTTTTGTATTTACGAGAAGGGATAAAGCCTAAAAGCGCTCAGGGAAGAACGAGCATAGACAATTTACAGTGCTATTCATGGATGAATACTTTTTGGAGGAAGAACTATGGCTATTTCTGGTGGTCTGATTGTTACTAATAATCTAAGTGCACTCAATACTCAGAGGACACTCAATAAGAATAATTTTCTGATGTCCAAGAGTTTGGAAAAACTCTCTTCCGGATATCGTATCAATACCGCCGCCGACGACCCTTCGGGTTTGATCATCAGTGAACAACTTAGAACTCAAATAGCCGGTCTCTCTAGAGCTACTCAGAATTCTCAGGAAGCATGTAATGTATTGGGAATCGCCGAGGGTGCACTCATTGAGATGAATAATATTCTTACCAAGATGCGTTCACTCGCTATTCATGCCGCCAATAATGGTGTTACCGCTCCAGATCAGGTGCGAGCCGATCAGGCCGAAGTAGACTCCGGTATTCAGACTTTGGATAGAATCTCAAGTACAACCCGGTACTCCGATCAGTTTCTGCTGAACGGATCAAAAGGGTTGGTCTACGACTGTACTACCACAGTCGATAGTACTATGGATATGCCGCTGCTCGATACCAATAACTCAAGGTTGGATCAGGTATTCAAACGTGACGGTTCCGCCCTTACTATCGGGTTTTCTGGGCTTGACGATCCGACCAATCAGACACAGGCGGTCTGGGAGACCCAGGCGCGCCGCGCTTATATTGAAGCTGACGCAGCTTTGAATATCGATACCGATATCAGAAACGGTAATTTGACTGCGGATCAGTCGTTTATTCTGACCGGTACTCAGGGTTCACGTCAGTTTGCCTTTGCCAACGGTACGCATATTGGTACCGTTGTTGATTCAATCAATAATGTATCGGACAGCCTTGGGGTTGGTGCTACCATGACCTTTCAGAGTACAGTAACTGGGGTCAATGTCGATACCAGTGGTTCATTCAGTTTGATATCCGGTACTGCTAGAGCTTCCGGGGATCTCTGTATTTATAATCTTGATTCGGATATGGAAGCCAAGGAGGCAAATGGGGTCTATAGCTATACTCAAGGGGTTACCTCTGTTACCTTCACCGGTAGTTCGTTGGATTTGCCGCTTCCTGATGATTCTTCATTGGTACCGGGCAAGACACTTGACGGTGACGGTAGAATGTATCTCAGGTGGCTCAGTGATTCGGAGTATATCGCATATAAAGATAAATCAATGACTATGGAGGTTGGTAGAGGAACATCTGGAGATGAGATGAGTTCTACCAATAATTCTGGTATTGATGGTGCTCGCTTGCTGATTGCGACCGACCCTACTACTGGTGTTCCGGCTCAGGATGATATTACTATACTCCAGTTTGGTCAGCAATTTGAAATGCAGACAGATAATGTCTATCTCAATGAAGGTCTGCAGTATAAACGCAATGCTATGAATTTGGATCAGATGGATTCAATCGTAGATAATCTAGGCCTATGCGCAGGTACAGGTTCGTCTTTTGGCGGTGCGAGTGCGTTCTCCGGGGTACGCTTGGGTGAGAACACAGATAATAATGGTAAGATGTATTTCAAGATGGAGACCGGTGATCCTGATGAGACATTTGTAACGATAAGCGTTTATAACAGTCCAGAGATGAATGAAGAGGATCTGGTCGCCAGAGGTGCGGGAAATATACCGGCTACTACCGGTTCGTCTGCGACCCATGTTGATATTCCTATCTTCGGTGTTGGAATGGATGGAGGTACCGGTGAGAACTCAGGAATATACGGCACCATTGCTTTTGAAGGCGGACTGACAAATGCACCGAATACTGGAACTGATTATACCGGTTCAATAGAATTTACCGACCTTGGAATGAGACTCTATACCGAGGATTATGGTTCACAGGAATATCTGCGGATTCAGAATCTGGAGGGAGAACTCTGGAGTGAGTATAAGAATCCAGAGAGTAAGACTATGGAGACGATTGATGTCGGGCAGACAATTCAGCAGTATGGAAGTGATGCTCAGATTACCGTCAACGGTCAGATGATCTCTACTCAAGGCCTTACCGCTAATGTGACTACACCGAATTACTCCGGGCAATTTACCTTTAATCAGGGTGAACTTGGGTTGACTACTATCGCGCAGGTGGGTCAGGATATCGGGGCGTTGATGAGCCGGAATAGTTCATTACAGGCGGTCTCATCCACCAGTGCGGCAACGATCGACGATCCGTCAGATCCGGCATATCTTACCTGGTGTACCAATGCTCGCCACTCTACTTCAGAGACCATGAGTGATTTTATTGGAGGCATGCAGTATCAGCTCGGTGAAGGTTCGGGGGATCAGGAACGGACAGTCTACGCAATACCGGGGATGACCGCGGCCGAGATCGGCAAGGTGGTGGTAAATGGTGAGCAGTACTGTCTGCAAGATGTACTAGCTGGGGGTAAGGCCAGTCTGCAGAATGATCCGATAACCGCGATGAAGGTGGTTATGCAGGCGGTAAATGATGTCTCCGAACTCAGAGCCCGGCTCGGTGCTTTCCAGAAGAATATGCTCCAGACTAATATCAATTCGCTGGAGGTAACGGTAGAGAATATTACCAAGACCGAGAGTGCGATACGTGATACTAATATGGCTACAGAGTCGACAGAGTTTACCAAAAATCAGATATTGCTTCAGGCTGGTACTTCTATGCTGGCACAGGCAAACCAGATTAATCAGAATGTACTTCAGCTTCTAGGATAAGTCAGGGAATGACGCTAATTTATTAAGGAGAATAAGATGCGAGGCATATATGTCAATAATAATTTAAATGCTCTGGGGACACAGAGAATTCTGGGGAATAATAATAGCTACCTCTCCAGCAGTCTGGAAAAGCTTTCTTCCGGGTACAGGATCAACACCGCGGCGGACGATCCTTCAGGACTCAATATCAGTGAGCAGTTGCGTAGTCAGAACTCCGGTATGACCAGGGCAATTCAAAATTCACAGGAAGCCTGCAATGTAATCGGGATCGCCGAAGGAGCGATGATTGAGATTACCAATATTCTTACTAAGATGCGTCAGCTGGCGATACATGCGGCCAATGAGGGTGCTACCTCGCCCGATCAAGTCAGTGCGGATCAAGCCGAGGTAGATTCAGGTATTCAGACCTGTGACCGAATATCAGATACGACCAGATTCTCTGATCAGTTCCTGCTCAATGGCTCAAAGGGTTTGATTTATAGTACTGAGACGATTGTCAATGATCCTATGGATAATCCGCTGATTGATATTGATAACACCAGGATGGATCAGGTATTTAAGAAGGAAAATTCTTCACTGACGATTAATTTTACCGGGATAATGGATCCGAATAATCAGGATCAGGCGGTGGCTAGTCGTCAGGCTACCAGAGCAATTATTGAGGCCGATGCGACAGTGGCGAGCCAGTATGGAGAGTGGGCGGCCGATATTAATAACGGTGTTCTTACCGCTGATCAGCAGTTTATAATCACCGGTCAGGCCGGTTCAAGATCATTTGGTTTTAATAACGGTACACATTTGGGAACAGTAGTGGACTCTATCAACAACACCAAGGATAGTGTTGGTGTTGGCGCAACTCTTATCTTTGACAGGTCGGTTACCGGGGTCAACCTTGATCAGGATTATACCTATAATCCGGCGGCTTCCGAAGTGCGTGAGAGTGGAGAGGTTGCAGTTTATAATATGGACAATTTAGGGTCTTCGGTTACCTCTGGAGTCAACTCTGTATCCTTTGATACTACTCAGACTCAGTATCAGCCCAATGTGCTGGTACCGGGTAAAAATCTCTCGGCTGACGGCCGAATGTATCTGCGCTGGACCTCCGCTACAGAGTATATTGCGTATAAAGACGCAGATTATAATATGGAGGTAGGACGTGGAACCTCGGGTGGAGTGATGACCTCTTCGAATGATTCCGATATTTCGCTGGCATATGTAACCTTGACCGCTGCTGCCGATACTGCGGCCAATGATACCAGTGTCGTCCAGTTTGGCCAGGTATTTGAGATGCATCAGGCAACCAGCGGTAGTTTTGCTGCAAATGGCATGAATCTTGATGAGATGTCACCGCTGGTCAATGATTTTGGTTTGCAGTTTGCTACCGGGGCGAGCGGGGCATGTAGCTGTATGAGCGGTATCAGGCTCGGCGAGAATACTGATGTTAACGGTAAGCTTTACTACAAGACTGAGTATGATAATACTACCGGTATTGTAAGTATGAGTGCGTATAATGATCCATCGATGCTGGCTGAGAATCTAGTGGCCGCGGGTGAGACCGATATTGGAACTCCACCGACAGGTGATCCGTATGAAGTTAGACTTATTGAGCAGGGACGGTGATGATGACGGCGAGAAGTCAGGGGTCTACGGGACTATGGTCTTTGACGGTTCTACTCCGGCGTCGACAATTGCTACTGGGTCTTTGGAATTTGACAAGCTCGGTATGCGTCTTTATTCGGTAGATTATGGTTCAGAAGCTAATATTCGGGTGCAGAATGTTCAGGGTAATCTCTGGGGGCAGTATAAGAGCCCGGATAGCTTGATTCTACAGAAGATCGATGAAGGGGTGACGATTCAGGAGAATGGTAATAATGCGCAGATTACAGTAAATGGGGCGCTTATCTCTACCGAAGGGTTGACCGCGAGTGTGGCAAGCCAGAGCTTTGCCGGGGACTTGGCCTTTAATGCCGGTGAACTTGGCATGACGACTATTGCTCAGGTCGGGCAGGATGTAGGGGCGCTGATGTCACGCGGGGGATCTTTACAGGCGGTTGAGTCTACCGTCGGTATGAATGATCCGACCGATCCGGCATATACCACTTGGTGTACTAATGCTCGTCATTCGACGGCTGAGGTTCTCTCCGACTTTGTTGGAGGCATGCAGTATCAGCTTGGAGAAGGGGATAGCGATGTTGAGCGGACGGTCTACAGTATACCGGGCATGTCTTCATCCAATATCGGTAAGGTGGTGATTGATGGTACCCTCTATACCTTGCAGGATGTACTCTCCGGAGGTTCGGCGAGTCTGGCTAACGATCCGGTAAAGGCGATGAAGATTATCGCTCAAGCGCTGGATGATGTAATCGATACTCGTTCCCGACTCGGTGCTTTCCAGAAGGATATGCTCCAGACCAATATCAACTCACTCGAGATTACGGTGGAGAATATCACCAAGACCGAGGCGTATATCCGTGATACCAATATGGCTTATGAATCAACCGAATTTACCAAGAATCAGATCCTCGTTGATGCTGGTACCTCAATGCTGGCGCAGGCGAATAAATTGCCGCAGAATGTTCTCCAGCTTTTGGGAAGCTAAACCTAATCTTTTTACAACTACCTCTGAGATATATTAATAGAGGTATAACCCTGTTGCCCAATACTCGTAGTAATAAACCACGCCCTGCCAGGCGTGGTTTATGTATTTAACTATTTAGAATTGGAATAACTTATTTGCGGTAATGTGTAATATTTTAAAGTTAGGATAATTCGCAGGAATTCACTCATGATATTGAGCGTGGGATAATTATTTTTGCGGTATTATAAATAAAAATTTGACTTGGGTCAGGATTTGTTTTGAGTAAGTCTGGGGCGGGTTTGGGGTTATTATATTATAAATGCTTATAATTTAAGCGGATTTTAATGTTGACTGGGATATATTTTGAATGTGACGCAGAACGGTTTCAGTCTATTTATAATGAATATGGGGAAATAGAGTGATTTTGACCCGATATTGTTTGAGCTTAAGGTTAGGTGAGAAGTTATTATTATTTTATGTATGAGTCGATATGTTGATAATATTTCTGGTCAGATTTGGGTGAAAATATATAATAAAATATCTTTGACAATGGGGGTAATTCAGGTGTATAACACAAAAAGTTGACTTAGGTCAGTTTTTTTAAGTGTTTTGGGTGATTATATTATAAGGATTACGCTGATGAGTTTTGAAAAAGGTAAAGTGTGTCCGTGGTGGTTGTATCCGCTGCTGGACAATCCAATTAGGCGGTGGTTTAATTCGGCAGATTCAATACTTGGAGAGTATTTGCAGGAGGGTATGAGTTTTCTCGATCTGGGTTGTGGTGGTGGTAGATATGCTATTGGTGGGGCGCGGCTGGTTGGTGAACAAGGCAGGGTCGTAGCGCTTGATATTCAGCAGAAGATGTTGGATATGGTGGAGCAGAAGGTTGCGGCTGAGGGGTTGGCCGGGGTTGTAGAGCTGCATCTGGCTGAGCAGGATAGTCTCAATCTCAAGGAAGAATTTGACTTTATTTTAGCAATGTGTATGGTACATGAGACCCCTGATTATACCGAGTTCTTCCGTCAGGTTAAGGCAGTTTTGAAGTTGAAGGGCAGAATGCTGGTGGTGGAGCCGATATTTCATGTTTCTCAGAAAACAATTCAGATTGAAGTAGAGGCTGCAAAGAGCGTGGGACTCAAATATGTTGAAGAGAAGAAGATCAATATGTTTTTACGTGGATATTTGCTGGAAAGGTCAGAGTCATAGCTAGATATAAGAAGGGCGAGAAGGTACGGCTTAGAATCAAGGAGGTAGCGCGCGCGTGCTTTCTCAAGGGTGGATTTGAACAGGTAAGGTTTGATTTGGATATCGCCGAGATCTGTGGTATCACCAAGGGTACGGTGTTGTACCACTTTGGGAGTAAGGATGAGTTATTCTATGAGATAATTCATGATTATGTCTCAGGTGAGCTCGAACGCCTGATTGCGGAACTTGAGGGTATGCCGGCTGATAAAGCTATGCATTATATTCTTACGATATTATTTACCAAGAGAAAATCAGTGGAACTACAGAGACTTATTGCTGATGAGGAACTTTTTGCCAAAAGCCATGAGGTAATGGATGAGGTGCGGCGGGAGATAATCTATCCGGTTTTACAGGGGTTAGTAGCTCAGGGTAACGCAGAAGGGTTATTTGATATTGTCGAACCTGAGATTGGTTTTAGTATTCTCGGCTATGGCTTTGAAGGTTTTATTCATAACAATTTTCGAAAATTCAAGGATAAAGAGTTTTATCGGAGATTTCTTCGAATTGCAGAGCAAATCTGTGAGGCAACGCTCAGACCAACACGGATCAAATTTACATTTGAGCAAGGAATAGATGATGAACAGTAAGAGTCTGCGTCAAAGGATTAGGTTGTTGTTGTTGATGTTGAGTTTGGCTTTATTTCCACTGACTATATTTTATTTTTCTCCAGCTTTGCCCTTTCGCGCCAGCAGAGAAGGGATAATAAGTGGCAGTCTGGTGGTACTCGGTATATTATTTGTTACAGCCTTATTCTGCGGCAGATTCTGGTGCGGCTGGTTCTGCCCGGTCGGAGGGGCGCAGAATATCTGTGCGTTGATTCAGCCCAAAGCCCTCAAGCCGCGTTGGATACGTTTTATCAAATATCCGCTCTTTATTATCTGGATTCTGGCGCTTAGCTTATTGCTTTATTCTGCCGGTCAGATACTTACGGTCGACTTTTATTATAGTACAGATAATGGTGTAAGTATTGCCAGACCCTGGCAGTATATAATTTATTACTCGGCGCTGGGGGTATTCTGTGGGCTTTCGCTGCTTTTAGGGCGCGGGGCGAGCTGTAATGCTGCTTGTATGATGGCCGCGGCAATGTCAATAGGCCAGAAGTTATCGATGCTCGTCGGTCTGCCACGGGTACGACTTACGGCTGATCCCTCAGAATGTAGCGATTGCAAACAATGTGACGCAATCTGTGTAAATTCGGTAGAGGTGAGCCGGGAGGTGGGGCAAGGGGAGATAACGAGTGTAGAGTGCAAGAAGTGTCTAGCGTGTGTTGATGTCTGTCCCAAGTCTTGTATTCGGGTGGAGTTTAAAGCCGGGAGGTAGGTTATGAGGGGCTGAGCAAGGTTTTAGCTCCCGAATATATCGAAGAAGATAAGTTTGACCTCTTCGGCGATGAGTTTACCGAGTTTGATCTGATCTTCGGCTTCAAGATGAATGCCGTCGCGGTTGCTGCTCTGTATATGTTTGTCGGTATTAACGGTAAAGACTGGAGTGTCGTTGAAGAATTCGACTATTTCGCGACCTAGCGAGTGTGATTTTTCCTTGGCACCACGGAAGGACTCTTTGATTTCATTGTCAGCGGTTTCGGCAAGGGGAGGGGGAGCTATAATCAGGATCAGCGGGTGTTTACTCTGGAAAGATTCATGCGTAATAATAATTTCGGTAAGTTTTGCTAGACCTTCGGTAATAGCCGAAATTGAGGCTTGGTAGCAGTCTTTGAGGTCGTTGGTGCCGAGCATGATAATAATCATATCCAACGGAGCGTGGGTAGTTAGGATGGAGTTTAGAACTCTGCTTCCGTTTCTGCCCGGTACCTCGGGATCATCAAATACGGTGGTTCTGCCGCAGTGGCCTTCTTCTATAATATTATATTCATTGCCAAGAACCTGTTGCATGACGGCTGGCCAGCGTACAGTACGGTCATAAACGCTTGATTCCATCTGGACAGTAGCCCCAGGTGTTGGAATCGCCAAAGCATAGGATCTTTCTCTTCATTTTTCTGTACCTTATAACTAAAAAGAGTAATAATACCTAAGTATAATATATATAATATGCTTTGAAGTATAGATATTATTGATAAAAAGTATAGATATTTTTTGGGTAATAAATAGTATTTGCTTATAAAAATTAGCAATTTAATCTGTTTTAGCTAGTTATTGTAGTGGGAAAAATGAGGAGAGAGGAATGTGCGGAGTGGGAATTGGGATAATGCTGATATTGTTTTTGGTCATATTTTCTACTCCGGCGTTTGCCGGAGTTTCGACACGATTTGGGGTGATTACTGATATTCATCATAGTGATAAAGAGGGTGATCCGACTCGAATATACCTGGCAAGTACAGCCAAATTAGCGAAGTTTGTACGTGTAATGATTGAGGCAGATGCGGATTTTATTATTGAGCTGGGGGATTTGGTGGATGCACTTGAGCCGGATGGAGAAAAGAGCGCGCTGGTAAATTTGCGCGAGGTGGAGAGTATTTTTAAGAATTATCCCGGGCCGAGTTATCATGTATTAGGAAATCATGAATTTGAGAATCTTACGCGCCGAGAGTTTTTGGAGAATATTGACAATAGCGGGATAGAGCCGGGAAGAGGTTATTATTCCTTTGACTGTAAGGGTATTCACTATATCGTTGTAGACGCGAGCTATACGGTAGCTGAGCCACATAGGCCTTTTGGTTTGGATACTGCGGATAAACTGTATTGGACCTGGAGAGATGCTTGGATGCCGGAGGCGGAGTTGAGTTGGCTGAAAGCTGATCTTGCACAGAATAAACTGCCGGTAATAGTCTTTACCCATCAACTTTTGCATCGGGAGAATACAGAAGATCATACCCTTAAAAATGCTGATGTAGTACGGAGTATACTTGAGAGTGACGGTAAGGTTATTGCGGTATTCTCCGGACATGATCATGCTGGGGATACGGCGGAGATCAATGGTATCAACTACTTTGTCCTCAGGGGGAATGTCGGGTTATTTCGGGATTGGAATGAATTCAGCCCTACCGGAGGGTCTGATCCGGTACATGATAATCAGTTTGCGCTGATCGAGGTCGAAGAGGATCTTAACGGCAAGTACCGCATATCGGTAAAAGGGAGTGGTTATCAGTACTCGACGACGGTTGTAGTCTGCAAAGACTGGGAATAATCCAGGAATGAGTATTTAGTCCAGGAAACTACTATAGGCTACCTCTTAATTGGTCGTCTATTTGGTAAAAGTATCGACCCATTCTGGGATATTGAGTGCGTCCATAACTATTTCGGTAGATAATGCAGCCAGAATCATCCCCATTATTTTTACCAGGATTGCGGCACCGTTATTTCCGATAAACTTCATGATCGGGGTTGCTAGAAGCATAAAGAGATAGGTGATACCGAGGATGACTAGTAGAATTATAGTCGTGCAGATTTGGGTCGATATACTGAATACGTGATTGTCCGTGAGTACGATTGCCGCCATGATAGCACCGGGGGTGGCGATTGAGGGTATAGCAAGAGGAAATACGGCAATGTCCATGGTTTGCTTCTTTATTCGGTTTATCTTTGGTATTATTTTTAAAGATCATCTGTAAGGCGAATAAAAAGAGGATAATTCCTCCGCTGAATTGAAGCGATATCAATTGAATTCCCATGTAGGAGAGGAGTAACTGCCCGAAGATGATACTGCAGATGAGGATTGCTCCAGAGTAGAGTATGGCTTTTAGCGCGGTGCTCTTGCGGTGCTCCGGGGTAAAAATGTACCGTAACGGAAGCGAAGAGAGCCAGGGTGCCTATAGGGTCGATAGTCGCCCAGAGGAACAAAAAATCTTTGATCAATTTGTCGGTAAATTCCGAATCCATACCTCTCTCCTTAATTATTCCAGCAGGTCTTTAATTATCTATGAAACTGGCGCATAATTTAATATAGTAATCTGAGTATTATTTTTGTCAAGATATCTTGGTATAAGGTGGGTTGCTACTACTCTGGGAGAATATTGGTTAAAAGAAAGTTATTAAGGGTTGTGAAAAGTTTGAATAATACTATATTTAATGGTGTTTACGGGAGCTTGAACTACTGATTATCAAAGGTGCTAGACGTTATGGTTCGAAATATTCAATTGCAGAATACTTTCTCCGGTCCACTCGATCTACTGTTGTATCTGGTGCGTCGGGATGAAATTGATATTCATGATATTCCGATTGGACATGTAACCAGGGAGTATCTCAATGAGCTAAAGAAAATGGAAGTGATTGATGTGGATGCGGGTGGTGAATTTCTCGCTATGGCCTCAATGCTTACTGAGATCAAAGGACGGATGCTGCTGCCTGAGGTAGATAATGAGGATGAGGATGAGGATGAGATATATGATCCGCGTCAGGGATTGGTGGAGGCGTTGCTGGAGTATAAGAAGTTCAAGGAGGTAGCTGCGGAACTAGAGGCTATGTCCTGTGCGTTTGACTCACGTTACTCCAGAGTAGTAAATGAGCCAGAGTATACGGAGGTAGTGCGGGAGAAAGCGGAAGAGATGGGAGCGCTCGACCTTTTGGCCGCCTTTCAGCGTATTGCGCGTAGAATGCTCAATGAACGTGCACCGCGGGAGATTGTGAGTGAAGAGGTGCCGACGGAGGTGCGTATTACTCAGATAGAAGAATTGCTTACGCAGCGTTCACGGGTTAGTTTCAGCAGTATTCTATCCGATTCGCCGAGTGAGGATGAGATGGTTGGTTTCTTTATTGCAATGCTCGAATTAATTAGAATGAAGAAAATAGTGGCACAGCAGGCGGTCGATTTCTCTGAGATTTACTTTATTGCAGCTTCTGCGGTTGAAAGCTATGACCAGGAACAAGCTGAAACAGAGCCGGAAGTGGTAGTACTGGGCACAAAAGATATAAACAGTAGTGGCTGATTCTGCGCGCAGGTCTGAATTTGTGTTGAGCAGTCTTTTCAGCTATATACCGTCACAGCAGTGGGCAGTAGGGGCGGTAGAGAATATTATTGGTAATCGTTATGACACTCTCTGCAGGCGTTGTAAGCGGAATATGCAATCTAGGCCGGGTTTGCAGCGTTCGTTTGGCCTGAAGTTGGCGCTTAACTTACATACTAGAGTAAAACCACAGCCGTCACCGGGGTAGAGAGTGTTGAATTCCACGTGAATGAACACGTAGAGGTGATACCTGTGCTTGCGCCAGTAATATCCTTGGTTGCTGAAGATTTATTTAGAGCGGGCAGTAAGCATAAACATAGGTCTGGCTTATCTACTATATTTGCGCTATCCGGTAGTTTGCAAGGAACTGTGGCTGGGCAGATTCAAGCGGAACGCGGTTGTAAATCGGGAAGGTTTGATTTTCTTGCTTTGACTCCAGAATCGAAGAGTGTAAAAGGGTTGTCGAAGTCATATAATAGTCTGGAATTTTTACGGCTTACAGCAGTCAGGCCTCTAGCAAAATATGTTGCGAAGCGTGGGCTGGCTGCGGCTGAGGTTTCGGTAGACATGAACAGGATTGAGAGCAGTTTTGCGGCTGCTCCGCGGCAGTCTCTGGTTGCGGTTGCTGTTGCAACCGGAGTTGTAAGTAAGGATAAATGCCGGTTTGGCTTATCCACTATATTTACGTTATCCGGTAGTTTACCCGGGACTGTAACTGGGCGGATTCAAGCGGAGCGCGGTTGTAAATCGGGAAGGTTTGATTTTCTTGCTTTGACTCCAGAATCGAAGAGTGTAAAAGGGTTGTCGAAGTCATATAATAGTCTGGAATTTTTACGGCTTATAGCAGCCAGGCCTCTAGCAAAATATGTTGCGAAGCGTGGGCTGGCTGCGGCTGAGGTTTCGGTAGACATGAACAGGGTTGAGATTAAGCAGAAGCAAGTTATAGAGGTTGAGGTGGCTGCTCATGTTGGTATGGGTTTGCCGGTAAAGCTTGCAGCTCTTTTTTCTCTTCAGGCACAGCTGGAGACGCAGCCGTCTCAATCTTGCGCATCTACTCTGGATTTTATGGTGCCTCCCGCGGGGCATAAGTTATTACGCCTAAAGGCAGGATTGAAGAGGAATTCTTAAAGTTTTAGTATTGCCTGGCCGAGACTACAGAAACAATAACTCTTGGTGATTGTTTCTGTTAAAAATAATATCCTAAGAACAGAAATAATCTCAAAGATAGACTGGGTGATATTTTCACTGCGCTATGCTGTATTTGTGGGTTGAATATGCTAAAGTTGCTCAAGTTTTATGCAGTATTTTTATTTTATATATTTTATGCAGCGAAGCTGAATCTTCTTTAGAAAAAAACAAACGCGCGCTTCTCGTTTTTAAAGATTATTACATAGCGTCGGCGTAGAAGCTCCTAGGTCGATGTTTTTAATAAGGTTTTTCTATATCGGCTACTCAGTCTTCTGGTGTTGCTTGGGTTGAGGCGATCAGGTAACCGCGGGGTAGAATGATATTGAAGATAGCGCCGGTACTGTCTTTGGAGGAGACACTGATACTGCCGCGGTGATCCTCAATGATACGTTTGACAATGCCGAGTCCCAGACCTGTGCCTTTCTCTTTGGTGGTATAAAAAACTTCGAATATCTTCTCTTCATTTGCGGGGTCAATTCCAATGCCATTATCTTCTATCTCAATACGTATATTCTTATTCTCTTCAAAAGTGGAGAGCTTTATTCTGCCGTCGAAGTCATCATCTGTCTCTCGTCGCTGATCGATAGCTTCATTGGCATTACGCAGGATATTGAGGATTACATAGGTAAATTGGTTTTGATCAATAACTACCGGGTACATGTCCGGCGCCAGATGAGTCTCTAGCTCGACGCAGTTTTCGTCCATCTCCGGTTGTACAAATTCACAGAGTTCTCTGAGGTAGCGGTTGAGATCCAGGGGTTCGGTCTCCATTCTGGGCGGACGGGCAAAATTCAGGAACATCTCTAAAGTCTTGGTAAGAGCCTTTACCTCTTCATAGATGCGTTGACTCCGGCGGATAAACTTCTTCGAGACGGTATCGGGAAGGGTAGAGGCGTCTTCGGCCAGTAATTGCGCATTGAGCTGGATCGCATTCAGCGGTGTGCGTACTTCATGCACCAGACCTGCCGCTAAAGCCCCAACATAGGCCAGGCGTTGATTTCTGATTTCTTCTTCGTTCTTCTTTTTTCTAAATTATTGGTCATGGTTTTATAGTCTGTAATCAATATTCGCGACGTTGTGAATAGTTTTTATACCCGAGTTTGAGTCTATGCTTGGCAACAGTACGTCGTTTGATAATAATGCCTTCTTTTTCCAACAGAGTCTGGATTTGATCGTCTTTGAGTGGTTTCTTTTTATCTTCATCATCGATCAGTTCTTTGACGCGGTTGCGTATTTGAATATTACTATAACCGCCTTCTGGGACAAAGTCTGTTCCTTCTAAACTATTTAAAAGTGTAGATGCTTTTGGTTTTTTTGTTGCTTGAGTTGAGGATCTGGTGAAGAATTCTCGCAGTGGTTTGAGGCCGATTGGAGTTTGGGCGTACTTATCTCTGGCGGCGCGGCTGACGGTACCGATATCAATATCAAGGTATTCTGCTACCTCTTTCATCATTAGTGGAGCCGGGGCGGGTATGCGCCCTGCTAAGTAGTCTTTCTGGCGGGCGACAATTTCGCGAGTTACCCGGGTTATTGTGAGTTCACGTTGTTGCACAGCTCTGACAATATCAAAGGCCGACTGAAAGCGTTCTCGAAATATCTTATTCTGTCCTGAGATTTTGAGGGATTTTTGTAGTAGTTCGAAGTCAGCTTTTTTTTCCGGGTCGTTCATAATTGCTTGGCGTATGATCTCGCCTCTACCGCTGTTATCATAAAGAGCGAGGAAGGTCTCGGAGATTTCTGGAGTCGGGCCAGTGGGGAGGCGTAATTCCCAGACCATACCGTCGTATTCATAGAGGCTCAACTCGGTATGAGCATCGTGCAGTCGGGCTTTGGCGGCTCGTACCAGATATTCATCCTTTTCACTGTGATTATTCATTTCTGCTTTTCGCAGATCACGTTCTAATTCAATGATCTTTTCTTTGGCATGCTGGATAGCTTCGGGTTTGCTCTCTACTAAATCTATTATGATATCCGGGCGTATCGCTTTGGCGCCCTCTTTGCTAAAATCTGTAATTGGGTAGGGCGAGAGTTTTTTTATCAGGCTTGCAGCTTCTTTGACCTCGTCTATGGTGGTGTGCATACTCTTGGCGATAAGTGGTAGCTTGTTGGCTGCCAAGTCATTCAGATGCCTCTCCACAATCTGACTGGCAAGGAAATTTGCCGGGTTGTCAATGGTATCGAGCTGTAATATAAGACATTCCTGAATATTACGCGCTGCCCGTGCCAGCCGGTGAAAGGTGTTGCCACCTCATCGAGGACATTTTCAAATTCTTCCTCGCTTACAGCAGGATTTAGTGAGGACGAAGTCTAACTTAGAGAAGGGGGTGGTTAGATAACCGGATTGATCAAGTGAGGCGATGATGCATTCAGCAATCATGAGTTCACGTTTGCTGAGATCGAGCAGGTGTGCCTGGTTAATGAGAGATTCGATATATGATTCACCATGATTCCTCGGTATTGGCGATAAGATCAAACTGCTCGTCATCATCTTCATAACTCCGCTTGGGCATGGAGTCATCATAGATCTCGCTCCAGTTATAATCGATATCATCTCGGTGTCTAAAGTCGGAGAGGTCAAAAGAGAGGCCGTCGCTGAATTCAACATCATCATCGGAGTCAGTTGTATTATCTTTTTCCTCGTATGAAAAGGAATCAGCTTCGAAGTTATCCGAGTCTTTCAGTTCACTCAATTCTAGAGCTGGATTTTCCAAGAGTTCATGCTGAATCTTCTGCTCCAATTCTAGGAGTGGCATCTGCAGCATCTCCATAGATTGGATCATCTGTGGAGTCATGATCATTTCCCTGGCCGTTGCGCCAGTTGCATATTCAAGCCATGATGCATCTCTGAGACATTGTAAATCCCTATAGGTGGATGTAACAACAAAATTCGTACCAACAATACCGTATTATAGCTTGATATTGTGAAAAAAGCAATTAATCGTTGAAAATTAATCGGTTTATCGCAATGGCATTATTACAATAAAGCTGGGTGTACTAACATATTTCTGACTTGAAAAAATAATAATTGTTGTAATAATTTCTATAATGATAATTTATCATTAATTATATAGGCAAATATTGTCTATTTTGTTGTAATTTAGTTACATTTCAGAGTTTTTGGCTGTAATAATGCGATAATTCATTAAAATTTATATAATGCTACGAATGTACTAAATGAGCTATTATGTATTGTTGCTATGTCGGCGGAAGGCAAGGTTTGTATTTAAGTTGTAAATAGTTTTTTGGGATAAGTTAATCTTTGAGTTGGGGAGAAAGAGAATGTATAACAGATTTGTTATGTTGGCGTTGCTTTTAATAATGGCTGGATTACCTGCCATTCGCAGAAGATATTCAGTCGGCGCAGATGCAAGAGGCTATTCTGCTGATGCGTAGCGAGATGCAGGATACCATCAATAAGATGCAGCAAGAGTAGGGACGCAAAAGTAAATAAGATGCAGCAGGAGATGGATGCCATGGAGGCATCAATATCTCAGGAGCGTCGGCAGTATAATGATGATGTCAGGGCGCTTTGAGGTTGAACTGGATGATGAGCGGGAGTTGATGCGTGATGCTGCTGGGGGAGCGCCTGATGCTCTGCGGAGTACCCAAAAGAACGCTAATGTACGGATAGGAGGTAAGCTTAAAATCCGCTATTATGCAGATTTTGATTCAAATTATAGTCAGCAGGGGCAGCCTCAGCCTAGTGGCGGGGAGTATGCAACGAGGTTAGGTTGGACCATGGATAAAGCATCTATAACTTTTGATATTGATGTTAATGAAGATGTAAGTGTATTTATCGATGTACGACCAGACAAATTCGATAAGGCATAATATCCAGTGGAATAATATTGGGGGTTCAAATCTGGGCTCACAGATAGGTCTGATCGGGATTCCCGGAGGTATGTATTTCGTTTAAACCAGATGTCTGGGAACGGGTATTTATCACTAATCCTATCGTCAAGGAATTCTCTTTAGGGTTTATGGTTACCCAGAGGGGATGCGGCAAATAATCCGGGTGATGATATCAAACGCATGGGCTGGAAGTTTTACTATGACTTCTTTGACAAGCAGTTGCGCTTGACCGGCACGGTTTTTTCGCCAACTAAGCTGGGCGAAGCCGGACAACTACTCGGAGGTTTTGACTATGATGATTCTGCGACTATCCTTTCGCCAAACGGTGATCCTAGGAGCAATGGGTTTATGGATAATAGTTTGAGTCTGGAGTATAGACCGGGGTTTGTCGAGGGGCTACTCTTTACTGCTTCATATCTGGGTATGACCGACCTGGGGCAGGGAACGTATATACCGTTGCGGGTCGGCGTGGTGCTTCATTCAATCCGATGTTTGATCTCGGCGTAGCTTACTGGACCGATAAGTATGGCGTTTATCTGGAGACCGCCCTACAACCTCAATCCGGGTTATTACTCCGATACTTATAACTATAGTGTTTCTTTAGGAACTGACTATAAAATTACGGAAAAATTCCGTGTAGGACTGGGTGTGGGTTATGCCTATATGAATTCTAGCAATGACCTCTTTAAGTCCACAATGGAGCCATATTCATATCCTTATCTCCCGAATTTCTCTTCATCTGTTGTCAGAATCCGGGCGGCGGCACGATATGATTTTGCCAACGGAATCTGGATGAAAGTAGAATATGGAAATCTAATTTCAACCGCTAGCGGGATGCGGGATAACTCTACCAAAGATTCAAACCATTTTTTGCTTTGAAACCGGGTTAGCCTTTTAGATCAGCGTAAGATAGATTTGAGGCCTAGTTATAAATGAGGGCTTGCTTTTCATTTATAGTGCGAGCCAAAAGTTTTACTGGTATAAATATGTTTTATAGTTGTAATTTTCAAGCGCTGTAATATAATAACCAAGCAGGTTATGAGTTTTTGTCATTAACTAGATTTTATTAAATCAGAAGATTAAGATTTCATTGAACTTTGAATTTTGCTATAATAATGCGAAGTGTATGAAAAATTATCTGTTGTTGTTATTGATAATTACTTGGCCTTACAGGGGTGGGTTGGCAAGTAGAGTCTAATATCATAGCAATTTTAATTAATTATAGTAATAAATGATTTCAAGGGTTGAAAGGTTCATTATGAGATTTTATCAGATTGTGCTGTTAGCATGTTTTTCTGTGGTGCCTTTTGTGTCAAAATCTTATGCTGTCGATGTGCAGTCGGAAGATATGCAGCAGGCTATTAAGCAGATGCGCAGTGAAATGCAGGCCACTATCGACAAGATGCAGCAGGAGATGGATGAAAAAGTCAATAAGATGCAGCGTAAGATGGAGACTATGGAAGCATCAATCTCACAAGAACGCCAAGAATATAATGATAATGTTCGGGCGATGGAGAGCGAGCTTAAGAGTGGAACGTGAATTTATGCGTGAAGCCGCTGGAGGAGCGCCGGATGCCTTACGGAGTACCAATAAGAGTGCTACCGTAAGAATTGGTGGTGAATTGGCGATCAGGTATTATGCAAACTTTGATGATAATTTTCACCAGCAAGGTCAGCCGCAGCCCAGTGGCGGTGAGTATGCAACTCGGTTGGGTTGGACAATGGATACGGCTTCTATTACCTTTGATGTCGATTTTTATGAAGATGTGAGCATGTTTATCGATGTGCGGCCGAATTACTTTGATAAAGCCTATATTCAATGGAATAATATAGGTGGCTCGGGGCTTGGTTCGCAGATTGGTCTTATCGGCATCCCGGGCGGTATGTATTCAAGTTTCGACAGATATGTGGAGCAGGGTGTTTATAACCGATCCGATAGTAAAGGATTTTTCACAAGCATTTATCGTACAGAATGGAGATGCGGCTAAGAATCCGGGGTGATGATATCAAGCGCATGGGCTTAAAGTTGTATTATGAACTCTTCAATGAGCAGGTTATTGATTACGGGTACGGTCTTCTCACCGACAGATCTTGGAGAGGCAGGAAATTTGCTTGATGGCTTTGATTATAATAATTCGGCAACTATTCTGACGCCCAGTGGTGATCCGAGAAATAACGGCTTTGTTAATAACGGGTTGAGCTTTGAATTTAGACCTGGGGCAATTGAAGGGTTGATACTCTCCGCTACTTATGTTGGAGTAACTGACTTTGGTCAAGGAACTTATACTGTAGAGAATAGGCGTGGAGCTTCATTCAATCCGATGTTTGATCTTGGTGTCGCCTATCTGACCGATACTTATGGGGGTTTATTTTGAGACGGCATATAATCTCAATACGAAATACTATTCTGATACCTATAACTATAGTTTTTCACTTGGTGCTGATTATAAGCTGTTTGAACGCTTTAAAAATTGGCGGTGGTGTTGGCTATGGGTATATGGAGTCTAGCAATGACCTCTTCAAAGCGACAGTTGAGCCTAATTCATACCCAAATTTGCCGAATTTTGCTTCATCAACAATTAGACTGCGTTTGGCTGCGCGGTATGACTTCGCTAACGGTATCTGGATGAAGGCAGAGTATGGGCATCTAATCTCTACAGCTCAAGGAATGAACGATAACTCTATTAAGAGTGCAGATCATTTCTGTTTTGAAACTGGATTGGATTTTTAGGTGTAATTGATCTTTATTAACGAAATTGAGCTAGGGTTCAAAAGGGATACTTCTTTTGAACCCTTTTTTATTGGGGTAATAAACTTTTTGCCATTGTATTTTCCATTATTCCGGTTAAAATAATAGCCTATTATGCCGTTAGTTATATGATTTTGCATGATTTTTCTGATTTGGATAAAATTGGAAGTCTATACAAAAAAAAGGTGAAAAAAATGAGCAGCGATTTTAGTGATAAGGATAATACTCTTTCCAAAGCTCTGGCCAATACTCGGATCTCTGGTTTGAAGTTGGTCAATAAAGGAAAAGTACGGGATATTTATGATCTTGATGATAAACTGTTGATTATTACTACTGACAGAATAAGTGCTTTTGACGTCGTGTTGGATCCGGCAATTGCGGATAAAGGTAGAGCGCTTACGCAGATAAGTCTATTCTGGTTTGAGTTGCTCAAGGATGTAATAGATAATCACCTTATTTCTGACTCGGTAGAGAATTTGAATTTTTCTGATGAGTTTAAAGAGACATTGCGCGGTAGGACAATGATTGTGAAGAAGGCAAAACCTCTTACGGTTGAATGTATTGTCCGTGGTTATTTGGTTGGTAGCGGCTGGAAGGAGTATCAACAGAGCGGTACAGTATGTGGTATAAAACTACCGGAGGGGCTTGAGCAGGCTTCAAAACTCCCTGAGCCGATATTTACTCCTTCGACTAAAGCTGAACTTGGTAGACATGATGAAAATATCAGTTTTGCTGAGATGGAGAAAATACTTGGGACTGATATTGCTAAACAAGTGCGTGATGTATCAATAGCTTTGTATAAGAAAGCGGCTGATTATGCTCTGGAAAAAGGTATTATTATCGCTGATACTAAATTTGAATTCGGTATATATGATGATAAACTGATACTTATTGATGAAGTCTTGACACCAGATAGTTCACGTTTTTGGCCGGCTGAGACCTATAAGACCGGGGAGAATCCGCCCTCTTTTGATAAACAATTTGTGCGCGATTGGCTTGAACAGACCGATTGGGATAAGAGCTACCCGGCGCCACATCTTCCAGCTGAAGTTGTGCAGAACACACGTCAAAAATATATTGATGCTTATGAGATAATAAGTGGGAAAGAGTGGGAGTTTTAGTCTGCATGATGGATTTGATTCGACGCAGGGCAACGATATTCATTGAGTATGCGTTTTTTATGATGGTTGCAGGTACTCTCCGAATAATGCCGATAGTTGCTGGTGTCTGGGTTGGGACGGTTATAGCCAGATTGTTTTGCTTGTTGAGTGGAAGGTCGACAAAGTATATTAAATCGCAGATGCAGGAGTGCTTCGGCGAGAGATATACTGATAAGGAGTATGATCGCCTGGTGGGCAAATTTTATTTGCACTTCGGGACATTACTTGCAGAAGCGGTTCGGGTAAAAATTCTAAACATGGATAATGTTGATGAGATTGTCGATTGGGGTGATCTGAAAGAACTGAATGATGAGCTGAGTGCAAAGTATAATAGGGGTGTATTGTTTGCTACAGGTCATATCGGCAATTGGGAGTTTACCGGTTCAGCAGGAGCGATGAAGGGTATATTGGCAGGCTCTATCGCGAGACCTTTGGATAATCCGTTGATTGACCGAAAGGTTAAAGAAGTACGAGAGTACTCTGGGCAGGAGATCTGGGATAAAGAAGGAGCTATTCTTAAACTGATCAAGGCTATTAAGCGGAGGAAGTCGGTAGGGATACTTATCGATCAGGATGCCGGGGAGCAAGGTTTGCGTGTGCCGTTTTTGGGAAGGGCGGCAAGCACAAATACGGCGGTGAGTGAGCTGGCTATACGCCTTGGGGCGCCAATAGTTCCGAGCGCGATAGTTCGAGTCGGAAATAAGCCACTGCGGTTCAAAGTGGTGCATGGAGAGCCAATTTTTCCTGACAATAAAGATAATTCGCAGGAAGCTGTATATACGATTACGGAGAAGGTTAATAACGAGCTTTCAAGAATAATTAGTGATAATCCTGAACAATGGTTGTGGATTCATAGGAGGTGGAAGACACCCAATCCTAGTGACAGAAGGCGTTATAAACGATATGAGTGAGCGAGTGTTCCATGATTGGTTGAGTAAGAGGCTGGCCAGGTGTAATGACACGGTTATTACAGGTGCGGGTCATGATGACTGCGGGCATGTTAATGTGAGTAATATGCAGGCTCTTGCTTTCAGTACCGATACCATAGTTGAAGGGACACACTTTGATGCGGAGGCGGATCCGTTACATATCGGCTATAAGGCGGTTGCGGCAGCACTCTCAGATTTGGCGGCGAGTGGCTGCAGGCCGCTTTGGGGGCTGGTAGCACTCAATATGCGCCGGGGGCTTGGGGACAGGTGGGCAATGCGCTTGATGGAAGGGATTGTGTCTTGCGCGCAGAAGTATAGTTTGAGCATTATCGGTGGGGATACAACCAGTGCGTATGGGCCGACCTCGGTAAATATCACTGTGGGTGGGAGTCCGTATGGTAAGGCGGCTATTCTGCGTTCTGGGGTCGAACTTGGAGATCTGCTAATTGTTACCGGGGAATTGGGAGGGTCGATTCTGGGGCGGCATATGCATCCTGTGCCGAGGTTTGAAGAGATTGAACGTCTGGTCAAATTGGTAACGGTGAAGTCATGTATGGATATTACCGATGGACTGACTATGGATTTAGCGCGGATGCTGGCGGTAAGTAATCTTGGGGCAATTCTGGAAGAGTCAGAGATTCCAATTGCGGAAGCGGCTTTTGAGTTATCACGCAATAGTAGTAAATCACCTATGGAGCATGCGCTCAGCGATGGGGAAGACTTTGAACTGTTATTCTCGGTCTCGGAAAAATCCTGGGAAAGACTCAAAGTTGAATGGCCAAAGACCGGGATTAAAACCAGTCTTTCCTGTATCGGCAGGGTGGAGAGTAATCAAGGTTTGCGCGTGGCGACAGGTGACGGGACGTTGCGGATGCTGGATAATTCCGGGTATGAGCATAATTTCTAGTGAGACGATGAGAATTAAGTGGAGAGTATGTCGGGGAATATTTGTGATTTGTTTTAGGGCTTTGTGATGAGTATCTTTGAGTATAAGGTTATTACCAGAAGTCCTGAGGAGACGCAGGAACTGGGCGAGAGGATCGGGATGAGCTGCCGGGGTGGCGAAGTCTTTCTGCTCAGTGGTGATCTGGGAGCGGGGAAGACCTGTTTTACCCAGGGATTTGCCAGGGGCTTAGGGGTAGAGGATGAGGTTACCAGTCCGACCTTTGTATTGCATGTGCAGTATCAGGGCAGGGAGCTGGAGCTTAATCATTTTGATGCGTATCGGCTGGCAGAGGCTGTGAGTATTGGTGAACTAGGCTTTGAAGATTATTTCGGCTATGACCAGGGGGTTGCCATTGTTGAGTGGCCAGAGGTTATAGAGGGTGTTTTGCCGCGCTGGGGAGCGATCTCTGTGGAGATCAGTAGTCTGGGTGAGTTTATGCGGGAGTTTGCGTTTAGAGTTGATGATAGGAGCGGTTTGGCGGTGATTGAGTATCTCAGTCTGAGTTATTGAGGTAGTGATTTATAATATTAATTCTGTTGTTTGACTTTTTTAAAAGGCACAAAAGGGCTATTTGCCCTTTGTGCCTTTAAACATTATATATTGATTTTTTATAATTAAGGTAATAAAAGAGGGTTACTTGTTATCTGGGTTGCCGACGCCGAGTGAGGTGACGATGGCGCGATAGTTTTGCACCTTGGGAGCGATAAGCTTGGCTTGATCGGCTTTGATCTTCTGGATCTGGGTAAGGTAGCTGTCGAATTTCTCCTGGTCGGCAGGGTCGGTGAAGGTAACTTTGCCGTTTTCCGCCGTCCACGAGCCGTCTTTGGCACTCAGGAGCTTGATAATTAGTTCGGCCTGATCCAGAACCATGAGATCGCCGGAGGAGGTCAGATTGATAGCGTCCAGGCCGTTCTTCATACCGAGCAGGATCCAGGTCTGAGTATCGTCGGAGAGGTCGGTTTTACTCATATCCTGCTGAATGCTCTGAAACAGGGCGGCGGTATGGTCATAATAATCGCGGATGGCCTGGCGCATTTGCGTAAGAATCTTGGTGGATTCCTTGAGGTCGGCATCATGCTTAATACGGTTGAAGTTGAGAAGAACCGGGGCGCCGGCAGCATTCTTCTGAGCGATAACCTCGGTACTGAGTCTGGAGTTACCGTCGATGAGAGCTTGGCCGATCTGTTTGACACTCTGTTTCTGGGCGTCGGTGATGTCGGCAGTCTCAAGGTTGAAGATTGGGATGGATCTAGTTTTGGGTTCCTGGGCTGTAGGCTTGGAGGCCGATGCTTCCGGGTTAGGTACTGGGGTAGCAGTCTCGCTATGGGTTGAGTCGCTGGAGCCAGGGAGGAAGAAGAGGACAGAGATGGCGACGGCGATGACGGCGATGAGTATAAAGATCACGAGTTGTTTGGATGATATGTTCATATGATGCTTTCTATAATATATTTATATATAACACAAATTAGAAATAAGTAAGTGCGAGTAATTACTAGTACTAATTATAAGAATTTGAAGAGGTAAATACAATATCAAGCCGATATTTTATAAAGTTTGCAGAGAAGGAGGGGGTGGAGGGAGGGGATGGCTGCAAGCGTTTGTAGCAAATGTGCATAAGATTGATAGTGGAAGTATTTGGATAAATGAAAATGAATAATAGGGTGAAGGCGAAAGCAGAATATTATTGAAAAAATTAAAAAAATTAAAAAAATCCGAGGGAAGAATAAGCACAAACTAATTGGGCATTTAAGGAATAGGCGAGGCACTAACGTAAAATCAGAAGAGTGGGGCAAGGAGTATGAAGAGAGCTATAACATATTAATTTAATAGTATTTAAGTGTTTCTATGCGCAAAATAATAATCGACAGGTGTTAATTTAAAAAAAATTTATCCAAGTAGAAAAGGATACATCAAGTGGGATTGCTGTATAAATTAATTTTAGTAACAGTATATATGCCGAAAAAAACAGAGTTAAATTGAACAAAACAATTGACAAAAATGTAAGTATAAATTATAATAGGAAATAGTAAGAACTCGTATTGCTGAAGTAGGTCTTGGCATAATGAGTGCTAAAAAAAAGAGGTTATATGCGGCAGTAATTTTGGTAATATCATGGCTGGAAAATAGTTATGAGTTTTTTGGTGTACTTGGGTTTGTTGCTGATTTTTGAGGTTGGGATGGCGCAAATAAGGCGTTTTGCCGGTGTCTTTTGCTGGCGGGTTAAAAGAGTTTGCAGGTAAGAGCTAAGGAAAATTGCTGATCTTGACGATATTTTTATAGAGTATTTTGTGAAAATATGGTGGTTTGGGCAGAGGCGAAGTGGGTTTCCGTGGTCTTGAGGTGGTGTTTCTAGAGACAAGGTGGGGTTGGCCTGAGGTTGTGGCGGCTGAGAGCTGGGGTTGATGGTTGGGTCTGGTTTGAGGTGGTGTCTGGTCGGTCTTACTTGTGGTAATAAGATAGATAGAGAATATTTTAAGTTTTGTTTTTAATAGTATTTTGATGTTATTTTGATCTGCTGTGATGTTGGGTGGCTGAGGTTCGGTGAGTGCCGGAGGAGGCTACGGGCAGAGCGGTAAGGGAAAAGGAGAAAATTCGAAATGGGGAACAAATTGTTAGGGAAAGGGAGGAAGTCGCTATTCACGCTAGCACTGGTGGCGCTTCTGACTGCTCTCATGGGAACGAAGTGCGTATGCGGCTGATGTTGGTGCTGCAAGTAATGCTAGCACTTTGATTGTTGCGTCTGATACGGCTATTAATTTTGATCAGGCTGGTACATTGGACTATGGATGTTACCAAAACAACAACAGGTGCTTTGACAACTGCGGATACTATTACTGGTATTATTGCTACTGCTTCTGGTGGAAGCGATTATAATTTGACAGTTGGTAGTACGGATTTGGATGTGACTAGTGGTGCTGGTGGGCTTGACATTACGGGTGGTGGGAATGTTGTGCTTGGCGCGGTTGCGTTTTCTGGTTCTAGTGCTCCTGCAGTGATTGATCAGCAGGGGTACTGGTATTATTAGCCTAAGTGGTGGCAGCGCGACTTTGCTAGATTTGACAGCTACTGCTGCTGGTACTTTTGCGGCAACCGATAATTTGCTTGTGCGCACAATTAATGTTAATGCAAATACTACATTGAATGTAGCTGACGCAGGTCATACCGTTACTGTGACTGCTGCTGGTGCAGGTACAGTCCTTGCAGCAAATGCGGAGTTGACAATAACAGGAGCAGGTGCAGTAGACTTGGATACTGTTGTTGCTTCTGCTGGCACAGGGTCAAAGTTGATTCTTGATGGTACAGGAGTAGTTACTTTAGATGGTGGTGATGTTGCCAATCTTACTGTGCAGGTTACGGAAGATGGAGCGCAGTTGACAACAGATGAAGCTACGACAATGTTGGCTTTGGATATCGACAATAGTTTTACATTGACAACAGCGGGTGGTGGTTTCAATGTTGGCACTGATGATACAACAATTGATACAACAATTGCTGATGGTGCTACTGTCACTTTGGCCCCAGGAGCTGTTGGCCTGGCTCTGAATGATGTTGAAGCATCAGGCACATCTGGCATCAGTGTAACTACAGATAATGCTGATCAGATTAATATGGATTTGACTCTTGCGGAAGATGCAGTATTTTCGGTTAAGAGTACTGATGGTACTCATGATTTGAACCTTGGTGCAGTTACAATGGGCGGTAATGCTTCATTGTTTGTTCTTGACAGTGGTGCTGATGATAGCGTTGTTAGCGCGGAGTCTGTTGCGCTTGGTACAAATACATTGACAGTTAAGAACTTGGACACAGACGCAGATGATACTCTTGCGCTTGGGAATGTTACTGCTGGTGCTGGTGCTGGGTTGACAGTAGAGATTCAAATAATGCTGGTGCGATTGTAGCAACAAGTGTTACTCTTGGTGCTGGTGAGCTTACAGTGACAATGGATGATACTGGATCGCTTGCTCTCGGTACTATTGCTGTAGATGCAAGTGGTAGTAGTAAGCTGTCTATTGCAGGTGGCGATGTCGCTGCTACTTCAATTACTGTTGATAACAGTGCAGAGATTGGAGTCGCTTCTGGTAAGACTTTGACACTTGCTGGTGCAACAAGTGACGTTACTGCTGCAAAGACTATTACCGTTTCAGGTGCTGGTACGGTTGATTTTGACACAAATGGTATTAAACTTGATGGTACAGACGCAACTACTAATGTTGCTACTTTGGCTATTAGCGATACTGCTACTGTTAATGGTAAGATTAATATTGCTAATAATGCTTTCGGTGCAATTACGGTTGCGAGTGATGCTACACTCAATGCTGATGGTGATACCGTTCTTACTGGTGATGGCCAGCTTGCTGTGACAAATAACAATACGACTACAGCTGCTACTCTTGGTACTGTTACAGCCGGTATTAGTTCAGGTATAACTGCTAAAGGAGCAGGAACTGTTTCTGCTACTGGGGTAACTCTTGCTGGCGGTACATTTACTGCTACAAATGCTGGTACAGGAAGTCTTGCTCTTGGAGCAGTAGATTTAGCAGCTGCTTCAGCAGATCTCGCAACTGCAACAGGTGCTGTTTCTGCAACGTCAGTTACTGTTACCGATAATAGTAGTATTACAACTGGTGCAGGTGCTGCATTTGAGACTACAACTACAGAATATGGAGCTGATACGAAGACATTGACTGTTGATGCAACAAATGCTGATGTTAGTCTTGGTACTCTTACAGCAAGAGCTGGGGCAGCTTCAGCGCTTACTGTAACTGATGGTAATGTAAGTATTACTGAGACTAAAATTAATACAGATAATTTCACTGTTACTGAAACGGCTGGAGCCTTGTCGCTTGGTGCTGTTACAACAACAGGTGCAGGTACTCTTACTACTGCAGGATCAAGAGCTATTGATGCTACATCTCTGGCTGTAACTGAAGATACAGCTATAACAACGGGTGCAAATGCAGCTCTGACATTCTCAAGTTCTACAAGTGTAGATGCAGATACACTGACAGTTACAGCAAATGGTACAAGTGCAGATGTGGCGCTGGGTGCGGTAACATTGACAAACGGTGGTACTGTTGCCAATATAGGTGCAGGTAAGACTACTGCTACTTCATTGAATGTTGCTGCTGGTGATACTGGTACAGTTGGGCAGAATACTGGTGCAGGTACAGTTGATGTTACAACGACAACTGTTTCTGGTACGCTTACAGTGACTGATACTGCTGGTGGTGGGACATTATCTGATGTTAATCTTGGTGCTTTGACTCTTACAGGAGCGGAACTTGTTCTTACTACTGCTGCTACTGAGATTGATTTGACTTCTTTGAGTAATAGTTCAACTTCAATTGTTAGTGTAACTGGAGGTGCAGGTGCAGGTAAAATTATAATTGGTGATGATGTTATAACTTTTGCTTCAGGAAGTACTTTGATATATGATGGCGCTAAGGTTAAGTTATATCAGAGTGATGGTACAAGCGAGATTACTTCAGCAACATATTCTAATTTGATTGACACTAATGATACTCAAGTTGTTACAGCAAGTATTACTACAAATGAATCTGTAGCAGCTCTTGATATTACAACTCTTGGTTCAGATGTGACAATCTCTTCAGATGCTACAGTTGTTAATAATGGGGCTATTACAACAGCCGCAGATGAGAAGCTGACTATTTCAAGTGGCTCAACTCTTGTACAAATGGGAGCAACAACAGAAGGTGCGGCTCAAGGTGCTGTTGATCTTGGTGGTACTTATCAGGCTACAACTGCTGGCGCGCTTACTACCCTTAATACTGTGGGAACAACTGGTACAATCAAAGGTTCTACAGTTACTGTTACAAATCTTAATGTTGAGTCAAATGAAGCTCTTACAGTTGAAGGTAATCTTACACTTAAAAATGCAGCTGCTACTGTAAGTGCAGGTAGTGGTACTCTGACTCTTGCTGGTATAACTCAAGATACTACTGGTATTCTTGATATCAATGGTAATGCTGAGACTATCGGTACTCTGAATGTTACATCTGGAAAGTATGGTGTTATCAATGATACTGCAGATGGTGGCGCTTTGACAGTCAATGGTGGTACTATTGCTGGTCACCTGTTGCTAGGTACGAATGCTGATTTGATTGTTGCCGGCGGTGCTCTGGCAATCTCAGCTAACACTCTAAATATGAGTAATGGTTCATCAATTACTATTGAGAGTGACGGTAGTTTGACGACTACGGGTGTTGGTGGTACTAATGATGGTCATATTAAAGTGAATGGCGATGGCGGTGGTGTTACAGCTACTATTACTAACAAGAGTGAACTTACTACTAATACTATTGGATGGCTTGATGTTGATGGTGGAGATGCAGGTGGTGCTGATGTTGCTGCTCTTACTATTAATGATACAGGTGCTGCGAATATGTCATACCTCAAGATTACAAAGGCTGACATAACAACAAGTACTGCTGGTGATACTGCAACAGTAACAATTGATGGTACAGTTAAAAAGCAAGATGTACAGATAACTGAACTTAATCTTACTGGTGTTAATGCAGCAGCTACTCTTGTTTCTCAGAATGGTGCGGATACAGATATTACTACTGTAAATCTGTATGGTGTTACAGCTGGAAACAATGTAATTAATAATAAGGTTGCTGGAACTGCTGGAACTGAGAGTACTATTATGAATATTGGTACAATCAATGCAGATGCGACAGCAAGTGCTACGGCAATGCGTGGTACGTTGGATAATAGTGGTGCTAATGATGCAATTACTGAGGTTTCTACTATTAATCTTTCTGGTGATACAACTGCAAATAGCGCTACTCAGTTGATTGTTGATAATACTGGTACAGGTTCACATACAGTTTCAATAGGTACAGTGAACCTTGGTGGTGTTAATGCAGCGGGTGACGCCGAACTTGTTCTGCAGCAGAGTGCAGGTACGCTTACTGCAAGTATTGACACTATTAACGTAGCAGCAAGTAAGAAGGGTACTATTACTAATACTAGTGGTACACTTACATTTAAGGATGCGGCGATATATGGTGATCTTACTATGGCAAATGCCTTTACTGTCGGTGATGGAACAAGTGGTAAATTCACAGTAGGCAATGGCGGTACACTTACAAGTGGTGGAGCGATTACTACAGCTGCTGGAGGTGAGATTTATATTACAGCAGGTGGTACAGTAACTACTACAGCTGGTGGTATTAATACTAATACTGGTAAGCTGACTCTTGATTTAGGTACGAGCGCAGGTACTGCCGGTGTAGAGAATGATGCAACTAAGTATGCTACAGTCACTGCTGCTGCCGCATACACTACAGCTAAATCAGGTACTAATTATGATGAAGTATTTGCTGTAAATGGTATATCTGGTACTACTTATGATGATGTCTTTATTACTACTGATCTTATAGGTGCAACAGCAGGTGATACCTTGAGTACAACTGACAGATATCGTACATATGTCTTGGGTGCAGATGTTAGTGATATTGTTGTCGGTACTAATACCTCTGGTATCAACTCTGCGGTAACTGGTAACGGCGGTACAGCTGTAGCCTCTACAGCGGCTCAGTATTTGGTTGAAAATCAGGCAAGCTTTGATTCTGAAGGCTTCACTTATGTTCAGAATATGGCTCAGCTGTCTGCTCCTCAGTTTGCACGTGCGGCTGAAGAGACTATTGGTGAAGAGGCTACTACTCAGACTGCACAGAACGCGTTGATGGGTGTTAACGCTTCTACAACAGCGGTATCTAACCAGATGACCAGCTTCCGTTCTGGTAATATTGCTGCAGGTATGGCTTCATCCTTCAACTCAGGCGGGGCAACAGCGGCTCTGAGCGACATGGCTGATGCTGAGACTCTGGCTGAAGCTTATGAAGCAGGATTCACTTCTGGTTCTGACTGCGCAGTATACAAGAAGGTTCAGGTCTGGGCTAACGGCTTCGGCGGCTTTGGTGAACAGGGAACCGACGGGACTATGATCGGTTACGACTTCTGGAACATCGGTACTATGGTTGGTCTGGATTATGCGTTTGCTAAGGAACTCCGTGTGGGTGCGCTCTTCGGTTACAGCTACAACAAGACCGACGTGAACTGGAACAGTGGTGATTCAACTGATAACCTTCTCCGTTTCGGTGCTTATGCATCATACAACTGGGACAACTTCTTTGTTGATCTTTCACCAACCATGGGTATACATATTCTTGAGTCTAACCGTAACATCTGGAATGGTGCTACCGCCAAGGGCGACAGAACCGGTGTTGACTTCAACATCTCTGGTACAGTTGGTTATACCTTCAACCTGCCAGCAGACATTCAGTTGACTCCTAGCTACAGCCTGGGTTATACTATGTTCTATGATCCAGAATTCACCGAGACAGGTGCTGGTGCGGCTAATGTCAAGTACAACAGCTTTACTTCTAACTCCCTCTTGCAGGATCTGGGTGTAAGACTTGGTAAGCTGATCCGTACTTCTGACGATCTGGCCTTCCTGCCTGAGGTTTGGGGTGGTTGGGAAGTTGAGTACCTGAACACCGGTGGTAACCGTAATACAACTACTGCATCGTCAATCGGTTCACAGACTTACGGTACAACTATGAACGGCATGGCTACCAACCGTGGTTACTGGGGTGCAGGCATGACTGCTCTTATCAAGGATAATGTATCTGTCTTCGGACGTTATGATCAGAAGATCTGGGATAAGGGTTACAATGTCGGCTTCACTGCAGGGGTAAAGGTAAGCTTCTAAGTGTAAGTTGATAGTTGTGATGGCGAAGTATATGAATCAAACTAGTAGAGCAGTAAGCTTCTTGCTGCTCTACTGTTACAAAAAATTGGAAGGAAGAATTGTAAAATGTAAGTTCTCTTTTCCATTTTCCCGCACAGGGTTGAATCTGATTCATCCCTGTGTTTTCTTTAACTCAATGAATATTGATAGAAGGTGATGTATTATGAAGAAGATTGCGTTGATGATTGTCTGTGTAATTGCTCTTGCTGCTCCGGTATTTGCCGATGATTCTACAGATGCGCTCAAGGTTTATAAGGAGTATCTTACTGCGACTACTGAGAAGAACCTTGGCAAGGTTATGAGTCTGCTTGATGAGACTTCTCCTGATTATAAAATGCAGCTCAAGGGTGTAGCTGAGTCTATGCTGAATAGTGGTTTGGAGTATAAGATTACTTCGGCTAAACTTGTCG
Source organism: Planctomycetota bacterium (assembly GCA_963556115.3). GTDB lineage: Bacteria > Planctomycetota > SZUA-567 > SZUA-567 > SZUA-567. The sequence continues at coordinate 184,025 of CAUVYI020000014.1, read as the reverse complement.
GTAAGACTGGGGATTATATTGTACTCCGCGTAGTACAGGAGAATATCCCACCTGCCTCAAATACAGATGCTAAGGCAGTTGAGGTCGATGCACTTCAGATCTTCAAAAAGGGCAGCGACGGTGAGTGGAAGTTCAGGAATTCTCAGATTCTGGCGGTAGAGGTTAAGGAATAAGTGGGTTTTGTGGTTTTGAAGTAAGAATTTTATAAGGCAATAACCTTGGAGGTTGTTGCCTTATTTTGTATAAAGGTTTGACCAAGCGGCAGGACGTGTTACATGGGTAGTGTCAGTTGGCTGAGGGTGAGATCTTTATGATCGCTTTGAATTGGAGTGGCAAGGCTTTAGACATTCTAAATTGTACTCAAGAGTGTGTGCGCAAAGCTAAAGTGGATGGAATTTAACCGTTTTCATAGTAATTTTTCACGTGCAGCGGTAAATACTCTTTCGGATTCTATAAGGTCAATAAAATCAAGTTCAGAAACACGTTTGGAAATCTCATGCTGCCATTCGGGTGATACAATATTACCTGCTTCAGAATCAATGCTTTCAAGCAGACGTTCGGCAATAAAAGCTCTGCCTTGCGGTGAAAGCGCCATTGCTAAGGTTAATACTTGTTCTAAGGTCATAATTAGTCACCTATATTAAATATATTGTTATTATATATTATAATTTTGCATCATGTCAATAATAATGTATAGTGTAGTCTGAAGGTATTATACGTGATGACTGAAACTTTGGAGCCGATGCTACTGCGAACAGGTGAGTAATAACTGAGTATATAATTACAGAAAGCTGAGGGGTGAAGCTGCGAATATAGCTATGCGTTAGAGGGCTTTAGCTTTGGGTTATAGCAATATTTTATATTATGGTCTAATGTTCCAGCCAATGCGCTTTGATCTTCGGGATGAGATTAACTGATAATCAAAATTTGGGCTTTTACGCAAAGCGATCAGCTATGTATTATTCCTCAGAATCTTATAATTAAACTCTCAGCCACTGTTTATGCAGTGGCTGAGACATACCTTTGGAAAAGGTATGCCAAACGCTCATGCAAATGAGCGAGCTGCAGAAGCAGCCTCAGCCGATCGCTTCGCTCCCGGCTGGTTTATTCATATTCCGCAAAAGTTGTACGTGTAGTCAATTATATTATGAGGTGAAGATATATGGAGAAGATCAAGGTTGGGGTGAGTCGGTGTCTGCTGGGGGAGAAGGTGCGGTATGACGGGCAGCATAAGCACGACCGCTATATTACCGGGACGCTGGGAAGATTCTTTGAGTGGGTCGGGTACTGCCCGGAGGCGGAGTCAGGACTCACTACCCCGCGTCCGGCAATGCGCCTGGTCGGTACCGTTGCTAAGCATAAATTACTGACGGTCAATACTGGTGAGGACAAGACCGGAGTGCTCACAGACTGGATAGATAAGACAATACCGCGTATCGCCGGGGAAGAACTCTGCGGCTACATTTTCAAGTCAAAGTCTCCGAGCTCGGGGATGAAGGGGGTCAAGATCTACAGCGCCGAGGGTGGGGTAGTGGGTACGGGGAGTGGACTCTTTGCCGCGCGCTTTATGCAGGAGTATCCGCTCATCCCAGTGATTGATGAAGGGCGGCTCCATGATGTCGGTCTGCGCGAGAATTTTCTAGAGCATGTATTTGTCTACTGGCGTTGGCAGCGTCTGGGCGCCGGGGGCATGACGCTAGCGGGACTACAGAAATTTCACCAGCAGCATAAGTATATATTGATGAGCCATGCACCGGAGGGACTCAAGGGTATGGGACGGCTGGTGGCCGAAGCGGCGCAGGAGAATCTGGCTGAAGTTGCTCAGGAGTATCTGCTCCTGCTTACCGGGGTGATGCGTGAGCAGACGAGCAGCAAGAAGCAGCGGAATGTGCTTGAGCATATCCTGGGGTATTTTAAGCATGATCTGACTGCAGCAGAAAAAGCAGAAATGCTGGAGCTTATCGAGAAGTATTATATGGAGTTGATCCCATTGATTGTGCCGGTGACTATGCTTGCGCATTATATCCGCAAGTATGATAAAGAGTACCTGGCGGATCAGTATTACATCAATGCGCTGCCGGCTGAGTTGATGCTGCGCAGTTATGTGTGAGACTAGATAAGTAAAGCTATATTGGAGATTTTTAGCTCAAACTGAGGATTAGCCGGAGATATTGAGAATTCGGAAAAAATTGATGGATTTACGGTTGACTTTGGGGGAGGAATGCGTATAGTTTAGGAACTTATAATTCTGCAGAGGGTTATAAGGGATGATGTTTACCCTGAGGAGGGCGATTAGCTCAGTTGGCTAGAGCACCAGCTCGACAAGCTGGGGGTCACTGGTTCGAGTCCAGTATCGCCCACCAACTATTATCAGTACCGGGGTTGCTTGTTCTGCGTCAGAAGCGCTTATGCTAGGCGGTTGACCGTGGAATAGCAGCAGATTGAATAGGTTGTCGGTAATATGGCCGGAATAATCTGCAGAGTAGAAAAAATGGTATTGCTAGCGCGGACTAGGGTCTCGGATAGATTATTACCGGGATAATAGAGGCCGGGCTTTGACCTTATGAGGGAGCGTCCTTCCTGCATAGGGATGTATAGAGAATCCTGTAGTATTATGGATTTGGAATGATGGCGGTCAAGTATCGCCAGTTGAATAGTAAGGCTGATTGCTTAGTTGTCTTACTAGAGAGAAAAGGGCGCAAAAATTCAACTCAAGATTGCAGAAATACTATGCTTGTCGACTCAAGCATGGTTTATTTGCTTCATTTCTTCGGTTGCGTCTTTGCGCAAAATCCTTTTAAAAAATATTTGTTGACATTGGTGATGCTCCGCGCTTTGGTGTGGTTCTGCCGGGTCTGCTGGGTTGTTTTGTCTGTCGGCTCTCCGACTAGAAAGACTACTATGGTTACTATAACTCTGCCTGATGGAAGTAAGAAGGAATTTGAGAGTGCGGTATCGGTAATGGATATCGCCAAGAGTATCGGTTCGGGTCTAGCTAAGGCGACTCTGGCTGCAACGGTAAATGGAGTATTAGTAGACACGACATATGTAGTCGATAGCGATAGTGAGGTTTCATTGGTAACCCCGGAGGATGCGGCTGGACTCAAGCTTATGCGCCACTCTGCTGCGCATGTGATGGCAGAGGCGATAGCCAGGGTTTATCCCGGGACAAAGTTCGCTTACGGTCCGGCTATCGACGATGGTTTTTATTATGATGTTGATTCTCCAGAGCCGATATCGGCCGATGACCTCAAGACTATTGAGAAGGAGATGAAGCGGATTGTCAAGAAGAATGCCAGATTTGAGCGGCATGAATTGAGCCGTGAAGAGGCTGAGGCAAAGTACGCTGCTGATGAATATAAATTGGACAATATCGCTGCCGCCAAAGGCGATACTATCTCTTTCTATTCACAAGGTGAATTTGAAGATCTCTGTCTGGGACCGCATGTGCCGTCGGCGGGTAAGATCGGTAATTTTAAGCTGATGAGTATTGCCGGGGCGTACTGGCATGGAGATTCCAGTAAGCAGCAGTTGACCCGGGTATACGGTACAACCTTTGCAACTAAAGAAGAGCTGGCGGAGCATCTGCACCGGATTGAAGAGGCCAAGAAACGCGATCACCGGGTGATTGGTAAGCAGATGGGGCTATTTGAATTCCATCCAAAAGAGGCGCAGGGAATGGCGTTCTGGCGCACAAATGGTGGTGATTCTCTATCGTGAATTAGAAAACTACCTGCCGCAGTATCGGTGAAGAGAACGGTTTTGAAGAGTTCAGAACTCCGCAGATTATGAATCGTGAACTCTGGGAGATCTCTGGTCACTGGCAGAATTATGCGGATAAGAATTTATACCTGTGAGAAAGGACGGGCGTGAGTATGCGGTGAAGCCGATGAACTGTCCTGGGGCTTTGATTCTATATAAGTCAGAGTTGTATAGTCATAACGATCTACCGCTACGTTGGGCTGAGTTTGGGCATGTACACCGTTATGAGGGTAGTGGTGAGATTCATGGTCTGGTACGGGTACGCGGTTTTACCCAGGATGACGCGCATGTCTTCTGTACACCTGAGCAGCTTCAGGATGAGATTAAGAGCTGTATCGAATTGATCTTCGAGGTGTAACGAACAACAGGCCTTAATTTTGACCATATCGAACTCTCAACCAAGCCTGAGAAGTCTATCGGCTCGCCGGAGATGTGGGAGAAGGCTGAGACTAGCGCTGGCCCGGTGCGCTCAAGGAGCTCGGTATTGACTTTGTTCTTAAATCCAGGTGACGGGGCTTTTTATGGCCCGAAGATTGATTTTCACCTCAAAGACGCGATCGGCCCGGAGTTGGCAGATGGGTACGATTCAGGTGGATTTTTCGCTGGCCGGAGAGGTTTGATATTACTTATGTCGCAGCTGATTCCAGTAAGAAGCGTCCGGTGATGATACATCGGGCAATATCTGGCTCGCTGGAGAGATTTATCGGAGTGCTTACTGAGCATTATGCTGGCGATTTTCCGCTCTGGCTTGCTCCAGAACAAGTACGGGTGCTCAGCGTAGTCGATGCGTATAATGACTATGCCAGGGAGGTGGTTGCTAAGCTTAAAAAGCGTGGCATAAGGGCTAAAGCCGATACTAGAAGCAGTAAGATTGGTGCCAAGATTCGCGAAGGTGGAATTGGCTAAAGCACAGTATCTGGCGATTGTTGGGGCGAATGAGGCTGAGGCTGGGAGTGTGTCAGTACGGCGGCGCAAAGTGGGCGACCTGGGAGCAATGAGTTTGGATGAATTTGCCACCAAGCTGGTAGAGGAGATCGCGACCAAGGCTTTACCGCCAGAAGCGGAATAATATTATAATGTGGTATAGGGAAAATACTTGAGACTTAAATTATTGCGGAGGATTCAATATTAGCAAGAAAAAGGCAATGCGTCTTAATGATGCAATCAAGGGTGTTGAAGAAGTTAGACTTATCGATGAAGAAGGTGAGATGGTAGGTGTTGTGCCGTTGGCTAAAGCATTGGATATTGCTGCTTCATCAGATCTTGATCTCTGTGAGATCTCACCCAATGCAAACCCTCCTGTCTGTCGGGTGATGGATTATGGTAAGTATCTCTATCAGCAAAAGAAGAAAGAGCATGATAACCAGAAGAAATCACAAGCGCATGAGCTCAAGCAGATTCGTATCAAGAGCTTCAGGATTGATGGGCATGATATCGAGATCAAGCTCAAGGCTGCTCGAAAGTTCATTGAGGCCGAGCATAGGGTTTTGATAACTCTGATGTTTAGAGCTCGTGAGAATGATCATCCAGAACTCGGGCGTGATATTTTGCTGGAGAAATTTGCCAAACCGCTTGATGATGTGGCTACCGTAGTGGCTACCCCACGGAAAGAGGGCAGAAGAATGACTATGACCCTGGCTCCGGTGGCTAATGTTTTGAAGATTGTCAAGCAGCGTAAGGACGAAGAAGCCAGAAAAGCCAAAAAACTGGAAGAAGATAGCGAGTAACGATATTCCATAAGAGAATTTAGAGTATGATTGGTGGTCTTGCTACTAAGTGAAAGACCATTGAGTATTGTTATCATTTAATATAAGTAATGAATTCGATATTGGCGGCGGCTTGTTGCTGCCGTAGCTTTAGCCAGAATACAGGAATAATATTATAATTTCTTGGGAGTAAAGCGCTTACAAAATTTTATCATCTAGTAATATAGGAGAAATAATATGCCAAAACAAAAACCTAGTAAAGGCTTGATCAGTCGCGTGCGTGTTACGAAGAATGGCAAGGTTGTAAGTAAGTCATGTGGTAGTGTGCACCGTCGGGTAATCAAGAGTCCAAAACGTCGTCGTCGTCTACGCAAGATTCGTCCAATTCATCCGACTGCAGCCAAACAGATCAAGAAGTTGATCTGTGTCTGATCACAGGCTGCTCAGTGAATTTGCAATGTAAGTATTTAATTAATTTTAGAATAAGGAGTAAACGATGCCACGTACAACATATGGTGTAGCACGTCATAGAAAGAAAAAGAGATTATTCAAAAAAGCCAAGGGTATGCAGGGCGGTAGAAGTAAGCTTTATCGTACAGCCAAGCATGCTGTGCTGAAGGCTGAAGTATATGCTACCAGAGACCGTCGGAAGCGTAAGGGCGAATTCAGAAGACTCTGGATTACCCGTATTAGCGGTGCTCTATCTGCATATGAAGGAATCAATTATTCACGATTTATCAGCGGTCTCAATAAGGCTAATATTGCTCTTGACCGCAAAACATTGTCGGAACTGGCGATTCATAATCCAGAAGCTTTCGGTCAGGTAGTTGAAAAGGCAAAGGCGGCTCTGTAACGAGAGCATTCAGCGTTTGTGTTTAATTTGGTCTGTTGAGACCTACTCCGAGGTCGATATCTGTTTGCACGAGAGTGCAGATGGATATCGACCTCGTTGCTTATACCGGAGTTATTATAATATTGGCTTTTCATTTCAGTAAGCACAGGGATGGGATCTTTAATACCTGAAGAGATTAAAATTTGAAGAATAACAGTTGTAAGCAGGTATAAGCTCGCGCAGAAAAGAATTTGTAGAAATTAATAGTTATTTTGCTATAATTGTGCAGAATAAATAATTCTTGTACTGAATATAAATCGTGGAAAGGTTGGAAATGAGTCTGTTTGAAACTCTGAATGAATTAAAACTGGAGGCAGAGAAAGCAATCAAGAGTGCTGCGGATGGTACTGCTCTGGAAGAAGCCAGAATCAAGTATCTCGGTAGATCCGGGGCGCTCAAGGATATAATGACCAGAATTAAAGAGGTTGCCAAGGAGGAGAAAGGGGCGTTCGGCAAGGCGATGAATGATGCCAAGAATGAGCTTACTGAAATTCTTCAGACGCAGAAAGATATTCTCGGCGGAGTAGGTACCGGAAGGGTCAAGCCTCTATATGACCCCACACTCGCCGGGGTTACGCGTAAATTGGGGACGCTCCATCCTTTGCGTCAAACCCGGGATAAAATTGCTAATATCTTTGAGCGTCTGGGCTTCTCGATAGAGGATGGGCCAGAGATTGAAGATGATTTTCATAACTTCGAAGCTCTCAATATTCCAGAAGATCACCCGGCGCGGGATGATGCCGAGACTTTTGGGTTGGAAGCTGGAGGCTTGCTGCGTTCGCAGACTTCAAGTGTGCAGATTCGGACGATGCGCAAGATCAAACCACCAGTGCGTATCATCGCTCCGGGCAGAGTTTATCGGCCGGATACCGTCGATGCAACCCATCATTATGCCTTCCATCAGCTTGAAGGTTTGGCTGTCGATACCAATATAACCTTTGCCGACTTGAAGGCTATGCTCAGAATGTTTGCCAAGGAGATGTTTGGCGAGCAGACCCAGATCAGGCTGCGCCCCAGTTTCTTCCCGTTTACCGAGCCCAGTGCCGAGGTAGATGTGACCTGCATCTTCTGTAAGGGCGAGGGGTGTCGAGTTTGTAAAGGTGTAGGCTGGATAGAGGTACTCGGTTGCGGAATGGTAGATCCGAATGTCTTTGAAACGGTGGGTTATGATTCAGAGAAGTATACCGGCTTCGCTTTCGGTATCGGTATCGAACGGGTTACCATGCTGACTATGGGTGTAGGCGATATCAGGAGATTCCTGGAGTGTGATTTGAGATTCTTGAATCAGTTCTAAAGGGAGTAGACCTACACGTCTGGGTTATTACTATTAGCTATTAAGATGGAGTCGATGTAACGATGAATGTTTCATATAATTGGATAAATGAATTGATAGACAGCGGGTTGACCGCTGAAGAGATGGCGGAAGCACTTACTACTGCCGGTTGTGCGGTGGAGGAGATGCATAAACTGCCGAGTGGAGATACGCAGCTGGTAGCAGAGATTACCAGTAACAGGCCGGACTGGCTCTGCCACTACGGCATTGCTAGAGAAGTGGCGGCGATTACCGGCAAGGAAGTGGTATTTCCGGAGATAATGTGTGAGGCGGCGGGAGAGGATATCAATAAGTCTGTAGATGTAAGTGTGGAGGTGCCGCAGTGGTGTCCGCGCTATACCGCCAGGTTGATCAAGGGGGTGACGGTTAAGGAATCACCAGATTGGCTCAAGGCGAAGATCGAGGCTGTCGGTCTGCGCCCGGTAAATAATATTGTGGATATTACTAATTTTATTCTCTATGAGATGAATCAGCCGCTGCATGCGTTTGATTTTGATCTTCTCAGCGATGGCGAGATAGTTGTACGTAAGGGTAGAAAAGGCGAGGTCTTGACCTCAATTGACGGGAGTAAGTGTGCAATTGATAGCTCTATGCTGGTGATAGCTGACAGCAAGAATCCTAAGGCTATTGCCGGAGTGATGGGAGGGGTGGACTCTGAGGTATCTTCTAAGACGGTCAATATTCTCCTTGAGTCCGCATGTTTTGAACCGACTCAGGTACGTAGAACCAGCAGAGCACTCAAGCTTTTCAGTGATAGTTCTTATCGCTATGAACGGGGTATTGACATTGGGGCGGTGGAGCGCGCTAGTGCCAGGGCGTGTCAGTTGATACTCGAACTTGCTGGGGGTGAGCTTGCTGCAGGCATTATCGATACTGCGTCTGGAGCGGGTCAGCGGGCAGAGGTGCAGATGCGTTATAAGCGCTGTACACGGGTACTCGGGCATGAGTTTTCCCGTGAGCAGATACGCAAGGTCTTTGTTGGTCTGGGGCTGGAGGTGATTGCAGATAATGCGGAAGCGATAACGGTCTCGGTACCGACATTCAGACGGGATTTGACCAGGGAGATTGACCTCATAGAGGAGGTGGCGCGTCTGAGCGGTTATGATAATATCCCTGATAGAATAACTATGTTACTCCATAGGTCACATGAGACCGAGATGGTGAGTGGAGAGCGCCTGACCCGTATGACCTTGGCCAATCTCGGGTATAGTGAGTGCGTTACCGATCCGTTTGTGCCTCAACAGTGGCAGCAGGAGGGCAAGGCACCGAAGATTGTCAATCCTGTAGATAGTGGAAGACCGGTGATGCGGTTGAGCCTTATACCCTCGTTACTCGAGGTAAATAAGGTGAATCGCGCGGTCAGTGATCTTCAGTTATTCGAGATAAATCGGGTTTATACCGAGAATGTTAGGGCGGAGAAGTATCGCTTGGCGCTGTTGGATAGAGCCGGAGTCGAGTATTTACGCGGAGCTTTGGAGCAGGTGCTTTCAGCTTTACGGGTGGAGCAGGTGGAGTTGAGCATTAAGCAGGAGGATAATGTTTTCTGTAAGCCGCGGGAGGCGATAGGAATTTATCTGAATCAGAAGTATATCGGGTTTGCCGGGATTATCAGCGATGAATTGATTGCCAGGCATGATCTTTCTGCAGAGGCTGCAGTACTTGAAGTTGATTTTCAGAAGCTGGTCGAACTCCCACGTAGTGATAGAGTTTATCGGGAATTGCCGCGTTTTCCCGGTATCAGGCGTGATATTGCCTTGGTTGTCCCTGAAGAGATTACTTGGCTGGATATTGAAGGCAAGATTAAGGAGATCGGATTACCTGAAGATCTCAAGGTTGAGAGTGTCTACCGGGGTAAGGGGCTGGCGGAGAATGAGAAGAGTGTGGCGTTCTCCTTTATGTATAGAAACGCTGAGCGTTCACTTACTGATACCGAGGCCAATACGGAGTGTGATAAATTGGTCAAGCATCTGATCGCAAGTATTGGCGGTGCGAGATTACGCTGATAATTTAGCAATAGTATATACCGGGGTATAAGACAGAGGATAGAATGCTTTATACCCCGTTTAGTTTATTCTACCCTTATTCATTGATGAAAGAATAATATGCCATACTTGCCCGGTTATATCAGGTATCTAGTCGTTGTGTCAGCACTATTCTTACTGTTCACTGGTAAAATGTTTGCAGGTGAAAAAGCTGGTTGGGAAGAATTACTGAAGAATAATCCCCAGGCAGCCGAGGAGGTTTTTGTGCAGGCGCTTGCCGGGACAGATAAAGGCCTTGAGGATTATGAGGGGCTGTATCAGGCCGAGTTGATGCAGGGGAAATTTGCCGAGGCATATCAAACCGCAAAAAAACAGGTGGCGTCATTGACTGGAAATGCCTTACAGGGGTTGTTGCTCTTGCGCCTAGGGCTGGAGGCGGATAGAACAGGCAAGGTGGGGGATTATTACAGCTTTGTGGAAGAATTGCATGCTGCCGGGGGATTGGACGGGTATACCCAAACTGTGGCGGCACTTATAATAAATAAAGCGTATATACGTAAGAATCGATTTGACCAGGCTCGAGCGATACTCAAGGACTCTAGCCGTCTTACCCGGGTAAGCCGGGTTGAAGGCCCGATATATATTCCTGAAAAGTATGGGCTTGAATACCGCCCAGAAGCGGAGAATGATTTATTACAGAGTACGGCATTTGCCGTCAATAACCTCAAAGTCGACCCTACAGGAAAGTTGGAACTGCTAGATATTCTGCCGGGTGACGGCCGGCCGGGGGTGGCTTATGTCTTTATAACTTTGGAGGCGGACGAGGCCAAAGAAGCAGTTTTGGATCTGGTTTCAAGCTCTATCTGTAAGGCTTGGATCGATGGCTTGCCGATTTATTCACCGGTACTCTATGAAACCGGATTTGTCGGGGCGCGCAACAGCCGGATAATACAGTTACATAAAGGGAATAATCTGATTCTCGTCAAAGCTTTTAGGAATGATACGCTACAGATTGGTTTGCGTGAGGTTGATTCCGGAGGGAGGTTGAAAGGGGTAAAGGTAAAGGATTTCTCTGAGGATGAGTGGAGGGATTTTAGGATTGCGGATTATAGCGGCAGGATATTTTCACGCTCTTATATGTTACCGTTTACCCCGGAGCTAGGGGGAAAACAGGGTCTGGCCGGGGATTTGTGGGCAAACTTTTATTATGTTTATACGCATAATTATGGGCAGGGCATAGAACTCAATAATGATTTGCTCGAGCGTTATCCTGACAGTGCGTTCATCCAGCATCTGCTCGGAGTATTCTATAGTGCGTATTATAACGTCTATGAGAGTAAGGCGCGGAGCCTGCTGATGTGTGAGAATTATATGCGGCGGGCTTTGGAGTTATACCCGGAGTATATTCTGCCTAAGGTAATCTTGAGTCAAATTCTACAGGCGAGCCATCAGGAGACTTCGGCTTTGAAGATGCTCAAAGAAATTGTTGCGCAGAATTCTGAATTGCCCTGGGTCTACCGGGCGCTGGCAGATCTGTACGCCAAGGAGGGTTGGATAGCGTTGGCGGATAAGGTAGTGGGGGAGTACTATAAACTTTATCCTGAGAATGCGGCGGATGTGATCAGTTTTTATCTGAATTTGAATGAATATAATAAAGCAGTGCAGTTGCTGCAGGAGAATGCCGGGGAGGAACAGATGCCGTTGCTGCAGCGGTATAATTTACTGCTGCGGCTGAATAATCTGAGTGATGCCGAGAAAGCGATTAAGAACTGGTACCGGAGTAATCCGCAGGAGTTGAATAAATACCTTGCGGCGTTGATTGATATTGAGCAACGTCGAGGGGCGTATTCGGAGGTTGATAGGTACTTGCGGCAGAGCCTCCAGAAGAATCCGCATAATCCCCAGGTCATGGAAGCTCTCGGGGCGAATAGGATTCGTATGGATAACCTGTCAGCGGGTGTGGGCTGGTTTGCAGAGGCGCATGCGGCAAGTATGATCTATAAGCCGAGCCTGCCGAATATTGTAAGGCGGATAGAGGTGGATACGAGTGGTGAGTTTGAGCTTTTGGATTATGATATACCGCTTTCAAGTATGGATTATTCCGGTGTAACCAAGGCGGAGCATGAGCGAGCGAGTTATGCAAATTTGATAAATCTGAAGGTGGTTAGAGTCTTCGCAGATTTGAGCAGTGTGGGCTATGTACACAAGGCTTTCAAGATACTCGATAATCAGGGGATTAGTCAACTCGCAGAGCTCAATGTGGGTAAGGGCGAGGTAATTGAGTGCAGGACGATATCTGAGCAGGGGGTTGAGTATATCCCTGAATCGGCGGAGAATGTCTCGCTGGATAAGGCGATAAGCATGTATAACGTCTCTGTCGGTTCGGTTATCGAATATAGTAAGAGGGTGAGTGTGGCTGCGCAACCGAAACTGGTAGACAACTTTGAATTTGAAAGTTTCGATAATCCGGTTCTGCGTTCGAAGTATGTATTGATTATTCCAAAATCTTTGTTAAACAGGTTGAGTATCAAGGGTACGGCTCCCGCGGTGAGTAAGCAGGGGGAGGATTTGGTTCTGAGCTGGGAGGCTGAGGCAAGATCTGGGGTTGAGCCAGAGGATTTTATGCCCAAACCTGAGGCGGTACTGGAGAGTGTCGGAGTAGAGATTTACTCGGGAAAACCCGAAGCCCCTGGGCTTATTGCGTTTAATGCACCGCAATTGACTACAAATGCGCTTGCGGCTACAGCTAAATTGATTTGTCAAAAAGCAGATACTACTCGGGAGAAGGTGGCAGCGATCTATACCTGGATAGCAGATAATATCAAGAGTAACGGCGAAGCGCTCAGCGCGCGGGATGCGTATCTGCTACGGGCAGGTAACGCTGGCGCCAAACTAAAGCTGATGCAGGCAATGCTGGCGGCGGTGGATGTTGTGGCGTATCCACTGCTCAGTAATATTCCGTTTTCTATTGCTGGTAGACTCAGCGGCGAGGAGCGGGTCAACAGCATTGCTGATTTTACGCTGCCGCAACTTTTGCGGGTGGAGAATGAGGATAAACAGCAAGCTGATATCTGGGTGCGCATTGCTGAGGATATGCGTGAAAGCCGGGCTGCCGATATCGGCACTCTTAATCAGGGTGCGCTGGCGCTGGAGAGTTCGCCATTTGGTGTAAGACTTGGGGTGGTGCGCGATAGCACTTTGGAGGGGGTGCGGGTTATCTCTCCAGAGATTAATCTGAAGAGTGACGGAAGTGCCGAGGTGAGCGGGGGGGTGGAGTTCTTCGGAAGTTCTGCGGCTAAACCGAGGTCGGTATTTTATAATTCGGTACATGCCAGTCAGTATGCAGCGCAGGTTGCAGCCAGATTGTTTCCGGGAATAGTGGGAACAGAGTACTCCTATCCTACACCGCAGGAGCTTGAATCCGGTACTGCGAACTGGTATGAGTCTTTTATTCTGACTTGTAGGGGGCGGGTGATAAATTACTGTACACGCAAGGGTAGTGAACTCTATTTCAATCCTTTCCGCGAACATGATTTTGTGAAGAATCTTATGGTCAAGGAGCCACGGGTGCAGCCGATTGTAATTCCGATGGATGTGCAGCACTCCAGTAGTAAGCGTTTTACTATCCCTCAGGGGTATGTGTATAAGAATGTGCCGCTGGACAGGGTGATCAAGTCTAGTTTCGGACTCTTTATCCTGGATTATAATGTCGACGGTAGAGAGCTGGTAGTGAGCGGTTCCATTTTGATTCCGGTGCAGGAGATTGCACCGGAAGATACTCGGTTGTACAATGAGTTTTTGAATGAGATAAAAGAGGTTTCGGCCAAAGGAATTACTCTCAGTAAATTGGATTCAGAGTATGGGGTGGAGGTATTTGCCGAAGGTGTTGTCGCTCCGGTTGAGTCTGGCAGGTTTTATGTAAAACATCTGCCCGAGAGTGTAGAGAAAGGGGCGGAATGAAGATTGTGGTGCGTACTCCTAATTGGCTTGGTGATTGCATTATGGCTTTGCCGGTCTTCAGAGAGTTACGCCGGAAGTTTCCGGATAGTGAGATCGTGGCTGCTTGCCGGAAGAATGTGGCAGATTGTTTTACTGCTTCACGTTACGTTGACCGGGTGATAGCGGCACCAGGGAAGGGGGCAGGTTTTTCAGAGTATCTTGGGAGTATTCGCGAGTTGCGGGCGGAGTCCTTTGATATAGGTGTGCTGACTACTAACAGCTTTGCGACAGCGCTCTGGTTATTCTTGGGGGGGGTAAAACGGCGGATAGGATTTGCTCGAGACGGTAGAAGGATTTTGCTGACCGATGCCTTTACCCCGACTCCGGATATTTTGGCGGCACATCAGGGTGAGTATTATCTGCATGTTCTTCAAGCTCTGGGTATAACTGCTGAAATGGGTCTTCCCGAACTTGAGTTGGCTGCGCGTAGTCTACAGGAGGCGGAGCAGGTGCTGGCGGGAATATCACTACGGGGTAAGGCGTATGCCGTAATTGCGCCGCTCAGCGCTTTCGGCGGCGTAAAGGATTGGGGTAATGAAAAATACGGCGAAGTTGCTGGCAGACTAGCGGCAGAGTTCGAACTGGAGGTACTGTTGACCGGTACTGCGCAGCAGGCAAAGATTATTGACGGTATTGTTTCCGGGAGGGAGAGAGTACATAATATGGCGGGGCGATTATCTTTGTCAGGCTTTATGGCTCTGCTCAAAGGAGCAAAGTTATATATTGGTGGTGACTCGGGTGGGGCGCATACAGCTGCGGCACTTGGGGTACCGACTATAACTATCTTCGGCATAACTGAGCCTTCTCGTACCAAGGCTATCGGTAAAGCAGTTGTTGTCGTCGGGGAAGGGGGAGTATGTACCCCGGATTTAAAAGATCCTGCGGTACAGCGGGCAGCGCGGGAGGCGCTTGACGCTATAACTCCTGAGCAGATTATACTGCGGGCACGAGAACTTCTTGAATTTACCGCAGAGAGAGGTACTGATGAAGCTAAGAATTGCGACTAGAGGATCAGAACTGGCGTTGGTGCAGAGCAGGTGGGTGGCGGCGAAATTGTCTGAGCAGGGTATCGCCAGTGAACTTGTGATTATTAAGACCCGGGGTGATGTACTCCTAGATAAGCCGCTTCATGAATTGGGAGGCAAAGGACTCTTTACCAAGGAGGTGGATAGAGCTGTACTCGACGGTAGAGCTGATCTCTCAGTACATAGCTTCAAAGATATGCCGGTTGAAGATGAGCCGGGGTTGAAACTTGGGGCAATTCCGGAGCGTGAGAGTGTGCGGGATGTGCTGGTAAGTAATGCGTCGGGGGGGACTCGTGTCGGTTGTGGTTCACTCCGGCGAAAAGCTCAGCTCATCAGGCTTGGACTTGGCTATGAATTTGTGGATGTACGGGGTAATATACATACGAGATTGGAGAAGATGCAGCGCCATAACTGGGCGGGGCTGGTCGTGGCGGAAGCGGCCTTGAGACGCTTGGGTCTGGATAAAAGCTATAAGTATGAGTATTTGGAGATTCTTCCGGCGGCCGGTCAGGGGGCGCTCGGGCTGAGGATTCGGGATAATGATCCAGCGGTTGCAGCTATTGTCGGGGCGTTGAATTCAGAGGCTACAGCTATTGCGGCTACGGCGGAGGCAGAATTTCTCAAGCGGCTGGGTGGGGGCTGTCATATACCGGCAGGTATTTATTCGGAGTTGAACGGAGCAGAGATTTATCTCAAAGCCGGGGTCTTCTCGCCTACGGGTGAGGCCGGGGTGATACGCGAGAGGCGTGGAGATTTCTCCCGGGCTTTTGAGTTTAGTCGGGAATTGGCAGAAGAAATTCTCCGTCTTGGCGGTGAGCAGATTCTTGACATAAGTGGTGAATAAGAGTAGAGTATGAGTATTAGTGTATATATAATATTAAGGACAGGATATGAAGAATTTTGTAAAATTGACAATTATTCTTGGATTTGTAGCTGCGATCGCCTCCGGGGCACTCGCACTTACCTATGCTCAAACTAAACCGGCGATCTCGGCTGCCGAACTCAAAGAAGAGAAGGATGCACTTAAGACGGTGTTTTTTACCGGCTTTGAAAAGGTCGAGTCGGTCGATGATGGTACTTCCAAGTATTATAAGATATATATGAAGGGTGATTCTGAGGATAAGCCGTCGTACTATGCGGTAACTGGTCAGGGTATTGGTTACAATAAATCATCTCCGATAGAATTGCTGGTAGGTTTTACCAATCCTGAGAAGTCCGGGGTTAAACTTCCTGACGGTACAGAGGTGACCAAGAAGGGTTATGTTTGTGTAGGCTGGAAGGTGATCAAGAGTCAGGAAACACCGGGGCTGGGGGAGAATGCGAAGAACACTAAACCGGCATTTACCTGGCTTGGAAAATTATTGGGCAAGCCTGATGATACCAGCCCGGATAAGCGCACAGATTTTCAGAAGCAGTTTGAGAATAAAAAGCCGGAGGATCTGGTTGCCAAGAAGAATATTCAGGTAATGACCGGTGCGACTTATAGTACTATCGGAATTATCGATGCGGTTAAGGATGCGGAGAAGAGCCTTGATAAGTCTTTGTACAGTAAAAAATAGCATTTAAAGGTATATGTAGTCGCTGTTGAAAAAGCAATAACGCTAGGTTATTGCTTTTTTTTATAGATATTTGTTGTAGTTGTCAACTATCGAAAATCATGTAATTGATTTTCGATAGTTTGGCTATAAATTTCAAGCATAGTGAGTAATAATTATGAATCAGCCTAATCTCTTGAATTATCTTTATGCAAGCTTGTCTGTCGGACACCGACTGAATTATTTTTTTTGGGGGGTCAGCTTGAAGGTTAGCTGGGAGTTGAGAAGTGCTTTACGCAGGTACTTATAAGAGATTTGATTGTTCATAGCCTTATAGAGTAGTTTTTTTTGCCGAAGATTATGGATATACTCTGCTGCGCCACCGTCAAGATAAAGGTTTTTCTCTTGGGGGATATAATCCTTGGCTTCGACCCGGATATTTGCTGTTGCCGGAAGCTGGATAGTGAGCGGCTGCTGAGAAAGCACTACTTTGTTTATAGTAATTCCGAAGTTTTCAATAATTAGTTCGGCATTGAGGGGCTGACCGGTTTGGGCAGAGAGTACATTGACCTTGCAACTGGCTAGCGCTGGAGTTGGAGACTGGGTATTCTGGTCAATAATATAAATTGGATTGGTGAGAGCGTGGTATTTACCGGTTGTGGAGGTATAGCGTAGCTGTATCCATCCAGGTTGGTTGAGCATTACTTTTATAGTTGTGAGGAGATTCTTTGAGTACTCTGCTCCGACTTTTTTACCGACAATCTTGCCATTGTAAATTAATTCGATGGTTTTGATATAATCATCGGGGCTGGAGGAAGAGAAAGCTTCAATATAGATATTACGATAATTGTCAGAAGTAAAACCTAGATCGCCGATCTTGAGTGAGTGGCCGTTGATCCACTCGGTATTATCTAAACCGGTCTGGTGCGGTTGAGCCTTTGAGCCGATGCTTTCGACAAACAATCGGATAAAAGGGCCGTTGGAGAGAATACTCTGACCATTCTTCAGCGCAGTATGGATGAGCTTTTGTGAATATTCTTTTCTGGGGACTTTTGCATACATTTTGAGTGACGGATAATCGGTGTTGCGTAAAAGATTGTTTCCCCCTAGATAAATAGCGGGAATGCGGTATCCCTGGTTGAGCAGAACATACCAGAGTTTGAGTGAGGCGGAGAAATCAGCGAGGATAAAGAGGTTGTATAAGGGTCCGGTGATGGTATCAAAGATGAATTCTGCGGCGGGGCCGCTGAGCGGCTTGGAGGTAGTATTATAATAGATTAGAGGGCTTAGAGCGGTAAGATTGTTGTTGTCTTGCAGTCTGGCCAGTAGTTTGAAGATAGGGGTTGTGGTTATCTCCGGGCTGGTTGTCGGGAGTTGCGAATCTGTAGCCGGATAGGTCAGTAATTCTCCGCTGGTCTTATGGAGATATGATCTTGCCGGGAAGAGTGTAGTCTGAGTTTTCTGATGATTAGTAGTGTATATTCTGGATGCGGGCTGGAGCGTAGGTAGTGTGGTGAAGATACCTCTAAGTCTGCGTGCGGCACCTCGCTGCTTCAAGCTAGACGCAGAGACTCCGGTTTGAGGGTTGGAGAAGGTATCAAGCATGATCCAGCCTATTGGTTCTACCCTGACAAAGGGTTTGAGTTCGATTATTTGGCTTTGATCCTTGTCGGCAGGCAGGGTGAAAGATAGTCTTTGAGGCAAGATTCTTGGGCCTGCATCAATTATGGCAGAGTATTTACCCGCGGAAAGGGAGAGGCTCAGCTTTTGGTTGAGGATATGGGTCTGAAGTTTCCGGGTCTGACTGCTGGTAAGGTGGAGCAGGGCGGAAGGTTCTGCTTCTACTGGGGATTTCAGGATAAATGTATACTGATAGGTTTCTTTCTGATTCTCTTCCTCCAGAGGTATACGGAGATTGTCTATCTCTTCAGAGTACGAGGTAGAGATAGTAAGTAGGAGAAAAAGCAGGGTAATAATAGCCCCAGAGTATGGCTTGGGCATCAGGCTCCAGTCTGCAACAGAGAGAATAAGATTTAATTCAGATTAAGTTGATTATACAGTATAGCTGAGATTATTCAAGAATAACCATATTGGGTTGAACATAAACGACTTGAAATAATTGTAATAATAATTATACTCAATAATTGAGGGTATGGGCATGAATACTGGCTGTAAGGTTAAAGGGGGATGGTATGCGTCTTAATAGTTTTTTCCTGTTGATTATCGGTATAATAATTCTGGGTTCGTCCTGTGTTGCTGCTCCAAAGAATACTCAGCCTTTAGTTAAGCTTGAGCCTTTAAGCCAGAAGGTGATAATAAATGTTGAGCAGATGAATTTAAATAAATTACTCAATGTGATCAGGACAAATACCGAGAGTAACATAATTCTTGCGCCTGAATTTTCGGGTGTACATAATCTTGAGACTATTATTGCCCTGCCCAAAGGTATGATAACTCTTAGGGAGCTCCTTGATGTAATCTGTATTCAACTTGAGGGTAAATGGCTGGTAACCGGTGCTAATGGTGATATCGTGATCAATCCGCTTAAGCGAGAGATACTCGAAGATACCGAGTATGATAACGCTAGCGCGGGAGCTGGTCGCTATACTGTAGATTATGCCGGTAAGACATTGCACCGGGTTCTGGTTGATCTGCATAAACGTAGTGGTGCCAAGATCATAATGTATGGTAAGGTCGGGAATATCAAAATTGAAATTATGATGGCGGATGCTACGCTGGAAGAGATATTGGCTCATATCGCTGATGTTTATAACTTGCGCTTGAGTTATACTACAGATGGAGCCTACCGTATTGGACGGAGATAAGCTGAAGAAAAATTTTCTGTAACTTCGTAATGAATGTGAGTACGGATATGATCGAGTGTATAACTGATATTGGCAGTACCTGCGATCTAATAAATAAGCCTCTGGTCGTAATTGATTCACACCAGACAGTCAGGTATCTAAATACGACAGCTGAGAAGTATTTTTCAGTTATTAGCGAGACGGCCAGCGGGCGGGATTACTCTGAGGTTATAAGAGTATTCGAACTCTCCGGGCTTACACGTGCCGAGTTATTTGACTCTGCTGGTAAGCCATATGTAGATGGTACGGTACTTCTTTTTAAGCAGAATGAATTCAAAATTTTTCTGAGGTACAAGTCCAAAGCGATAGAGAATAAAAATAGGGATAAAGGATGGATCTTTATTTTCGAGGATATTACGCCGGAAGAAGAGTTGAAACAGCAGCTCAAATATAAACGACGGCTTGAAGTTCTTGGCGATCTCTCTATTGGAGTAGCGCATGATATCAATAATGCTCTTAGTTGTATTGTCGGCTGTGCTGAAATTCTCGGACAGGAATTGGCGGTTGATCAGCGTAAGAGCAAACTCGTTCAAACTATAATCTCATCAACTAGTGAAGCTGCTGAGTTCAGTAGGAAGCTGCTAAAGTTTTCTGTCCCGCCCGAGCCTATCTTTGAACTGGTAAATATCCATGCTTTTCTTACTGAGATGCTGCAAATTCTTGGTAATAATATGGAGGGTAGAATAGTATTTGAGAGTAAGTTTATCGAGAAAGAAGTGGTAATTTATGTCGATAGAGCGGAATTGGAAATAGTACTCTTTAATATTACTCTAAACTTGCAGGAAGTACTCAGAACTGGGGGGGTGATTACGGTAGAGACCGCTATTGTCAGTAATCTTGAGCGGTCGTTGGCTATCACTGGTTTTGATCTTGAAATCAGGAATTATCTCCAGATAACCTTGAATAGTGAGGAAATAGATCTTATCGCTAGTGATAGGGTAGAGGATGAGGAGCCGGATATGGCTCAGAAGTTAGGAGCAGTGAATGAGGGGCAGAGCCTGGCTTCAGCATATAATATAATGAAGCATCTTAAAGGGGCAATACAGATAATTGCCGATGCTGCGGGGAGAGTTAGCTATCAAATTTATCTGCCGCTAGCCAGGGAGAATCTGGAGAGTAAAGAACTGCTTGAAGCCGAGGCCACAATTGCTAGCGTATACCAGGAATATGAGGAGAATAAAGCGGTGGTACTCCTCGTCGATGATAATGAGATGGTGCGTTTGTCAATCCGTGAATTGTTGCAGGGGATTAATTGTGAGGTTATTGAGGCGAGTGATGGGCAGGAAGGGGTGGATCTCTTTAAAGCCAATCTAGGTAAGATTGATCTTATTATACTCGATATAGTTATGCCGGAGAAGGATGGTCAGGAGGCTTTACTGGAGATCCGGGCGCTGGATAGCGAGGTGGAGATAGTTATGACCTCTGGCTATGCCAGTCAATTATCCCAGAGTGTCTTGAGTGAACTGGGTGCAGATGAGTATCTGCAAAAACCCTTCAATATCAAAGAAATTAAAAAAATTGTCAATAATATCGGTAGAGAACGGGGTAGAGGTTCAGGCCTTGGCTTAGACGGAATTGATAATCCGCTAATTAATGGAGGCTCTTCCTTTGAGGGGGAAGATAAAACTGAGGTGGTCGAAATCTTGGTAATTGAAAATAACGAGAATATTCGAGAACTTATGCATGAGATCCTCAGTGAATCCGGATTTAGTGTGGTAGCCTATGAGAATACCGAGAAGGCCAAAGCTGCTATCCGTGCGGGCAGATATTTTTCAATCTCGATTATTGATATTGATGTGAGCAGTATCGAGGACAAAGAGCTCTTCTCATTGATAAGGAATCAAGAGAATAATCTTCCGCATTATATAATTGCTACCTCAAGTATGGATGTGCAGCAGCTTGCACTTCGCGCACTCAAGCTGGGAGTTGATGACTTTATTCTCAAGCCGTTTTCAATCAATTTTCTCAAGATACGTCTGGAGGTGGCAAAGAAATATATCGATAATGAGCTGACTAAGAATAGCATTCAATCACGTTTAAAAGAGAGCGAGGAGAGGATGTCTCTGGCGATCGCCGGTGCTGGTATAGGTATGTGGGACTGGAGAATCTTTGAGAAGGAGTTCTTTGCCAGCGAAAAGTGCAAAGAGTTATTCGGTTATGTAGATGGTTCCAATATCGGAGTATTGGATTATCTCAATTCAATCACCGTCGAGGAGGATAAGTCTATAGTAACTCAGATATTCTCCAAGTATCTACAGGATCCTGATGGCATGTTTGATATAGAGTTTCGTATCCAGCATCCGCAGAAGGGTGAAATATGGATAATGGCAGTTGCCAAGCTCTTTGATGATGCAAAAAATGGTAAACCCAAACGCCTTATTGGTATTACTATGGATATTACCGAGCAGAAGCACGAAGAACATTATTTGCGGGAAGAAAGTCTGCGGCTGGAGGAGATGGTAGTGCAGAGGACTACAGAGCTCCTTAAGAGTAATGAAAAACTTTCGCGGGAGATCGAAGCGAGAGAGGTGGCTGAGAGGAAGAACTTTGAACAGCAGCTCAAGCTTATGGATGCCGATAAGCTGGCGTCTTTAGGGATTTTGGTGGCAGGTATCGGGCATGAGATTAATAATCCTATTCAGTTTATTATGTTCAACCTGCCATTTATGAAGAACGCGTGGGAGTCAGCGTTACCGGTACTCGATGCGTATTATCAGGATCATCCAGAATTTGAACTCAGAGGTGTGCCGTATTTGTTGGCTCGGGAGAGAATCCCGAATATGGCCAAAGATGTAATTGATGGGGCAGAACGCATAAGTAGTATTGTCAAAGAGCTCAGAGAATACTCCAGAAAAAGCCGTGATGAAGACTTCAATGCTGAGGATATAGTAGAGGTTGTGCTTTCGGCTAAATCCATGTTTGCCAAATTTATGGGCAGGCAGGATAGTGAGGTTGAATTCAAGGCACCTAGTGAGCATATTATTCTTCCGCTCAACCGAACCAGGATACAGCAGGTTATTATAAATCTGTTGCAGAATGCCTATCTGGCAATTGAGGATATGCAGCGCAAAGAGATCGGGATTAAGCTGGATTACGTAGAGGCTACCGGATTTGTTGAGATTGAGGTAAGTGACAGTGGCATAGGCGTCAAACCCGAGGATATGAAGCATCTGACCGATCCGTTTTATACTACTAGATCGAGTAATGGCGGAACTGGGTTGGGGCTGGCGATGTGTAAGAAGATTGTCTATGATCATGGCGGTG
This sequence comes from Planctomycetota bacterium, assembly GCA_963556115.3. GTDB lineage: Bacteria > Planctomycetota > SZUA-567 > SZUA-567 > SZUA-567. The sequence goes on along the minus strand of CAUVYI020000014.1, from coordinate 161,663 downwards.
AGTTGAAATTTGAATCAGAGTTTGGGGTGGGAACCAGGGTAAAGGTTTTGCTGCCTTTAACCAGGGGTGAAAGTAAGGGTAGCCTAAGGTTATAGCGGCTTCTTGTAGTGATTTAGTGCAGACTGGTTTTGAGATGAATAAAATTGAAAATATTGAGAATTTACTCTGCTTGGCTCTGACCAAGGATATCGGTACTATAACGGTGAATCGGTTATTAAGCCACTTTGGCTCGAGTGATAATATTCTTGGAGCTTCTGAAGAAGAGCTGCGTAAGGTTAAAGGGCTCCGGAGTAATCAGCTGCAGGCGATACTCAGTGCGGTAAAGGTCGATCCGCGACCGGAGCTTGATCTTGCTGCTGATAATGAGGTAAAGATTATAGCGTATGATGATCCGTTGTTTCCCAAGTCGTTACTCTATTCACCGGATCCGCCATATATGCTCTATATCAAGGGTGAGCTCAAACCCTGGGATATTAAGGCGGTCGGTATTGTAGGGACTCGGCATGCCAGTAGATATGGTAGGGAGCAGGCTGAGAGGTTTGGCAGAGATCTGGCGCAGGCAGGATATACGGTTGTGAGCGGCTTGGCGCGAGGGATAGATACCCTGGCACATCGGGGCGCGCTCCTTGCGGGCGGGCGGACGATTGCGGTGATTGGCTCGGGGTTACTCCATGTATATCCTCCGGAGAATAGGGATCTCTTTACGGAGATTGCCAGTTCGGCGGCGGTAATCAGTGAATTTTCGATGAATACTTCGCCTTCGCGTAATACCTTTCCCAGGCGTAATCGGATTATTGCGGGGATGTCACTCGGCGTGCTGGTGGTTGAAGCACCACTTAGAAGTGGAGCTTTGATAACCGCCAGGCAGACTCTACAGATGGGGCGTGAGGTATTTGCCGTGCCGGGTATGGTCGATCAAGAGCAGAGTCAGGGGTGTCATAAACTGATTAGGGATGGGGCTATCCTTACTACCAGTGTGCGTGATATTATTGCCGAGATTGGTGATGGTAAGGAGGCACAGAGCCAGGCGGAGATGGAGATATCGCCAAGTGTGGGTGCGGGCAGAGCCGCTGGCGATGAGATAAATACCAAGGAAGAGAGAATTCTTGCAGCTATGGGTGGAGATAATTTTCACATAGATGAATTATGTGCCGAACTTAAAATGAGCGTGGCTGAAGTCTCATCGACGTTGATGATTATGGAACTTAGAGGGTTGGTGGTAAGTGAACCTGGAGGTTTTTATAGAAAGATATAGGTATGGGCTATGAACAAGAGTAGAGTATTAAATCTGGTTGTGGTTGTATTGTCTCTGTTGGGTGTTGTAAGTATGCTTATCGGCTGTAATGATGGGATAGTTTCGACTGAGGGGCAGGACAAAGAGAGTACGGCTAAGACTGATAAAAAGAATATTCCTTTCTTTAAGAAGTCATTAGCGTTAATCTCTACCATTGAGAAACAGACCGATCTTTTACTCCCACTTGCGCGGAAAATGCCCCCGCCCAAAAGTAATGAGTGGCGTTCTTTCTGGCCTGAAACCGAGCAGTCGCCGCAGCAGTATGTTCTGGATATGCCCTCGTTGGTTACTCCTAGATTGAATACACTCTATGTGAAACCGCTCGGCTTTTTTACAGTAGAGGATTATCAGATACTGGATAAGATTGTTGAATTTTTGGGGATAAATTTCCAGACTCGCGTAGTAGTACTGGATAAGGAGATTACCGAATTGCCGCCAGAGGCTAAGCGTACTAATGAATATGGCGAGGAACAATTGAGTTCGGTGTATATTACTGATGTATTGCTCAAGGAAGAGATGCCGGAGGATGCCTGGGGAGTGTTGGCGGTGACTCCGAATGATATCTTTCGGGCGGACGGGATAGACAAACTCTATGGGGATACTCTCCGTTATGGACGTAGAGGGGTTATTTCGCTGTATCGGTTGAAGGAGAACGGGAGTACCTCGTTATTGCTCTCCCTCAAAGGTGCTTCGCATGAGGCAACCCATCTGCTTTCGGTACCGCATTGTGTTAAATACCGGTGCAATATGAATGGACGGATTACGCTGGAGGAATTTAGGGAGGCGCCTTTACATTATTGCCCTGATTGTCTTTGTAAGCTGCTCTTTGCCACCGGAGCCGATATCAACAAGCGCTTTACCGAACTTATGGAATTCTGTAAAGAAAATGATCTGGGAGAGGAGCTTGACTATTATTCCAGGGCGTATAGTATTATTAATGATCAAACATTATATCAAAAACCAGAATAGAGCAAGGAATAAATATGACGCAAGAAAAGAGAATTCTTACCGGGGATAGGCCTACGGGTAAACTGCATCTGGGGCATTATGTCGGATCACTCCAGAAACGTGTGGAGTTACAGCATGAATATGATACAAATCTGATAATTGCTGATCTGCATATGTTGACTACTAAACCCAGTTCTGAGGCAATCCTGGCGATTGCGGATAATGCTCGGGCGGTGGTTGCGGATTATATGGCTGCAGGTATTGATCCCGCTAAGGTGAATATCTATCTGCAGTCTGCTATACCCGAGGTTTGTGAGATAAATCTAATATTTGAGATGCTGGTGACGGTCAATCGGTTGCAGCGGGTGCCATCGCTCAAGGATATGGCCAAAGCGGCCAACATGAGCGACGAAGAGATGCCGCTGGGACTGCTTGGATATCCGGTTTTGCAGGCGGCAGATATCCTTGGTCCGCGGGCGCATCTGGTACCTGTGGGTAAGGATAATGAGAGCCATGTTGAGGTGACCCGGGAGATTGCCAGGCGTTTCAATAATCTCTATGGTGAGGTTTTCCCGGAGCCGGAACCGCTGATTGGGGATGTGCCGACATTGGTGGGAACAGATGGTAATGCCAAGATGAGCAAGTCACTGGGAAATTGTATTTATCTCTCGGATGATGCGCAGACTGTCTGCAAGAAGGTAAAGAAGATGTATACCGATCCGAAGCGAATAAGTGCTGATGTTCCGGGAACGGTAGAGGGTAACCCGGTGTTTATTTATCATGATGTTTTTAATCCGGATAAAGAGCAGGTAGAGGAGTTTAAACAGCGGTATCGCGAGGGTCGGATTGGTGATGTCGAGGTCAAAGAGGCACTTGCTGAGGCGATAAATAATTTCCTTGCTCCTATGCGGGAGCGGTACCAGGAGATTGCTGAGGATAACGGTTTAATTGATCAAATAATTATCGACGGTACAGAGAAGGTGCGTACCTATTTTGTTGAGACCCTGCGGGAGATGAAGAAGGCCATGGGATTGCGGTCGGTAATGAATTCGATCTCGCGCAAAGCTGAGAATAGGCGTAAACGACTGGCTAAACAGTAGGTTGCATTGGTTTTTATTTTGTAGCGAGTTATAGTAAGCAGCCCTCTAGATTATCTGGAGAGCTGCTTAAAAATAATTTGTTAGCGCATGCATGCCGGTAGGCCACCATTATCTTTGTGATATTTTACGCACTCGCAGCAGACACCTTTGCGGGGGCAGTTACTTGTACAGTTGCATTTCTGCAGATTTGTCTCCTGGTTGGGGCAATTTGAGTTACTCATTATTCTCTCCTTATAGAACAATAACCATTATTAAACATCTGACAAACACCTGTTCTGCAATTTTAAGTATATAGTCGTTGTCAAAATATCAACAGAAAATGTTAAAAAAGCAAAAAAAAAAAAAATTGACTATTGCATGTTTTTATGAAATGCTGTAGAATAATAAAAGAGTGAGACGAAAATCCCCCCCCTTCGTCTCCTTTTCCCCCCCCGACCCCCGGAAATACCGGGGGTTTCCCATTTTATAGACATACTTGTAACTGCTTAAATAATAATAATTTATAATAATTATTACTTATTAGGCTATTTTGTTCGCTGCTAATAAACCGTAATTCTGTAAAAAAGTATTCCCTAAAAAATAAATACTCGCATAATAGAAGTTATATTTTCGATGAAAATTGAGTAGCTTCGTGTCTGGATATACAATCTATATAAATATTTGAGGAAGATGATGATAATAACCAATGTGCGTTCAATTAAGATATATTTCTGGCAGGTTTTGTTACTGCTGTTTCTTTTTGTCGGGATTGAGGTATCTAGAGCCGATGAGACTATTGCGCTCAAAAAGGGGTGGGAGCTGTATATCAATACCGGGGATACGGCTCAAGCGCAGGAGATATTTAAGAATGCGTATCATGATTATCCAGAGAGCATGCAGGCTGCGAGTAGCTATTCTCAGATCTTGATTCAGCTTGGAAATTATAAAGAGGCGGCAGCGGTATTGATTGCTGCCTTTAAAATATGTGAGTGGGATATGTGGTGTGAACCGGCGTTAGCTGATCTGGAGTCGGTAGTGGATTATCTGGATTCAACAGATAAGTTGATCGGCGTATTAAAGGGGCGTCTGGAGAACAAAGATATCTCTTGGATTGAGCAGAGTCTGATTTCTGATCTGCTGGCCAGACTGTATCTGGACGCTGAAGATTATGTTCGAGCCGAAGAGATTTACCGGCAGAATGGATATATTGGTGAGTGGTTGGTGTTGGGCCCTTTCAGTAATCGTAATCAGCAGGATTTTTTACTCTCAACTGAGGTGGAAGCTGGGATTGCGGAGCTGGATATAGCTGCGAAGTATCAAGGGCGTGGACGAATAATTGACTGGCAACCGGTAGCGGTACCGGAGAACGGTAGATTCAACCTGGGTATGGTGCTGTACCCCAGTACCGAGAGTATGGGCTATGTCCTGGGTTATTTAGAGGTAGAAGAAGATACCAGGGCGGTGTTGGCGGTTGAGCAGTCAGGCGCGTCGGCGCTGTGGCTCAACGGTGAGTTGAAGTATGTGGATACGGTATATGTCCAGAATGATTCTGCTCTACAGCGGCTGATAGCTGTGGAGTTGAAAAAGGGGGTGAATCAATTGGTCTTCAAACTCGCTGCGGGCAAGGATGTTCTGCCGAATATACGGTTGCGAGTGGTTTACGGGGATGTCTCGTTACTGAATAAAGCAGGATCTGCCAAGCTGGTTAGTGAGCAGAGCAAATTATTTCACTATGGGGTAAGTGCGGAATTGTATAAGGCATATGCCGCTTCAAAGAATGTGATAAAGGGTGCAGGAAATATGCCGGCGGTGGCTCAAGGTAATTCTTGGGGAACCTCAGGGGCTCTCTGGGGGGCGCTGGAGGATTTTGAGGCGATTGTAAGTGATAAGACTCAGGAAGGGTTTTATGTATATCCTCTGGCTTTAATGAATATGGGGTATCTGGTTGAGCAATACGGCTTCGATAGTAGCGAGAAGGGGCGCGAGAGGAATTATGATACGCAGCTTATCGAGAAGTATCCGCATTGTCCGTTATTTTTTAAATTCCGCTGCTTATGTGCAGATTGGGGATAATACTTGCAAAGAGCTTCTGGAGAAGGCGATCAAGATAAGCCCGCTTGAGATAACGGCGCGTGAAGGTTTGATGCATTTGGAACTGAAGACAGGATTTTTTAATAAAGCTTATAAGAGTGCGGAAGCACTTGAACGTGAGCATGGGGCGAGCTTCAGTACCAGTCAGGTATTTGCCAATATTGCCGAGCGGAACGGTTGGAATCCAGAAGCGTCGCTCTACTACGCCGCTGCACTCAACTCGTTATATGGTTCTGGTTGGCTCTATGCCCGTAGAGCGGCGGTGGCGGGTTCACTTGCTGAAGCTATTGAGATTCTCCAGAATGGACGTAAACGGGTGTTTGATGTTGATCTGGCTGAAGCTCTGGGTAGTTGGCTCTATCAGAGTACCGAGTTTGAGGCGGCGGAGAAGGTGTACCGGAATCTGCTCCGGCTGGAGAAGTATTCTGAGAATTATTGGGATGCGTTATCGTCGTGTCTGGTAGCAAGGGGTGAGTATGCCACTGCTGTCAGTGTACTCCAGGATGGACTTGAGTGGATGCCGCAGAGTCCATTTCTGCGGGATAAGATTGGCCGGCTCCTGTTGCGGGAGGGTAAGCAGGAAGCAGGACTGAGTTATCTAGAAGAAGCAAGTGCAATTCAGAGCGATAATCCGGAAATAGCGGCCTATATTGCTGAATTGAGTAGTGAGGACAAGGACTTTTATGCCGGGCAGGAGCTCGATTATGCTTTACTTGCCGGTAAGGATATTGCGGCGCATGATTATCCGCAGTTTGACCGGGTCTGTCTGCTTGATCAGCATTATGTAGTGGTGACGGAGAATGGGGCGGTCAAGGAGATGGTGCGCCGGGTGACCAAGGTACTCCGGGAGTCTGGAGTGGCGGAAGCCTCGGTTGAAGGTATTTTCTATGACAGCAGCAGGCAGAAGGTGGATATCAAGCATGCGCGGGTGATTCAGCCAAGCGGCGAAATAAGTGCGAATCCGGTGATTGAGGACGGCAGGTATAATACAGGTTACGATCAGGGAGGTATATATGGTGCGGCTCAGATTAAGAGTATCAAACTGAATAATGTAAAAGAGGGATCGATAGTAGATATTATGTATACCATTGAGGATACAGATGCCAATATCTATCATGATGAATTCTCAGATATCTGTTATACCGGGGATATTGAACCTACGCTAAAATTTATCTATACGGTACAGGTGCCGACAAAGATGCAAGCCAAGTATTATGTTTACAATACTACGCAGAAGGCTGAATATAGAGATTTGGAGAATGGTCAGGTTGAGATCAAGCTTGAACTGGAGAATATCCCAGGGGTAGAGGTTGAACCACTTATGCCCCCGGTGGTTGAGATCAAGCCGTTTATTGTTGTCAGTACTTTCAAGGGTTGGCAGGATCTGGCGCGCTGGGCCGACGGACTCTTTGCCCCGGCTATTATTCTTCCTGATGATATTGTGGCCAAAGTTGAAGCTCTGGTTGCCGGAGCCAAGACTAGAGAGGAGAAGATTGCGGCGATCTATAATTATGTGACCAAGAATATTCGTTATGTATCTATCTCTTATGGGAGGTTTGGTTATGCGCCGCATAAAGCCGAGAGAACATACCGTTCCGGGTATGGGGACTGTAAAGACACGGCGGTACTCCTAAGTGCAATGCTCAGGGCGGTGGGTATTGAGGCGTATCCGACCTTGATTCGAACACGGGATAATGGGAAGTTGCCAGAGAAGCTTGCCAGCCCGGAATTCTTCAATCACTCGATAGCTTATGTCCCGGCGACCAAGGATTCGCCCAAGCATTACTGGCTCGACGGTACGACTGATTTCTTTCTGCTGGGTATGATTCCGGCGATGGATAGAGGTACGGAGTCACTGATAATCAAGGATGGAGGTGGCTTGGTAGAGGTTGATAAACTTGAACCCGGGCAAGAGATGCAGACTTCGGAGTTTAACCTCAATCTCAAGCATGATGGCAGTGGCAGGGTCTCCGGTCGTGAGATCTATCACGGGCGTTCGTGGGCGAATATGAAGCAGGTATTTGAGAAGCCGGAAGCATTCTTCAATATGCTCCGTGGTTTCTTCAACCAGCGTTTTGCCGAGATAAAAATAGAGAAGTTGGATTATAAACTTGAAGATAATAAATCGGTGGGTTGGTTTGAATATGCAATCAGCTCGCAGAAAATTGCGCAGACTGATGGGAATTCCCTCAAGCTGCTTCCTTGGGTTTTTCCCCTGAATATTGAAGGGATTGCTGTACTCAAAGAGCGCAAGTATGACTTGGTGGTCGGCTCGCCACAGATATTTGAGGTGGTTGCAAATATTGAGCTAGAGGATGGCTTGGAGCCTATGGCTGAACTTCCTGACGTAGATGAAGAGATAGAGGCGATAGCCTATAAACGCAGCTTTACGCGTACTGCTACCGGTATTAAAGTTGTTACCAAAATTATACTTAAGAAGAGTCTGGTAAAGCAGGAGAGTTATGCTGAATTCAGAGATTTTATCAATATGATTATGGCTAGAACGCGGGAGTGGTTATTCTTGAAATAATAAGGTCTTTTTCAGGAATTACTCTGGGGAATTAGAGTATCGCTAATTTATTATTTTTTTGGAAATAAATAAGTAGAAAATTACTTTATGCCTTTTATGGCGAGAATAAATCGATATAATTTTATCTGTATTTCTCTGGTTTTTTCTCCCACTATGAGTCGGGAAGAGAGGATGTCATATGCAATATAATGAATATGGTTCTACAGGGTGTATGGTTTCGACAGTTGGTTTTGGCGGGATGCGCTTCGACGTCAAGAATCAGTCTGATGCAGAGTGTGCGCAACTCTTAGAGTATGCATACGATAAGGGTATTAATTATTTTGATACGGCTCCGAACTACTGTGAAGACCGGAGCCAGACGATATTCGGGATTGGGTTGAAGAATTTACCCAGAGATAAGGTGTATGTTACCTCCAAGATAATGCCTGCGCAGGCTCCGACTGCCGAAGCCGGGGTTGAGGCGGTAAAGAAATCACTAAAAACCATGGGACTTGATTATATTGATTTTTTCCATGTCTGGTGTCTACGGGAGATGGAGCATTATCATGCTGCGGTGAAGCCTGGAGCTTTGTATGAGGGTCTGCTCAAGTGCCAGGAGGAAGGGCTGGTACGTCATATCCCCTTTTCTTCGCATCAGAGCGGGGATGAGATCAGGGCGATAGTCGAGACCAAGAAATTTGCTGGCGTGTTGCTCGGAGCTAATATCCTCAACTTCCCTTATCGTTGGGACGGAGTTGAGGCAGCGTACAAAGCCAAGTGTGGGGTGGTGGCGATGAATCCACTTGCTGGTGGGGCGATTCCTACCCATGAGCAAGAACTGGCGTTTTTAGCCAAAGATGGTCTGAGTGTTACTGAGTCAGCACTCCGTTTTATGATTTGTTGCCCAGAGATAACTGTGACCCTCAATGGCTTTACCACACGTGAGCATATCGATATAGCTTGCAAGATTGCTGATACCGGTAAAGCCTTTACTAAGGATGAGATTGAAGACATTAAAATGCAGATCGGTAAAAGCATGAACACGGTATGTACCGGCTGTGGTTATTGTAAGAAGTGTCCGCAGGGTATTGATGTGCCGAGTTTTATGCAGGTATATAACGAATATCACCTCTTTGGTAAGAGTGATGCCGAGATGGTCGGGGTTATGGATTTCGAGACTAATTGGGGGCGTCTGGTAGGTTCACGTGCTACCGCGGAGGATTGCGTGGCGTGTGGTGTGTGTGAGCATGAGTGTACTCAGCATCTACCGATTATCGAGAGACTTAAGAAATTCTCAGAATGGAAGAACAGGTAATGCAGTTGTAGGTTTATATATATAGCTTATTAGGAGAGTATGATGGCAGTACCGTTGTTGGATTTGAAGAGGCAGTATAAAGACTTTCAGGCCGAAGTTGAAAAAGAGTTGGTTGAGGTGGCGCGTAGTGGTTATTATATAGGTGGTCCGAAGCTTATCGGCTTTGAGGAGAGTGCGGCAGAGTATTGTCAGTGTAAGCATGCGTTCGGGGTGTCGTCTGGAACCGATGCACTCCTGGTATCGCTGATGGCGCTTGGGGTATCTGCCGGGGATGAAGTAATAACAACTACATTTTCATTCTTTGCGACAATCGGAGTGATTGCGCGTCTGGGAGCCAAGCCGGTACTCTGTGATATCGACCCCGATACTTTTAATATTGATCCGGCTGCAATAGAAGCCCAGATTTCAGCCAAGACCAAGGCGATAATCGTGGTGCATTTGTATGGACAGTGTGCGGAAATGGATGCGATAATGGCAATTGCGGCTAAGCATAAGATTGCGGTGGTAGAGGACGCAGCACAGTCTATCGGCGCAGAATATAAAGGTAAGCGCGCCGGTTCCTTTGGCGAGTTCGGCTGTTATTCATTCTTTCCAAGTAAGAATCTTGGTGCTTTCGGTGACGGCGGGCTGGTTACTACCAATGATGATGCTCTTGCCCAGAAGATACGTTTACTTCGGAATCACGGGATGGAGCCGAAGTATTATCATAAGCTGGTTGGCGGTAATTTTAGAATGGATGCAATTCAGGCGGCGATCCTTAGTATCAAGCTCAAGTATCTGGATAACTGGAGTGCAGGAAGAGCGGAGAATGCGGCGCATTATGCAAAACTCTTTACTGAAGCCGGGCTTACCGAGAAGGTAAAACTCCCGGTTGCCAGAGAGAGTAGGCATATCTATAATCAGTTTACGATTCTGGTTGAGCAGCGGGATGAACTCTTCAAGGCTTTGCAGGAGAAGAAGATAGGGTGTGATATGTATTATCCGGTATCTTTCCATGAGCAGGAGTGTTTTGCCTATCTGGGTTATAAACAGGGTGATTTCCCGGTTGCTGAATCGGTAGAGAAAAGGTGTATATCCTTGCCCATATTTACTGAGCTTACCGAGGGTGAGTTGGTCGAGGTGGTGGAGGCGATCAAGGATTTTTATGCTTAAATTCAGTTTTAGGGTAATTCTGGCGCGAAGAGTATAATTATAGTTGAGAGAAGTTCGAGTAGACTCATAAGTGCTGTTGCAGGCTAGAGTAGTAACTTTGTGCGCTAAAAATCAGAAAGGGCTCTGGCTCTTTCTGATTTCTTTATATAATTATATAATTGAGGTGTTGTTCAATTATAATTCAGAGTCTAGAAGATAAGGAGGATTAGATGCATACGAGTCTTATTGCTGAGTATAGAGACAGGTATCTGCTGACTCCAGAGCCGCCTGTGTGCGGTATCATTGATTTTCATATGCATGTCAATAACGGTGCAGAGGATGATATTTATGTGCGAATAGCCGGTGAATATGGGGTAGTCGGAGCGTGTGCGATGCTGCATCAGGCTACTCCCATGCAGATTCGGGGTAAGTATTCGGGATTTTTTTATCCTATAGCGTGGTTGCGGATGCCGTCTGCCACTGAGAGTCGGGAATGGATTGCAACTGAGGTTAAGAGAATTACCCGGGCTGCAGAGCAAGGAGCAGTTGCGCTCAAACTCAGGAGTACCTGTAAGGAAGGCAGGCCTAGTGTTTGGATAGATCATCCGTATATACTGGAGGTGTTGGCGGAAGCGGCAAGGCTAGGTTTATTTATATATATCCATATTGCTGAGCCCTCGTGCTGGTGGCCGCAAAGATTTGACCCTGCGGTTGTAGGTGCTAAGATTGAGTATCTCTATCCGGTAGAGACTATTCTGAAGTGCTGTCCTGAACTGCAGGTGGTGGGAGCACATTTGGGCGGTTATCCGGAGGAGCTTGAGCGTCTGGATAGCATGCTTGGTATATACTCTAATTATTCTCTGGATTTGAGTGCGACAAAGTGGATGGTGCGTGAGCTCGGTAGAGATGTAGCGAAGAGTCGGAATTTTATCGAGAGGAATCAGGAACGTTTATACTTCGGTAGTGATCTGGTGAGTTTTCTCAGTGAGGGGCAGGAGGATTATTTTAGGTCGCGTCTGGCGGTATTGCGGCATTTGTTCGAGCAGGAGTCGGTCATACCCTCAATGATAATTGATCCTGATGCTCTAGCACCGGATTATCCGGCAGGTCCCGAGGTGAGAGGTTTGGGGTTGGATGAGAAGATACTATGTAAGATTTATCGAGATAACGCGCTGAGAATCCTGGGGCGTGGGGTCTCTGCGAGAAGATAAGTGAAATCACTAGTGTGATTTCACTTATCTGATAAAACGAGTACTTCAGCCCTAAGTTTTATTGAAGGCTGAGGCTACTTCTGTAGTCCGCTCATTTGCATGAAGGCATAAAAATTTCGGGAGAAATTTTCTTTATAGATGAGGATAAATGAGTGATACAGCCAGCAACAAAGTTGCTGGCTGAGCTATTGATTTAGTAAGAGTTTTTTTTAGGTTAGCTTTAGAGAGCAGCCAGTGCTGCGGTATAATCAGGTTCTTGCGCAATCTCTGGAACCAACTCCGAGTAGATTATCTTGCCGGCTTCATCGATGAGAATTACGGCTCTAGTGAGCAAGCCTTCTAGTGGACCATCGGTAATAGTGAGTCCGTAGACATTGCCGAAAGCATGGCTGCGAAAATCGGAGAGAGTGATAACATTTTCTAACCCTTCCGCACCGCAGAATCTGCTTTGGGCAAAGGGTAGATCCTTGGAAATACAGAGAACTACGGTATTATCCAGTTTGGAGGCCTCGGCATTGAACTTGCGTACAGAGGCGGCACAGACATCAGTATCAATACTTGGGAATATATTGAGAATGACCTTTTTACCTGAATAATCGCTCAGACCTATGGCCTCTAGCTCACCGGATACTAGGGTGAAATCAGGGGCGTTTGAGCCATTTATGGGCAATTCCCCGATTAGATTGCATGTATTACCTTTCAATGTTACTGTAGCCATAGTCGAACTCCTTATTATCTACTATTAAAAAATAGATGCCTGTTCTTGCTAAAACAGTTTATCTTTACTTATTATCATCGTGCAAAGGTTTTTTTCAACATCTTCTAAAGTATAAGAAATAATTATTTTACTGCTTGGAGCCTCAATAGTTTTCGGGAGTATTTTCCAGAAGCTCATCTGACCATTTATCCCGGGATAATTCTTGATTCAACTCAATAATATTGCCATCCGGATCACTTAAATGAGCACAGCGGATACCCCATCCCGGCATGTCTTTGGGCGAATTGATGAATTTTGCGCCGGCGGCGCTGAGTCGCTGATAGTCGGCATCAATATCAGCCGATTCAAAGCAGATTACCTGCTGTGGGGTAGGCGTAGTTGGGGATTCGCTGATACCTAGATCTGCCAGCATGAGAGATTTGGAGAATATTGAGAGTGCTGTGGCGGAGCCGGTAGCGAATGAGGCATAGACATCCCCTAATTTTCCCCAGGTGATTTCAAGTTGCAGTACTTCTGAGTAGAAGGTGAAGCTGGCGTCAAAGTCAGTGACGAGTAAGCGGATTGAGTTTAGTTTCATTCGGTTCTCCTGGGATGGTAAGTTGATAAATGGCTTTAATCGGTATTTAGTATTATACATATGTGGTGTTCATTTATGCAAGGCAGTTGCGGGATGGCGGTTATAGTATACTTATAGCAGCCTCCTCTGGAAATTTCCGGAATGGGTGTGTGCGAGTATGTTGTCTGAGAAAAGAGCCTGGAGGCGGAAGTTGATCTCATCAGCGGTATAGTCGCGATTGATAAAGTCTGCTTGGAGGTAGCGGGGGCTTTTCAGTCCGGATGCGTTGAGCCGGCCGGATAGAGAGAAGGCTTGATTATTTAGGAGTATACTCCGGCAGCCATGCTTTTTCAGGGTGAAGCTGTTTCCTCTTCTATCCTTCCAGATTCTATGATTGTTGATCTCTCGGCAGTCTTCCGGGCAGTTTCCCTGAAAACTGCTGTAACTGCAAGCTTCACCGATAAAGAGGGGTGTGTCTTGATATACCGGGAGGCAGAGACGCTCACCGGCGAGTTGGATAAGTCGGTGCAGATTCTCCAGCTCGTCCTCGACTGAGAGTGTGGACCAGGATAGGCCTAGTGTTTGCTGCTCGGCAATGCTGCTCTGATTGAGAGTATAGAGGCTGGAGGCGCCGGCGATATCGGTTATGCCGGATTCTGTGAGGAGTTGTAGCCCCCAGAGATTGTTGATTTGCCAGGAGGAAAAACCGGATTTGAGCATGGTGCTTACAGTTTCGGCAATATTTCTAAGTCGGGAGTTTCTACAGATTGTCGGTAGGGCGAGACGGAGTCGGGAATCTTTAAAGACGGTCTGTATCTGCTGGAGTTCTTCCAGCAGTAATGGTGTATGAGTATTCTCATTGAGTTCGATTATTACCTCCTCGATCTGGGAGGCAAGCCCCGGATCGACATGGTAGATAGAGATTGGGCTATCGGTCTTGAGTAGCCAGTCGGTGGGGTAGTCTGTTTCTGCCGCTTTCTCCGGTTCGCTACAGATCTCTGCATAGAGGGTCAGAGTAGTTTTGTCCAGGTAAGTATGTAATTCACTCTCCAGCGCCGTATAGAGTTCACGGCGTAATTGATTGAGGATTGAAGCAGGGATGAAGCGTGTATGATCACCCTTCAGTTCAAGGTTGCTAAGGGTGAAGGGGGTTGCCCCGGTCTTATTGAATATCTTATGGGCTGCATTTCGGCTCTGTTCCGGTCTTTGTGCGGTCTCAAAGTCGGAAGCGGCGGTATATTCCAGCCTCTGGGAGAGGCTCTGCTTGAGTCTTTGATCCTGCTCAATAGTAGCTTGGAGTATAAGCGTATTCGTATTCACGGATAATTCTATAGTTATGGGGTAGCCTTGCCGGTGTTCGCCAGCTTTGGGAGTATGCCACTTGAGCTCACGCTTGACCCTTTGTGATGAAGCGAGGTAGACCGGAGAGCCTAGCGGTAGAACAGGGTGATCGGCAGGCAGGGTAATAGCGGCGGTCTCACCCTTGTTGATAGTGAATAACGCTCTGCCAAGCTGGTTATTATTGAGGCGATATAGTTCATTTACTGGGAAACCGTAGGGGCGTTCAGTTCCGGGGATGTCTACCTGTATGCCGTCATGCTTTTCAAAATCTTCAAAGGTTGTAAAGACAAGGTGTTCGTCTCTGCCCCGTTTTTGAATTGCTTCGACTCTGCCGATTTCGGCTCCTCTATGTCCAACGGCGGCGGTATCAATACTATTGCTTCTGCCAGCAGGATCGGCTTCGCCAGCGGCAAAGAAACCGGTGTTCTCTCTGCTGAAGATTGTTTTGAGATCCCGGGTGTGTGCTTCTATTTCGGCTGTCGAACTGGTACGGTCTAGAATGCCCCGGTAAAGCCTGACTACAGCTGCGACATATAAGGCGCTCTTTTTTCTCCCCTCCAGCTTGAGGGAGTCGACCCCGCTCTGGAGTAGCTTGTCTATGCTGTGGGTCAGGGAGAGATCACGTAAGGAGAAGGCGTGTCCGCTGAGACCGAGTTCGGGGCAGGAGAAGATCTCGCGGCAGGAGTAGGCGCAGCGACCGCGATTGGCACTCCGTCCGGTCTGCATAGAGGAATACATACAGAGACCGCTATAGCTGTAACAGAGAGCGCCGTGGATAAATGCTTCGGTCTCTAAACCGGGTATGGTTGCGATTTCGCCGGTCTCCTGGATACTGAGTTCACGAGCCAGGGTGACTCGTTTTACGCCGAGTTTGAGCAGGTACTCGGCTCCTAGGCGATTATGAATCGCCATCTGAGTGCTGGCATGGAGGCTGAGGGTTGGGAAGTACTCGCGGATGATGCGCAGCACCCCCAGATCCTGTACGATAACCGCGTCAGCCTCGGCTTGTTCCAGATGCTGGATCAGGGGTAGCAGGACTTCGAGTTCACTATCTTTGATCAGGGTATTGAGAGTGACATATACCTTGCAGCCGAGTGTATGGGCGTAACCGGTAATATCATAGAACTCATCCAGAGTGAAGTTGATGGCTTCAGCTCTGGCTGAGAAGGAGGGTAAACCCAGGTAGATGGCATCAGCACCATACTCCAGAGCTGCATAAGCAGCCTCGATAGAACCGGCGGGTGCGAGTAGTTCGATTGATCCGTTCACGTTTTGCCCTCTCTTGATCATGAATTGCGTGTTGAGGGTAAGTATAACCGATTAGCGGCAAAAGGTAAAGTACGGACTAGGAACAGATTAATTATTTCCTTGACCCGCAAGGAGTGAGATATTGATATGGAACTTCTTGATCTTATATCTGACCATTCTTGCGGTGATACCCAGATCACGTGCGGCTGCAGAGACATTACCCGAGGTTGCCTTCAGGGCGTCGGTAATCATATCTTTCTCCAGTTGTTCAACCCGCTTTTTGAGATTGCCCTCAGTGGATAGCGCTGAGCCGGTACGACGTTCCGGCATAGCCAGAGTTGGCGGAAGATCACCGCCCTGAATTACTCCGTCGGCACTGAGTAGTATCCCATGCTGAATACAGTTTTCCAATTCCCGTATATTGCCCGGCCAGTGATAGTTGGTCAGTAATTCAATGGCGGTACTGCTTATGCGGTTTATCGTCTTATTCATGCTCTTGGCATATTTTTCGATAAAGTGATTGGCCAGAGGCAGAATATCTGTCTTCCGTTCACGCAGAGGCGGAATATAGATGGGGAAGACATTTATCCGGTAATAAAGATCTTCCCGGAACTGATCCTGCTCAACCGCTTCTTCCAGATTTCTATTGGTTGCGCAGATAAAGCGTACATTGGCTTTCTTTACGGTATTACTACCGACTACCGAGTATTCACGTTCTTGCAGGAGACGGAGTAATTTTACCTGAGTAGTGATGGAAAATTCGCCAATTTCGTCGAGAAAGATGGTACCGCCATCCGCCTCTTCAATCCGACCCTTACGTGTCTGCATCGCTCCGGTAAACGCTCCTTTCTCGTGTCCGAACAGTTCACTTTCAAGCAGGCTCTCACTTAGGGCGGCACAGTTTACCTTGACAAAGGCCTCATTGCGTCGGGAGCTGGCATAATGAATAGTAGATGCTACCAGTTCTTTACCGGTTCCGGATTCTCCTCGAATCAGAGCTGTCGTATCGGCACGGCTGACCTGTGCAATTTTGGCATAGACATCACGCATGCCGGTGGAGTTGCCGATCATGTTCGGTAGTTGCAGATCGCCCATCATGCTGTGAAGTCTGAGGTTTTCTTGAATCAGAGCTTTGTTATGTAGATTTGAGATCCGTCTGAGACGGACATCATGGGCAATCAGGTTGCCAACAACCAAGAAGAAATACTTGGCGTCATTGAGATTTCCCCGCGCTTCCGAGAAGGGGCAGTCCGGGTCTTCAAGCGGGATATCTGCAGCTAGCGCACCTACAGTATTACCTCCGGCTTTTATCGGAGCACAGACAAAGGCATAAAGTCGGGTGTCGGTGCCGCGTCGGGCATGGATTCTGCTTTGGAATGCCGGCTCGTCGGCAATCCGAGGGACAAGTATCGGTTCCTTAGTCTCCAGAACCTGACCGATAATTCCTTCTCCTCTGCGGTATTTCTTATTCTCTCGGTCGATGTGCGGATCTTCGCCGGTATGCCCCTCAACAACTAGGGATTCACCGCCAGCAGCAGTAAGTAGTAGGGTTACCCGGCAGACCTTTACCTTGCTTTCAAGTGTCTCGACCAGCTTTGTCAGTCTCTCATCCTCATTGGTATTGTAACTCAAGGATTCTGATATCTCGATTAGTGCGCCAAATTCGGTCTCATACATTTTTTGATCCTATTATCGCAAAAAAGTCTGGGTATTGTCTATAAATGGACAGAAACCCAACAATAATGTTTCAAAAAGTGTGCCAAAAATGTAATAATGCGCCAAGAATAATGGTTGTCTGAATATTATCCTAATTATATAGTAATTTTATATTTAATATTTTTTAATTATACTCTGCTATCAATATTTTAATTATTAAACAATGTCATAAGCCTACAAAAATGTATCTTATCGCAGGGGCATTATTGTTAATTTTAACAATATTGTCATTATTGTTAGGGTGTAATTTACTAATTCACTATTGAGTGAGTATTAATTTTTCTCTGTAATAGGGTGATTCGGCTTTGGGATTGGTGATTATTTTGAGTTAAGTAGCGGATTATTTATTTCTGAGCAGTTCAGGTTGAGGTAGATCTCAGGTGAATTGCCCGCGGAGCATATAGCGCTTTCTGCCGAATCCAGGAGCCTTGTCGACTGCAAAGCCGACCTGGCTTAGTCCTTCACGCACCGCTCGGGCGCAGGAGTAAGTGGCGCAGGTAGTAATCTGCGGGATGCTGCAGTTTGCCATCGAATTAAAGATAATAGTAGACCACATCTGAGGATTTTTGGCTGGGGCAAAGCCGTCGAGATACCAGGCGTCTATCTGTTGCCGGAGTTGGGGTATCCTATCATTGATATCGCCTATGATAAGTTTGATGCTAGTATTGCAGGAATTTATTTGGAACTCGGTATCGCTCTGCGGAGTAGTGGTATACTCCTGGAGGAGGAGATCGGAGTATGGTTTGAGGTCTGGGTAGTTCTGGTGTACCTGTTGCAGCAGGGCAGGGGGCAGGGGGAGGGCTTCAAAGCCGATATATTCCAGCCGGCTTTCAGGGGCGGATTCGTTACTCCAGAATTGCAAGGTTTTGAGCAGATTCAGTCCTGTTCCAAAGCCGAGCTCGGCTATAGTAAAGGTCTGAGCCTCTTTGAAACGTCCGGGTAGATTATTGCCGTGTATAAAGACATGCTCGGATTCTGCTTCAGCTCCAGCGGTAGTGGCATAGGTATCATTATAGCGGCTGGAGTATAATTGCTTATTAGAATTGAAATAAACCGTATTATAGGCTTCAGGCATCGCTTAATTCAACTCCCAGTGCTCGGAGGTAAGCGCTTTGGGTTACCTCTATGCCGGTCCAGGCTTCAAAGCTGATACGGGCTTGGAGAGCGAGCATGGGCAGGCCATCGATAAATTTAACTCCGGCTCGGGCGGCATAGCATTCCCAGAATGAGTTCTCTCTGCCATAGTTGATATCGACTATGCATTCAAGCGCAGGCAGTTTGAGGTTGGAGACAATCTCGCTTAGTTCTGGTGATTCTGCTGGGGTGCTTACGGCGGTAGCGTTGGTAAGGATAGCGATCTCACGCTGCAGGTTATTGATCTGATCTATGGTAGTAGATTCTACGGCAAACTCACTGGCTAGAGTCTGAGCCCGGGTGAGGTTCCGCCCGGCAATGGTTATAGATCTGGCTCCGGCCTGTTTCAGACCGATTATCAGCCCTCTAGCTGCTCCGCCATTTCCGACAATGCAGACATCCTTCCCCGCGGGGTTTATGTGATTGAGTTTCAGGGCATCGATATAACCGCCAATATCAGAGTTGTCGCCGATAAGCTTGTCGCCTCGGCGGATGATAGTGTTTACTGCACCGGCGGCTCTGGCGTTGTCACTGATTTCGTTGAGGTATTGACCTATCTGTTCCTTATAGGGGATGGTTACATTGGCGCCAGCAAGATTGAGGGCTCTGAAACCAGCCATGGCCTGAGCTAAATCAGTCGGAGCTATCTCCAGAGCGATATAGGTATATTCTGCTTCCAGCCCCAAGCCTTTGATTACGGCATTGTGCATACGAGGAGAGGCAGATTTATGGGCGCGATGATCACTGAGCAGGGCGAGTATGTGCATAAGTATATCTTTCTATTCTTCAGGGTTGGTTTTGGGCATAGAGTCGAGCCAGTCATTGATTGCCTTGTTGTCTATGGTGAAGAGGGGGTGGGGAAGTTCGGGTTGTTCCTTGAGCTGTTTGGGACTCTGATAAAACTCTTCAAGAGTCTCGTTCTGTGCAGTGTATGTGAATTCATTAGCTTCTATTCTGCCTTTGATCATGCCTGAATAGTTGGTTGGCTGGGGTTTATAGTCTTTTATCCCGTTTGTAATGTATTGTACTGTAACAAGCATGATTACAGTGATTATCAGGGCAATGAGTGCTGGGAGTAGGTTGTGTTTTTTTGATCTCATGTATTTGTATTCCTGGTAGCTGAGCAAATGCTGGGCGTTTGCTCAGCCGGTGTCCGGCAGATAATTTTCATGGTTCAATAATAAGGTAAATCAGCCAGTAGCAAAGCTACTGGCTAAGGCTGCTTCTGCAGCCCGTCCATTTGCATGGACGTTTGGCACACCTTTTTCAAAGGTGTGTCTCAATTACTGCATACAGTAATTGAGAATCTAATCATAAACAGCCGACAATAAAACTCTCGTAATCGTTCCGCGCAAAGCTACGATTTTAACAAATCATTATGTTTACCCCAAAGGCTAACACTTTAGAACAAACAAAACCCCCTAATTACTAAAAGCCTCGTCTGCAACAAGCCCGAAATCTTAATTCGCAAACCAATATACTTAAACCAATCAGTAAAAAAATCCTCGCAATTCATTTTTCGAGGTTACTCACCCTGTACTCTGGCAAATGCTGGGCGTTTGCTCAGCCGGTGTCCGGCAGATAATTTTCATGTAAACGTGATTTGAGAGCTTAAAGGTATTAATAATCTGAAACCAACTATATAACTATATTATAAAGATCTGAAATCTTGGTGCAAGCGGAAAGCTACTGAGTCTGCAGTACCAAAGCAGGCTCAGTAGCATCTTCAATAGCTTAATGTGGATGGTGGATATAGACAAAGAGGCAGATATAGCCTGTTGCCAGCAGGAGTGAACCTAGAGCGGTGGGAAGCCCCCATTTAAGGTATCTGCCCCAGCTTATCTCCTGATTGTTGCGTTCGGCGATATTGATAACTACCAGATTGGCCGCAGCGCCGACCGGGGTGAGGTTGCCGCCGAAGCAGGCACCCAGAGCCAGAGCCCAGTACATAGCTTCCGCTTCAATCGGAATAGCTCCGGTATGGCTCAGACCATAGAAATTCTCAGCCAGACTCTCGATAATCGGTAGCGCCGCCAGGGTAAAGCTGACGTTATTCATAATACCGGCGAGAATACCGCTGAGCCAGAGTACGACTATCGGGGCAATGTAGGCAATTGCTTCGGGGTTGCCGATAAACTGGGCGAGTTTTGAGCCGAGAAAGTTCAGAATACCGATCTCGCTTGCACCTTTTACTACCACAAACAGGCCGATAAAGAAGAAGAGGGTATTCCATTCGACCTTGGCCAGCGCTTCCTCGACATCGGCGCGGGTGGCGATAAGCATCAGAGCGGCTCCGCCCATGGCGACTACCCCAGGCTCTACATGGATAAGGCTGTGCAGCATAAACCCGGTGAGGGTAATAACCATGATGGTCAGTCCGGTCCACATGAGGCGATGATTCGAGATAGCGGCGAGTTCATCAAGCTCCATAATCCGGGCGCGTTCTTCAGCGGTAACATTCATATTGCCCCGCAGTAGCAGGGAGACAATGCCGACAAAGACAATCATGACTATGATTACAACCGGTGACATTACTTTCATAAAGGAGACAAAATCAAAATTGACGTCCTTGGTATAGGCGAATATCTTGCTGGCAGTACTGCCGACGAGGATGTTGGGAGGATCACCGATCAGCGTGGCGGTACCGCCAAGGTTTGAAGCCATAATCTCTGGAATAAGGAAGGGCAGAGGGTTGAGCTTGAGCTCGGCTGCGACCAGCAGGGTTACCGGAGCCATTAGCAGGACGGTAGTTACATTGTCCAGAAAAGCTGAGAGTACGGCGGTGGCTATAAGCAGTAGGGCAAGAATAGGTATGGGTTTTCCCTTACCCAATTTGGCGCATTTGATGGCAACGTATTGGAATACTCCACTGTCTCGGAGGGCATTGACAATGACCATCATCCCGGCGAGCAGGAATATTACATCAAAATCTGCATGCTGGTTCCAGGCACTGAACTGGCTGTGTCCGGTATTCTGGCCATGCTCCTTGAGTACGGTCAGAAGCATAAGAACTGCACCGGCAATGGCGGAAGCGGTCTTGTCGACCTTGATCTTCTTCTCAAAGGCGATTGCCAGATAGGTGAGAACGAATATAACGGTTCCAAGTATAATCATGATAAACCTGCTGTGCGTTGCTGCTTGAATAGAATAAAATAATACTATATAACAGTGATGGTAAAACAAGAAAGGGTAAGGGGATTATACCCTTACCACCTTGTGAATGAAATCTAGCTTGGTAATTGTGCCCAGTAGTTTTTTGCCCTCAAGAACGACCCCGAATTCATTATGCCCTTCAACAAGTTTTCCTGCAACCTGGATCATCGGGGTATTGGGCTGAAAGGCTGGGGTATCGGTCTTGAGAATCTCCTTCACCGACATTGATTGCTCCTTCTTCAAGAGATCCTGGAAGGGCTCGAAGGTCTTGAGGAAGCTGAGGTTGTCCATCATCAATAAATAGTCGGGGATACCTACCTTGAGCAGACGCCCGGTAGTGACGGTGCCCAGAAAGTTACCGCTATTATCGGTGACACAGATATTGGCAACATTATCACTGACGAATTTATCTGCTGCTTCACGTAGAGTCGCATCTCTGTCGAGGCAGCTGAATTCTGTGTTCATGATATCCCGGGCGGTAACGATATCGCCTACCTGTTCATCATTCGCTTTAATATACTCAAGTAAAGTTGAAGGGCTCTTCTGAGTCAGGATCTTATCCATTCCGCCTGGTTTGGCGATTAGTCGGGTAAGTGCGGCCATGACACGGAGGTAGAGATTGCTCTTGCCTTCGGGTACCAGGTAAAAAACGATGAGTTTGACCGGCTCACTCTGACCTTCGGCGAGCAGACCCTGAGGGAAGCAGCCGATAACTACGTAGAAGTCATTCAAGAATGATTCACGTATGTGGGGGAAGGCCAGGCCGGGGGCAATTATGGTGCTGCCGAGTTGTTCGCGGGCGGCGAGGGCTGCGGTAATGGCGGTTCGCTGGTGTTCGGTATGGGAGGTGAAGAGATCTACCAGGAGATTTTTGCCTTCTTCAAAGTTCTTGGCTTCGGCATTGGTGAGAATCAGTTCATTGCTGATAAAGTTTGAGAGTTGCATAGTAAATTCCTTATTCAATACACTCTGTTGGCAGTAAAAGCTTCTGAAATGTGGCTTTTATCTTTACTGCGGTGCCGATTTCGGCAATTTGTAGGATTATAATTTAACAAATACACATACAAAAAAGAGTTATTTATGTACTAGTAAATGACAATTTTCTCAGATATGTTAATAAATGTCAAATAATAAACTAATAACTTTAAAATAATATCAGCTAGCTGCAGCGTAATGCGTATAATTAATCCAGACTCATTGAAGCACGTATAGCAGCTAGAAGATCTTCGCGTTCATCAAGGTCGAATGAAGCCGGGGTCTCCTTCTCCAGGAGCTCTGGAGGAATTTCGCCGATAAAGCGGCTGGCTTCTCTGGATATGTGTTTGCCGCGTTGGAGCTGGTTGAGACAGCGGCTGATAGTAAGCTCTACCCGAGCCCGGGTGATACCGACGTAGAATAAGCGGCGTTCTTCATCTATGGTATTCTCTTCTTCAGCACTCCGGTGCGGGAGTATTCCATCCTCAACCCTGGCAATATAGACGTTGCGGTACTCAAGCCCTTTGGCTGAGTGGATGGTGATAATCTTGACGGTATCTTCGGGCTTATCCCGTTTCTCTGATTTCTTCTCTTTCCAAGAGAGGGTCGCTTCTTGCAGGAATTCACCGAGGCTACTCTCTGCACTGCTGTTACGCAGACTCTCACCGACATCGTTGGCTGCTTCCAGGCGCGAAGCCCGTTGTAGGGGGTCGTCGTAAAGGTGCTCGACTTCTTCTACGTAATCGGTGTCTTTGATGATCATCTCGACAATATTATTGACGCCATTGGTATTGAGCTCTTTGCGCCAGCGCGTTAGCAGTTGATCCAGCTCGCGACAGGCTGAAGCCGCTTTTGCCGGGATACCGTCGATACTCCCGGCTTCGCTGAGGATACTGCTGATACTCCGGTGTTTCTGTCGGGCATGAGCGATAAGCTTTTCAATACTCTTCTCGCCGATACCACGAGCCGGAACATTTATGATGCGCATCAGAGCCCCGTCAGCATCGGGGTTTTCAATCACGGTGAGGAAGGAGAGAATATCTCTGACCTCCTTCATATCGAAGAAGGACTGTCCGCCGATAACTTCATAAGGAATTCTGGCATTGGCAAGTTCGCCCTCAAAGGTACGCGTCAGTGCGTTTGCCCGGACAATAATGGCAAAGCTGGAAGGGGTGATATTATCCTCGGTGATTTTGTCCTTGATCTCTTTGACGATAAACTCCGCTTCATGCTGCTGGTCATGACATTCAATATAACGTACTTTGCTGCCCAGTCCGAGATTTGACCAGAGTTCTTTCTCGTGTCGATTGGTGTTATTCTTGATGACAGCATTAGCGGTCTGGAGTATAGCATTGGTAGAGCGGTAATTTTCATCGAGGTAAATAACCTTTGCCCCTTGAAAGGTATGATGAAAAGTGAGTATGTTCTCGGGTACTGCGCCTCGCCAAGAGTATATGGATTGGTCGTCATCGCCAACCACGCAGATATTCTTCCACCTTTGAGCCAGGAGACGGATCAGTTCATACTGTATACTGCTGGTATCTTGGAATTCATCGACCATAATATATCTGCAACGGTTCTGCCAGTATTCCTGTGGCTCCGGGTGTTGGCGCAGGAGTTCGAGTGCTTTGACCAGTAGATCGTCAAAATCCATAGCGTTACGGAAACGTAATTGATCCTGGTATTTGCGGTATACACTTGCCAGGCTTATCTGCCAGTCATCAATAGCCCGCAAGGCAAATTCCTGATGGCTCAGGCCTTTACTCTTGAGTTTACTGATCTCTGAGAGCATCTCTTCAGGCCGTAATTTTGAGCAGCCGACGACATGTTTGGCGGCTTTTCTAATTATCCCATACTGCTCGCTTTGATCCGCAATGGAGAAGTATTTTTTATATCCGAGCAGTTCGGCATCTCGGCGTATAATCTGTAGCGCTAGACTATGGAAGGTACTGGCTATCATCTTCTTGAGGTCGATACTGCGCGGCAGATTTTTGCGTAGTCTGGATTTGAGTTCCCCGGCAGCTTTATTGGTAAAGGTGACGGCGAGAATATTGTATGGGTCGGTGCCGGAGCGGATAATATTGGCGATGCGGGCGATAATAGTATGAGTTTTACCGGTACCAGCACCGGCAAGAGCCAGCACTGGACCTTCGGTGGTCTCAGCTACCGCTCTTTGTTTGGGATTTAAGTTTTTTAATATATCTGGCATATCTATCTCAGCAAACTGGGACACGTATCAACGTGTCCCAGTTTTTAACATTATATAAAATTGAAGGTTATTCCTGGGTACTTTGCGGTGGCGCCTTTTGCGGGGCAGATTTTTGCGGGGCAGCCTTTTTACGCCGATTCCTTCTATTCTTATTATTACGTTTTCTGGGTTTCTTACTGTTATCTGTTTTTCTTTCAACAGGGGACTCGGAAGCGTTTGTCATGTCTGATTCTTTAGTTTTATCATCTCTGCTCTCTTTGGCGGTATTTTCCTGTGTGCTGGCTGGTCTGGTTTTTTTGCGCCTTCTGCGCTTCTTCTTTTTGACGCTTTTGGAGTTATCCTCTTCCGGGATGATCAGTACCGGTTTCTTTTTTGGAGCCTTATCATGCCCGGCTTTATCGGGATTTTCTTTGTCGTAATCCGGTTCAAGAAATTTAGCGACCAGCGAGGAATCAGCCTGGAAATTTACGCAATAGTCATTGAGTGCTTCATCCCAAAGGCCGCACTCAATGCCTCGAGCATGAATTGCCGCAAGTGCTGAGAGTGAGCGAGCCAGAATGGCATTGTCCCAAGGGGTGGATTCGATAAAGTTATAGATATAGTCCCGGTGCTCTTTGAGCAGAGCTGTATCGCTGGAGAACATGAAGATATATATTGCCAGAACGGTATCGGCGATACTCTCTTCTTCTGCACTGATGCGGCATTGAGCCGGGGTTGGTTCGGCTTCTGCTGCGGCGTATAGACGCCAGTCTGGATCAAATCTTATCTCTAAGAGCTCTTTGTCTAATTCTATGTAGGGTTTAAAATAAGTCGCTGCTTGTAGAGCCACCTGGTTAATGAGTTTGTCGATAATTGCTTCCAATGATTCTTCAGGGTTATCGGCTTTACCGATAATATGTAGTGAAAGCTGGATTACAAGTAGCTCTTCCAGCTCAAACTCGGTAGGCAGGGTGAAAGCAGTGAGGAGGCCGGGGAGATCGTTTATCTCTGTTAGTAACTTTGGTTCGCCGAGTATCTGACTGCAGGCGCTTAGAATTGCTGCTAGTTTTAGTCGGGTCAGAATATCGGTAGTAGCTGGTTTTGAAGAATCTGCAGCAAAGCTATACTCTGTCTCCTGGAGTTTTTTTATCCAACGTGAAGTGATATTACTAATCTTCTGCTGGCTTTCTGGGGCTACGGTTGAGGTGGTGGCGGTACGCCAGGCTGCAAAGATCCAGAGTAGGGCGGTATTGAGGGTAGACTCGGGATAGAAATACCTGCCGTCTCCGGTAAGTCCTCGGATTATTGTATTCTTTGGGGCAACGGTGGCCAGCCTGATCGTGCCGCCGATAAGACGGTCGAAAATTATCTCATTATGCTCGGTGCTGAAGCCTATCTCCAGTCTGGAGGTTAGGCCGTCAAAGAGTAGGGTATTATTTAAAATACAGTCGTACATACCGGTTCCCTTGCCGGTATTGTCGGGGAGATTCTCGCAGACCTCGTTGGCGCGGGGGAGGGTCTGTAACGGGAAATTTCCATTATAGGCCGGGTAGTCATAACAGAGTCCGAGTTTTCTATAGACAAATTCAGTGGAGAGTTTGTCTATAATCTTATTTATGGTGTTGTTGAGTAATTCTGCCAAACCATACTCCTAATCTTTAGCCTTTATAACTATTTATAATATTGCCTAATAATTATATATTAACTTAAAAGCAAAACAACACCATAATAGGAATAACTTGTTCAGTTATAAATATTACAGACGCTGTGCTAAAAATATTTTGCTAAACTATGTAACTTATCTAAGTTGTTTTTCTTACCTTATATATCTGAGTGTTAGTAGGTTATTCGGTAGCGCTATTATTGTCTTTAAGCATTATCTCTTTAGCAGAGGGGCTGAAGAGCCGGTTCTGTATCTGCAGCACTTGGGAGTAGAGCGCAGACGGATAGAGTGCAGGGGCGATATCTGCATCAAAGGTAATGTACAGGGCATTTCTTGAATCTAGCAGAGTCTGGTTGAGATCATTTCGCATAACACTCAGAGGAATATTGATACTGCCTGTTTTGAGAGCGAGTGGGGTGATGATTATGGATTCGGTCTCAATCTTGCCGTTATACATTGGTGAATTCCATTTGATCTTCTTTGGGAGAATTACCGGGATTCTATAGGCATTGGGCAGAGCTATTAGAATATTGATCTTGGTCTTGATATAGTCCTGAATATAGAGCGGATTACTCCGGCTGTCTGAGCGCAGGTTGAAGATCCTGCCTAGAGTTTTGGGCAGATCGAAGTAAGCATATTCATTATCGCGCACGCCGAACTTTGGAATCTTGGCCGAATAGGATATTTTGCCGGGGTATGCTTCGAAGTCTATGACGAGTTCGCTGCAAGCTGTAGCGGCCTGAGAGAGGGTGGAGAGTTCCTCCTGGAAGAAGATCTTCTTCTCCTCGGGGGTCATATGGCTGAACATCTTGTGGTTGGCTTCATACAGGCTGCCGTAGAATTCTTTGTTTACTTCTATTACTGCATCTGCGTTGTTGTTCAGATCGACAGAGTAGAAATAGTTTGACCGCGGCATAAATGATTCATAGACCTTGATCTCTTCGAACCGGTTATTCTTGAGATTTAGGGCAATATTGCCGACGTTCGGGGTGGTGCCAAGTTGGGCATATTCGGTAGTGTCGTTGAGCCAGATGGGTACGCCGCTATGTTCGAGTTTGACCAGAACTTCCTGCAGCAGCTTGTTCTGCGGATTCTCCAGAATTGGGGTCTTGAGCCCTTCTGCAGCGCGGTAGGGGGTGGTGATATAATACTCCGGTTTTTCACCGACAGCCTGGAGCATAGTATAGAAGAGGATGGCTCTATCGGTGGTGTTGCCATAACCCTCTTTGAGCGTAGTATCGGCTGGGGAGACAATACTCAGGGGGAGTTCGCAGAAACTCGGGCCGACAAGTTTTATATTGGTATAAATATAATCCCGGATGATGCTGATTTTTTTAATTGGATCATTGACGCTACCGGTTAATTTTTGTGCTAGCGCTACAGCTTCTTCCTGCTCTTGACTCGCTTTAGTAAAGGCATTGCGGATAGCGTTGTTATACTTGGACCATTCCCCGGTTGAGACTGCAACGGTCGGCAGGAAGGAACTGCTTGGCGGGAGAAATAGTTCGCGTTTGATCGGAGTGTTACTCATGCTCCAACTGAAGATGCTCTTCTGGCGGTCATATTCGGTCTGAGGTCCGTTCCACATCGACTGTACATTGAGTTCATCAAGGCCTTTGATGGTAATACTCTTGGTCAGTGGATTGAAAGAACCGAAGAGTTCGAGCATACTAAAGAAGGGATGATTCTTATAGCTGTATTTGATCTTGTATTCGATAGTACTGCCAATTTCAACATTGGGTAGAGAGGCGATTAGGGTCTTACCGCCGGGGTAGCGTGGCGCCTGCCCGTTCCAACTCTGATCCATCAGGTTTATCTCTTCCGGGCTGATGGTCTGCATCTTGCCGTCTGCCGAGGTGACACTGGCGGAGAGTATGGCTACATCCTCCCATATCGGGTTATAGTTGATGATAATCTCAGAATTGTCTTTCTTGCCGGCATAGTTCAGGATACGCTTTTTGGTCTCGGTGATAACCTCCCAGTCGTTCTCGGTCAGTACTTTGCAGTTGATATTCTGCGCGACAGCGACGTCGTAATTCTCTACCTGTTGCTCAACTGCCGGGGTTGTCTGGGCAATAGCGAGTACCGGCATCTTCCGGTTATTATACTCTATGGCGCTCAGCGCCTTCTTTAGTTCACTATATTCTTCCGGGGAGAACTGGATGGCGTTGAGGAGGAAGCTGTTGCTACCGATGATATTGCCCTTAACCTGAGCGAGTGATCTAGTCCAGGATATCTGCTCGGATTTTACGGGGCTGTATACCGGCAGCGAGATAATCTTCTTAATACCAGGTTCAATCGATATCTTGACATTTTCTTTGACCCCTGAGGTAAAATTGAGGATGAAAGGAAAGCGGCGGTTCTCCAGATCTGCATCAATAAAGATATTGTTTACCAGACCTAGAATTTTACTAAGAAAGGGAGCTGGCATGAGCGCCAGACCATTGTCTTCAGCGAGTATGTTGGTAGTAGTATAATCAATCTGTACGGTCATATTCTCTGAGGTGTCCTGCAGATCTTTGGGCAGGATTTTGCACTCGGTAACCCTGCCGCCTCCGTAAACCTTACTGATATAGCTCTCGAATAGTCTCTCACGCTCCTCAGGATTGATGCGGGCAAAATAGCCTCTAAAGGCATTGTCATTTATTCCTTCAAAGCGAATCTTGCTGGTTGCGGTAAGGATACCTTCTTTGCTAAGGCTGCCAGAGGTATCAATGCTTATAAGATTCTTACTGGCTGGAGAGATCTCGGAGGTATGGAGTGTCTCGCCTTCCGGGGTGGCGACTAGGTAACTCTTGTCATTGAGGTAGGCCGGGAGGAAGGACTGGGTATTCTCATCGGTGGGATCCATAAGAATATACTTGCCATCTAGCTTTGCTGCAGTAATGGCATGGTTGAAATAATTATTCGGTACTTCGATATCTTTTTTATCGCCACTGTGGATTAATACGGGGTAACTCTCGATACCGGCTTCACGGAGCATGGCCACGAGTAGAGCCGCTTTGTCCCGGCAGACACCGTACTTGGCCTGGAAAGTCTGGCTGACCGGGTGCGGTTCGTAACCCGGAGAGACTGTCTCGGTGGTAATACCCATATAGCGTATATTTTGCGAGACATATTTGAAAATACGGGTAAGTTTTTCTTGAGGTGTCGTCGCTTCAGCAGTAAGTTGTTCCACCTCTTTTTTGATAGCAGGGTTGACTGCGGATATAGCCGGTTTAGCTAGGTTCCAGTACCATCTGGAGATACTCTCCCAATCTGGAGCGGTACTGACCAGCAGGCGCTGAGTGCAGGTGTACAGTGCCGGCATATTAGGCTCGGGAACGGCGCGCGGGACATTCTTGATCTCCCATTGATAATAAATCTGTCCGTCTTTTTCGCCCTGAGTTGCCAAGACCGTATCTTTGAGTCGATCCAGAATTTCAATTTTCTTCAAAGGAAAAGTTGCAGGCCCTTCAATGCAAATGCTTTCGTGAATAATGGGATTAATCCCTTCCAACGAGAAGATGTCGGTAAAGATACCTCTGGCGCGGGGCTGAACTATATTGTCGTACATCTTGTAGTGAAGAATATCTCCAACCTCTAATCCTTTGGCGTAGACCGATATTTTTTTGTCGTTGGGGTTGAAAATATTGGCAGACATGCTCGAATTTTCAGTAGATATCGAGCTGTTTTTGGCAATATCGATGGTCTCTACCGTACCGTCAGGTTTGATTATCTCAATTAGGTCTATACGGCAGTCTTCATCATTTTGATACGGTACAGTGTAATAACTGGAGATATTTCGGTAGTCTTCACGCCCCTTCTTGGTGAGGATCTTGATATATGCCTCCTGCCATTGGGTATAGGTGCTGTCCTCACGGTAGATTATTTTGGTGGCTTGATCTAGCAGTACCGCATTGGCATCAGGATATTTATTGAGGTCTACCTCTTGGGAGATTGCTGAAATATCAGTTGTCAGTTCGCTATATTGCAGGTTAGAAGTTGCTTCGTAGGCATAAGTGGCGGCAGAAGTGAAGAGAGTCAGGAGTAGAATTAATAATAAGTAGGTAATATTGATTCTGTGTTTATTCATTATATAATGTCTTTCTGCTATTTTATAGTAATATTTCCTGCATATAATAATGAACAGGATTGGTAGAAAATAATATGTTGCTTTGGCAGATATGTGTAAAGTATAGCTTGGCCGATTATTACTCTATAATTGTACAAAATTATGTGAAAAAAGACAGATTGGTTTGGAAAAATGCTGAAAAACTTTGAAAATATTCCGGTTGAGCTTCCCATGTTGTCTATACTCAAGAGAATGGGGTATAATCGGCATCTGACAGGGATCTCGCCAGAACATGCTAAAAAGATAAATTATTATATTGAAGAATGTTATAAGATATGTGCTCCGGCTGGGAGGTATGACCGGATCGGTATCCTCAGTAATGATGGGGTTGAGGTGCGACTGGAGAGTGGGGATTGTATTACTTCGGTCTCGGTGGCAAAGTTGCTTGAGCGCTCTTCGGAGGTGGTTATACTTGGAGCACGGATAAGTTCTGAGGTACTCAAGAGCATTGACGAGTTTGTTCTGGAAAAGAACGGGGTGGCAGCGCTGATCTATGACGCGGTCGCCTCTGAGGTAGTGGACGATTGCCTTGGCTGGATGATAAAACGCCTAGGGACAGATCTTTCACGGTTAGGTTTACGTCCTACCTCAAGACGGTTTTCCGCCGGCTATGGGGACTTTCCTCTGGAGAATCAGGCTATTTTCTATCGGTTGTTGCGGCTTTCAGAGCTCGGGGTTGAGCTTACCGAGAAGTATATCTTTGTACCGGAGAAGACGGTAACGGCGATCTGTGGATTGGAGTAGGGATGCGCGTACTGGCGATTGAACCGTATTATGGGGGGAGCCACCGGGCTTTTCTTGACGGGTGGGTGGCTCACTCTGGGCTGGAATTTGATTTGATCGGGTTTCCTCCGTATAAGTGGAAGTGGCGAATGCGCCATTCAGCAGTATCGGCGGCGTTGAGAGTTCGGGAATTGCTAAATGCAGGTAAGAGTTGGGATGTCATTTTTGCCAGCGATATGTTGGGTCTGGCAGAATTTTTGGGTCTGGCTCCGGTAGAACTTGCGGCTCTTCCCCGAATACTGTATTTTCATGAGAATCAGTTGCTGTATCCAGATAGCTGTAAGCAGGAGCGGGATATGCACTTTGCGTATATGAATTTTACTTCGGCGTTAGCCGCGACTCAGGTATGGTTCAATACCGGGTGGCACCGGGATGTTTTTCTTGCTGCGTGTAGATCATTTTTAGATAGAATGCCTGACTATCAGCATGGGGCAGAGGTCACTGAAATTGCGGATAAATCCCGGATATTTCCTCAAGGTGTTTACAAGTCAAAAATTGACATCAAAAATAATATAGAGTCGCCTGTGCTAAGATTGGTCTGGGCGGCGCGGTGGGAGCATGACAAGAACCCGGAGGATCTGTATACTCTGCTCTGTCTCTTACGGGAGCGAAAATTTGAATTTCGCGTAAATATTATCGGTGAGTCATTCTCGAAGGTACCCAGAGCCTTTGCACGTATCCAGAGAGAGTTCGGGGACGTTATTGATAATTTTGGCTATCAGCAGAGTCGAGAGGAGTATCTGCGGGTATTGTCAGAATCTGACATCATTATTAGCACGGCTGCTCATGAGTTCTTCGGGATAAGTGTGATTGAAGGGTGTGCGGCGGGGTTGATACCATTGGCTCCACGGAGGCTGGCATATCCGGAGGTCTTGGGAGGGGTTGAGGAGTTTTTGTATGAGCAGACACCTGAGGCGTTGGCTGAAAGATTGCTTGAGCTTGCTGCGCAGCGGGGCGGCTGGGAGTGGCAAAGACTTAGAGCGCAGGCGCAGAAGTTGGCTGCCAAATATTATTGGGAAAAAGTTGCTCAGAAGTTGGACTGGGGAGTGGAGGGGTTGGTATAATGGTGGAGGTAGTTCTGGCGCTTGGATCAAATCTGGGTGATCGTCGTAGTTATCTTGAGTCGGCAGTTGCGCGGTTGGAGAAGTCGGTGGTGGTTGATGCGGTCTCCTCCTGGTGGGAGAATAGAGCGGTAGGAGGCCCGGCGGGGCAGGGGGATTTTCTCAACGGGGCGTTGCTGGGGCGAACTGAACTCGAGCCGCAAGCTTTGCTCACCTTTATAAAAGATATCGAGGTAGATCTGGGGCGTGATCTTGGGGCTGAGCATTGGAGTGCGCGGGTTATTGATATTGATATTATCTTCTATGGTGATCAGCGTATTGCCTCAGAGAGGTTGACGGTGCCGCATCCGCGGATGCAGGAGAGGGATTTTGTGCTTATTCCGCTCAAGGAGATCTGTCCGGGTTATATGCATCCAGTCTTGAAGCTTGAGGTTGGGCAGTTATTCTCAGGTCTCGGTACAGCATAATAGTTGACACCTTTTTTATACGTATTATAATTGAGGATATCTGTTAAATTGAGTGCGGAGCCATTTATTCAAGCTTCTCTTCTTGTAAAGGATTATCATGTATATTGAGGCGAGTCCGTCAGGAAAGTTTGAAAAACCCAGGCCGTTAAAGCCGGTTGCGCCGAGTACGATTGTAATTTTCGGGGCTTCGGGGGATCTATGTCGGCGTAAAATTATGCCGGCGCTCTTCCACCTGCATGTGCTGGGTGAGCTCGGCGAGGGTTCGCGTATAATCGGTTTTGCGCGTAGAGATCTGGATAGGGGGGGATTTGCCCAGCTTATTCAGGATGGTCTCAAGGAATTTTCACCGGTTTTTAGTGATGTTCTGTGGACTAGCTTTAGTAGTATGCTGGAGTATCTCAGTGGTGAGTATAGTTCGGCCGACGCTTTCAGAGCACTGGATAAGCTGCTCGCTAAGCGGCAGGCAGGAGGTGGCAGGCTCTTCTATCTTGCAACTCCTCCCGGGGTATTCAGAAATGTGGTTGCTTCACTCCATACTGCCGGATTACTCGGTAAAGAGCGGGCGGCGGTGAATTCAAGGATAATTGTCGAGAAGCCCTTCGGGATCGATCTTGAGTCGGCAATTGAGCTCAATACCTTTCTGCATAGTAAGCTCGACGAGGAGCAGATATACCGGATAGATCATTATCTGGGTAAGAATACAGTGCAGAATCTCTTGTTTTTCAGATTTGCCAATGCTATATTTGAGCCGCTCTGGAGTCGGGATCAGATCTCGCATGTGACGATAACCTCTACCGAGTCCATTGGGGTTGAGGAACGAGGCGGATTTTATGAAGGGGCAGGTGTTATTCGAGATTTTGTTCAGAATCATCTGCTTCAGCTCTTGTCCTTGATCGCCATGGAGCAGCCTGTACGCTTTAGCGCCGAAGATATCCGGAGTGAGAAGGTCAAGGTGTTGCGTTCGTTACGTCAGCTTGCGAGCGAGGATTATCCGGTAATCCTTGGACAGTATGCAGGATATCGTGGGAGTAAGGGGGTGGCTACGGACTCGATTGTGCCGACCTTTGCGGCGATGCGGGTAATGGTCGATAACTGGCGTTGGCAGGGGGTGCCTTTTTATATTATCGCTGGTAAGGCGCTGGAGTCGCGCAGAACTGAGTGCTGTATTCATTTTAAGCGGGTTCCGACCTGTATCTTCAGTGATGAGTTTGCCTGCGCCAATTTAAAATCGAATACCCTGACCTTCGGTATTCAGCCGCAGGAGGAGATCAAGCTGGAATTTGTCTGTAAGAGTCCGGGGGAGAAGGTCGAGGCAGCGCCGGTCATAATGGATTTCAATTATGAACGCTCTTTCGATCGGAAGCCACTGACTGCTTATGAGCGGTTGATTCTCGATGCACTCAAGGGGGATGCAACTCTCTTTGCGCGTGAAGACGAGACCGAGGCGGCGTGGCGTTATATTACCCCGTTGCTCAAAGCGTTGGCAGGAGTGGAACCGGAGATCTATGCTCAGGGCTCGACCGGGCCAGATATAACTAGTTTGTATAATCACCGGTTCTGAGGTAATAGGTTGTTTTTGTAGCTTTTTTTTACAGAAAGATCTTGCTAGTATAACGTTATTTTCGGCTCATCTAGCTAAATAGTACTTTTATTTCATGGGGATTTCATCCCCAAATCCCTGAACAGGGGATTACTCATCCTCTGTACCCCGAGATGCGCAGCCGCACAGGCATTTGCGCAAGCGGTTAGCTTTACGAATCCTCAATTAATTAGTATAGTGTAAATTTAATAAGCTCTTTCTATTCCAATATGGGGAAAAATAGAAAATATTTACACTCTTGTGTAATAAAAATATTGTATGAATTATCGGTTTAATCATAAATTATCGGTTATTTGAAGGTTATTTTATTACGCTAAATGGTAAAAGGTATAGCTTAAGGCGGTCAGCCTTTTTTTTTTGTTTTGAATACGTCAGTCTGCGTTTGAGAGTTTAAGCGTAGATAAACACTAGGAATAATCACAGGCATTAGGCCTTTACAAGTAGAATGGTTGTGTTTATACTGAAATTACCGAAGATTTGATCTGAAGGGGATTATTTGCGGTAATATCTCTTTTGGTTCAATAACTCTTTTAAGAGGTGATAGGGGTAGTGTGGTAGTGTTGAGATGAATTGTCGGGGTGTTGCGTAAATGCAGGGTAAGGCTTAAGAAATTATAATTCTTTATTAATAATAGTTAGGAGTGTTGATGAGTGCCAATGTTATTGCCAAAATAGATAAGCAGTTAGAAGAACTCAACCCGGAGTCTCTGCGTTATCAGGTATTGGTGTCACTGCGTAAATTCCGTTCTTCCTGGGTGGAACTCGGTAAGTATCTGACCGATATTGCGTATGGTGGTGACTATAAAGAATGGGGTTATGATGATTTTGAGGTATACTGCGCCAGTGAGCTTGGGTTGAAGAAGCCGACAGTCAAGAAGTTGATGGTCAGTTATAATTATATGAAGAGTTATGAACCGGATAGGCTGCGGGATAATACGGTGCAGGAGCGCGGCTATGATGTGCCGGATTATCAGACAGTAGAACTCCTTAAGAAGGCGCGGGAGCGGGAAGATATAGACGAAGAGGAGAAGGAAGAGCTCCACCGTATGGCCTTTGAGGAGAATACCGATGAGGGGATTCTGCGTAAAGAGATTCGTGAGCGGATGCGTCCGGCAGATCCTGAGGATATAGATCGCGCCAACTTTAACCGTAGGCGCGAGATAGACGGATTGCTACGCATTGCCCGCAATCTGCGGCAAAGGCTGGCGGAAGCGAGGAGTGTGCCGGAGGGGGTCAAGAGCCGGATTGAGGAGGCGCTGCTGGAGCTTGAGGCTCTAGATTAAGGTGTGCAGCGCTGCATTATTGTATTAGCTCATAGCTTGATCGTCTTTCAACTGGTATCAGGCTATATTCTCGTTAGTTCTGTCGGAATAAAACAGTATGCTGAAAAAGTATAGTTTCCCCCATCTTTTTGCTATTGACGGATTGAGAGCTATTGCGGTTTTGGCTGTATTAATCTTTCATGCTCAGGCCGGTTCATTGCTTCGAGGTGGATTTACTGGGGTCGATATTTTCCTAGTTATTTCGGGATATGTTATTAGCAGGTCTCTGTATCATAGAACCACTACAAATTTTCTAACATATTTATCTGAATTTTATAAGAGACGAATAAAGCGAATATTGCCGGCGCTCCTGGTTTGTCTGCTGGTTACGGTATTGCTTGCAACTCTCTTTATCCCTTCTTCGTGGTTGAGTAGTACAATTGATGATACTGGATTGGCAGCATTCTGGGGTGTGAGTAATTTTTCACTTGTATTCAATAATGACGGGTATTTTTCGCCCAAAGTTGAATATATCCCATTTTTACATACCTGGTCACTTGCGGTTGAAGAACAGTTTTATCTTATCTTTCCTGTGTTATTTTATTTCTGGCTCAATGCTGAGCGTAAGAATAATACAGGAAGAGTCTTACCCTGGCTGGTATTACTTCTGCCGAGTGTAGGTTCGTTTGTCTGGGCAATCTATGAGACAACTGTTTTTCCAGAGAGGGCATTCTACCTGATTCCAAGCAGATTTTGGGAATTGGCTGCAGGTGCGATACTTTTTCAACTCCATACCCGTGGTATTTTTATACCTAAAAGTAAACGGTCTACTGGAATATACAGTGTTACCGGTTTGATTCTGATCGGTGCGGGATTGCTCTACGCGGATAGATTGTTGTTTCCATTTCCGTATGTGATTCTGCCGGTAAGCGGTACACTCTTAATGTTATCAACCGCTGTATGTCGTTATGAAGATAATACTGTGGTTCAGAGGGCACTATCCTCGGGTGTATTGCGATATATTGGGAACATATCATATTCTTTATATCTTTGGCATTGGCCTGTAGCAGTCTTGTTGCGTTGGACTGTAGGGATGGAGTCGTTGACGAGTCTGTGGGTGTACTATACTTTATCGTTTGTGCTGGCTATGCTTTCATATCATCTTTTGGAAAAGCCGATTAAAGAGAGCAGAGTTTTGTCTGCTGCGAAGAATTGGCAGATAATTGCCGGAGGATTAGCTGTAATTATGCTTGCGTTCTTTGGGGCGAGAGAGATTATTGATGCAAAGGGTACTTTGAGTCTGAGCGTTACCAAGGATAGTTATATCTGGAGGTCGAGAAAGTACACAAGAGACAGGGTTGGGGTAGTTGCTGAGAGTGGTTCTAATATTAAGCATAAGAAAATATTTATATTAGGGGATTCGCATACCGCGGCATATAGAACTATGCTCAATATCACTGCCGCAAAGCTTGGGGTTGACGTATATGAGTATGAAGCTGGTGGTTGTGCGGTTGCTGGATTACTCCAGGCCAATGCCAAAATACCCGGGCTTACAGAGTTTTATAAGAATTCATTTGAGATGATAAAAAAAACGGCGCAACCTGGGGATATCGTTTTTCTGGCTTCACTACGAATGCCGGAAATAAAAGGGGAAGATGATGATAATGTAGTTTTGGAAAAATATTTCAGTCAGAAAGAAGAGAATAATCGGGTAGTTGCCAGAGATGATGCGGATCGAATAATAAGCGACTTTGAAGAATTAGGATTGTATGTTCTTATTGATGCGCCGAAACCGGTACTACGATCGTCTCCGTATCGTTGTGCAGATTGGTTTAATCGAAGTAATCCGGCGGGAAGACTCGGTATGAGTGTGCAGCGAAGTTATCTGGAAAAACTTCGGCAGCCAGTTCTTGAGTCATTAACAATATTAAGAGAAAAGCACAAATATCTTCATATTTGGGATCCGTTTCCGGTTTTGTGTACTGGGGTGGAATTCAATGCTTTTGATGAAGGCGGCTTGCCGGTATTTTTTGATAGTGACCATTTGAGTGCGCATGGCAATCGTTTGCTTGTTGCTTCCTTTATTAAAAAAGTACTTGAAATCTGGGCGCAAAATTAAGATGTAGGTTTTGTCTGGATAGTAGTCGGTATAAATATGTCTGAATACTTATAAATATGCTCAACTTTCAACGGAATATGGATAAAAATAAGGGATTTATAGAATTTTGTCTTGATCTTGAAGGTGTTTTGCGTTTAATTAATATTCAATCTACCGGAAGGGGTGTTCCCTGTCGGTAGATTCTTTTTCCATGTTCTCAAGTGGTTGGCTCATACTGTAGTGTAGATAATTCTACCGCGGCCATACAGCAGGGGCTTTGAGAGGGTGGAGGTAGAGAAGGCGCTGATAATCGATTTTTGCTTGAGGAATATCTAACCTCAATGTTAGAAAGCGATTATAAGTTTGTTTGCTCTGCTTTTATTTGATTGTGTATATTTTATTTATTATTAAGAAATATCTAGGAGATTATACTCAAATGGGGCGTTTTACCAAACCAAGAGCAAAGGTCTGCCGTAGACTGGGACAGGTTGTCTTTAATAACGGCAATGTTGAAAAAGCTTATCTTAAGCGTGAAACTATCGGATTTGGCCGCAGAAAACAGTCAGAATATAGTGTACGTCTGACCGAGAAGCAGAAGATTATGCATTATTATGGAATGCGTGAGAAGCAGATGGGAAAGATGTATGATCAGGCACGCCGTATCAAGGGCGATACCGGTCGTAACTTTCTTATGCTCTGTGAAAGAAGGCTGGATAATGCCCTCTTCTCAGGTGGTTTTGCTACCAGCCGCGCGGCTGCAAGGCAGCTTATTTCACATGGTAATGTAACTCTCAACGGCAAGAAGTGCGATGTGCCTTCAGCTTTTATCAATGTCGGTGATACTATCGGAGTGAGAGATAAGGCTGGTATTCAGAAGTTGGTTGATATCGCGGTTGAAGTTCGTTCTGGTTATAACACACCAGAGTGGCTTGCTGCAGACAATAAGATTCGTGAGATTCGTATCCTGCGTCTACCGATTCGTGAAGATGTAATGCTTCCGGTAAATGAGCAGCTGGTTGTCGAGTTCTATAGCCGTTAATAAGTATTTGGCTGTTAGTAGCTATAAAATTTTGAAGCGTATAGATTCTGAATGGGGTCTATACGTTTTTTTGTCGGTAGCAACAAAGTTGCTGGCGGAATTCCTTGTATTATCTAAATGGGAAATTACTAAGCAGATTATTATCGTGATTTGATTGAATAAGATAATATATACTATTCTATAGTTTTACCATGGTATGAGTGTTTAGTATTATATAGTCTTACTCATATTCATCAAAGAAATGATCGGCGAGGAAGATAGCGGCACCGGTGATGCAGGATTTATTGCCTAGAGTGGAGTAGGCAATTTTGGGGCTAAGTGATAATGTTGCAATGAGTCGGCTGTTCAGGTGTTCTTTGAGTGCGTGGTCGAAGTAACCCGAGCCTGAAGCATACGGCCCGTGGAAGACTATAAGTTCCGGGTTAACTGTAAGGATCAAGTTTGAGATGCCGTAAGCAAACCATCTGGCGACCTCGTTGACTACTGCCTGGGCAAGTTCTTCTCCATTATCGGCGGCTTCGAACAAGGCAGGGATATTGATTTTGTTAGAATTTTCATTTGTCTGCAGCTTTATCTTACCAGTATATTTTTGAGATAATTCCTGGTATATTCTGGCAACTCCGTTACAGGAGACCTTATTCTCTAGACAGCCGAAACCACCGCAGTAACACTGGTGCTTATCGTTGGGATCTATCAGCATATGACCTATTTCACCGGCAATGCAGTCATTACCGTAACTTATGCGGTTGTCATTAATAATCCCGGCGACCACACCGTCATCGGCATCCAGGACGATAAAGTTGTCATGTTGGCGGCCAAAGCCGAATTTTTGCTCGGCATAACTCTGAAAACGAATCTCATTATCGATGAAACAGGGGATATTTACTCCGAATTCATCTAGAAGGAGTTTCTTGAGGTTAATGTTTCTTCCCATCTGCTCACAGTGCGGAGCGATGAGGAATTCTCCAGTGCGAATATTGGTTATTCCGGGAACCCCTATAGCCATGGCATACACTCGGTCTATGCCGATATTGAGCTTGGTAAGTAGGGACTTGATATCGGTAATAATTCCATTTACAAAATTATGAAAGGATAGATCGTGGGTAATATTGGTCTTTATTTCGGCCAGAGTTTCACCGCTGAGGTCGGAGATTACGGTATGGAAGACTTCGGGCTGAGCATAACAGATAGCAAAGACTTTGAATTTTGTATCCATCGAATAGAGAACCGGGCGTTTGCCACCTTCTAGAGTTGATTCGCCCTTGCCCTGATTGGAGACCAGCCCCTGCTTGATAAATTTCTGAATAGATCTAGAGACACTGGTGCGGCTTATACCGGTGATGGCGGTGACGTCCTTTACTGAGATTTCAAGGTTTTTTCTAAGAACATTGAGAACCTGTTTTCTATTATATCTCTTGATGTTCTTTGAGTTTAGTTCTGACATTATATAACTCCGAAAGCAGCCTGGACGATATCGATAAATTTATTCTATATAACTATCTAGTGCAGGTCAATATACTTATAAGATATAATATTACTTGTGTTCAAGATAATAGGTTATATTTGAAAAGGAGTATTGATAACCGGAGTTGCAGCCTCAGGTGAGAATGAGGTAAAAAACAAGCCAAAACTGACTATAGTTGCTCAATCATTCTGACTTCAATGCCTCTTTTAATTTCTTTCCCAGAGTCAGCTGACGATAAGGCTTGTTGATAAATGCAAAAGCACCATTATTGATAAAATCTGTGCTGGTGTCGGTCTTGGAAAAACCGGACGCAATAATTACCTTTACCTTGGGGTTTATTCTAATTAGTTCTTGCAGGCATTCCATTCCGCCCATTATCGGCATGACTACATCAAGAAGAACGACTGAGATCTCGCTCTGGCGTTGCTTATAGAGCTCTATACCCTCACGTCCGTTCTCAGCAGTGATTACAGAATAACCTAGATCCTCAATTAAAGCCGTTCCCATACTGCGTATTATTGCTTCATCATCGATGAGTAGTATCAGACCGCTGCCGGAGTAGTCGGAACTCAGGCCATGGGTAGGAATGTCATTTAACTCCAGTTTGCAGTTTAATGGCAGGTAAATTTTGAATTCGGAGCCGCGTCCGAGTTCACTGTAAACATTGATTACCCCGCCGTGGGAGGTGATAATACCGTGGATAATCGATAATCCCAAGCCGGTTCCTTTTCCGCCTTTGGTGGTGAAGAAAGGATCAAATATGTGCTCAAGGGTCTTGCCGTTCATACCGATTCCATTATCTATAATCTTGATAATAATAAAGTTGCCGGGTTCTATATCATAATTGTTGGTCTTGCAGAATAAGGCGCTGAGCTCGGTAAGTTCGGTGGTGATCTTGATCTCTCCACTCTCCGGTATTGCATCTCTGGCGTTGATTCCGAGGTTGATAATGACCGATTCCAGCTGGGCTGGATCGCCGGTAACCGTATCTACCTTGGCTGAGAATTCCCGGATAATGGTTATCTGTTTATCAATACTGCGTTCAAGCAGAGTAATGGCCGAATCAATAATTCGGTGTATGCTAATAGGGGTAGATATATCCTTCCCTTTGCGGGCAAAGGATAATAGCTGGCTGGTAAGTTTGGCGGCATTCTCACTGGTATTGATAATATTGCTACAGTAGTTCTTCAGCTTCTCATTGTCTTTGAGCTCTCCGCTTAACAATTCGGCAAAACCAATAATACCTCCCAGCATATTATTGAAATCATGAGCTATGCCTCCAGCTAATTGGCCGACAGCATCAAGTTTTTGGGAATGGTATAACTGATGGGTGAGAATTTTGTGTTCGGTGATATCTTTGGTAAGGCCGATTAGTTTTTCAACCTTGCCTTCAGCATTGATTATTGGGGTGGCAGCAGCGTCAAAGAATAATGGTTGTTGATTTTGTCGATTTATTACTTCGTGGATAGATCTGAAGGGTTGGTTATTTTCAATCGCTTCATTTAATTCGTCATAAGTGTTATCGGTGGCGGTATCAAAATACTTGGTAATCAAGAGTTTGCCGTCAATAATACCTTCTTCTACCTCTGTTATACCATAGAGGCTGACAATATCCTTGGATATCCAGAAGGTGTCAGCAGCAACATTATATTCCCAGTAAGCAATCTTTGAAAGCCGGAGGACGCTGAGCATTACCTCGTGATTCTGCCTGATCTTCTCTGCTTGTTTGTCTTCCAAGGTAAGATTTTTAAAGGTTACTACTGTACCGGTAATGTTCTTGTTTGATATGATGGGAGCGACGATACCTGATATATGATATTCGGTATTATCCCGGCATAACAGCATTGTACTTCGGCTAAGAGGTATAGGTCTGGCTTCGCTGAGGGCTGTATGGAGTGGATGAGGGGTATAACTACCTAGCATAGAGTCGTATAACCGGAAGATATTTGGCAGAGGCTGGTTGCTGGCATCATCTTTCTGCCAGCCGGTAAGTTTGCTGGCTTCTTGATTGATTCGGGTAATGTTACCTTGTTTGTCGGTTACGATTACCCCTTCACCGATACACATCAGGGTTGTTTTGAGATCTTTCTCCTGCATCTTGATTGTTAGGTAGGTGCCGTTTATCTCAGAGTACATAAGGTGGATACTTTTGGCCAGTTTGACATACTCTTCTGCCCATTTGTGGCTGATATCCTGATACTCGCCTTGAGCAATTTTTTGAATATTGGAGATAATATAGGTCAAAGGGTGAATCAGCCAGGTAATAAAAATATAACAGATTAACATGGACGGAATAATTAGAAAGGCATTATGAAGCATGCTTGAATATATTTTGGAGGCGAGCTCTTGTTTGTATAAGGTACTGTCTAGAGCGGCGGCAAAGAGATAAGTGCGTCCGTGAGAATCTTTGAAAGGGACAATCAGACTCTCTAATTCTCCCCAGTCGTCGCTGATTAATAGACGCCTACTTGTACCACTTTGGATAATCTCTCTATATAATTGCGCTGAGGCAGGTGATTCGAAGAACTTGGCCTGTTTATGATTCGCGGTGATTTTGTCGGGCGAGGTGGTTGTGGTAAAGACTACTGTATCGTTAATGTCCAGTATGCTCCAGATAAATTTTAGATCCAAATCAAGGCATATCTGGTTGAATTTATCCACTATTTTAGTGTATTCTTCTGTACTGAGTGAGTCCTTGTTCAGCAGTGAGTCATGAAAGTCTTTACCTATAAAATTGCGGGCTAATTGTATGACAGTATTTAGCTTGGTGTTAATTGTCTCTTCATAATTAATGTTTGCTTGCCGGTAATCCTGTACCAGGGCGAGTAGTGAAGTGATAGCGGTTATCACTAAAACAAGCAGAAGGATCAGAGTCTTTATTTTTATTTTTGAAATATTCACAATAAAACCTCATCATACTAGATTAGCAATTTTATTATAACATGGATGATTTATTTTGGTTGTATAAATTGTTAGATATTAAATATATTAATTACCAGAGCAGACCTTGAAATGCGAGGGGTGGATGGATATTATTATAACTGTTTTTAATGCAATGAGTTAGTGGTAGGGATGGAAGTGCCTATGTCGCTGGAACTGAAGAGTAATATCCAATTCTTAAAAGGGGTCGGCCCGGCTCGGGCTGAGGACTTCCTCCGCCTAGGTATAAGTACTCTCAAAGACTTGCTGTATACATTCCCTCGTGATATCTCGGATCGGTCGAATATATCGGCAATTGAGGAGATAGAAACTAGTGGCGAAAAGGTTATTATGGGGACGGTGGAGCGAGTCTCAGAGCATAGACCCAGGGGTAGAATTAAGCATATTTTAAAGGCAAGGATCAATGATGGAACCGGGTATGCTGAGGCGGTCTGGTTCAACGCGCAGTGGGTGCGAGAGAAGATAGAGGGGAAGACACTTATTGTTTACGGTAGATTTGAGCGTGAAGGTAGAACCCTCAAGATTAGCCATCCTCAGTATGAGATTGTACCGGAAGATGGGGTATTTACTCAGGAACTGCTCAGTGTAGGCAGAATGGTTCCGTTATATCCCTGTACCGGAAAGTTGACTCAGACTATCTGGCGGCGGGTTATGGATATGGCTCTGAAAGCTGGTACCGGGTTGTTAGCTGAACTGTATACCGAGGATTATCTGCGTAGCCATGATCTTATGGCGAGAGCTGAGGCGGTTAGAAATATGCACTTTCCGGATTCGGATGAGGCGAGGAAAGAGGCTGTACGGCGTCTGGCTTATGATGAGGCGATGCTGATGCAGTTGGTAATTCTGCTCAGACGCGAAGGATTCGAGACGGCATATCCCGGCAGGAGTTTTAGTTATTCCCGGGTACTGAGTGAGAGGATCAGGAGGTTGTTCCCATTCAGACTTACTCCGGCTCAGGATAGGGTTATTGGCGAGATTGTCGCAGATATGCAGAGTTCTAAACCGATGCACAGGTTGGTGCAGGGTGATGTCGGCAGCGGGAAGACGGCGGTTGCTTTCGTTGCCATGTTGGTGGCGGTTGCGGGGAAGACTCAGGTCGCCATGATGGCTCCTACGGCGCTTTTGGCGCGGCAGCATTTTCAGACGATCACCGGTTTTCTGCAGAGTAGTGAACGCTCTAGCGTACGGGTCAAGCTATTGACCAGCGGGATTACCAAGCGTGAGCGTGAATTGCTCAAGACCGAACTGGCTTGTGGGGGAATTGATATTCTTATTGCTACCCACTCGGTTATTCAGGAAGATGTTGAATTTAAAAATTTGGGGTTGGTGGTTATCGATGAACAGCATAAATTTGGCGTTGAGCAGCGTCAGAGTCTGGTTAGTAAAGGGATTAGGCCTGATACTATGGTGCTGACGGCGACACCGATTCCTCGAAGTCTGGCATTGACGGTGTATGGTGATCTTGATGTCAGTGTAATTGACGGTCTGCCCCCGGGGCGAAAGCCGGTAAAGACCCAACTCTACCCAACCAGCAGTCAGCAACAGGTTTGGAGCTTTGTGCGTAAAGAATTGGGGCTGGGCAGGCAGGCATATATCGTGAGTCCGTTACTTGAGGAGAATGAAGAGAGCGATCTAGTGTCTGCAAAAGAGGCGTATGAAGATCTGGCGCATGGCGAATTCTCCGATTATGCTGTAGGCTTGATGCATGGGAAGATGAAGCGGCAGGAGCAGCTGGCATTAATGGATAAGTTTCGGAACAATGAAATCAATATCCTTATAAGTACGGTGGTGATTGAGGTCGGAGTAGATGTTAAGAATGCCAATACCATGGTTGTGTTACAC
Source organism: Planctomycetota bacterium (assembly GCA_963556115.3). Taxonomy (GTDB): domain Bacteria; phylum Planctomycetota; class SZUA-567; order SZUA-567; family SZUA-567. The sequence continues at coordinate 116,723 of CAUVYI020000014.1, read as the reverse complement.
GCCAATAGGTTTGGCCTGGCTCAGCTGCATCAGTTGCGCGGCAGAGTTGGACGCGGGTCGGAGCAGGGGTACTTCATTATGCTCTCGGATGCAAAGCACCAGAGTGCGAGTGAACGTCTGGCGGTTTTGGTAAATACGTCTGATGGCTTTGTTATTGCGCAGGAGGATCTGCGTTTGCGTGGGCCGGGGGAATTTCTCGGGGTAAGGCAGCATGGATTACCTGAACTAAAAGTTCTGGATATTGTTGAAGATTTTGCGATGATTAAAGAGACTAAAGAAGAGGCGAAAGGCTTGCGCGCGGATATTGCGGCAGGACGATTGTCGGGGCTGGCACAGGAGCTTGAAGAAGCATTACAGAGGTATGGCGGAGGAGCAGGATAATGCAGAGAATGGTTGAATGGTTGCTGCTGGTAGTAATGATAAGTGTTGTCTTTGGGTGTGGCAGCAGTAATGATGTCTTGACAGTTCAAGATCAAGAGGAGGTGCGGGGCGCAGCTTCGGGGTATTCCTGGATGACTATGTTGTTACCTTGGCGTGGTGAACTCAAGGGCGGACTCTTCAGTAAGGAGCATTCAAAAGAGTCGGAAGAACCTGCGGTTGATATCAGTAGCAGTAGTGGTTACACGCTATATCTTGCACTGGGATCCGCTGAGTACCGGGTGTATAATGTGGTAGAGATTAGCAGTACAGGAGAAATGACCGCGGCTTATAAGGATCCGAATAATTATCGGTATTATCAGAAGAAATATAAGCTTAGTTCACAGCAGTTGGCTGGCCTGAGGGAGATTCTCATCCAAAATAAGGCTGGAGCGATGCTGGCGAGTTCGGTAAATGATGAGGCTACGGGAGGGGTTCAGGGTGGGTTTACGCTCACAGTCCATAATAAAACTCGCAGGAGCTACTTCTCTAATTCCTGGCCCAAACAGTTCCGGCGGATTATGGATTATGTCAATGATGATATTCTGTGTTTTGATCCGCAGAAGCCAGATAACGGTTTTGTCGAGGTTCGGGAGAGTATTATTACCGCTGATCCAGAAGCGACATTGGCGATCAGAGGGTTACTCAAGGGAAGGTAATAGAGGGTGAGAATTGCAAGAAGATAGGGAAATGGCTTTGGAGGCAGAGTCCATTGCTAAAGGGCTTGAATTGAAGGTCGGGCAGGTTGAGGCGGTACTTGGTCTGCTACGTGAGGGATCTACGCTACCTTTTATTGCCCGTTACCGGAAAGAGGCTACTGGCGGTTTGGATGAAGTACAGATTCAGCAGATAAGTCAATTGGCTAAAACTTATGCTGAGCTCAATCAGCGTCGTGAATATATACTGAAGTCTCTACGTGAGCGGGAGTTACTTACTGCTGAATTAGAAGCGGCGCTGGCGCAGGCTGAAGATCTGGCTGTGCTGGAGGATATCTTCTTACCGTTCAAACCCAAACGACGTACGCGGGCAACTATTGCCAGAGAACGGGGGCTTGAGCCGCTGGCGTTAGAGCTACTTGCGCAGCAACAAGTGAAGAGTATTGAGCAACTTGCGGGGCGGTTTGTAAATAGTGAAGCAGGGGTGGAGAATGTGGATGATGCCCTTGCCGGTGCTGGGGATATTATCGCTGAGATGATAAGTGAAGACAGCGTTATACGGGGTAGATTAAGGAGTGTCTTTGCTGATTCTGCAGTGCTGACCAGTTCGGTAGTGAAAAAACATCAGGACAAGGCGGAAAAGTATAAGGATTATTTTAACTGGTCTGAACCAGCAAAACGGGCACCGTCACATCGGTTATTAGCAATATACCGGGGAGAACGGGAGGGTTTACTCCGGGTCAGAGTAAGAATCGACTCGGAACGGGCGTTACAGATAATCTCTACTCTGCGGCTCAGGAAGAATTGTCAGTATAAAGACTACTTGAGTATAACTTTTGCCGATGCTTATTCTCGGCTTATCGAACCATCACTGGAGAACGAACTCAAGGCAGACTTAAAAGAAGAGGCGGATAAGGAGGCGGTGACAGTATTTGCCCAGAATTTGCGGGAGCTTCTACTAGCGGCGCCTTTGGGGAGTAAACGGGTGTTGGCGATTGATCCGGGAATTAGAACCGGTTGTAAAGTTGTAATGCTCAGTGAACGGGGTGAACTGCTGGATAATATGGTTATCTACCCTGACCGTAAACCTGAGTCTGCGGCTGAGAAGCTTAGGTCTTGGGTAGAACGGTATGCACCGGCGGCGGTGGCGGTCGGTAACGGCACATATGGGCGTGAGGCCGAGAAGTTTGTGCGTGGGCTCAAACTGGAAGGTGTTGAAGTGGTGTTGGTGAGTGAGAGTGGGGCTTCGATTTATTCGGCTTCGGAGGTGGCGAGGGCAGAGTTTCCAGATTATGATCTGACCGTTAGAGGAGCGGTGTCGATAGGGCGTAGACTTATGGATCCGCTAGCGGAATTAGTCAAGCTGGAACCGAAGACTATCGGGGTCGGGCAGTATCAGCATGATGTCGATCAGAGACTACTCCAGGAGGGGTTGGATTCGGTAGTAATGAGCTGTGTAAATGCGGTTGGGGTCGAACTCAATACGGCGAGTAAACAGCTCTTAACCTATGTCTCCGGCCTTGGGGAGAAGCTTGCGGCCAATATTATCGAGTATCGCCAGCAGCAGGGAAATTTTAAATCGCGGGCAGAGTTACTCAAGGTGCCACGTCTGGGGGCGAAGGCATTTGAGCAGGCGGCCGGTTTTATCCGGGTGAGTAATAGCGCTAATCCATTAGACGGCAGTGCGGTGCATCCAGAGTCATATCCGGTAGTGGAGCAAATGGCAGCGGAACATAATACAACTGTAAGTAGATTGCTTGCCGATGCCGAGTTGCGGAGTAGGATTGATATTAATGCATATGTATCCTCTACCATCGGTTTGCCGACACTCAGGGATATTATGGCTGAGTTGACCCGACCCGGACGCGATCCACGCGATAAGTTTGTGGCGTTTGCTTTTGATAGCAAGGTTGAGTCTATCGCCGATCTACAGGAGGGGATGTTGCTGCCCGGAATAGTTACCAATGTGACCAAGTTTGGAGCTTTTGTCGATATTGGAGTGCATCAGGACGGTCTGGTGCATATCAGTCAACTCGCCGACAAATATGTGCGTGATCCGGCAGAGGTGGTACGAGTCCAGCAGCAGGTCAGAGTTCGGGTGTTGGAGGTTGACCCGAAGCGTAAACGAATCGCTCTCTCAATGAAAGGATAAGATACCTGCTATATTAAAACAGTCGTATAGCCTATAAGCTATGGCGTTGTGCAGGTTACGGTTTTTTTTTAGTGCTGGTTAGTAAAATTACAACAATTATTGTAGAGTCTAAGGATGTTTGCTGTTGTAGATGTTGTAGGGTGTGACGCTTATAAGTTTGTTGTAGGGGTATTAGTAAAGCTTGTTGCCGGGTTTTTGCCAGCAACAAGCTTTAAATTTTATCCTCTTAGCTCTTGGTATTAGATCAAGTTTAGGTTAATGTAAAGATAATCTAGTCTAGTGCTTATAGAGGTTTCATAGGGTTTTGAATCAGATTACGGGTTACTTTGATCTTGATTTGGAGTATACATCGAAGGCTACGGCGAAGAGCAGTACAAAACCTTTGATCGCCTGCTGCCAGTCAATTGAAACACCCAAGATTGACATACCGTTATTCAACACACCCATAAGCAGACCACCGATTATCGCACCTACAACCGTACCGATACCACCGGTAGTTGAAGCACCACCGATAAAACATGCCCCAATGGCATCAAGCTCGAAACCTAAACCTGCTTTCGGGGTAGCGGAACCAAGTCGGCCTGTGAAGACAATACCGGCAATACCAGACATCATACCCATGTTTGCGTAAACCCAGAAGAGTACCTTCTTAGTGTTTACACCACTGAGTGCTGCTGCTTTGGGGTTACCACCATAGGCATAAATATGGCGCCCAGCAATGGTCTTCTGGGTGATAAAGGTGTAGATGATGACCAGTAGGATAACCAGAATCAATACAGCAGGAATGCCTTTATACAGAGCCAATGAATAGGTAAAGGCGTTGATAACTACACATACGGCAATAAGTTTGAGTGCAAAGGTTGTAGTACTGGATACGTCAAAGTTATATTTCTTCTTATTATTTCGGTCTAGTATTTCACCAACTATAAATATGATTGAACCTACGATACCTAATAATACAGCCAGTATGTTTATATGATCATAGCCACTAAAATCAGGCAGGAATCCGGCAGAGATAAAACTGTAAGCTTCTGGAAGCGGAGCAATACTCTTACCGTTCAAGATAACCATGGTCAGGCCGCGGAAGATAAGCATACCTGCAAGGGTAGTAATAAATGCGGGGATTCCGACATAGGCGATCCAGAAACCTTGCCAGGCACCGATAAGTAAACCGATAACAAGTCCAGCAATAATGGCCAGCCAGACGGGTAAGCCCCAAGTTACGATCATGATCGCCGTTATCGCTCCCACCAAACCTACAATTGATCCGATTGCCAGGTCGACATTACCGCAGGTAAGGATACAGAGTAGCATACCTGTAGCAAGTATCAAGACATATGCATTTTGCTGAATCAAATTAGAGATATTGATAGGCTTCAGTAAGATACCATCAGTTAAAAATTGAAATAGAACTACCACAAATAACAGGGCAATAAGCATTGCGTACTGCCTGATATTTCCATTGAATAATTTACTAACTCTTTTCATGAAACCTCCTTATTGCTTTCCATGATGCAATGCATAATACTTTCCTGACAAGCTTGTTCCGAAGTCATCTCACCGACAATTCTTCCCTCATTCATAATATATATTCTATCGCACATGCCAAGAATTTCCGGTAATTCCGATGAAATCATTAATACGCATTTTCCCTGCTCAGCAAGCTCGTTAATAATTGTATATATCTCATATTTAGCCCCGACATCAATACCTCGAGTCGGCTCATCCAGGATTAAGATATCAGGATCAGCATAAATCCACTTACTGAAAACAACTTTTTGCTGATTTCCGCCTGAAAGATTTCCAACTTTCTGTAAGATATTTGGTGTCTTTATATTTAATTTTGCCCGATATTCTTCGGCAACTACAATCTCTTTATTGTCATCAACAACAAGATTCTTTTCCAATTTTTTAAGGGAGGCAAGACTGATATTGCGTTTGATATCATCATTTAAAATAAGTCCTGCATGCTTTCGGTCTTCGGTTGCGTAAACTATTCCATTGCGAATTGCTTCAGGTATATTCTTTAAAGATATCTCTTGACCATTCTTTAATAGTCTGCCAGAGATGTTGTGCCCATAAGCTTTGCCAAAGATACTCATTGCTAGCTCGGTGCGTCCGGCGCCCATAAGCCCGGATATCCCTACAACCTCTCCCCGTCTGAGTTTTATATCGATATTCTTTAGGGTTTGTTTTGAGTTATTGAGTGGGTCAAATGCATTCCATTCTTTAACTTCAAAGAAAACATCGCCAATTGTATGTTCGCGTTTGGGGAATCTGTTGGTCAGTTCACGCCCTACCATGCCCTTGATAATTCGTTGTTCGGTTATTTCGTCTTGGCCTTTTACCAGTGTCTCAATAGTCATACCATCGCGAATAATAGTAATATCATCGGCGACAGCGGTTACTTCATTGAGCTTATGCGAGATAATAATACTGGTTATGCCGTGACTCTTTAAATCTACAAGTAATTCAAGAAGGTGCTCAGAATCATGTTCATTCAAGGCGGCAGTCGGCTCGTCCAGAATCAGCAATTTCACATCTTTAGAAAGTGCCTTGATGATCTCCACTAACTGCTGCTTGCCCATACCTATGTCTTTTACCAGGGTATTGGGGTTTTCATGGAGTTCCACTTTTTTGAACATTTCAATCGTTTTCAGCTTTGTCTTATCCCAATCAATAATCCCATTTTTTGCCTGTTCATTACCTAAAAAGACATTTTCGGCTATCGATAGAGTTGGAATTAAGGCTAATTCCTGGTGAATAATTGCAATCCCCTTGGCTTCACTCGCTTTAATATCGCTGAATTTGCAGACTTCTCCCTCAAAAATGATATCACCTTCATAACTACCGTGTGCGTAAATTCCACTCAGAACCTTCATCAGTGTGGATTTACCAGCACCGTTTTCCCCAACTAATGCATGGATGTGATCTCTCTTTACTTTGAAGTTAACATTGCTCAAAGCTTTTACCCCCGGGAATGTTTTGGTGATATCTTTCATTTCAAGGATATAATCTATCATGTTGTTACTCCTGCTATTTCATTTTTTTTATTATAAGGGATCTCTAATAATTGTATTATCATTTCAATTATTAGAGATCCCTAAAAGTGTTTAAATCATGTTGTTTATTTCAAATCATCTTCGGTCAAGTAACCTGAACCAATAATAAGTTCTTCGATATCATCATTATAAATGATATATGGTTCGCAGAGGAATGAAGGAACTATTTTTACATTATTATTGTAAGTCTTGGTGTCATTGATCTCTGGCTGGAAGCCCTTGAGCACTGAGTCAACCATGTTTGCTGCAACCTTGGCAAGTACTCGGGTGTCCTTGAAGATAGTTGCGTACTGCTCGCCCTTTCTGATCAGCTTGATTGATGCAGCTTCTGCATCCTGACCAGAAACGATTGGGAATTCACCGCTATCGACAGTGTAACCACCTGATTTCAAAGCTGAAATGATACCAACAGAGATACCATCATATGGAGAGAGTACACCCTGAACCTTGGTCTTACCATCAGAGTAGTTTGCAGTAAGTAGAGCGTCCATACGCTGCTGAGCAACAGCACCGTCCCAACGCAGAGTTGCGGCCTGATCAAAGTCTGTTTGACCAGAAACAACCTTGATTTCACCACTGTCAATCAATGGCTGAAGTACACTCATAGCACCGGCCCAGAAGTATCCAGAGTTTGTGTCATCTGGTGAACCGCCAAAGAGCTCGATGTTGTAAGGTGGCTTGAATCTTTCCTTGAGACCGGCAACGAGAGACTTGGCCTGCTGAACACCAACCAGGAAATTGTCAAATGTCGCGTAATAACTTACAGCATCAGTGTTTACAAGAAGTCTGTCGTAAGAAATAACCTTGATTCCGTCTTTTGCTGCCTGATCAAGAGTTGAAGATAGAGTTGAACCGTCGATAGCGGCAACAACGAGGACATCAACGCCTTTAACAATCATATTCTCAATCTGTGACTTCTGGGTTGGAATATCATCTTCAGCATACTGCAGGTCGACCTTATAGCCTCTTTCTTCCAGGATGTCCTTCATTGCCTGACCATCTTTGATCCACCTTTCACTAGATTTTGTAGGCATTGAAATACCAACATAACCTTCCCCAGCCTGTGATTCATTGATTCCAAAACCGCTAGCCAATGAGATCATCGCCAAGACGAGAAAATAAATAAAACCTTTTTTCATTTGCTGTCTCCCTATTTCGACAAACTTACCATAAAATATTGTATGCTTTCAAGCATTACAAAAAACTAACCACACAAGTAACCTATTACTACTCAATAACAACCACAAAAAAAAACTCGGATTAATTTTGTCGTTACACTTTATTTCTTCGAAAATTAATCTTGTTTGGAAATCTTTTCGCTGAACGTTTATTTATTGATGTTCTACTGCATATTATCACAAGCGAAACCTTATGCAACTTTTTTATGTTTTGAATTGTTATTTTTTCTTTTGTTTTGTTATTTTAATATGGTATAGTTGCTAAATATCTGTTTGAATTGTATAATGTTACCAGTAAATTTCTCTAAAACTAAGAAAACGTAATTTAAAACTAAGAAAACGTAATTAAGGTGGTTTTTTATGTTTGCAACAGAACGAAGAAGAATAATCAAAGAATATTTGATAGAAAATACACGGGTTTCGGTGGTAAAACTCAGTACTCTCTTCAGTGTTTCAGAGGTAACAATTCGTAAAGATCTGGAAGTATTGGAGAGTGAAGGTTTTTTACAGCGTATTCATGGTGGAGCAATACTCTGTGAAACAGAGGGTGAGCTTGTTCATCCGGCGATCAATGTAAGCGATAAAAAGACATTGCAGCAGCAGATGTATATTGCCGATGTTGCTTATGACTTTATCGCTGACGGCGAGACCATTATGATAACTGCAGGGGCGACAAACAGGCAGATAGCTAAGAAACTGAGTACGCGGCAGAATCTCACCATTCTGACTAATGATATTTTTGTGGCCTTTGAATTCTCCAAGTCATTTACCAACAGGCTGATTCTGCTCGGTGGAACATTATATGAAAATGCCCTGTATGGACAGCTGACTCAGAATAACCTTGAGTCTTTCCATATCAATCATGCTTTTATTGAAATTGATGCCATTTCAATTGAAAATGGTATTAGCGTATCGTCGGTTGACAAAGCTTCTTTTATTCAGCAGGCCTTTACACGCACGAAGATAACGACAATTGTCTGTCTGCCCGATAACTTTGGTACAGTTTCTCTATTCAAAGTTTGCGATTTGAATTTTCCAGATAAGATCTTGACCAGTCAAACCCTGGAAGATAAGTTCAAAAAACAGATATTTGAGCAGGACGTCCAACTTTATACATCAATGAGTTTATATGAAGAATAGTAATGTGGAATCTGGAGATTCTTTAATGTCAACTCCGTTACTCAAGTTTGAAGACATTTCGAAAAGTACAGACAATTTTGAATTAAATGATATAGCCCTGGATTTGTACCCCGGTGAGGTACATGTTTTGATGGGGGAGAACGGTTCGGGAAAGAGTCTGCTGATGCAGATAGCCTGTGGAGGAATTGAAGCGGACTCCGGCAGCATACTATATAAAGGCGAGAGAATAGCGGATAAAGCGCAATTAACTCAATTATCTGTTGATTCGTTATATTTACGGCAGGATTCAAGCATCTTGAAAATGTTGTCTATCCCTGAGAATCTTTTTTTTGAAAAGATGCCGTATAAGATTAGATTATTAAATAGTATTGACTATGAAAAATTAAACTCCATGTGTTTGGAGCTTATTTCTGAGTTCAATCTGCCTTTTACGATTTACGACAATATTTGTGATTTAGGATTTGCTCAAAAGCAGATCATCAAAATTTGCCGGGCATATTTATCCAGTGCTTCTATAGTAATTCTTGATGATCTTTTTTCCGGGTTATTAGAATCGGAAAAAGAAATATTATATGTAATACTCGATAGATTGAAGCGTAGAGGCGCAGGTATTTTTTATATTACGCATGATCTCAATGAAGTAATGGAGATCGGGGATAGAGTGACGATTATTAAAGACGGGAGGTTGCGCGGAACCCTCGAGGTAAAGACCTCAAGCGAGCAGGATATAATAAATCTGTTGAGTGCAAAATACCGGATGAACAGTTATCCCAAATTGAAGGTGCCTATTGGCAAGACTGTACTTGCAGTCGAGAATCTTAATAGTATCGGAATTCTCAAAGATATTAATCTGGAATTAAAGAAAGGTGAGATCCTTGGGGTTACCGGCCTTGCCGGATCTGGGCGGACGCTGCTGGCGAATTGTCTTTTTGGTTTTGCTCCGTATACTGCCAGCAGTTTTGAAATAAATGGTAAGCAGGTATCGATATCATCGCCGTATGAAGCAATAAAAAATGGTATCGCACTGGTTCCAGAAGATAGGGCGAGGTTATCAATGTTTCGGTATCTTGATGTTTTTGAGAATGTGGCGTTTTCGTCAATGAAAAGGTTTACCAATTTCTTTTCGATTAATTCCATGTATCTTAGGCAGTCGGTCAACGATTATATTGCGACCTTCAATATCCCGGCCATGACCCCTGATGCAAGTATTTTTGATTACAGCAGCGGTAATCAGCAAAAAGCGGTTATTGCAAAATGGATTATGGGGCGAGAAAAGATCTTTATTTTTGATGAGCCGACACGGGATATAGATATTGCCAGTAAAATTGATATTTATAACTCTATCTGTAATCTTGTACAAAAAGGGGTGTCCATTATAATAATGTCTTCAGATATAGATGAAATAATGGGTGTATGTGATAGAGTGGCGGTATTGGCAAACAACTCTCTTGTGTGTAATGAGAAAATTGAAAATATCACCAAGAAGGATATTATCAAGCTTTCACTCGACAGCTCTGCGGATAATGCTTGATCAGTCTTTCGCTGTATTTGTTTTATGTATCTTGAATGGACTATCTTGCGAGTAGCTAATTTGTGCTCTTTCTGATTCTAGAAAGAGCTTTGTTGCTTTAAGGCGGAAATACGCGTCTCAACTTGGTTTTAATCCGATTTTGTCAGTAATATTAACACTAGGGGTTTCTTATTATGTGATGAGTCTATGGCTTTAAGCCCTCAAGCAGTAGCTCAAGCATTTTCCAGCCATCTTGTTTTATGGAAAAACTGTCTGGGTCAAAGAGCCATGAGCTAATAAGTCCGTCAAGCATGGCCCAGGTTGCTAATGCGGCTTTTTGGGGATTGATGTTGGAATTTATGGCGCCGCTTTTTTTCAGAGCTTTGAAATCTTTTGTCAAACTGTTGCTTAACCAGCGACTATCTTGTAGATATTTTTGTTGTAAAGGTTTTAGTTCTTCTGTCCATTCAGTGCGGTAATAGATTAATTCGTGAAACTGCCTGAATTGAGTGTTATCTTCAAATACGCTCAGATATTGTCGGGCTAAGTTGAGGATATCGCTGAGTGATTTTGCGCGTTGTGAAAGGAGCAATTGTAAATCCATTCCCGCTTGTTTATCCATCTCTTCGGCAAGTGCAAGAAATATATCAGCTTTATTTTTAAAATGCCAATAGATAGCGCCACGCGTTACTTGTGCTCGCTCGGCTATTTTGTTCAAAGTCGTATGGGCAAATCCATTCTCATAAAACTCAGCCAGTGCCGCGTGGAGCAGTTGCTTTTTCGTTTGTTCGGCTTCTTCCTTGGTTTTTCGGGGCATGGTAATTTCCTTTCAAGTCTGTTTAGGGTTGTTATGGGGTTCTGGAGTTAGTAACAGGTAGGAGCAGGGGATTATAATCAGGCACATGCTGGTTGAGACGATTTCACCACAGATTATTGCTAGGCAAAGCGGCTTCCAGCCTGGATCAGAGATGGCGAGGGGGATTAATCCGGCTATAGTGGTAACTGTTGTGCATATAATCGGACGCAAACGATTCGCTGTGCCTAAGGCTGCTGCCTTATAGACAGGCATGCCTTGCTGTAGATAATGGTTCATGGTGTCAACTAGTACAATTGCGTCATTTACGTTGATACCGATAAGTGATACAATACCAATAGCTGCGGTAAATGATAGTGGTAAACCGAGTAGTCTGAATCCCCAGAAGACACCGGTTAGACCGAATATTACTGATAATAAGATTAATGCAGGCTGGCGCAGGGAGTTGAATAAAAGCGCAAGTATGGCATAGACGAGAAATAACGATAGTAAGAATATGCGCCCGACTGAGGCGTAGGTTTCTTGCGCTTGTTCCGCTTCTCCAGAGAAAATATATGTGGTGCCGGTCGGCCAGGATAGTTTCATTCTATCTAGTGCAGGACTGAGTTGCTGTAGAACTTCATTTAAAGTTACTCCGTCAACCTTGGCCTTGAGCGTTACGCTTGGTTGGCCATTGTAATGAATTAACGCTTTTGGACTTTCTATTATCTTGAAATCGGCCAAAGCATCGAGTGGAATCGCTTCCCCGTCGTAGCGTATAATGCTGATAAAGGCCAATTGTTCTGGTGAAACCGGTCCAGCGTAGGCATCTTTACGTCCGGGCCAGTTACTGCCTAAGACAATATCAAGGTCGTGGTCAAGCTTATCTTTGTGTAATTTGCCGACTTTGTTGTAACCGGAAAATGGCCGTATCTGATTTACCATCTCTCTTTCGCTAATCTCATGAAGAAGTAAGTTGTTACGTTGTGGTATGTAACAGCCTGCCGTTCTAATTTGCCCAAGACTATTACGTATATCGGTAATTCCAGGAATTTTGTGTAGTAGATCTTCTATGCTATAAGCAATATTTCGAAGCGAAAGTAAGTTTGTTCCGGTAATTTCAATCTGAATAGGATCATCCGCAGTGCTGCCACCTATTTCCGGGGTGATTCTTAGGCTGGTTCCCGGTAATGTATCAAGTATCTTCTGGATCTCTTGGCGTAAGGCTGGGACATATTCGTATGTAAGTTTGTCTCGTTCATGCTTAGGCTTCATAAGGCAGGAGAAGCCTATAAAATTTGGCGAAGAATTTTCGCACAGCATTTCACTGATTGTTGCTGTTGAATATGAATCTTGTGCGCCGGTTACCCGGACAATACTCCGGAAAATTGGGAATTTCTGAAGTACGCAGCTTATCCTTTCAGAAACAGCTTCTGCTTCATTCAAGGTTGTGCCTGTGGGCATTTCTAAGGTAATACCTAGGGTGCGGCCGTCTTCTTTGGGATATAATATTTGTGGTAGAGAATAAAGTATTATTATGCCTGCGATAAATAGAGTAAGGCTAAGTATTATAAGCTTAATTGCGTGAACTTTTGAGTTTAAGATATATTTTTTAAGAAATTCAGTCAGACTTTTTTCTAGGCGCTGCGTAATTCTATCTATTCTTCCGAGGCTATTTGAGGATGATTGTTGAACTCCTGGTTTCAGTAGAATACGTGATAGTGGGATAGAGATGATAATTGAGAATATATAACTGAGTATTAAGCAGATCGTAGCGGTTATTGGAATGATGCGGATAAATTTGCCGTCAATACCGCCTATGGCCGCTATTGGCAACATGACGAGGATAGTGGTACAAGAACCAGACAGCGAGGGTATGGCGAAATGCTTTAGGGTGTTCCATGCTGCTTGCTCGAATGATTGTCGATGTATATAAGTATATTCGTGCATCCCTTCCATGATTAATATAAAATCGTCAACGAGTAGGCCTAAGGCAAGGATTATCCCTATAATGACGAATTGATTGAATGTATAACCGAGAAACCATAGAATGCCGATTGCGCAGAGAATTGTTAGTGGAATACAGCAAGCTGCAATCAATGCTTCTTTCCAGGTCAGCATAAACATAAGTACAATGAAAACTATTAACATCGCTTGCCAGCCGCTGGAGAGTGATTTTGTCAACTGTTCAGCGATTACTGCGGAATCATCAGCTAGCAATAGATATTGTAATTTGTCTGGCCAGTCGGTCTGTTTCTGCATAGCTGCAAAGGTGGTTTTAACCTCATCGACAAGTTTGCACGTATCCTTACCAGGCATTTTGTATAATGATAAGACTACGGCAGTATGAAATTCTCCGCCGTTATAATTGACTGCAGTACGCATTTTTTCCATAGATAATTGGAGGGAGATATCTGCAACATCGTGTAATGGAAGTGAGTTCCCATTTTGGGTAATTTGTATTGGTAAGTCGCCGATGTCGGTTAGATTTGTGAATGTCCCTTGCAGTTTGAGATCCCTGTGTTCTGCTGATTGATTATATTGACCTAATGGAAAATCTTGATTATGATCATGAATTATTGATTTTATCTTACTCGCAGATATCCCATGTAGAGCTAGTCGTTCAGGATAAAGATCAATACGGACACATTGCTCTCTATTGCCTGAGATAAGTACTTTTTTAATTCCGGATATTTGTTCTAATTTGCGTTTAATATCTTTTGCTGTTCGGTTGATATCACACTCATTTAAATCTCCATATAGTGCGTATGTGGCGATGGGCAGGTCTCGCACTGAGATCTGTTCAATAGTCGAACGTTCAACATCTTTGGGGAACAGTCCTTGTGCTTGGGCGACACAATCTCTCAGCGTCTGCATGGATTCAACTAGTGGGGAGTTCGTTGTGAATTCAACGGCGATAAAGCTTATGGAGTCGGTAGAACTGCTACGGTAACGGCGTAAATTCTTTAAGCCACGGAGCTCTTGTTCCAGAGGCTTGGTTATTTCTTTTTCAACCTGGGAAGCATTTGCACCGTTCCATTTTGTTACGATTAGAGCTTGAGGAATTGCAATATCGGGTAGGTCTTCTTTCGTCATCTCGGAGTAACCCCAAAAGCCGAAATAAACTGCCGACAGTATCCAGATTAGAGCGGGTACGGTATTGATAAAGAGCCAGTGAAACCACCGTGGTGGGGCTGTTTCTTCAGGAAAAGGTAATGGATGTCGGTGGTTATTCATAGAGTGCTTTCATTATTAATCATTACGGATATACCGTTGCGCAGGCGCTCTTTACCTTTGGTTGCGATGCGAGCATCCACCGCAATTCCAGAAATGACTTGAACCCAGTTGTCATCAGCTATACCGAGCGTTGGAAATATTTTCTGTATTTTCCCAGAGTCAGCAATCACGAAGCAGTAGGGCAAACCGTTTTCATATAATAAAGAATTCCGTGGGATTACGGAGGCGGTGTCAAGGTGCTTGGTGTCAATAGCTATGGCTACATTTTCTCCGTCAAAGATGGTTGCGCCTTTGGGAGTGCAGTGTATGCGCACTTGAACCATCTTAGTTTTGGTTGATAATATAGGAGAAATGGAAGTGACATAGCCGTCAAATTTTACTGGTTGATGACGGCTAATTAGTTTAATTGTGGCTTTGGCTCCGGTGCGAATCTGCTCAGCCTTATGTAAGGGAAGTTTGGTGGTCACTTCATATGCAGAAGGATCAATAAGAGTAATTTGAGTAGAATGAACTGGTTTTGCTTCTGCAGTAACCCCAATCTCTTCAGGCTGGATGTAAGCTCCTAATTGAACTTTGAAATCTGCAATGGTACCGCTGAACGGAGCCCTGAGGACGCAGCGTTCCAGATTTAAACGAGCTTGACTAACCTTTTGTGTATATATCCTTACTTCATTGTTGAGAGTATTTTTATGCTCTGTCGCTTCGTCAAGATTGGCCAGAGCAATATTCAAATTGTGTTTTGCTTCATCAATAGTGCGTTTGGAATTTATGTGATTCTGGTGCAATTGTTGCAAACGCTGGAAGGTTATCTGCGTATAATTTAATTCACTCTGCGCTCTTCTGATAGCATTTTCGCTTTCCTTTAACTCCCCTTTGGCTCTGTATAATTCTGCTTCCGCTTGTTCAAGTAAGCTAACTTGTTCTCTATCATCAAGAGCAGCTAGTAACTGGCCTGGTTCTTCATTGTGTGGGCCTTGTACCGCTTTGCCGGGGGTGAGTAGATTGCCTTCTTCGTCAAGGCCTATTTTAGCTATTTTACCGGAAATTTCAAATTGGAGCGAGACATGGCGAATAGATTGTATGCTGCCTCGGCAGTATATTTGCTGGGTAATGGAACGTCTTTGTATCTTGGTGTAGTCAACCTGGTGATACTTTTCCTGGATAGTTGTTTTGGGGCTAGATTTTTGCATATTCCAAGTTAGGATATATCCAATAAAAAGAATAAGGCAGATTGATCCTAAAAACCACCAGTTGTGTTTGAAAAACGTGAGTTTCATAGTGCGCCTTTACATTCATTAGTGTATGTAAGTTGGATTATACATTCATCGATGTATGTAAGCAAGTGTTTTTATATATTTTATATAGTGTTTTTTATCGGCAATCGGCAGCAAGGTTATAAGGGGGCAATTATAGTAGTTGTGAAAGAGGATATTGCGGTTGTAGTTTTATTAAGTTTGATTAATATACGAATTTCAAACTGAGTTTCTGGTAGATAGTAATTTGTCGCTAGATTCTGGTGAATTGGGTGATAGCTAGTTTGGAATGAATTTATAACTTTGGTGCTGTTGGGGGGGGAGATGAGGGTTGAGTTGTTATTCAGAATTTGTGAATAACAATTATGAATTAAATGATAATAATAATTTGCCGAATATATTGCTAGGGGGTGGTGGTGAGTTATGATATAATAAGGGCTAGATAGTTTGCAGATCCTAGGATGGTTCTAGATAATATTGAAACTGTAGAATAACTAGGCTATGAGAGATGGAGTTTTCAAAAAATGGTCGGGGAGACAGGATTTGAACCTGCGGCCTGCTGCTCCCAAAGCAGCCGCGCTAGCCAAGCTGCGCCACTCCCCGATTCGTCTGTAGTCACTTATGTATGACTGGTGAGTTAATAATTTAGTTAAAAAGCTGGATAAATCAAGATGTTTTTTTAAGAAAATATTAGATATTTGTTATTTGAAGGCATTGACGCTGGTTTTAGCGGCGTTTTTACATATATTTCAATTTGATTTTTCTTTCGGAAGTATTTTTTATGCATTTATTGCCGATTTCAATGGATGGATACAATTTAATATATTGATCATTTAGTGCAAAAGTGTATTATTGTATTTGGATGATTAAAAGTTAAATATGGAAGTCGATGGAGGGTTGTAACATAGTTATTGCTAGTAATGCTCTCAGTGAGTTATTGCTTAGCAGTAAGAAGGAATTTTATGAAAGATACTAAGACATTTTCTGTATTGATCGCAGATGATTCAACCTTTATTCAGCAGTATCTCTATCAGATCTTTGCCGAGAGTAATTTTATTGTTAAAGGATTGGCAAATTCTGGTCTGGATGCGGTAGAAAAGTATCGTATGCTTGATCCTGATGTGGTGGTTATGGATGAGAATATGCCGGGTATGGATGGTATCAAAGCGATGCAGAAGATTATGGAGTATGACTATGATGCCGAGATCGTATTGATTACGGGATTCTCTGAAATAGATTCAGGCAAAGCTTATACCAGCGGCGCATCCGCTTTCTTTACCAAGCCTATCGAGGATCGAGAGTTGTTCATCCAGGTATGTAAGGATCTAGCCAAGAAAAAAATCGATAATAAAAGGAAGAAGAGTGGTATTAAATAGTATTCCTGAGTTGCTCCTACCTGCAGGTACTCCCCAAAAACTCAAGGCGGCGATAGATTATGGCGCTGATGCGGTATATGCCGGTGTTGCCGGATTCTCAATGCGTCCTGATGGGGCGGCGTTGACAATTGAGCAGTTTTCAGAAGCCGCTACGTATGTGCATGCGCGTGGTAAACGGATATATGCAGCGCTCAATATAATGGCTTTTAATTCTGATCTTGCAGAGATACGAGGGTGGCTTCGGGCTATGCGTGAGATACAGCTTGATGCGCTTATCGTCGGTGATGCTGGGGTATTCAGGCTGGCGCGGGAAGAGAGACCGGATTTGCCCATACATATTTCGACCCAACTGGGTGTTGCCAATGCTGAAAGCGCGTGTTTCTGGCGTGACGGGGGGGCAGAGAGGGTGATCCTGGCGCGTGAGGCGACCCTCAAGGATGCGGCAGAGATTCGTGAGCAGGCTGGGATAGAGGTAGAGGTATTTGTGCATGGAGCGATGTGTGTGGCGGTGTCGGGAAGATGTCTGCTCTCAGCGTTTATGACAGGAAAGAGTGGCTCGCGGGGGCAGTGCAAACATGCCTGTCGCTGGGAGTATCAATTGGTCGAAGAAATTCGCCCGCATGAGAGTATGCCAATTTATGAGACCGATAGAGAGACGGTGATGCTGGGGAGTAAGGATCTCTGCCTTATCGAGTATATTCCGGAGTTAGTGGCGAGTGGAGTCACGTCAATAAAGGTTGAAGGCAGGATGAAGAGTGAGTATTATGTCGCGGTTGTGGCGCGGGTATATAGGGATGCGCTCGATGCTTATGCCAGAGATCCGGAGAATTTCTGTTTTCAAGAGAGGTGGTTGAAGGAATTGGATGCAGTAAGTCATAGACCGTATGATACCGGATTTGCCTTTGGTTATACGGCAGACGATCCGGCACGCCTGCAGGCGGAGAATGTTTATTCTATGACTCGGGAGCTTGCTGGTATCGTTGAGGAGGACGGTAAGATTTTTGTGAAGAATCCTTTTAGATCCGGCGATACTCTGGAATGGATTGCTCCCGGTTGGCAAGAAGGTGAGATCATGATCAAGGAGGTTACCTCGCTCACCGGCGCTAGTTGGGAGTGTGCTCGTCCGGCCGAGTATGCTTTGATAAGTTTTGAAGGCGCGACGCCGCCTGCGGGGGCGATGCTTAGAAGCATCAAAGGTAAGGAGTTTATCCGCGGACGCGGGAAGAAAGAGACATAATAATCCTGAATCTGTAGGATCATTATGTCTCTCAGTAATACAGTTATTTTATACTCAGGCTTCTGAGAATTCATCTTTGCCTACGCCGCAGACAGGGCAGACAAAATCCTCGGGAAGATCCGCAAATGCAGTTCCTGGAGCGATGCCGTCATCAGGTAGGCCGGCTTCAGGGTCGTACTCCCAGCCACATACATTACATACATATTTCTGCATAATACACCATCCTTTACTCAAATATGACTCAATAATAGGGTTTAATCAAACTTACACTATGTAAGGGTATTGCATGACTATGTGTATAACTTCTTTCGCGCGTCGTGTAGAAAACGGATATGGCTGATCTCTTCGCCAATTATAATATCAATTTTATGATTAATATCCTGATTGCCGTAGACCTTTTCGATGGAAGAGTAGAAGATAATGGAATCTTTCTCCCGATCAAGAGCGAAGCGGAAGATATTGTTCAGACCTTGGGGGCTGTTGTCGGCGAGCTCTTCAGGGGTTGCGGCTTGACTGAAGATGTCACCACCTAGTATCGCCTGAAGGTAGAGTGTTGCTTCGTTATGGGGATCGATTATCTGTTCAAACTCTGTTTTGTCGACCCCGTCGAGGAGGCGTTGAAAACTCTGGTAATGTGTTTTCTCCCATTCTGCCAGCTCGGTAAAGAGCTTCTTGGCGTCTGGGTCGGTAGTAACTTCTGCAGCTTTACTGTAGAAGGCTTGGCCTTCAAGTTCGATATTGGTCGCAATCTTGATCAGTTCTTCTAAATTGATGGTTTCGTTCATGGTCTAGACCTCCTGAAAGAATGAAAATTACTCTGCTGCAAGTTCCAGTGCCTTGGCGGCAAGCTCTTTGCCGCAGTCACGGCACTTGCTCAGTACTTCGGGGGTTGGGCGCCATTTGCAGGTTAGGGGCTCTGAAATTTCGGTGATCTTCATCTTCTTTAGATACTCAGAGACATCGGCCGCACCGCTCTTGCCCCAGCCGAAGGAACCAAAGGCAACTCCTGTCTTGCCCACCTGTCTCTGCCCCATAAGATAGGTAAGCGCAGAGGCTACAGCTGGCATCAGGGTCATATTCAGCGTTGAGGAGCCGACAGCGATACAGGCGGCATCCAGGCAGTCGGTAGCGATGCGAGTGTTGCCAGTGCTGCGGATCCTGGTGAAGACGACCTCAACGCCGTCCCGGATTGCACCTTCATAGATGGCGGCAGCCATTTGCGCGGTACTCTCCCACATGCTGTCATACAGGATTACGACCTTGGCTTTGACCTTGGAAGCGCCCCATTTCTGATACTCTTGGATAATTCTCGCGACATGACTGCGCCAGATAACTCCATGGCTCGGTGCGATCATTTGAATATCAAAAGCGCTGGCGGCTTGGAGGGTCTTGAGAACCTGGGGGCCGTAAGGCATGACGATATTGGCATAATAGGTCTTGGCTTCTTCCATTACCTCTTCGATATTAACTTCATCATCGAAGCGGGCGGATGATGAGTAGTGCTGGCCGAATCCGTCCATTGAGAAGAGCAGCTTTTCTTCCGGGATATAGCTCATTAGCGAGTCTGGCCAGTGTACCATTCGGGTCTCAAGGAAAGAGAGAGTCCGCTTGCCAAGGCTGAGAGTATCGCCGGTCTTGACGACTTCAAAGTTCCAGTCGCTGGTATCGTAATAACCGCTCAGACTATCCAACGCTCTTTCGCAGCAGACTACTTTGGCTTCGGGGCAGAGATTTAGCAGTGTTGGGAGTGCGCCTGAGTGATCTGGTTCAGCATGATGGCAGATAATGTAATCTATCTTCTGCAGTTCGGTAAGTTCGGCAAGATTATCCAGAAGGTTCTGGGTGTATGGAGCTTTTACCGAATCAATTAGAGCAGTCTTTTCGTCCTGAATAAGGTAGGCATTATAGGTTGCGCCGCGGGTGGTATTATAGCTGTGGAAGTCACGGACATTCCAGTCTACAAAGCCAACCCAGTAAATATTGTTGAGTATTTCTGTGTGCATAAAAATCTCCTGTCTATGCTTGTTTTTTGCTATATTGTGTATATTTACAAAGTTAATATGCATTATAAGTGTTAAACTTGAGGCTGTAAATTGCAAATAGGATATAATTAAAAATTTATTTTTATAATTATGTTTAAAATCAAGAAAAAACTGCACGCTCGTTTTGAGCGTGCAGTAAATCTGGATTATTTAGCGTAATGCTCAGAGATGGATTAGGGTTTCATTTTAGCCAGCAAATCCTTGAGATGTGAGATCTTCTTGGGTAATTTCGGATTATTCTGGTCTTTGGCTGCTGCAGCTTGGTAGAGATTCAAAGATTTCTGCAGTTCTCCCTGGAGTTCATGCAGCAGCTTCTGCTGTTCATCACCGGAGGCTTCACTCGCCTGCTTGAGCAGTTCCATCGCTTTGTTATAGGATTTATCTCCAGCTTGGATAAGTGCAGATACCGCTAAGTCTGTATCTGCTGGATTGAGTATATCCTCGCCGGTTATTAGTTTTGTCGCTTTGTCTTTTACAATGTTGCCAATAGTGGCACTGTCATGCACCAGCTTGTCTTTGGCCTGTTCCAGATCCCAGTCCCGGTCAATCAGATTGCTCAGGTACATGCCGCCGAGGAATATTATTACTGTATAAAAACAGAATAGCAGACAACCACCGCAGCCACAACCACTTCGTTTGGTATTTTCCGGCATCTCCAAGCCTTTCTATGTTAAAATAGTATGAGTAACTCTGCTGTTAAATATAACCCGTATTAATTCTTGCCGCTAGCAAGATAGTCCTTGATAGCTTGGGTGATAGTCTTTAAAGTCTGCTGACGTTGTGCGTCATCACTACGTAGTAAGGTGATTCTGAAGCCTTTGAGATGAGTGTGAAACCCTGATAGCGGGGTGACACAGATACCGGTAGAGCCCATTAGGTAGTAGACAAAGCGCTTGTCATTGCTGACCCCTTTTGACAGCTTCTCCACCAGCTTTCTGGTCTCTTTATTCTTGATGGGTAGGGTCTGGGTATCATTGAGAACATCATCATCAAAGACTACGCAGAAGTAGAAGGCACCCCCAGGAAGGTTGACCTTGATGCCTGCGATATCCTTGAAGGCTTGGTAAGCTTCGTGCGCTCTCTCCTGGAACATCTTGGCGCGTTGCCTGAGATGTTCAGGATATTTCTCATTGCCTATTACCAGCGGGATGGAGAGTTGCGGCAGAGTGGTTGAGCAGACCTCCATCATTTTGGCATTACCCAGAGCTTTAACATAATCGGAGAAATACTGACTCTTGTCGCGATTGAGAACCTCAATCCAGCCACAGCGGGCGCCTGGCCAGGGGTATTCCTTGCTGATACCTCTGAGTACAATTGCCGGAACATCCTGAATTACCTCACTCAGATGGATAGTCTCCTCGAAGCTGATATGGGCGTAGATCTCATCACAGATAAGCATCAGACCATATTTCTGGGCAATAGCAACAATCTCTTCAAGTTCCTCTCGGGTATAGACCATACCGGTAGGGTTGTCCGGGTTAACTAGAGCGATACCGACAATCTGGTCATTATATCTTACTGACATGATCAGTTCGTCGAGATTGGGGCGCCAGTTATTCTTTGGGTCTAGGGGGAAGGTAATATTAGTGTAGCGACCTCGCTTGCTCTCATTGGAGAGGTGGGTAGAGTAACTGGGGCTGGGCATGATTACCCGTGCATCCTTGCGGATAAGGTCGTAGATCTTATCTACGGCATCAGCAATACCGTTTACGAAGATGATATCATTGGCCGTAATCTGGGCGCCACCGCGCTTGTTCACTTCATTGGCGAGGAATTCACGTGATTCGAGTACCCCGAAGCTATGGCAGTATGCCCAGGCTTTATCCTCTTCGGTAAGTCCTCTGACTATATCCTTGATCCACGGCGCTACCTTTTCGCCCATCTCTATCGGATCTCCGATGTTCTCCCAAATAATCTTAACGCCGGTGTTGCGAATTTTGTGAGCATCTTCGACAATATGGCGTATCTCGTACTCAAGGTGTACGGCACCTTCATGCACAATATCTGTCTTCATGATCAACTGCTTTCTGTAATAAAAAAAATATACTTGCTAAACTGCATTTATGAACCTTTGTCTGCCTGTAAATATAATATTTAGCTACTTGGCAAGATAAAATAATGGTCGATGGAATGCAGAATACTTGCCTATTGTATTTATTTATTCTTGAGATTTCAAGCAAGATACATATTTGACAGTTTTTTTTTATTAGTTATAATGAATTTAGTATTTTTTTCCGGTTATAAAACAAACATAACCCTAATAAAAAGTGTATACTATGAATAATATTGCCTATAAGACCATGTATAAATCGGTAGGTATGCCTGAATGGAGATTGATTGCGGCTGAGGCGCGCCGGGCATTTCATCCCCGACTCCTGACCAAGCCAATCTTCTATCCTGCTCTTAGTTATGAATATGCCTGTAAGCTGGCTCGTGAGTGGAATACAATAGATCATATGTCGGAGTATACCGGATTGGTGGTTGGTTTCAATGTCGAACCGGATTTTCTCTGCGAGTATCAGCAGAAGCTGGAGTCTGCGGCGGAACCGGGTGAACTCTGGGTAGATGTGGAGAGCTTATGCCGATTTAATCAGTTGATTCAGGGTAGGATAACGGTATATGAAGTATATTACGGGGAAGAATATACAGGGATTAAGTATACACCTCAGGATCTCAATGAAGAAGCGTTTTTGGCCTGAGGGTTTTAGGGTATTGCTAGCCGGGGAAGGCGACTATTATGAAGTTAATTAAGATGCAGTTACATGTAAAGATATCGGTACTCTTTGCCGTATTGATGCTGGCGATATCTGCGATTCTCATTTATACCAGTTATCTGCACCTGACCCGGGTTATCAAGCATGTGAATGCAATTGCGTTTGACCGTATTCTTGATGATACCGCTGCTTGTCTGGAAACGGATTTTCGTAAGATATCTTCGGAATTGGAGATTCTGGTCGAGACGATTGTGACTGAACCGGAGCGTAACGAGGATTTTGCGGAG
Organism: Planctomycetota bacterium; assembly: GCA_963556115.3. Lineage (GTDB taxonomy): Bacteria > Planctomycetota > SZUA-567 > SZUA-567 > SZUA-567. The sequence continues at coordinate 93,669 of CAUVYI020000014.1, read as the reverse complement.
AAGCTGACCCTGCTCCGGGTATCTCTGGATAATAATCCCAGTGTCAATGCGGTATATGTGGGTTATACCAACGGTGGACTCTTGCTGCTACGGAGGTTGGACAGTTTTGCCGGTTATGAAGATTATTGGCCGCCGGTAAACGCATATTATGCGGCGACTATCGTTGGTGAAGGTGGAGAGAATAGCCGGGCAGAGTTAATTTTTTATGACCGCGCGTTCAAAGAATTGAAGCGAGCTTATAATAATCGGTACGGCTATGATGCCAGAACTAGAATCTGGTTCAAGGAAGCGAATGCTTCGGATGAGGTGATTATCTCTCCTCCCTATATATTTTATTCGACAAAGGCTATCGGCATAACTATGGCGTGTGCTGATGAAGTGACAGGGAATGTAGTTGGTTTTGATTATACCATGGAATCACTGCTAGCTATGATCAACAAGTATTCTCAATCCATGGATACGCGTACGATATTGATAAATGATAATGGGCAGGTGCTTACATCCAATTATCAGCATAAGGCGATCTTCAAGAAGAATGATAGCTATGAAATCGTAACGGTGGATAATATTGTTGATCCGGTAATCAATGATTATGCCAAGAGTGAAAATAGTAAGGGTACTGATGTTGAGTTTGTCTCTGCGGGCGAACTCTGGCGGGGCAAGAAGAAGGAGTTCTACTTGCAGGATGAGGGGCAGAGCAGTTATACTGTGTTGACGGTTACGCCCGAGAGTACCTTGATGCTCAAAGCTTCAGAGTATAAACATGACCTGATTTTTGCAGGTATACTGATAATTTTGGTGATACTCCCGGTTGTCTGGTTGGTGGCAGTGTTGATTGCCAGACCTCTTATCTATCTCTCAGAGCAGCTCAATAAAATCAAGAACTTTGATTTTAAAAGTTACATCAATACTGAATCCTCGGTGGTGGAGATTGATAATCTGATCAAGTCTTCTAAGACTATGATCAGCACGATCAAAAAATTTCAGACCATCGCCGAGACCATTACCAAGCAGAAAGAGTATGACGTACTGCTCAATACGATTTTGAGCGAGTCTACGGCTATCGTTAACGGTAAAGGGGCGGCGGTATACCTCTTTGATAACCTGGAGCAGGAACTGGAATTAGCTGCTCTTTATCTTGCCGGTAAAGGAGAGGCTCTTCAAAAACAGGTACTTGAGAAGGTTAGAGCTAATGGGGTTATTGCAAAAGAGGCTTTTGAAAAATACCTGGGTAAAGATACTGACTTTTATTATGAAAAACCCGGTGAGACCCTCTTCGATAAGGAGGTCTTGCTCTGGCCGGGGCTACTCTCAGAGACAGAACTCTCGTTGGCTACGGTACTGCTCAAGGATACGGATGGGCACATGATGGGGTATATTATCTTTGCGCATGAGGAAAAAGACTATCAGGCTGAGGGTTACAAGAGTGAATTGGCGTTTATCAAAGCATTATCGGGATTTGTCTCGGCAGCGATTGAAGGTCAGCTGTTGATCAAGAAGCGGGAGGAATTACTCCAGAGTCTGATAATGCTTATTGCTGATGCGATAGATGCCAAGTCCCCGTATACCGGTAAACACTGTCATCGGGTACCGATCATAACCAAGATGCTAGTACAGGAAGCCTGTGACTCGCAGGCAGAGGCATATGCCGAGTATAACCTCAATGCTGATGAGTGGGAAGAGATTCGGATTGCTTCTTGGTTGCATGACTGCGGCAAGGTTATAACCCCAGTGGATATCGTGGATAAAGCGACCAAATTGGAGTGTATTTATAACCGGATACATGAGATTCGGATGCGTTTTGAATTGCTCAAGAGTTATGCAGATACTGAGTACTGGCAGGGGGTGTATGAGGGTGGAGATGCAGAGATACTTGGGCGTAAGCGGGAAGAGCGTAAGCGGGAGTTGGACGAAGAGTTTGAGTTTGTCGCAGGGTGCAACGTCGGCGGTGAGTTTATGTCTGATCCGCAGCTAGAGCGTTTGCAGGAGATAGGTAAGAGAACCTGGTTACGAACTTTGGATAATACTCTGGGGCTATCTGAGATAGAGTTGAAACGGTATCGGGAACTGGCTGAGAAGTCGGAATTGCCGGTTGTGGAGCGGTTGCTCGCTGATAAGCCGGAGCAGGTTATACCCAAGCATATTCGAGACTTTGAGGCAGATAATCCCTGGGGCTTTACCATGCAGGAACCGGAGAACGCCAGTAATCATGGAGAGCTGCATAATCTCTCTATCCGCAAAGGTACTTTGAGCTGTGAGGACAGATATATTATCAACGCTCATATGATTCACACGATCAAGATGCTCTCAGCTCTACCGTTTCCGAAACATATGCAGAATATTGTTGAGATTGCCGGGAGCCATCACGAGCAGATCGTAGGGGGAGGGTATCCTAGGGGTATACCGGCCAAGGAGTTACCGCTAGCGGCGCGAGCAATAGCTATTGCTGATATCTTTGAAGCCCTTACCTCTTCGGATCGACCATATAAAAAGACTAAAACTCTCAGCCAAGCACTCAAGATCATGAAGTATATGGTTGCTGATGGGCACATTGATAAGGGATTATTTGAGCTCTTTATCACCTCGGGTCGAGCGGAAGAGTATGCCCGTAAATATCTGCTAGAAGAACAGCAGGATACCATCAATATTGCTGAATTGCTAGATTAAAATATGCTAAATGGTGTTTTCTTCTTACGATAATGTATTGACTTGTCGGGGAATATGTATACAGTTTAGTCGCGGGTAATTGAGGTTATCCTTTTTTTAATCCATTGTTTAGGAGATGAAAGTGTCAAAGAATGTTGCTGTAGTAGGCGTAACTGGTGTAGTGGGGCAGGAGATGCTCCGTTGTCTAGAGGAGAGGGATTTTCCAGTAGGAGAACTTAGAGTTATGGCTTCCAGCCGCTCTGCTGGTAAAAAAACGAAATTTAAAGGCGAGGAACTCACCATTATCGAGGCTACTACCGAGGCATTCTCTGGTATCGATATAGCTCTGATGGCGGTAGAGTCGGATCAGAGCAAGGAGTTTTCACCGGCTGCGGTTGCGGCGGGGGCTGTGGTTGTCGATAATTCTTCAGCCTATAGAATGGATCCAGAGTGTCCGCTGGTAGTACCCGAGGTCAATCCAGAAGCGGCGAAGAATGCTCCGAAAGGGATTATCGCCAACCCTAACTGTTCGACTATTATTATGAATGTGCCGGTATACCCTTTGCACCAGGTCAATCCGGTAAAGCGGATAGTGGTATCTACCTATCAGGCTGCTTCAGGAGCCGGTCGGCCGGCGATGGATGAGCTTGAAGCTACTACTAGAGCCTGGGCAAATGGTGAGGCGATTGAACCCAAGGTATTTCCGTATCAGCTGGCGATGAATCTATTCTCTCATAATTCGCCGATAGGTGATAATGGTTATAACCAGGAAGAGATGAAGATGGTCAATGAAACTAGGAAAATTTTCGGCTGTCCGGAGATTATGGTAGGCGTGACCTGTGTTAGAGTACCGGTAATGCGGGCGCATTGTGAGTCGATCAATATTGAATTTGAGAATCCAATTACTGAACAGGAGGTGGTCGAGATTCTGCAGAGTGCTCCAGGGGTCAAGATTCTGGATGATCGGGCGGCAAATCGTTCTCCGCAGCCGCTTGATGCTACCGGTCAGGGAGATATTATTGTTGGGCGAATTCGTCAGGATATTTCTCAGCCAAAGGGTAATGGTATCGAGATGTTTGTGGCGGGAGACCAGATACTCAAAGGGGCGGCGCTCAATGCGGTACAGGTTGCAGAGTTGCTTATCTAGAATTCTCAGTCAAACCAATAAAATCATCTGCGTGATTTTGATGTTATGTCAAAGTGTAAATCAGCCAGCAACTCTGTTGCTGGCTGTGCCTTTTTCTGTAGCCTCGAGCAGCAGTGTAACTGCTACTTGTTATACTTGCATTTAGCTGTGGTTATTCTTTGAACCAGATATAGTCATTCTCAATTTGTTTGAGGTTCTGTGCTAGCTTGAAGTAATCCTGCCAATCGTCTAGAGCTATAATCTGTGGCAGGAAGTTATACTTGCGCTCAAGAATGATACGTTTGTTATCTTGAGAAAAATTGAGTGAGTAATAGCCGAACTTTGAGCGGATAACTACATTCTCCGGTAATTTACTGACTCTGGCGCCAGCTGGAAGGTTATAGATATAACGGTCGTTGGCAGCGAGGAATTTATTCTGGTGATAAGGGGTTCGACGTTCATTGGCGTCTTTAGTGGGGAGTAGCTCAATTGTGGGTAGAGCCAGCGGTATGGCGAATTCACCGTTGATATTCTCTTTGAGAAAATCATCAATGCTGGCTTGGTAATTGAAAGTAAGTCCTGTGCCCGCCTCTTCAAGATTCGGGAGTTCAAAGTCGGTGATACTGATACCTAAGAGCGAATTTGCGAGAATAGTTTCAAAGACACCGAGGCGCAGATCAGAGTTTAAGTTTATTAGGTTTTCCTTATACTCCCAGGCGCGGGTACCATAATAGTTTATCTCTCCGTCGATAATTGTGGGTGCGGTAGTAGCGAGCTGGTAGTTGCGTTCACGGTTTATGGTATAGCTATACTCCAGAGCTGGGGGTAAGGTTATGAATTCACAGTTATTAAGGCCTAGAGTCAGACCGGTACCACCGGCCAGATCTTCACCAATCTCACCGGCACCGCCGTAACGGGCGCGTGTATCCAGCCAGAGATATTCGTTGTTATCACTCTCCGCACGAATGAGGTAGTCGATAAAACTATTTGTTGCCGGGAGTTTCCATATTGGATCGTAGATAATATTTGCCGGAGGACGAACTGCGACGAGTTCGGCTTTGATGCCGCAGCTTCGGAGCATGGCCAGGAGCAGGTGGTTCTTATTCCCGGTTTTTTGCAGAAAGATGTGACTAGCCGGAGCTATAGAATGATTAGGGGTGATCTCGGCATTGACATACGAATATAGAGCGGTAATTTTATCTTTGAGGGTGGGGCAGTTGGCGGTCAAAGCCTCGGCTTGTTTCTGTATGGCCTGGGTGGGGTTGGTCTGGCCAAGATAGGTGTTGAGTAAACGGTAGTGGATATCTTCCCAGTCCTGCTTGGAAGCGACGGCAACATAAGGCAGGGTTGAGCTGATGGCTGGAGAACCTTCTTCATGAATAGCTTCCGGCATATCTGTACCGGTAAAGATATAGTCTGTAGAACCGTCGTCATTCTCAATGATGTCAAGTTTTACTTTGTCGCCGAGGTTCCTGCTGGCATAGGCAAAATCAACGCCTTTGGGGACGCGGATAATATACTGGGAGAAGAGGAATGATTCCTGATTGCTGGGGCTGCGAAAATACCATTTTGGGAAGCGTAGGCAGCGATCTGCCGGGGTTGCATGCTCATCAAGATAGGCATGTTCAATCACCGCGCCTGGGGCTACAGCAGGCATGGTGATATTTGGGGCAGTTTTATTAAGGATGTTGGGTTCTAACGAGATTCCGTGTTCTGGCAGGATTGTGCGCGCCTGGAGCAGTTCGCCATAGGTATCGACTATCGCCGCCTGATTTACCCCGCGCTCAGTGAGTACTGCTTGCAGCTCATGTGTATAGTTTGAGTGGCCGCCACCGGGGTAGATTTGTAATACTGTCTGATCGATGAGACGGGCGGTACTACCGATATACGAAGTATGTTTTTTGCTGAATTCGTCGATCTTAGCTCTGGCATCAAGGGTATAATTCTTCCAGAAGCGGTAATCCTTGCCTTCAAGCTCGGCAATTAGTCGGCGTAAGGTATAATTACCGCCGTCGAGTTCCAGGCTTTCCTGATATTTAGTAAGCGCTGCGGAGTAAGCTTTGGAGCTATAGAGGATATCGCCCTCGGCTTTAAGGATTTCAGGATCTTTGCCGACCGCTTGCAGGCTCTTTGCGAGTGTAGTTATAGCACCCTGGTAATCTCCAAAGCGAGCAAGTATCTCGGCTTTGAGCAGGAGGATATCCCGCCGCTGGCGGTAATATGAGGGTAGCATCTCAATAATTTTAAGGGCTTGCTCGGTATCACCGGCCAGAAAATACGATTTTAGAGTGTCGGTGGCGATGGTGAGATTGGCCTGATCCTGGGTGAAGGCTTTTTCCAGAGAACCTGCGGCTTGCTTGATCTGTCCGCTACTGTTGAAATAGATGCCAGTGAGTAGCGAGGCGATATAGCTTTGGGGGTAGAGTCTTTCCAACTGTGGGAGCCAGTCGTGTATTTCGGGATTCCAGGCGTTATTGATCGCCATACGTAAGCGTAGGGTGTGGGCGATAAGGGCTGTCGGGTTGAGCTCAAGGGCGCGCTGGTAGTAGGCGTTTGCCTGATTGATGCGGTTATTCTGACGTTCATGATCGCCTAGGATGATCAGGGCGCTTATGGCTTGGGGTTCAAGTTCCAGCGTCTTGAGGGCTTCGCGCCGTATAATCGAGCTGCGTAGGGGTCCGGGGAGGATAGCGCTTGCCTGAGCGGCGCAGGTGGCGTAATGGAGATGGAGAACTGGATCATCAGGATCAGCCGCGATAGCTTCATCCCAGAGTTGTAAAGCTTGATCATATTGTTGCAGATATTGATAGAAGAGGGCTTTTTCAGCAGGTGTATAGTCGTCGATAAGTGGTTGTTCTACTCTCTGCCATTCTTCTTTACCGAAGCTATTCTTGCCGTGGAGCTCTTTGAGGTCATATCTTATATTCTCTATAGGCTTGAAATCTGCATCCAGGAGCCTGAAGATCTCCGGGGTGTCATAATTTCTGGTGCTGAGTTTGATCAGGAGGCGGTGCCAGCCGGCAGCGAGAGGGGTGGGGCTGCGAAAGAGGCAGTTGATACTCGGGTCGGTCTCGGTATAGTCTGTACCGCCGGCTGCGATGCCGTCAACCCAGAAGGAGAATACACCGCTCCCTTCTTTCTCTAAAATAATACGTTGCGGGACATCCAGTTTGAACTGAGTATAAAGATATAATACTCCGTGTTGTGGGGTCATCCATTTATATGGAATGAAATTATTGAGGCAGATATTCTCGCCCAGTAGGCGCCAGGTAACGTCTTTACCCAGACCCGGCATAAAAATAGAGAAGTCTATTCCGCGTTCTGGGGGGAAGACCTGATAAAAGGAGGCGGTATCATGTTCGCCAAAGGCTCCGGCGATACGCCAAGAAGGGATTATCCCATTCTCTGCTCTAAGGTTAGACGCTTGGTATTCCTTACCTGCAGCGGCGTAGTTGCGTGCTAGTAGCTCTTTTACCAGATAACGACATAGCGGCGGGAGGTCGGTAACGCCAGCAAGATCGAGGAGCCTGCGGTTGCCGATAGAGTTGTCGGCAAGGAATTGTCTATTGATCTTTTCGGCGATAAGCAGCGGCAGGTAGGCGGCGGTTGGATCATTTGCGGCCAGGGTTAGACAGCGGTCAAATAATGCGGTATAATTGCCGTCTAGAAATTCAGTGGCTGCAGGGGTAGTGCTGGTTGTATCGGCATCTGCCGAACTGTTAATAAGTAAATGAATAATAAAAAGAATTAGGATGTATACTCTGAATTTGTGCATTATTATCTCTCAGTATTCAGGCGTCTAAAAGTTTTTCAGGTTATGGTGCCGCCGGCGACTACGGTATCGTCGGTATGATATAAGACCAGATGCTGACCCGGGGTTGGGGCGAACAGCTCTTGGGTAAATGTAACGCTGATATTATCTTGCTCAAGCCGGGTTATACTGCATTCGGTAAGTCTTCCGGCGGAACGGATCTTACCGCGAAGTGTACTTCCGGGAAAGATTTTATCCGATTGATGGATGCTGATGAGTTTGGCGCTTAGTGCCTGCTTATAGGCATCCTGACGCGTACCGATCATTACTTCATTGGTCTCGGGGATTACCCTGAGCGCATAACTCGGTTCAGGCCCGAAAGACATGCCGAGTTTGCGCTGACCCACGGTGTAATGTTTGATTCCTTTGTGTCTGCCAATGACTTTAAAGTTGGTGTCGATGAAATTACCCTCGATGTCTGTTTCATTACTAGAGAAGGCTTGGCGGTAATCGCCGCCGCCGGCAAAGCAGAGCTCCATGCTCTCGGCCTTCTCGGCGACACTCAACCCGGCTCTACGGGCTAAGGCTCTGGTTTCGTCTTTATTTATATCCCCCAGCGGCAGGTAAAAGTGTTGCAAGCGGTCTGCAGGTATCCCGTAAATGAAGTAACTCTGATCCTTGTCGTTATCATTGCCGCGGGCGAGTAATGCTCTGCCAGCACTTCGTATAACCCTGGCGTAATGGCCGGTCGCAAGATTGTTTATTCCCAGTTCCTGTTCAATAGCATCCCAAACAAGGGTAAATTTGAGACGCCGGTTACAATCACAACAGGGATTGGGAGTGCGACCCCGGCGGTATTCGGCTTCGAAGCGGTCGATTACTTCATGCTGGAAGGTGGTGCTAAGATCTATCTGGTAGAGCGGAACATGTAGTTTCTTTGCAGTCTCGGTGACCCCCTGGCATTCAACATTTCCACCGCCGCAGGCAAGCGGAATACGCATGTTTACCCCGACAACCTCCCAGCCCTCATCCAACAGCTTGAGGGCGGTGACACTGCTATCTACCCCGCCGCTCATGAGTACGGCGATACGCCTGGGTGCAGTGAGTGAGGGTTGACCCGTAGACTCGGGTTGGAAGATGAGTCGCAGGTCTTTAAGCGTCATATTGCTCCTTGAGTCCGGTGAATAGTTCATCTTCTTCGAGCAGGGTATAAAAGTAATTTCTTTCAATCTCATTCATATTATCGATCAGCTCTTGGGCGGCCGAGGTCTCATGCTTGAGGTGCAGGAGAGCTACCGAGTATGGCTTGATGGCAGCATCTGGAGTCGCTTCTTTGGGGCCGATCTGATACATCGGAGACCAGCGGTGTGGGCGTTTATTGAGTTTTACTCTGGCGGCATCCAATTTAATCCAGGCGTTGGCGGCTGCCTCGGCATAAGTGCTATCACCTGCTCGCAGACCAATTCGCAACTGGCTCAGGCGGTATTCGGCATATTCCGGTTCCAGAAATATCGCCTGTGCAATCGCGCTCTTTGCTTCGTCCACTTTCTGCTGTAGAATCAGCGCTTCGGCGAGTTCGGCAAAACCTTCGGCTTCATTCGGTTCCAGCTTGGTGTATTCTTTGAAGTAATTGCTAGCCTGGTCATAGGCGTTAGCGAGCATATAGATTCTGGCTATTTTGTAGGTAAGTTCTGGTTTTTTAGCCGTAGCGGTTTGGAGTGCTGCCAGGCACTCATTTAATCTGGCATCTCTAAACTCTGGGTCGGAGGTAAGACGTTGGTATTCGTCCGCTTCTTTCAGTCCGGATTTCCAGATAGTGCTTATGATCTTCATGCCAATAAGAAGTACGGCAATGATAATAATAATTGTTAGATCCATATATTTATTCTCTCTTTGGTAACAGGTGTTCAGTCAGTTGTGCCGACAATCTCAATGATTGTCTCCACCAGTGCTTCAATTGTCGCTTCTTTGGCTTCGGCGCTGACCGGGATAGAGCATTCACAGAGTGTCTCGGAGGTAATCGGACCGATACTGATGAATTTAGGCTGGGTATTCTTTGCTAAAATCTCTGCTATCCCGCTGCCCGACATCTCCAGGAAGTTTCGGACTGTAGCCGAAGAAGCAAAGGTGGCGATATCATATTCGCCGTGCTCAAGTATCTGCTGGTGCTCTGGGCTGAGTGGGGCTTTACCCACTCGGTAGGCGGTGATATCATCTACCTCGCAGCCAAGTTTGTGCAGTTCTTCTCGGAGCATGGCTCTGGCGTTGGAGGCTCTGAACATAATGATCTTCAGCTTGGAGATATCCCGGGAGATGAGCGCTTGCAGGAGTGCTTCGCCAGTGAAGATCTCTGGCACGAGGTCGGCGCGTATTCCATACTTGAGGAGTGCTTCGGCGGTAGCCGAGCCAATGGCGGCAACCTCCTTGCCAACAAAGATTCGGGTATCAAGCCCGAGGAGTTTGATGCGTTCGAAGGTATGTTCGACGCTGTTGACGCTGGTGAAGATCGCCCATTCATGCTTGTTGGCAACCAGCATGGCGATACCTCTGGTCAATTCATCACAGTCTTTGAGTAGATCGTTAAGATCAGGAAAATCCAGAGCCATAGGTTTGTCCTGGATCATTGAGAGCAGGGTTGGATTGGTCTGACGCATATAGGCTATCTTGACTATGCCGTTGGTGATTGCCTGTTCGGTCTGGGTGGAAGCGTGGTACTCCATCGGGATTATCTTGAGTGCCGGGATCTCGATAATGGTGGCGCCGTAGGCTCGGAGCCGGTCACTGAGCTGGCTTGCCTGTTCCCGGGCGCGGGTGACCAGGATCCGCTTGCCAAAGAGGGGACTATGTTCAAACCAGGCGATATTCTGGCGCAGATTTACTACCTTGCCGATGATGATCATGGCCGGCGGGGTCATCCCGGCGGCTTCTACCTTATCGCTGATATCCTCAAGCGTTCCGGTCAGGGTTTTCTGGGCGCTACTGGTCCCCCGGTAGACAACCGCTACCTGTTCATTCGGTTCTCTGCCACCCTGGATCAAGCGCTTGCAGATAGAGTCGAGATTCTTCATACCCATATACACGCAGATGGTTCCACTGGTGCGGGCGAGAGCTTCCCAGTCGGTCTGGGGTTCGTCTTTCTCTGGGGTCTCATGGCCGGTAACGAAGGTGACCATGGTCGCCAGGGCGCGGTGTGTAACTGGAATACCGGCATAGGCGGCTGCGGCGATGCCGGAGCTGATACCGGGTATAATTTCGAAGCGTAGACCAGCTTCCTGCAAGGCGAGCGCTTCCTCACCTCCACGCCCGAAGACAAAGGGGTCTCCCCCTTTGAGCCGGGTGACTATCTCGCCGGCAGCTACCGACTTGATAAGTCTGGAATTGATCGCAGCTTGAGGCATTGCATGCTGGCCGGCTGATTTGCCGACATAGATCAGCTTGGCTGAAGTCGGGGCAAAGTTGAGCACTTCCTGAGAAGCGAGGTAGTCATAGTAGACAACAGTAGATTTTTTCAGGCACTCTACAGCTTTGAGGGTCAACAGCCCTGGATCACCAGGACCGGCACCGACAAGGTAACATATGCCATTATTTGATTTTTGGTTAGTCATAATACTATAAGGATATGTTTTTTTACTCTGCAAATCAAGTTGTAAGCTATTGATAAATATAGAATACTATGGTATAACTGCAACTGAATGCTGTAGCCAGGGGCTTATCGAATAATATATGAAAGAGGGAAGGTGGTTGGTATGGTTGTAGGGGCTGAAAGTAGTGCGGAATTATTCTCTCAAGCTGGGAATTTGATGCCGGGAGGAGTGAATTCTCCGGTGCGAGCCTTTAATGCGGTGGGGGCTGAACCGGTATATATTGAGCATGCGAGCGGCTCTAAGCTCTATTCGGTTGAGGGACGGGAATATATTGATTATATGATGAGCTGGGGTCCGCTTATTTTGGGGCATGCAAATATGGAGATAACCAGCACCATAACCGAAGCTGCGGTCAAGGGGACTAGTTTTGGCGCTAATCATAAGAATGAAGTAGTATTGGCAGAGTTGATAAGCCAGAGTATGCCGGCAGTTGAGATGCTCCGTCTGGTAAATTCGGGTACGGAGGCGACAATGTCGGCTCTGCGCCTGGCGCGAGCGGCGACTGGTCGGGAGAAGGTAATCAAGTTCAAAGGGTGTTATCATGGGCATGCGGATTCATTCCTTATCAGTGCGGGTAGTGGGGCGTTGACTCAGGGCAGTCCGTCAAGTCCTGGGGTTACCCGTGGTGCTGCCGGGGATACCCTACTCGCGGATTATAATAGTATTGTAAGTGTAAAGGAGTGTTTTGAGCTGAATTTGGGCGAAATAGCGGCGGTTATAGTCGAGCCGGTTGCCGGAAATATGGGGCTTATTCCTCCGGTGGAGGGCTTTCTTGCCGGACTCCGGCAGGAGTGCGACAAGTATGGGGCGCTACTGATCTTTGATGAGGTGATTACCGGATTCAGACTTGGGCTCGGCGGCGCGACCGAGATGTATGGGGTGACTCCGGATCTGACTACTCTCGGGAAAATTATCGGTGGTGGGTTGCCGGTAGGGGCATATGGCGGTAGACGTGAACTTATGGAGCAGATTAGTCCACTGGGTCAGGTATATCAGGCAGGTACCTTATCGGGTAATCCGCTGGCCTGTGCTGCCGGAGTACGGATGCTGGAGATACTCAGGCGTGACAAGCCATATACAGAATTGGCCAAGATGTGTCAGGCGCTAACTGCGATTATGGAGGAGAATATCGCTGAGGCCGGGATAAAGGCCTGTATCAACCGGGTTGGCAGTGCGTTTACCCTGTTCTTTGGGGTTGAGTCGGTGAATAGTTATGACGAGGCGATGTCTGCCGATACGGCGATGTTCGGTGCGTACTTCAGGGGTATGCTGGAGCGGGGCATATATCTGCCGCCGGCGCAGTATGAGGCGAACTTCATCTCCACGGCGCATAGCATTGATGATTTTGAGGCGACACTGTTGGCGCAGAAAGAGGTCTTTGCTGCTTTGGTATAGATACTTAAGATTATCATATATCGGTAATTGCTAGATTTTATCAGTTGAATAGTATATAGTGTTTCAGGTGTGCTGTGGTGGTGAACCTGGATTATTAGAGAGAAAGGATGAGTATGAGTGAGATTTATCTCGGTAGAATTGTGGCTATCGGTATGACTGCTGCAGGCAAGCTTGCGGCTATGTACAGGGTCTCTTCTAGGAGTTTTCCCAACCGCAGAGCTCAGGTAACGCAGGATTATGTGAGTATTGTGCCGAAAGAGGGGCATGAAGGGGATATCTTTAAAAATCCGTATATTGCGTATAACTGTGCGGCTATTGTTGGCGATATCGCGGTGGTGAGTAACGGCAGTCAGACCGATCCGATCGTGGATAAGCTCCGCAGCGGGATGAATATCCGGGATGCGCTTATCTACTCACTGGCGGTGATGGACTATGAAAAAGACGATTACAACACGCCGCGCATTGTGGCGGTGGTTGAGAAGGGGTCTGACCGGGGTTGGCTGGGGATTATCCGTAAGGACGGTATGGATGTGCGTGAATTTACCCTGGAACCAGGGATGTGCTTGTATGTCTCGACCTATGAACGTAATGTGCCGAACCGGCATAACAACAGTGAATTTACTGCGAATACCGCTACAGAAGCTTGTGCTTTTGTCTTAGGTGAGTGTGAGTTTGCTAACTTTACCAATCCGGTGACAGCGGTCTGTATTGTTGAGGGTGAGAGCGGTTTTGAGCTTGCGACAAAGGATAAAGAGTAGTAGTATAAAAGTATTGCTTTTTCGGAGTATGATTATTGATAGAGAAAGGGATAACGGGAGTATATATGGCTGAAAAGAAGATTGGCATTATCATGGGTAGTGATTCGGATCTGCCCAAGCTGGAAGGGGCGATAGTAACGCTCAAAGAATTTGGTGTGGAATTTGAGGTCAAGGTGGCGAGTGCGCATCGGACGCCGGCTCAAGTGCTGGAGTGGACAACCACGGCAGAGGAACGGGGCATTGAGGTTATCATTGCAGCAGCCGGAGGGGCGGCGCATCTGGCAGGGGTAATCGCCGGTCATACCGTATTACCCGTAATTGGTGTGCCGATCGCTGGAACAGCGTTGTCTGGATTCGACAGTCTGCTCTCTATGGTACAGATGCCAGCAGGAATACCGGTGGCTACCGTGGCGGTAGGCAGCGCTGGAGGGACAAATGCAGCGTTATTGGCGTTACAGATAATGGCGGGAAAATACGCAGATATCAAGGAGAAGCTGCTCAAGCATCGCAAAGATATGAAGCAGAAGGTGGTAGCCAAGGATGTCGCACTCCAGCGTAAGCTTGCTGAAATGTAACTGTCTTAATCTGAAAAAAGTGCTGATTATTATGGTTTTTAGCCCTCGGTAATTTAGTATAGACACAACTTTATTTTTACTGTCATTTCTCTCTCTCTCTCAAACGGTAGTCAAAAGTAAATAGTGGGTATGCTTAATCCCGGGGGCTTTTTTTATTGCAGAAAAGTATGTTGTAGAGAAATATATGGATGTAAATACCCGTAAGGATTATCTGGAGCTGGTAGAGACGCTGAAACGGCATAATCAGCTCTATTATAACGAGGCCGCGCCGGAGATAGCGGATCGTGAATATGATGCGCTGATGGAGCGGTTGTTGGAGCTGGAGCAGGAGTACCCCGAGCTTGTCACTCCTGACTCTCCGTCTCAGAAGGTCGGCGCCGAGGTGGATGCTGGTGCGGGAGGGCTGGTTCGACATAATCCGAAGATGATGAGTATCTCCAATTGCTATGATGAGGCAGGAATTCAGAAGTTTGTCAAGCGCTGTGAGTCTCTTGCTGGGAGTGAACTGGCTTATATGACTGAGATGAAGATCGATGGCCTGGCGTTATCGCTGATTTATGAGAATGGAAAATTGGTTCGGGGAGCGACCAGAGGGAATGGGCTGATTGGAGAGGATGTGACGGCGGTACTGGAGTATGTGGAGTTGCCCCGGGAGCTTGGGGCGCAGCCGGATTTAGCGTCAAACGGCGGTTTGTTTGCTGGTGAGGAGTCGGCTGCCGCTGCGGTTCCGGCCAGGCTTGAGGTGCGGGGTGAGGTCTACATGCCGCGTCTGGCTTTCAAGGAGATCGTCAGTCTGCAGGAGCAGCGCGGTGATGAAAGGATCTTTGCCAATCCGCGTAATGCCGCTGCCGGAGCACTCAAGACCAAAATGCTCTCGGTGCAGGAATTGAAGCGGAAGACTGCTGCCGAGCAGCAGCGATATCAGGAGAAGCTTGAGCAGATTAGAAGGTCGAAATTAAGTTTATGGGCGTATTCAACGCCTTCGCCGGAGGTTTTGGGGGTTCAGACACAGGCGGAAGCGCTGGTTGAACTAGAGAAGCTGGGGTTTGCGGTCAACCCTTTGCGCCGGGTGTGTAAGAATTATAGCGAGGTAATTTCCCGCAAGGATGAGCTTGAGCAATTGCGACGGGATTTGAGTTATGATACCGATGGTATGGTGATCAAGGTCGATGATCTGCAGATGCAGGAGCGTCTGGGAGAGGATGCCAAGAGTCCGAATTGGGCGATTGCCTTCAAGTTTGAACCGGAGCAGGAAGAGACGCGGATTATAGATATCCGTCTTCAGGTAGGAAAATTTGGAACGCTTACGCCGGTTGCTGATTTGGAACCGGTATTTGTCTCCGGTTCGACGGTGTCGCATGCTACACTGCATAACCTGGATAATATTCGGCAGAAGGATATTCGCATTGGTGACCGGGTGCTTATCGAGAAGGCGGGAGAAATTATTCCCCAGGTGGCCAGGAGTCTGCATGCCGCGCGGACGGGGGAGGAGATAGAGTTTGAGATGCCTGCGACCTGCCCCGCTTGCGGGAGTGAGGTGGCGCAGGCAGAGGGTAAAGTGGCGTATTATTGCCAGAATATATCCTGTCCGGCGCAGCTCAGAGCGCGGCTCTTGCACTTTGTTTCACGGGCGGCAATGGATATTGAAGGTTTTGGGCCGGCGGTTATTGATAGTCTGATTGAGCGCGGAAAGCTCCATGATGTGGCTGATATTTATGCTCTAAGCTTTGCGGATTTGCGTGAACTCTGGGAGGATACCGAACGCAAGAAGTTGCTTGAGAATTTGAACCGAAACGAAAAGGCGGGGAATACTAATGCGCTTGAAGGCTGTGAACTACAGGAATTACGTAGTATGTGGAATGCTCAGTTGGTGGTAGCGGGAAGAAAAGAGTATGTGCCGCCGGAGTATAAGAATGCTGAGAATATGTTAGCGGCGATTGAAGCGTCTAAGGCTAGGGGTTTGGAGCGGCTTCTGGCGGCTTTGGCAATTGAGCAGCTTGGGGAGACTGCGGCTAGAATAATTGCAAGCCATTTTACGAGCCTGACTAGACTTTATACTGCAGACGTAACTGAAATTTCCGGACTTAGCGCAGGCGAGACCTTCTCTTATCGCACGCTTGGCACTAAGGCGGCGAAACAGTTGTATGGCATGCTTAGAACCGAGAATGCTAGGGAGCTTATGCTCAAACCTGGGCAGACTCTGGAGAAAAAACTGGAACGTCTCAATCTCTCAGGTTTTGGGGTGAAGAAGCGTGAGGCGGTGGTTAAGGCTTTTGCCGATGATGTGACTAAGCTGTTGGCTGCCAGTGAATCTGAGCTGGCTGGAGTTGAACTTGGAACTTCGGATGTGAAACGGACTCTGGGTGAGGTGGTGGCAAGGTCGTTGGTGGCTTTTCTACAGAATAATGCCAACCGGTTGATTTTGGAGCGTCTTATGCAGGCGGGAGTGAGTACTGAGAGTGAGACAGCTGGCGCTGCGGGTGCGCTAATTTTGAGTGGGAAATCCTTTGTGATCACTGGCACGCTGCCGGGTATGGGGCGGAGTGAGGCAAAGAGTCTAATTGAGGCGGCAGGGGGTAGAGTTGCCAGCGCAGTCTCAAAGTCTACAGATTATCTGGTTGCCGGAGATAAGGCAGGATCAAAGTTGAGCAAGGCTGAGAGTCTGGGCGTGCAGATAATCGATGCTGAGCAGTTACTGGCTTTATGTGCCGGGAAAATCAGATAAAAAATATCTGTCTCTAGCTGTATAGTGTATAATGCAGGCATAAGGAGGCTTTATGCAGGACGGTGAACTCCGTATAAGCAGGGTGGCGAGAGTTATAAACTCGGTGCGAGTTTGGTGGTGGTTCTGTGGGTGGTTTGCTCTGTTTTTGATCCTGGCGCATGTTAGCTCAGTTGCTGAAGATATCTTGGCGAATGCAGCGAGTAAGAATATTCTGGTGGTGGATTCGGCGCATTTGGGGGACAGTTTTGATGATAATGATCTTGATCAGCTGATCGCTGAGCTTAAAAAATTCAACCATAATATTGAAATAACGATTATTACTCTGGATTCCAAGCGCATTACGAGTGAGGGGTACCGCCTGGAGCGGCTTAATATGCTGCTCTCACAGTATCCGTGCGGGTACTTTGATCTGATAATCTCCAAAGGTAATAGTGCGTTACATACTATCTATGAACTTGGAGCCGCCCCGCTCGGAAATTCACCGGTAATTATCTATGATGCCAATAATTTTGACAAGCTAAAATATGCTAATCTCAGTGGCATAGAGAGCAAGCCCTTGATCCGGGATAATCTTGAGTTGGCATTAAGCCTGTTCCCGGAATTGGAGTATGTAGCGGTTATTACGGATAATTCTGAGCAGGGAGCTGCGACTAGAAGAATTATCAAAGAGGAGATGCGCAAGTATACCAGGCTCTCGGCAATTTATCTCAATGAAGACCGGGTAAGTGATTCTGAATTTTTAGGTCGGATTGAATCTCTTCCGAATAATTGTTGTGTCTTTATTGATTCATGGGGGATTGGAGCGGTAGGGCAGGAGCAGAAACTCAAATTACTAGGCAAGGTCTTGAGTGAATATAGCATACCGGTGTTTACCAATAAACAGGCGTTTATCAAGCTTGGAGCTCTGGGCGGGGTGATTCCAGATGTAGCGGAAATATATCGGATAATCAGTAATTATATCGCTCCTGACATTCTTTCTGGTAAATTGCAAGCTTCTGATATTAGTATTAGTATTTTAAATAGTAATTCTACGGTTATTAATTGGAAGGTTATGCAGCATTTTGCGGCAGATTATGCTGTGCTGGGGGCTAATGTTAAATTTTGCTGCAAGCCGGAGACCTTGGCGCAGGGCAAGTTGTTTGGAGCGCGTAAGCTTCGAGTACTCTATACCGAGGAGTCGCCCTGGGTACGGCGGACGGCTGAGGGCAAGCTTGCTGGAGCGCTGATCGATATCTGGCGAGTTATAGCGCATAATAGCGGTATAGATATTGAATTTCAAGTTTTGGATAGCTATGACAAGGGTAGCGTCGAAGAGGAGGCGTTCTATCCTGTAGTGGGTGGCAGGAGTGAGGTAATCACGACTGAAAGGCAGATGTACGGTGCTGATAAGATATCTCCATTCTTGGTTACAACGGCCTCTATCTATGCGTCCCGCGATGATCTTCCGCAGTATGAATGGCGTGGTTATAGCAATAAACGGGTAGCGCTAGTCAAGAACTGTTCTTTTCGGGATTTTTTAACCCAGATGATACCTGGGGTTACTCTGGTGATCTATAAGAACCGGCAGGGTTTGCTGGAGAGTCTGGATAGTGGTGATTTTGATGCCTTCTTTATGGAGGATATGGTTGCAGCGCAAATGCTCAGTGGTCTCAGCACTACTCAGCGATTCAAAAAGAACAGGTTCTGTGAGACCAAGATAAAATTAGCTCCGGCCTTATTTAGCAATGCTGAATTGGATAAACAACAAGTCGCTGAAATTGAGTTTCTGAACGCAGAGATAAATAAGCTCGGTTTTGAAAATCTCTATAATGTATTTGCTTATTATAATAAATTTCAGAGCCGGATATATCCTATTTTTACCCCGGAAGAATTGACCTGGATTCGTAAACATAAGAAGTTGATTATAGGTTGTGCTGGTAATTACGGCTTACTTCAGAATTGGAATAATAATGGTGTGGTAGAAGGGTTATTGCCCGAGATTCTTCGGAGTATCTTATTATCTATTGAGCTTACACCTGAATTTGTCGAGGTTCCGCCTGGGAGTAGTGAGCAGGAGCTTGTGCAGACGTATGGAGTGGAAGCTCTCAGTTTTTCCATGGGACGAGAGAGCGGGGTGAGCAAGAGTACCCTGCCTTATCTTAAAATACCGGTAATGGCGGTCAGTAGGGAGAGTACCGACTATCCTGGAGACGGCAAGAGCAATATCGGCGTACCGGCAGGTTACGGTAGTCTTTACCGTTATTTGCAGTTGAAGTACAAGTATAGCCAGATAATACTGGTTGATACGCCTCAGCAAGCTTTGCAGCAGGTGCAGGCTGGTAGTCTGGATATTGCTTTTATCTCAGAGTTAAATGGGGAGTCTTATAGGATTAATCCGAAGTATGCCAAGTTGGTGTATAACTTGCAGTATGATTGCTTTTTACACTTTTCTCTGGGTATTTTATCTGCTGAAGACAGTGCAATCAGTAGTAGTATTATCAATAAGTGTATATTAGTCATGCCGCGCGCAGATATCTCGGCATTACTTGAGAAATATTATGTTGAGCAGAGCTCACCGCTTCCTTTTGGTAAAGTTTTGGTTATGGTTGGTCCATGGGCTCTGGGAATTCTTACTATTCTTCTGGCTCTCTGGGTCTATACAACCAGAAAAGCCTATCTCAAGCTGCATATTTCTGAGAAGAATCTTTTAGAGGAGAGAGCCTGGCTCAAGGCGACAATGCACTCTATCGGTGATGGGGTGATCGCTACAGATATTTCAGGCCGAATAGTGCAGTTGAATCTGGCAGCGGAAGAGCTGCTCCAATGTAGTGAGAAGAATGCACTTGGCCATCAAACACAGGATATCTTTAAATTAATAAATGCAACCAAAATGCAGGAGATAGAGAATCCGGTCATTACCTCGCTAAATGAGAAAAAGACGGTAGATATTCAGCATAATCTTCTATTGGTCGAGCAACGGCAGAACCAGATACCGGTAACTGCTATAACCACGCCTATTCTCAATACCTCGACTGCCGAGATTCTCGGGGCGGTAATTGTGCTCAAGGATATCAGTTCTGAAGCTGCTTATCGCAAGCAGTTGACCCAGACCAAGACGATACTTGGCAATGTAATTAAATTGGCTGGAGTATCATATTTTGTCTATAATCTCAAGACCAAAAAGGTGGTTATTGGTGGGGGTAGGAAAGAGACACACCTCTTTATTGATAAGAACTTTAATCTCCATGATATCATTGTGGATATTGTGGAGGAGGATTTTGCAGAGCTCAATGAGCTGTGGGAGCGCTTACTTGAACGCCAGGTAAATTACTTTAGGGTTAGCTATAAATCCAGTGATAATGGGGTAATACGTTATAACCGGGTGGATATATCTGCAGAATTGAATGCGCAGAATGAACTTACGAGTGTGCTCGGGGTTAGGATTGATGTTACCGATATTGTCCAGGCAGAAAATGTAGCGCGGGAACGGCTGGAACAGGCATATGATCTGGCAAAGCTGCTGTATTACGAGTACCAGCCCAAGACTGGGGAGATGATCTGTGATAAACTCAGTGCGGAACTCTTTATGCTTGATGTTTTCAGGAGTGGTTTCATCACTATTCAGGAGTTGATGGTAAATGTAGTCAAGGAGGATAGAGAGAGGCTGGAGGCGTATCAGGAGCAGGTTAGAAGTGAACAACTCGCTAAATTTGCGATAGAGCTACGCATAGAAAAAGCTGGAGAGGCGAAAATAGTTGAGGTATTTGCCAATAATAAATTTTCTGAGGCTGGAGAATGGATAGGCAGCACCGGGTGTATTCTTGATATTACCGAATTAAATTATGTGCAGAAGGAGCTCAAAGCCAGTGAGGAGCAGAAAAAACTGATCTTGAGTAGTATTCAGGAGGCGGTGGTATATATCAATAAGAATTTGGAGATAATCTGGGCGAATGAATCCACTTATAAGATATTTGATTGCAGCGAACTGGTTCCCTTATCGAAGGAGTATAATTATATCGTTTACGGTAGCGCTAAACCGGATGTTACCAGTAATACCGTGGAGGTAATACAAGGTTTGTCGGAGGAGTTTACCGAATCACTGAGCTATAATGGCAAGGAACTCTATGTATCGCTCAATCCGATCAGGAATGAGCAGCAGCAGGTAACCTCTCTGGTAAAGACCTTTGCTGATGTCTCGGAGTTCAGGGATATTCAGCTCAGTCTTAAAGAGGCTTATGAACGAGCTGAGATGGCAAGCAAGGCCAAGAGTACCTTTCTCTCGACGATTACGCATGAGATACGCACACCCCTCAATGCGATAATCGGTTTTAGTGGGTTATTGCAGTATGAGAAGCTTGATGCTAAGTCGGCATCCTCTGCAGGATCTATTCATACCGCTGCAACCGGTCTTCTCAGTCTGATCAATAATGTTCTGGATTTCTCAAGAATGGAGGCTGATAAACTTACGTTGAGCCTTGCACCGCTCAATCTGAGTGAATTATTGGAGGAGATGAGGGCAATTTTCGAGGTCAAGGCCAGGATGAAGAACTTGACGCTGGATATCAAGGAATATTCAAGTAATCTGGCTCTTATTCTGGATAAAGTAAGAGTGCGCCAAGTGCTTATCAATGTTATTGGCAATGCGGTTAAGTTTACCAGTACTGGCAGTATTGAGGTGAGCACAGCCTATAAACAGTATAGTACTAAAACCTCCGGTGAACTCCGTATAGCGGTAAAAGATAGTGGTATTGGTATTCCCAAGCAGGCTCAAAGCCGGGTATTCGAGTCTTTTGAGCAGCATGAAAGCAGTAGTACTCGTAGATATGAGGGGACAGGGTTGGGGCTGAGTATATCCAAGAGGCTGGTAGAGCTTATGGATGGGGAGATACGCTTGAAGAGCGCTGTGGGTGAGGGCAGTGAGTTTATTATTGTGCTGAATAATGTAGAGTATACTACTATGCACAGAGACGAGAAGGCTTCGTCTACGGTTGGAAGTATTAATATCTTTGATAAGCAGAGTGTCCTCCTGGTCAGTAATAATCAGAATGATCTGACTATAATTGCAAGTATGCTTACAACCATGGGGCTCAGGGTTGAGACGACCAGTTTTGTGGGGGATGCTTTAGAGCTGCTCGTGGAAGAGGATTTTTCTCTGGTGCTGACCAGTGTCTTGTTAGTGGAGGAGCGCGATATGCTGCTGTATGGCAAGATGCTGGAGAGTGTGCGGAAGAAGAATATTGCGATAATAGCTTTGACCGGCTACTCCGAGCCGGATGAGCATTTCGATACTTCATTATATAATGCGGTAATAATCAAGCCGATTACCCTAGAGGCGTTTTCAGAGGTTATCGGGAAATTTATTGTAGCGCGCGCGAGTTTTACGGATAATACAGAGACAGTAAGTATTGTGCGGGAGAGCAGGGTTGAAGATCTGGCTGCTTCGGTTCGGAAGAAGGTTCTGGAGGAGTTTGGTTCGGTGTTTGCCGCAATGTCTCATGGAATTGTGA
Source organism: Planctomycetota bacterium (assembly GCA_963556115.3). Taxonomy (GTDB): domain Bacteria; phylum Planctomycetota; class SZUA-567; order SZUA-567; family SZUA-567. The sequence goes on along the minus strand of CAUVYI020000014.1, from coordinate 71,563 downwards.
TTGATGATGCGCAGCGGGTGGCGCAGAGGTTGCTGGAATTTGCTGAAGAAGAAGAGGATGAGACTCTGATTAATATTGCAAATAGATTGCAGCGGAATGTTGCGACATTCAAGCTTCCGGATATTATGTATATTGTTAAGCAGTTTTTAAAAGATGAGGTTTGAGATGAAATGCCCAGTATTTGAGACTATTCGCGGTAATAATACCAAAATTAAGCTTCTTATCGTCGATGATAAAACAGATAATATCGAGGTTGCGGCCTCGGTTTTGGCACCCGATGGTTTTACTCTGCTCTATGCAGAATCAGGCGTGGAATGCCTGAGTATTGCCGAGAGTGAGCAGCCGGATATTATTCTTCTCGACATTATGATGCCGGAAATGGACGGTATTGAGACCTGTAAACGGTTGAAGGCAAATGTCGCTACTATGCATATAGCAGTGATATTCCTTACGGCGAAGATTGATGATGAGACCTTGCAGCAAGGCTTTGCCGCGGGTGGTTATGACTATATCTCTAAACCTTTTTCACCTACAGTATTACTCTCCAGAGTCTATAATCAGTTGCGGATAATCTATAAACAGGAGGCGCTTACCCGGGCGCAGGAGAGGTTGGCCAAAGCTGAAAAGAATCAATTGCTCGGTCTGTTGGCCGGGGGTATAGCTCATGATTTTAACAATCAGCTCAATGGGATTATGGGTTTTGCGGATCTGATAAAAGATCGTACTGTCGATGCTGGCATTATGAGTCTGGCTGATCTAATTACCGAGTGTGGAGAACGTTGTGCGATTCAGATCAGTAATTTGCTGGCCTTTGTCGGTAAGGGCAAGTATCAGGTAAGCAGAATAAATGTTCTCGAGATTATCCAAGCGGCAAAGAATAATGTTCTGGAGAAATATCCGTATATCGAGGTTGTTGTCAATATTACAGTTGAAGAGCCGATTATTGTCGGTGATTATAGTCAGATTGAGAATGTGGTGAATACGGTGGTGATGAATGCAGTGGAGGCAATGAGTAAACAGGAACATGGGGAGCTGATCTTTGATATCGCCAGTTCGGCTGATACTGAAATAGAGAGTGGGTTTAAACTCAATAAACTCAAGGGTAGTGGTTATGTTCAGATTAGAGTCTCTGATAATGGAGTGGGGATCCCGCAGGAGAATATTGATCGGGTATTTGAGCCTTTCTTCACTACCAAGGATCTAAGTTTGGGGGGCGGTATGAGTTTGGCTGCTGCTTACGGAATTGTTGAGAACCATGGAGGAGAGATTAATATTCGTAGTACTGAAGGGGAGGGTACGGCTGTAACTATTCTCTTGCCGGTAGAGGCTGAGCCGGTTGATTATAGTGATACCGCTGAAGGTCTTGTCGGTTCAATTGATGAGGATTATGATTATATTCTGGTAATTGATGATAATAAGATGAGCCGGATCCTGCTTGAGGATATAATTCCGGCTCAGTCATATCGAGTGCTCACCGCCAGTAATGGTATGCAGGGATTGGAGCTATTCGCCAGATTCAAGAGTAAGATACGCTTGGTCTTTCTCGATTACATTATGCCTCAGATGTCGGGTGATGAGGTACTCAAGAGGATTATGGAGTTGGATCCGGACGCAGTTGTATATATTGTCTCTGGTTATAAGTCGGAACAGAGTATTGCCGATCTGCTCGCTTTGGGAGCCAAGGGCTTTATCAAGAAGCCCTTTAAATGCCGGGATATTATCGAAGTTATCTAGTTAATGCTTAACAAATAGGCTATTTGCATAACTCTAGGTTAAGCTTTAAAAATATAGTTGCAAAGATTAAATATCATGCGGGTTACGGCTTACTTAGGAAGGATTATTTAGTATTTGGTTTGATGCAATGAGAATGAATTGCCGGAAGTTTTCTCCGTAGGGGATGGATAGGTTGCGCAGGGTGGGAGGTGGAGTTGCTTTAAAACTTCTGATAGGATCAGTTATGACCAGATGACAAAAATGGCATGGCGGTATGTAATGTCTTTCATACTTAGAAGTTATAGTTTGTATGGTATTTAATGAGTTAATTTGTGGACGTTAAGCGCTTTACACTTTCTCAATGATTACGGGAGTGTAGAGCGTTTTTTTATTGGTATAGTAATTGTATTATTACTCAAACAGTTATTACTCAGGTTTAAGGGGAAGAATATGATTACCAGTTTGGTTGAGGGTGAGAATAGGCAGACATACTATACCGGTTCTTCAAGTATTGGTTCGGCTGAGGGGGCGGTATTTCTGGATACCTTCAGTAAGTCTCTAGAGAATAGCGGTAGTGGCGGCAGTATTGCCAGTGCGCGAAGTATGATAGCGCTCAGTGTCTATACCGCTAGCGGGGAATCGGTGGCTTTCTCAATCGACAGTACTAATTTTATTAATGATCCGGCTGATCCGCGGGCGGATAAGTATTTTGATGATTATGAGAATGTGATAAATGCGGTCAAGACCGAGTATGAGCGGCTCAAAGACGCTGGCTTTACCTCTGTAGAGATAAGTGACAGTGAGATTGAAGAGATGGCAAAGGTGTTTGCTCGGGTCTCGGCGTTCTCTCAATATAATCAGCAGGATTATTATGGAGAGAATAATCTGGGAAGATATGAACTCTCGACCGGGATGGTTGTAGATATGGTACATCAGGAGTATGTTATCAGCTCTGAATATTACCAGGATAACGGTGGCAGTATCCCCAGTCACTGGACGGAGAATAACCCTGTCTCCTCTTTGCCGGGACTTGGTGATTTTGCCAATACTGGTTTTGACAGTATTATAAAGCTGCCTGATGGCTCGAATGTCGATGATACGGATGACACCGATGACACTGATGACACTGATGACACTGATGACACTGATGACACTGATGACACTGATAATACTGATAATACTGATAATACGGAATCGGAGTATTATATTGAGGATGATAAAGTAATTAAGGCTTTATTTAAAATTCTTACTGAGAATACTATTGGATTGACTTATGGCTCGGCTGGGGAGACAGATTTTAAAGATTTGGTTATTGATTTTAATACTGCAATTGGCGATCTGAATACTGTGGCGCAGAAGAAGGAGTATTATGATCAGGTTATGCCGTATATTGCCGAGTTGACCGATCTTCTGGAAGAACCGACGACAGCGGTAAAGATATTCAATTCGGTCAATGTGATCTTCGATGCGACCTTTACCAATGAGAATTACAGTATTATCGACTCTGGTAGCACAGAGATAAATAATGAGTTGCATGATCTGCGGGGTAGAATTGATTATTATCTACAGAAGATGAAGGCGCTCAAGGAGGAGATGGATAGCTATAATGAAGAGAATCCACTCGATGCCGGGAGTACCGAGGTTGATCCCATCTGGGAGGAAAAACTGGAGCGCATGCATCAGTATATCGACGAATTCTTTGGCGGTTTTGCGCCGATAGGAGCGGATGAATTTATTGCGTCCAAACTGGTTGAGAGTGAGGATGATAGCGACGATACGGAGAATAGCGGCCCTACTGAAGGGCTTATCGGCTCGGTACACCAGTTGATTCAGGATAATCCGAATGGGATCGCTCTGGACTCCAGCGCACAGAGCAAGGTGTATAGTTCGGTTCGGGAGTTTGCGAGTACAATTTATGAGCTGGAAGCTGCAGCTTATAGTCCGGAAAAACTTAAAGAAGAATTTGATACTGCTCTACCGTATCTGAATAAAGCGATAAGTCTGCTCAATGATACCGAGGCAGCTCAGAAGTATCTGGAGTTGATCAATGACACCTTTAAAAGTGTGTTTTTAGAGAGTAACGGGAGTATTCCTGAGAGTTATGACGATGAGTTTCGCAGCGAGATTACGGCTCAGCGTGGCGGCATGAAGTCGGCTTTAGATAGTATTAATTATTATAATAACCGTATCGATACCGCTCTTGCAAATAATGAACCAGTGAGCGTTATTGCGACATATACTAGCAAGGTTAAGGAAGGTATAGCCAGTTTTATTACGGCTACAGGGGTGGATAGTTATGAGGCCGCATTGAGCAAGTATGCTCAGGAGCAGGAGAATAATTCAGCTGAGTAGGAGAAATGACTGGTAGTCGGTAGCTATTGGATTATAATTAATAGCTGTAGTAGATTATAGTTGAATTGAACCTCTTCGGGGGTTCAATTAATTTTTATAAGGAGAGAATAAGATGGTGGAGAAGATAAGATGGGGTATTATTGCTCCGGGCGGGATTGCTGAGAAATTTGCCACCGGTATTGCTGCAGCGGCCAATGGTGAATTATATGGGGTCTGTTCGCGTAGTTTGGAGCGGGCGCAGAGTTTTATGCAGAAATTTGGCGGTGAACAGGCGTATGCGTCGGAAGCAGAGATAGCAGCTGACCCGAATATTGATATAATCTATGTTGCTAATCCGCACCCGTATCACCTGGAGTCGGCACTTACCTGCCTCAATGCCGGTAAAGCGGTACTCTGTGAGAAACCTATGACTGTCAATGCTGAGAGCACACGTAAGCTGGTGCGTGCGGCACGAGAGAATGAGGTGTTTCTGATGGAGGCGATGTGGAGCCGTTTCTTGCCTACTCTTACTGCCTTGCGCGATATTCTGCAACGGGGGATACTCGGCGAGGTGCGGATGGTAAGTGCGAACTTCGGCTTCAGGGTGGAGGAGTTGGAGCCGAGCCATCGTCTTCTGGCTCTGGAACTTGCCGGGGGAGCGCTCTTGGATGTGGGGATATACCCGCTGGCGTTCTGTTCTATGGTACTCGGTAGGCCTGAGCGTATTCAGAGCTCGGCATACCTCGGCAGCACCGGGGTGGATGAGCAGTTTTCGGCAGTATTTGAGTATGGTAATGGGGTATTGGCGAATGTCAGTGGCGCGGTTCAGACGCAGACTAATCAGGAAGCCTGGATCTATGGAACTAAAGGAGCGGTCAAGCTCGAATCACCATGGTGGTGCGGGAGTAGGCTCCGTCTGTTTAGAGTTGATCCGGCTGCAAATAATCTCGCCCCACGCAATGTCGGGGAAGAGGAGATAATCGATCTGCCATTTGAGTCAAACGGTTATAACTGTGAGGCGGAGGCGGTTGCTGAGTCATTACTCAAGGGCGAAACGGAATCAGCAGTCATGCCGCTGGATGAGTCAATCGAACTGGCTGAGACCATGGATATCATGCGGCAAGCTTGGGGATTGGTATATCCTTGTGAACGCTGAAGTTGTGACTATATAAGCTAGCAACTTATACCGAATAGATTAAAGATATTGTTGACAAGTGTAATAAAATGTGATATAGTATAGTATATAGGATAGGTCTATAGTCAGATAATTTTCTGGTTATAAAGAATTTGGCTTAGGTATTGAAATTCTGGGGGATATGCTGAGCTGAGGTCTGTACTGAAGTATTATTTTATTATGTAGGTCTAAGGATAGATCTGCGAATACTATGGAGGGTTATATCATGTTGAATGGTATTGGTTCGAGTGGTGTCGGTAGCATTCTCAATAATCTCAACAAATCTTCTGAAAAATCAAGCAAGGCGATGAGTAATATCTCATCTGGCGTAAGGATTAATACCGCTAAGGATGATCCGGCGGGTATGGTTATTTCTACTCAGATGTACAGCCAGTTGACCGGTATGGCCAGAGCTTATCAGAATACGCAGGAAGCGTATAATATGTTCTCTATCGCTGAGGGCGGCTTGAGCGGCATTTCAGCAATGCTCTCGCAGATGAAGAACTTGACTGTTGCAGCCGGTAACACCGGGGTGAGCGGCGAGGGGCAGATTGGAGCGCTTCAGGAACAGATGAACGGCTTGCTCTCATCGGTAAATACGGTCGCCTCTACGACTAATTATGGCAGTAAGAGCCTACTCAATGGTACGCAGTCTTTACCGCCGGATACAATAGCGGTGAGCTCTGGTGATCCGGCGAATATTCTCGATTTGCAGGCTTCCGATATCGAACTTACTACTGAAGCAAGTGGGCAGGGTGGTGTGGCGGTAAGCTTTAGCGGGGACACTGCGGATCAGGCTGAGAAAGCCGTGCTGGAGACAAGTTTCGGGGTGGTAGTACGACTTTGACCGCGGATCAGGCGTTTACCCTTACCGGAGCTGACGGTTCGTATGACTTCAGCTTTGCGGCTGGTACGTCTATCGACGATATGGTTGCAGCGATTAATGAACAGACTGAGGCGACCGGGGTAGAGGCGGTAGCGACAGATGCGGCTTCCGAGGTGCGTCTGGTATCAGCGGATTATGGCAGCGCGGCGAGCGTGGCGGTTGAGCAGGTTACTGGTGACGCCTTTGCTGCAGCAGGCAGCAGCGCCAGCGATACTGGGCAGGATCTGACAGTGACCGTTGATGGTGAAGAGTTTACCGGCGATGGACTTAGTGTGAGTGTGGAGACGGCGAATATCTCTGGAACGCTTGAGTTCAACCCGACTGCGGACGGGGCGGCGGAGACCGGGGTCGCGCAGAGCGGGTATAGCGCGGACAGCCTGGTTGACGCTACAACTTCTAGGCGAATTACGCTGGAAGAGGTCGGCGGCGGTGTGCAACTCCAGCTTGGAGGCGGGGCTGAGGGGAGCGAGCGGGATAGTATCAACCTCCCGGACGCGACTCTGGCAAACCTGGGAAGAATAACGGTAGACGGCGAGGAGTATTCTTTACAGGATCTCTTCTCCGGCGGAAGTGCGGCGCTAGCGACAAATCCGGATATTGCGCAACAAGTGGTTGAACAGGCGATCCAGGATGTTGCAGGTATGCGCGCTGATCTCGGAGCTTATCAGAGTAATGCCCTTTCTGCTACAGCCAACAGCCTGGAGGTGGCTATGGAGAATATTACTGCGGCCAATAGCGCAATTTCCGATACCGATATTGCCAGGAGTGTGACCGAGATGACAACGGCGCAGATTAGAGAACAGGCAGGAATCTTTGGGGTGCAGCAGGTAAACGAGATGAATGCGCTTCGGCTCTCGCTTTTGCCGTAAATTTTATCAATAATTTTTTGTGATGTATAACGGGGAACTCGGTTCCCCGTTTTTTTTTGGCTTGCAACGTGGTCGGAGCAGCGGCTGGTGAACAGACTTGAGTGAAAGTTTACCCAAGCTGGGCGTTTGTATGGTATATTTAGATTAAGTTAATCATTTTATATAGGTTAAATCCCGAATAACATGGTGGCGCTGTAGATGAGCCAGAGGTTTAGAGCAAGGCGCCGGGTAGGGATACTACAGGAAAAGTACATTAAGCTATCATTTTAGGTGATGGCTGAGGTTGAGAGAGAAACAACAAAAATATTAGCTTTTGGCGAAAAAAGGGTAATGGCTATAGTAAAAAACAGGCTTAGTCGGGCGAATTTTTAAAAAAAGTTACGCCAGTTAACTTATTTACGCCAAATAACTTAATGTGATGGCTGGAGTTGGTGCGAGTATGTGGATTAAGAATTATGTTGACATTACGCTAAAAGGCGTGTATAATGCTTTTGTTAAGTCGATAGGCGACTTATTTGGGGGATAATACAGGAGGTGGTTATGGTTGAGAACAAGTATGCCGGGGGGTGGGATTTTACTTTTGACAAGAGTTTACAAGGGGGAACAGAGGAAAACGAGCGAGAGCAGGGCTTTTCGCAGGGGGGATTCGGTTTTGAGTCTACTGGGGAGGGGGGGCAGGGAGAGAGTATACTTGGGGGTCAGAATTCTACCAAGACCAGTAAGCAGTCTGATTTATTTGAGTTGAATTATGGTTCGGTACTTACTCCGAATCCGGCTTCCGATGGTGAAATTTTCTATCCAGATTTGTTTTACCGTGATCATATAAAGGTCAACATGACACCTGCGGTACCATCATTACAGCTTAGGGATTCGGCGGCGCACCGGCGAGCGGCTGATGTACTCAACCGTCAATACTTTCCAGGGATATTTGCCAAACCTGAGGAACTTTCGAAGGATTACGGCTTTCCTATGCCAAAGCAACCGGTTGAGCGTTCGCCAAGATCGCGAAAAGAAAAAACTGAAAATAGGGTACAGGCTGAGCTGGGGGTAATGGATGGAAATGACTCTGCTGCCACAGATGTTAAGTATGGGTCTGGTTATACGGCGGGTGTGGGTGATTTTCCGGAAGAAGTATCAGAGGGTACTTCTGACTTGGTGAGAGCACAAACTATGCCATCTGGTGAAAATAAGAATGAGGGAAAAAGTTTAGATGATCGCGATAGTGGGGTATATCTAGAGATTCCAGATTTTAAGGAATCAGATAAAACTCGCAAAATTTATTTTAATTCAAGTCAAAAGGAGCAATATCAATTTCATCAGCAAATGGAAATTTTGTCTTCTAAATTTGAAAGAGGAGAAACTCTGACACCTCAAGATAAAGAAAAGTATGAGCGACTCAAAGCCTATGCTGGGTCATATAATGCAAATAATACTATTTCGTTTAACCAAGTTCATAATGAAACAAAAGATTTGGCGAATGCACTAAAATCAATAATGCAAAATATGAAGATCCAAGCTATGCTACCAGATATTTATAATAATAAAACTTACTCTAGTAATTTATATAGTGATTTAATAACTTTGGCAGAATCGAATACGGCCAAAGTTAAAGAATGTGCAAAAAACAATCATATGCCTATAAGTTATTTATATAAATTGGCAGGGACTTGGTTTCCAGAGGTAACTGCAAGTATGGATCTTGATGATGCAATAAATAGTAAAATACTATTTGATAAATGTCTGGTCATTAGAATTAATGCCGAGAGCGATCCTAAGAGTATTAATTTTAAGCGTTTTATAGGTATTAATAATGTCTTTGAGCCAATCTATGATGATCTTGAAAAAAGATATAGTGATGAAAATAGTGATTCTCTTGTGTGTAATAATCAAAGTATCAATATAGAATTAATTGTAATTTCGCATATGGTAGAAGATAGTGCCTGGCGGCTGAGATATCCGTATCATTATGAATTAAAACGAGAAATTTGTGATAAATTTGCAAATAGCGATGATTATCCTGAACTTGCTGAAAAAGTTAGATTAATAGGGAGACTTCCTTTAGCGGAGAGGAAAAAAGCGCTAATAAATATGGTACGTTCTGAAATAAATAATTTTGTGGATAATATGCAGGATGATGTAAGGGGGGCAGAATATAAGCAAAGTTTTGACAATAAAATTACTGAAGAGGCGAGCAAGCAAGTTGAGCCACGCTCAAATAAAATTAAAAAGCTTGACCCAGAACAAACTATTGCTGGTATGTTAGAGTCTCTTAAAAACTATGGTCAGCCAGTATTTTCAAGTGTTGATGCAGATGGCGTAAGTACCTATAGCGAGTCTGAGGCTACAATTCATAAATTTAAAAAGATGCTTTCGAATAATAGTGTTATGTCTGAAGATGAAATTGAGAAAGACTTAACAAGTAACTTCTATTTATATAAAGATCCTAAATTAGATACTGATAAACATGAAGTACTTATACGTCTTCAGGAGCAATATCCTGAGGAATTTGAGATAATATATAAGTATTATAATGCCCGAAATAATGAAGTATTTGCTCTAGGGATATCATATCTTATAGCTCTGAATAAAGTGAGAGAAAGTAATAATTTTGAGATTAGCGTTGTAAAATTCAGAGTCATACCTAAAGAAGAGAAAAGAATATTGGACTTGATTATTGCTGGTGACTCGGATACTATCAATCAGTTTAGACAAGATTTTGATAAAGGCAAGAGTTATGAAGAAAATCTGCGCATACTCCAACGTAATGCCAGAGAAAAGCTGCCGAAGGTGGAATTTGAGATGCGTGCGGCTGAGAATGCCATAGAACATATAAGAAAAGATAATTTAATTCAGTACATCAATACCGGGTTTTTTATAGCTGGGTTTAAGATGCTGGATATGCTGGGGAGTGAGGACGCTCAGAGGATAGTCGCTGAGCTAAATCTGGGGGCGGAGAATGCTATTGGCACCCTTGACTCTGGTACTGCGCGCTTTGTTGCGCGGTTTCTCAAGGATAATGCGGTGGATATTGTACTGCTCGCTGCGGCCTGCGCTACCGGGGGGACTGCGCTCGCGCCGGCGATATCACGTCTTTCGACTACGCTTGGGGTGGCAGGCAATATTCAGCAGATTCAGGATAAGTATAGGCAGCTGAAACGGGAAGGCGCTACTGAGGGAGAGATTGTAGCTGGCTTGGCTAGAGAGGTTGCCTTAATTAAAGTCAATGGATTTGCGTTCTCAAAGGTAAATGAAGTAACTGGAGAGAGACCGGGCGCAATACTGAAAATTGGTTATGACAGTAGTAAAAATCATATTAATAAAGAAAAGGAAAGAAAAAAATGATTCTATTTGTCTAGACTCTCAGTATCAGTAGAGAGTCTAGACAAGGCATCTATCGCATCTTGATCGCCCAATGCTGCTCCCTTTTGATAATATTCCTTGGCTTTAGGTATATCTTTTTCTACTTCAGTGCCTTTTTCATATATTATTCCTATCATATAATATGCATTATAATTTCCTAATTCGGCTCCAGTTTTATAGTATTCCAAAGCTTTTGGTATATCCTTTTTTACATAAAACCCATTCTCATACATCCAGCCGAGGTCAAGAGTTGCATCGGAATAATTTTTCTCGGCTGATAAGGTGAACCAGTGATACGCCTCTTTATAATCCTGTTCAACATATACTCCGTGTAAATTAATCAAACCCATTATACATTGTGCTCCAGCATTTTTGTTTTCAGCTGCTTTATTTATCCAATAATATCCTTTTTCTGGATCAACTTTGACTCCGGGACAGTAATCATTAAAATTAAAATAAAATACTCCAAGTTCAGCCCATATTGTTGTATCTTCAATATTTATTGCAGCCAATTCAAGCCATTTCTGTGATTCAGCATAATCAATCTTGACTCCCTTGCCATCACGGTACATGAATCCAAGCATGGCTTGTGCTTCTGCATTTCCCTGGTTGGCGGATAATTCTAACCATTTTAGTGCTTCGGGATAATCGTGCATCTGATGATACAGCACTCCTAATTGAAACTGTTGTTCAGGATTAGTTTGATCAGAGTTTTGTAATAGTGCTTTAGTTAATGGTTGCTTATCTATGTCTTCCCATGATCTCTGTCCAGAGGCAACCTCTAATAGTTGATTCAGAATATCTGCCTCAGTATTGCCTCTTTGCGCTAACTCTGCACTATTTGCCATATATTTTAATAGGCTGCTGTCACTGCCGTCTCCAATCTTCTTACGCATGAAGTTAAGCGTAGCTTGCGCAATGGCATCTCCTTCTGTTGCCCGCTTTTTAATAGTGGTTAGGGTCTCATGGCAATTATTGATACTGTCAGAATTAACCTGACTTCCTGACCAGACTGCATAGATGATTATGCCAATTAGAAGCAGGAAGCTGGCTATAATGATTTTGAGTTGCATGGTTATGTCCTTTATTTATATTATCACAGTACTCATTTTTAATTGAGAATTTTGGTCGCGAACCAAGGAGCTTAGCGTTCGGGCGCTAGAAACGTTATTAATTATACATTATACACACGTCTGAATGTGTAGCAATAATAATTTTGGTAGTTGGGGCGTAGTGAGGGTTGATTTTTGAGTGCAGGGTATAAGATGCTGGAGATGCTGGGGAGTGAGGACGCACAGAGGATAGTCGCTGAGCTAAATCTGGGGGCGGAGAATGCTATTGGCACCCTTGACTCTGGTACTGCGCGCTTTGTTGCGCGGTTTCTCAAGGATAATGCGGTGGATATTGTACTGCTCGCTGCGGCCTGCGCTACCGGGGGGACTGCGCTTGCGCCAGCAATATCACGTCTTTCGACTACGCTTGGGGTAGTAGGCAATATTCAGCAGATTCAGGATAAGTATAGGCAGCTTAAACGGGAGGGCGCTACTGAGGGAGAGATTGTAGCTGGCTTGGCTAGAGAGGTTGCCTTAATTAAAGTCAATGGATTTATTACTTCGACAGCTAGTGGTGGTGTACAAAGAGTTGCTGAACCGGTTACAGGTGAAGATTGGGCAAAAGGCTTAAGTGAATTAGGAGCTAAAGGTTTGGCTAGTTATCCTGAGCATCTAAAGAAAGAAAACGAGTTTGTAAAATAATTTATTCAGCGGAACTCTCTGTATTTGCAGAGAGTTCCACTAACTTATTAATAGAATATTCATCTCCTAAAGCAGCTCCTTTTTTGTAGTATTCGATGGCTTTTTTTGTGTCCTTTTTAACACCTATACCTTCTTCGTAAATGCTAGCAACATGAGGACATGCAAATTTACTACCTTGGGCAATACTTCTTTTATAGTAAATTAACGCTTGTGGAATATCTTTTTTAACATAGAAGCCATTTTCATACATACGGCCAAGGTATAGAGTTGCAGCTGAAAAATTTTTCTCAGCAGATAAGGTAAACCAGTAATATGCTTCTTTGTAATTTTGATCAACTCCCTGACCATCATAATACATAATTCCTAGTGTTGCCTGCGCCTGTGCATTTCCTTGCTCAGCTGCTAATTTATACATTTGATATGCTTTGGTATAATCCTGTTTGGTACCTTCTCCACTATAATACATATTACCAAGCATTGTTTGTGCCCCAGAGTTTTTTTGTTTTGCCGCCAATTTACACCATTCAATGGCTTTGTGATAATCCTTATCAACTCCCTGACCAGCATAGTACATTATACCTACCATTAATTGGGCATCTGCATTTTCTTGTTCAGCTGCTAACTTATACCAATTTAACGCTATTTTAAAATTTTGCTTAACAGTTCCATTGTAATGCATATTGCCAAGCATTGTTTGTGCCATAGGATTTTTTTGCTCTGCTGCCAGTTCAAACCATTTCAACGCCTTCTTATAATCATGCTCTACTCCCATACCTTTATAATACATAATTCCCAGCCCTAACTGAGAATCTACATTTCCTTGCGCTGCGGCGAGCTTGAGCCATTTGAAAGCTTGTTCGTAATTCTGTGGTATTTCTTCACCTGATAAATGCATAGAGCCGAGTAATGCCTGTGCTCCAACATTTCCTTGTTCAGCTGACAACTCTAACCATTTCAGCGCTTCGGGATAGTTATGTATATCGTGATAATATGAGCCGAGCGCGGCCTGTGCGCGTGAATCACCTTTTTCTGCTGATTTTTGGTAGAGTTTGAGCATCAATGGCTTGTCTTCTTCTTTCCAACCATCTTCCCGTTGTAGTAATTTCACGTATCCCGGGATATCCTGTAGCAGCTCTTGTTCTTTTGTTGACAGCTCTCCGTCTGCGGTAAGAAACTCACGTACTGCATCGGTAGCTTTTTCTGTATCACTACGGTTATCTGCAACAATGGCGTAGATGATTATGCCAATCAGAAGCAAGAAGCTGGCTATGATGATTTTGAGTTGCATGGTTATGTCCTTGTTATTAATCTTAGTGTATCATGCGTTGTTAACTGAGGTTCGTGGCGCGTGGGCGCTAGAAACGTTATTGATTATACATTATACACACGTCGTAATATGTAGCAATAATAATTTTGCTACTTTGGGCGTAGTGAGGGTTGATTTTTGAGTGCAGGGTATAAGATGTTGGAGATGCTGGGGAGTGAGGACGCACAGAGGATAGTCGGTGAGCTAAATCTGGGGGCGGAGAATGCTATTGGCACCCTTGACTCTGGTACTGCGCGCTTTGTTGCGCGGTTTCTCAAGGATAATGCGGTGGATATTGTACTGCTCGCTGCGGCCTGCGCTACCGGGGGGACTGCGCTCGCGCCAGCAATATCACGTCTTTCGACTACGCTTGGGGTGGTAGGCAATATTCAGCAGATTCAGGATAAGTATAGGCAGCTGAAACGGGAGGGTGCTACTGAGGGAGAATTAGTGTCTGGGTGAGCATAAGAGACCGTAAACACTTCTGAAACTCAATTATCTGAACTCTCAGATTTCTTGGAAAGTTCGGATAATCTCTGTAAGGATTTTTCATCAAAAAGTATTGCCCCTTCTTGATAATACTCTTTGGCTTTCTTCAAATCTTTTTTGACCCCTGTGCCGTTTTCATAAATCTGCCCCATAAGGAAGAAGCCATAACTGTTTCCTTGCTCGGTGCTCTTTTTATAATATTCCAGAGCCTCTGGCATATTCTTCTCTGCATAATAACCGTTTTGATACATAGAACCTAAGTCTATACAAGCTTTATGATATCCGCTGGTTGCAGCTAGTTTATACCAGTAATATGCTTCTTTATAATTTTGAGCGACATATTGTCCAGTAAAATATAAGTTCGCTATTATGTACTGAGCCTCGGCATTACCGCTGTCAGCAGCTTGTTTTAGCAAGTAATAGCCTTTTTCCTGATCAACTGTTACATTGTTGAACTCATTTTCAGGATTAAGATAATATAAGCCGAGCTGAGCCCAGACCTCCGGGTCGTCAGATTGTGCCGCTGCCAGTTCAAACCACCTCTGTGCTTCAGCATAATCAATCTCAACTCCATTCCCATCACGATACATAATTCCAAGTAATTTCTGAGCATCTGCATTATTTTGGTTGGCTGACAACTCAAGCCACTTTATTGCTTGCGGATAATCATGTATTTGATAGTAATATTTTCCAAAACTGAATTGTGATTCTAAATTATCTGCTTCGGTAGTAGCTAGGAGCTCTTTGAATATATGTTTTTGATCAATGTCATGCCATGATCTCTGTTTGTCTGCTATTTCTTGCAATTGGTGAAAAACTTGGGTTTCAAGATCTTCATTTTGCTTCAAGTCGTTAATCTTATTATGATATTGGATAGTGCTTACAAAATTGCGATTATCGACTTTTTGTTTTAAGACCTGTATTAATTCTGGTGCTATGCAATCGCCTTCCGACGTTTGTTTTTCGCCTGTTGTAGGTAGTTTATGGCTACTCATATCAGTATTAATTGTACTTTGGTGGATTAAAGTAACAACGTAGCCACTTACGATGGCTAGAAATAGGAAATAGATTATAGTCATCTTGAGGTGCATAGTTACTTCCTTCTTCTCATCATTGCTGCTTGTAATTATGAAATTACTCAACATTATACACACGTTGAAATATGTAGCAATAATATTATTGGTAGTTTAATGCTGAGGTATTCTTGGATTGGGTGAAGGCTGTAGGGGGGGGCGTGGGGTGGGTTTTTTTGTGGCGGGTAGAATTGGCGGAAAATGGATGATAATTTGTTGCTGTTTAACTCAAGATACAAATATTATACTAACTTTACAGGGTAAAAAAAAATAATATACTCGCAGTAAGTGTAAAGGGGCTTAGTCTAAAGTGGTTTGTGGGGGCAGGGGTAAGTTGGACTTTCTAAATAGTACATACATCTTTTAGGCTGCATTCAATTGTCAATGGAGAAGGAGATAGGATGAGTAATAAGACGGTTCAGGAATATATCGATGAAAAGCCTTATTGGGTAGATGGAACTCAGGCGCCATTTGCTCCGATGACCAATATGCAGTGGAAGATATGGTGGCTCGCGACGGCTGGAAAGTTCTTTGAAGGGTGGGTGATATTCATGACCGGGGTGGCTATACCCTTGATAGTAGAAGAATTCAATCTCTATGACAATACCTTTGCTCGGGGTGCGATCGGGGCGGCACCGTTATTTGGGATTTTGGTGGGGGCGAGTGTGCTGGGTAATCTCTCGGATCACTTTGGACGCAAGCGACTCTTTATTATTGAGATGATAATCTTCTCGATCTTTCTGGTACTCCTGGCGTTTAGTCCGAACTATATCTTTCTTTTGATCTTTCTCTTTGGCCTGGGGACGGCACTTGGGTGTGTTTACCCTACGGCGCATATGGTTATCTCCGAGAGTATTCCTAGCAGTAACCGGGGAAGGTTGGTGCTGGGAGCCTTTGCCTTTCAGGCGATAGGGGCGTTAGTAGGCACAGCGGTGGCGCTCTTTATACTCTGTCTATCACTGGAGATCGGTGCTTGGCGCTGGATGTATGCGAGTGCGATTATCCCGGCGATTCTGGTAACTCTCGGGCGGTTCTTTATCACTGATAGCCCGCATTGGCTGGTGGTGCATGGGCATAAGAAGAAGGCGGGGCATGTGCTGCTCAAGTTACTCAACCGGAGTCCAAAGTATCCGTCGAAGGTACACTTTACCGATATGAAGGATGAGGTAATTAAGCATAGTAAACTGGGGGGCGATAAGGGCTATTCCGCTTTATTCAAGAAGAAAGCACTGCGGGCGACTATACTCTCGTCTATCCCGTGGTTTCTTCAGGATCTAGGTACATATGGAATCGGTATCTTTACCCCGGTTATTCTTGCTTCTACCGTCGGCGAGAAGAGTAAGCATGTTGCTCATAACATTCTGGGTCTGATTCATAATGATATGATTGCAGCCAAGGGTGCGGCATTTATTGATATCTTTTTGATTATTGGTATTGTGGTTGCAATGCTTTTCTCCGATAAAATCGGTAGAATAAAACTCCAGGTTTTCGGTTTTATTGGAAATGCGGTGGGGCTGTTTCTGGCGGCACTGTCATTGAATTTTGACGGTTCGGTCAAAACATTCTTGATCTTCGGGGGGTTTATGCTCTTCAGCTTTATGAATAATCTTGGGCCGAATTCTCAGACCTATCTTATCGCCGGTGAGGTCTTTCCGACCCGGGTACGCGGTAAGGGAGCAGGGTTTGCGGCCTCTTTTGCCAAGATTGGTGCGGTACTTACCGCCTTCTTCTTTCCGATTCTGCTCAAGGATATAGGTACACAGCATTTGCTTATGATCTTGATCGGTACCTCTATTGTCGGTGCCGTGATAACCTGGATCTTCCGTATTGAGACCCGTGGGGTAAATCTGGAGAGTATCGATTATTAGTAGTAGATAATTAATCTCTTAGAGCAAGGAAAATTGTAATAATATGTGGTTTTCCCATAAAAAAGTTTGCAATTAATTATATTCTAACGATAATATAATGTTAGCTTAATAAAATAAGTGTATATTTGACTAACTTTTTGTGTCTTATGTCAGGATTAATGGTTTTAAATAGTGGTTTGTTCGTTGGTTTCTAAGTAAAGTGCTATGCTATGAAGATAAAAGCTAAATTATGTTTGATCTTTGGGGTTATTCTGGTTGTTGTGCTTGTAGCTTCGGTATTGTATGGATTGTATAGTGTTACTTCGACCTCAGTAAATAACTCGAGCGATATGTTGGAGGTGAGAGCGAATCTGAAGACCAAGGCACTCAATCAGAAGTTGGCGACAATCTTTGGTATTTTGCAGGCGATTGGGGGTGAGGTGGCAGTTACGGGAGTTAATGAACTGGATGGAGATAAGGTAACTGAGTCACTAAAACATCTGAGGAGTCAGCTGAGTGCAGTCGAATCCTTTCTGGGGGTTGAGGATGGAAATTCATATACACATGATCTAGGCTATGTTGAAGGCTTTAACGCTAAAGAACTGGCTCGAGAGTGGTATCTCTCAGTATTCAGGGATAAGAAGAAATATTTTATAGGTAAACCTTATATGAGTGCTACTACCAAGAAGTATGTGATGCCAGCAGGGGTGCAGGTTGTACGTGATGGTAAGATAGTAGCGTCACTCTGTGTCGATATGGATATGTGGGATATTACCGGTTTTATAACCAATATTTCAGACAATAAGGATTTTTATCTTACCAATGAAGAGGGGATTATATTTGCTGCCAAGGATCAGGAAGAGATAGGAAAGAGTTTATTCGAGATATTTCCGGAGTTTAAAGAGTATAATGCTGAGAAGTCGGCGGATTTTGATTTTGACTGGGGTAAAGAAGATACACAGCGATATAAGATGGTAGTAAAATCGCTTGATATGCTGGATTGGCATTTTTGGCAGTATGAGCCGTATGCGGAAATTTATCACGAGTCTACCCAATATCTATATAAGTCTATCATTTTCTTTGTGGTGGTGATTATTGTCGCACTGGTTATTATCTTCTTTGTAGCGGGACTCATCTCAAAACCGATAGTCGCGATGAGTGATCTGCTTATGAAGTTTGCCCAGACCGATAATACCGAGGTACAGGAAGATAATTCGTGGTCTGGACGTAAAGATGAGATCGGGATGATGGCGCAGGCTTTCGCTTCAATGCTGGGCGTGCTCAAGGAAAAGTCGGTGACGGCAAAGGAGATTGCTTCAGGTAATCTTCAGGTAGAGGTGGCGGTTCTCTCACCTGATGATAATCTCGGTCTGGCTTTCTCGCAGATGGTAAATGATTTGAACTCAATTCTCAATCAGGTCAATGTGGCGGTTAATCAGGTGACCGAGGCTTCGGCTCAGATAACTATGGGCTCTAGTATTCTCTCTGAAGGGGCGAGTCGGCAAGCGTCATCGCTAGAAGAGATCACCTCCTCTATGACTGAACTCAATAATCAGACCTCGGCCAACGCGGAAAATGCGGGAGTGGCCAGCCAGATTGCTTCTGCTACCGCTGATGCAGCCAAGGATGGACAGAAACGCATGCAGCAGCTTACCGATGCGATGAATGAAATCAATAAGAATGCGGATGAGACCCAGAAGGTAATCAAGACGATAGATGATATTGCTTTTCAGACCAATCTGTTGGCGCTCAATGCTGCGGTTGAGGCGGCACGGGCAGGGGTGCATGGTAAAGGTTTTGCCGTGGTGGCAGAAGAGGTGCGAAATCTTGCTGCCCGTTCGGCCAAGGCAGCGGCGGAGACAGCAGATCTAATTCATAATAGTAATAGTAAGATTGATGAAGGGGTGGAGATATCCGAACTTACTGCAGAGTCCTTGAGCAAGATTGCGGAAAATGTACTCAAGACCCTCGGTACTATTCAGGAGATCAACGCTGCTTCCGGCGAGCAGGCAGAGGGTATTTCACAGATAAGTATTGGTCTTGAGCAGATTGATGAGGTGACGCAGAAGAATACTGCCAGTGCTGAAGAAACAGCGAGTGCCAGTGAAGAGATGACTGCGCAGGCAGTGACCTTGCAGAAGCTGGTAAGGCACTTTAAACTGAAGGGAATTCGTCAACCTAATGCGCCTAAACCGAATGTACCGCAAACAAAGGCGCGAAGAGTAGCTTCGTCTAATAAGTTGGCCTCTAGTGCTGGCTGGGGCGAGGCAACCATAGTAAAGAATAATGCTGAGGTTGTGAATCCCAAGGATCAGATACTACTGGATGATTCTGAATTCGGCAAATATTGATGCTGGTATTATGAACCTGGTTTTGAATGCGGGGAGAGATTCCCCGCATTCTTTTGTTTATAGGTATGGGTAATCTATGAATGTCTTTAAAAATTGGAAAGGCTGAATTTTTTACAGTGTTGTTTTTTGAGAAATAGTATATAATGAGCTTTATCTTGTTACATAGTATTGGCAATATAAAACTATAAGATCCGCATTCAACGGTGAAATCAAATTTTATGGTTGTTGGTATTGGCTGATCGACGTGGAATTATTGAGATTATATTCTCTATAACAATATTGTCTTCAGAAATTTAACTGTGATTATATACTATTTTTATTCTTTTTTGAAAGGGGTTATAATGAAGATAAAAGTACATAGAATGCTGCTCTCAATTGTTATATTTAGCTTGTTTGCATGTGTGTCTTTTGGTGGTGAGTTGCAGCAGAATGCTAATACGGTATTGCTGGTTTCACCAGATTATTTTGGATTTAATGCCGAGACGGCAGAGAGTAACTCTTTTCAGAATAAGGATAACGGTTCGGATTCGCAAGAAGCAGCACTTGACGAGTCTAAAAAGATGGTTGCTGACTTAAATGCGGCTGGGGTCAAGACTATCGTTCTACCCAGTCGGACAGATATTGCGACCCCGGATGCGGTATTCCCTAATAACTGGTTTTCTGTACATTCTACAGCGGACGGCAAGCGTACACTTGTGTTATACCCTATGCTGGCGCCCAATCGCAGAGCAGAAAGGCAGGTTGAGCTCCTTACTACTGAGTTGGAGTCTGCAGGGTTTGAGGTGTCGGCTACGGTTGATCTTAGTGGTTGGGAAGATAAGGGGAAGTATCTTGAAGGTACAGGTAGCCTGGTGTTGGATCGGGTCAATGGGGTTGCTTTTGCAGTATTGTCTCCACGAACCGATCCAGATGTTCTTGATGATTTTGAAAAGCAACTCGGTTATACAACGGTACGCTTTCATAGTGTGGATAAGAATGGTAAACCGGTATACCATACAAATGTGGTGATGAGTATGGCTCAGGAATTTGCGGTAATCTGCCTTGAATCAATAGAGGATCAGAATGAGCGTAATAACTTGGTTGAAGTACTGAAAAAGCAGGGTAAGGAGATTGTTCCGATAAGTTTGGAGCAGATGTATCACATGTGTGGCAATGTAATTGAGTTGGAAGCAGAGGATGGGGGTAAGGTGCTGCTTATGTCTGAGACAGCATTTAATAATTTTACGCCAGAGCAGAAGTCGGTTTTTGAGAAATACTGTACCATTTTGCCAGTGAGTATTCCTACAATTGAACGAATTGGTGGAGGCAGTGCTAGATGCATGGTGGGAGAGGTCTTTTAAGGATATAGCTGAGCGCTTTCAAGTATCGCGGTTTGAGTGCTGAGCAGATAATTGTGGGTAGTTATATGTTTTTGCCAGCTGATATGAGTATAGAGCATTTACATATTAAAGGATGCGGTTCTTTTTGAGGAAGCGCTTAATCTCTTGTTTATTCTGCTTGCTGAATTCGCTAGCTGGAGCTTTGGCGCATTCTCTGCATTTGAGGTCATACGGGGAGTTGATGGTGCCGCAGGCACTACAGGTATAATGGTTTCGGGCTTGACAGAGCCACTCAGCAACTCCTATTCGGTTGATTTTTTCCAGGTCGGTGAAGATGTCATTGCGGTGCGGACACTCTGCTTTAAAGGTTTGGAGTTTACTACAGGGGTACTCCGGGCATTCGCCACAGAACGCTACTCCGTGGGCGGCGGCGCAACTGGGGAATTTGCAGTCGGTGCGGATTTTTGGGATTTTTGCCGATCTGCAGCCTAAACAAGAGGTCTCCTCCGTGGTCAGCCCGTACTGCGCGGCATGTCGTTTGAGGCGAGCCGGGTCTTCGGTAGTGCCGATATATATTGAGCAGGCTCCGCAGTAGAGACCGCATACCGAGGCTAGAGCTTTGTCTGGATCTTTGGTTTGAGCCATGACCTTCCTTTGTGGTTTTGGATAATACTCTTAGTGTACAGATTATTAGTTATTAAACCAGTGATTAAAAATATTATAGAGATTAGCTAAGAGGTAAGCTCTAGTTACGACGTTGCAGCAGGAGTATGAGGCGTGAGTATTCAAGATAAGTTGTTAAAGTTTCGGGAGAGGGAGTGTTTAGAGTAATAGTTTGCTCGCTATCCAGAGTCAGATCGATACAGATATGGAGGATATGGGTGTTTGCGGTTTGGCGGATAAGCTCCAGTAACCAGGGTCTGGATTTGGGGTTTCCTCCGAGAATGAGGATTGATTCTTCGTGGTTCAGAGTTTGTGGAGCAATATCCGGGGTGTTGGCGTGGGCGGAGATTATCCGGGTGGTGTTCTGTTTGAGCCCGAAGCGGGAGAGCGCTACTTGGATCGAACTGATCCCGGGGATCAGTTCGCAGCTTTCAATCCCGAAATGTTTGACTATGCTCTCGGCCAGGCTGAAGTAAGTTGTATCGCCGCTGACCAGGACGCCGATTTTGCCGGGGGTCGATTCGAGTAAGTTGAGAAGTGCGGGAGTCCCGGTGAAAGGTAGCTTTTGTCCGGAAAAGTCTGGGAAGAGGTCGAGCAGACGGGTGGCGCCGACGAGTATAGGCATACTGCGGGCATGTTTGCTGGCGATAGGGGTGAGGTAATCTGCGCTGCCCGGGCCACAACCGATAATATTTATTCTCTTCTTTTCCATGTCTGCATTATTCCTGAATTGCCGAGTTCCTGTTGTTGCATATCGATTAGTACTATCTGAATATCGCTGATATCTGTCTGAATACGTACGGCTTGGGCTATACTCTGTGCTAGTTGCTCAGCTAATCTGCTCTTCTCAGGTGGTTGTAGTTCTGCGAATAGCCCTTCTACAGTTGGTGTTTCTTCTGAGGTATGGATATCCAACCTAGCTGCAAAACGTTTTACTATCGGTAGTGCTGAAGGGGAGGAGCGTGAATGGGTATTGAAGTAGCCGTCGATAAATTTAGCCAGTTTGCCTGGGTGAGAGAGGAGTAGTAACGCCTCAATATTCTTTGTCTGTGCGTGCTCAAGTGCGGTCTTCCATTCATTGCTGACCTCGATAATAGCGTCTTCAGTATATTTAAAGAGTTTTGTCGCGGCTTTTCTGCCGTAGTTTCCGGCGACAAATATAAGTTCCTTGTGTCCTTGAGCGGTAGCAACATCAATGCTTAATTTGACCGAGTCCTGAATTGCTTGGTGTGAGAAGGGGCGAACAATGCCCGAGGTGCCGATGATGGAGATGCCGCCGATAATACCGAGTCTGGGATTGAAGGTGTGTTTGGCCAGCTCTTCTCCGCCGGCAACACAAATGGTGACATCTACGCCTTTGTCGGTATAACTTCTGACTGTCCGGGTTATCATCTGGCGGGGGACAGGGTTGATTGCTGCTTCGCCTACCGGAATCTGCAGGCCTTTTTTGGTTATGGTACCGACTCCTTCTCCTGCGATAAAGTTGATCTTACCGCTATTGTTGAGTTTGACTGTGGCACTGATCAGGGCGCCATTGGTTATATCCGGGTCGTCACCGGCATCCTTCTTGATGGTGGCGGTAGCGGAGTCATGCCGGAGGAAGACCTCTTCAAGGGGAAGAATAGCGGTAGCGGTGGACGGGAGTACTATTTCAATATAATCATGATGCTGGTTATTGAGGAGTAAATCGAGAGCAGCAGCGGTTGCGGCGGTTGCGCAACTCCCTGTAGTAAACCCGGTTCTGAGAGATTTGTTGTTTTTTGGCATAATAAATTATATTATTATGATAAAGATCTTTTATGCAATGAAAAAGCGGAATAATCCTTGGTTGACATTTAGTAAACTATAACTATGATTATTGAGTATTATTTATTCAAGGGATGTTAGCTATTTGGAAAATGACCTTGGTAGATATTATAGTTGTATTTGACTTGAATGATAGAATTGACGAGTATTTTTTAACATAAATATGGGAGATATGTAAGGATGGCACTGAGTATTGGGATTGTCGGCTTGCCAAATATTGGTAAATCTACACTGTTTAACGCGTTGACCAGGGAGCAGAATGCTGAGTCTGCGAATTACCCTTTCTGCACCATTGAGCCAAATAAAGCGATAGTGCCGGTGCCTGATGTTAGAATGGATAAATTATCGGATATTGTCAAGCCGCAACGTATCCAAGCTGCGACGGTTGAGTTTGTGGATATCGCGGGATTGGTACGCGGTGCAAGTCAGGGAGAGGGCTTGGGTAATCAGTTTCTCGGTAACATTCGCGAGACCAGTGCGATTCTTCAAGTAGTACGTTGTTTTGATGATGCTGATGTAATACATGTTGATGGCTCGGTTGATCCGATACGGGATATCGAAGTTATCGAGCTGGAGCTGATTATTGCCGATACGCAGCAGCTTGAGAAGAAGATTGAGACTCTGGCCAAGAAGGCACGTGCGGACAAGACTGCCAAGCCTTTGCTTGAGTTGGCCGAAAACCTGCAGCGCCACTTGGAGACGGGGAGTCCGGCGCATTCATTTGAAGAGAGAGAGAAGGATATTGCACAGGCTTTTTATAACGAGATGCGATTCCTCAGCGCGAAGAAGGTTATCTACTGTTGCAATGTGGATGAGGCTGGGGTGAGGGCTGATAATGAGTATGTGCAGGCGGTAAGGAAGTATGCTGCGGAGCGAGGTTGTGATGTTGTTAAAATTTGTGCCAAGATGGAGGAGGAGCTCGGAGCGCTTGAGGCTGATGAATGTGAGGAGTATCTGAAAGAGTATGGCATTACCGAGAGCGGCCTCAATCAGGTAATTCATACCGGGTATCACACGTTGGGTTTGATAAGCTATTTTACCGCCGGGGTCAAGGAAGTTCGTGCCTGGACGATCGAGCGGGGTTGGAAGGCGCCCAAGGCGGCATCGGTAATTCATACTGATTTTGAGAAAGGTTTTATTCGGGCGGAAGTAATTGCTTATCAAGATTTTATTGCTAATAATGGTGAAGCTGGAGCCAAAGCTGCCGGGCTGATGCGGGTAGAAGGCAAGGATTATGTGGTTGCGGATGGTGATGTGATGCATTTCAGGTTCAATGTATAGTCTGCGCAGGGTTTATGGTTTTACTGAAACTGCCGGTTATTGAATTACTGTTGAAAAGCTTTGTTCTGTAGCCGTGGTTGAGGAGTTTCTGCGCCTCCGCACGGGTAATAATATATAAAAAAAGAAAATGGTGGTGGTTTACTTCTTTATGCTGATAATTATTGATGGTTATATGCAAGGGGTATGAGATGTCTTTTTATGATTATTCTGCAGTGAAGATTGATGGTGAAACGGTCTCGATGGAGGCGTATCGGGATAAGGTTGTCCTGGTGGTAAATACGGCGAGTCGGTGCGGTTTTACCCCGCAGTATGCTGGGCTGCAGGCGCTTTACACTGAGTATCAGCAGCGGGGCCTGGAGATTCTGGCCTTTCCTTGTAATCAGTTTGCTCGGCAGGAACCAGCGTCCAATCCAGAGATTGCCGATTTTTGCAGTACTACTTTCAAAATTAGTTTTACCTTATTTGAGAAGGTAGAGGTTAACGGTGACAAGACGCATCCGCTATTCAGATTCTTGAAGAAGGAGATTCCGGGATTACTGGGGGGTGGTATTAAATGGAACTTTACCAAATTTCTAGTAGATAGGGAGGGTAGAGTTCGGGCGCGGTTTGCGCCACATGTCAAGCCGGAAAAGTTGCGTAGTGACATAGAGAAGTTATTGTAATGCCGGGTGGGTAGGCAGCGGCAGCTTGTAGTTCAGGTAGTAGATACTGGCAGAATAGTATTGAGCAGAAGATCCGGAGCGTGTCGCTAACCGGAGAGAAAGAGATAAGGAGATTAATCTGAGAGCGTATACTCCAGCCTGCGCCGCTGGCGTATTTTCTTAGAGCTGTATTGCCATGCCGATAGATCCAACCAAACCCTTTGACCTGAAGTATGAGGCTACACCGACATACTCTGAGATACGTCTTGATCAATTTGTCAAGGCGATGGTTCCGTCGATGTCCAGAAATAAGATTCAAAAATATATCAAGAATAAGCAAGTCTCCGTGAATGGCCTGCCACAGCGTTCGAACTGGATTGTACGCCTGGGGGATATGGTAATTCTGCACTGTAAAGAACCTGAAGGTGCGGCGGAAGCGGGGAAGAATATTCAACTCGATATAATCTATGAAGATGAGGATATTGTAGCGGTGAATAAACAGCCGGATCTGGTGGTGCATCCGGTAGCACTCCATAGGCATGATACTCTGCTCAATGCCATGTACTGGCGGTATAAGGATATCCTGCCGGAAGATCAGGAGATAAGCCTGGGTAACCGTCTAGATAAGCATACCAGTGGGGTGATTCTGGTTGCCAAGAACACCCATGCTAAGAGGGTCTTACAGGATCAGTTTGAAAATCGTAAACCAGAAAGATATATAATGCGATATGTTCTGGGTTGGTCGAGCCGGATACGGGGGAGGTGGATAAGCCTCTGGGGCCGGGCGAGGGGATGCACCGAACCTTTATCGTGATACGTTATGATGAGTTGGGCAAGCCTTCAAATACCTTCTTTAGAGTGCTAAAACGCTATGAGCCGAGAGCCGGTGATGCCGGGTTTACTCTGGTGCGGCTTGAACCTCATACCGGTAGGCAGCACCAACTCCGGGTGCATATGGCGTATCTGGGGCATCCGTTGATCTGTGATGATCGCTATGGCTCGGCTGAGCCGGTGACTGTCTGTGATCAAGCGGGTAGAGAGGCGAGCATCGCCAGATATGCGTTACATGCCTGTGAGCTTAGCTT
Source organism: Planctomycetota bacterium (assembly GCA_963556115.3). Taxonomy (GTDB): domain Bacteria; phylum Planctomycetota; class SZUA-567; order SZUA-567; family SZUA-567. Next base: position 45,615 of record CAUVYI020000014.1, on the reverse strand, counting down.
TACCCATCCGAACGGTTCTGAAATGACCCTCAACGCCCCGCTGGCACCTGATATCCAGGAATTTCTTGAGGTACTGGATAATCGCTAATTTTGTTCTCTTCTTGTGCTTTATCTTGAAATTTTTATTTGAAATCTGTATCATTGATAGTCTAGAGGTTGCTCTGTTTTGGCTTGATAAGTTATTAAGGATACAATATGACTGCTGGTGATAATAGTATGGAGGTGGCAAAGGCTCTTGCGGTCTTTCTTAAGAAAGAGTTGATCCTCTATCGAGAAGTTTATGAATTATCTTTGAAGCAGAAAGAACTTATCGCCAATCAGGATACTGAAAAGCTGTTGTCGGTAATTGATGAGAAGCAGATGCGGATCAATAAGATCAATGGTATAGAACAAGAGGCGGCACCGTACAAACAGGCTCGTGACCAAAAATTGGAGAGCTGGGATGCCGGGGTGAGGGCTGTAGTTGACCCGTATATAATTGAGCTTCGGGAGATACTTGGTAAAATTGTTGCGGTCGAAGAGGAGTGCCGGCAAGCTGCAGAAGAGGTGACCCGTTCTAGTTCGGCGCAGGTAGTCAAGATTCAGAAGGGCAAAGCAATGCTCAGTGCGTACGGTAAGAGCATAAAGGTGCCAAAGTTGAAAATTCCAAGATTCAAAGATAAAAAAGGTTGATTGCTAGCTGCCTGGGGAGTGCAGTCTGACGGCAGGGGTGGTAACTTCGGGCTTGGGGAAAGAATGAGTTATGACCGATAATACGTTGGATCCGGGAACTGGGCAGGGGGGGAATAGTCTGGATCCTGCCGAGCTGATCAAGATAATCAAAGCCTATGATGAAGCGACTCAGGGCTTGCAGAAGACCCATGAAAATCTTAAGAGGCAGGTAGAACACCTTACCGGAGAGTTGAGTAGAAAGAATAAGGAACTCACCTCTTCGCTTGAAGAGGTGAGTGCTTTGAAGAATTACCTTGCCAATATCCTGGAGTCAATTACCGACGGGGTAATTGCGATAAATCCTGAGCGGGAAGTGATGGCGTTTAATCAGTCTGCGGCTGAGATCGTTCTCTCTATTGCCGGTGATCAAATGGGGCTTCCCATACGTGAGGTACTCAGTGAATCCTCTAAAGAGTTGGGGCGTATTCTGGAGCGGTCACTCTCTGAAGAGAAGGGCTTTACCAATATTGAAGTAATGGTAAATACCGATCAGCAGCATATCCTCTCAGTATCAGCCAGCCCTATCCGCAATAGCCGGGGAGAGATTCTTGGTGCCGTGCAGTCCTTCCGTGATCTTACCGATATCAAAAAACTAGAAGAGAAGGTTACTCGTCAGGATCGTCTGGCGGCTCTTGGTGAGATGGCGGCTGGAGTGGCGCATGAGATCCGTAATCCGCTCGGAGGAATTGAACTATATGCTTCCACCCTCAAGAAGAGGTTTGATCCTGAATCCAAGGAAGCCGGTATCGCTGACAAGATTATCGCTGCCTCCAATGCACTCAATCGGATTGTTACCGATATGTTGACCTTTACACCGCGGGTAGAGCACCAAGTAAGAAAGCCGACTACCTTTTGAGAGAGTCTGCCATCTGGCACTGGATATGGCGGCGCGTGAACTTGAGAAGAAGCGGATAGAGGTGGTTGAACGGCATGCCCTCTGTAAAGAGAAGTTCAATGTTGATTCAGATCAGATTGCGCAGGCGTTCTTGAATGTTATCCTCAATGCGGTGCAATTTATGTCTGAAGGCGAAAAACTTGTGATTGCGTCCTATGTGGAGGTGGGGGCGCGCCAGAAACGGGTGATTCGTTGAATTTGAGGATGGCGGGAGCGGGATTGAGCCGAGTAAACTGGATAAGTTGTTCGATCCGTTCTATACCAGTAGGAAGGATGGCACTGGACTTGGGCTGGCGATTGTGCATAAGATTGTGCAGGATCATGGGGGGACTATCATCGCGGAGAATAGACCGCCTAGGGGCGCTTGCTTTATCTTTTCGTTTCCGGTGGCGGAGATGAATAACTAAGGTTTATTCTAGCTAAGCAGTACCTTTATTTTAATGGTGATTTCATCCCCAAACCCCTGAATAGGGGATTACTCATTCCCTTGTGTCTCGAGGTGCGTAGCTGCACAAGCATTGGCGCAAACGCTTAGCTTAAGGAATTCTCAATCAATTAGTATAGTATAAATTTAATAATCTCTTTCTATTATAGTATGGGAAAAATTGAAAATAATTACACGCGTTTGTAATAAGAATATAGTATGAATTGTCAGGTTAATCATAAATTATCGGTTATTGGAGGATTCAATTTATTACGCCAATGGCAGAGGTACTGCTTAATGTGAGCAGCCATAATTAAAAGACTTTAGCGTTTATTGATATCATCCTGGAAGATGTACCTTAGCTGTAGCCAGCGTTCCTGCTGTTCTTGCTCAGTCTCAAGCGAGTTATTAATCTTGGGAGTGGGGTCTGTGCTTTGGGAAAAGTAGTTCAGCCGGAGATAGACCGTGGCGGTTAGCAGGAAGAGAAAGAGAATGACCGCGACCCGGCGCAGTAGTTTGACACCCTGTTTGAACCGCTCTTTGCAGGCGGTATCGTAGAAACTAGACTGTAGAAACCAGACCCTCTCGGCAATCCCGTAGTGATGCCAACTCTTTTCATTTCTGATATTGCCGCAGGCGAGTCCAATTCGCTCCAAGCCTCGGCTGAGCGGGCGGTAGTCACCGAGTAATTCAGCGGAGAACAAATCTGCTTCACGTTCAAAACGTCGGCTGAACCAGGCAAAGATGAAACGGATATACAGAAAGAAGAGCGCTATTAGGGCGATAATGGTATGTATACTGTTCTGCAGGAAGAGGTAGACAAATGGTTCGATAGTGGTGATCAGGGAGATACTCATCAGGAGATAGAAGAGGATATGCTTCTGCTTGAGGTGACCTAGTTCATGCCCGACTACTCCTAGAATCTCCTCTTCTTTCAGCCGATTGATAAGACCGTGGCTGAGAAAGAGGTACTGAAAGGGGGGGGAGAAAACCGACCATTGCCGCATTGGGGATGGACTTTCCACCAAGGCTCCAGAGGTAGATACCGTTTACTTTGACCCCGGCACGGGTGGTTATGCGGGTTATATGAGTAATAAGTTGTTGGTCTTCAAGTTTAGTGCAACCCCAGAATTTGCGGAGAAAGATTGGGAATAGCCAACTTACTACAATGAAAAGTAGGGTGGTGTATAGTTCGAGTTCACCGGGTGAGAGTGGATTGGCTTTACTGTTGAGGTATTCGGTGAGGAGTATACCGGGAAGCCAGATACCGAGTATAAAGAAGCTATAACGAAATTTGTGCAGGAAGTATGAGTGGTAACTCCAGCTTCCGGGTGCGGTGCGGTGGTGAATCTGATACCAGGGTAACCAGAGAAAGAGGGTAATAAAAATATAGATTAGCATACCGGTTATATTCTGGAGGATATAATTACCGCTCAAGCCGGGCAGAATATAACTATAAAGATTATATACGTGGAATATGTCGAGCAAGGCGATAGTAATACCGCAGCCCAGAGCTTTATTGGCTATTTCGCAGATTTTTATAAGTTTTCTACTCGGTGCAGAAAAAAGGCTCCGGCGGCGTTTGAGGACGAGTACCTCGAGTTGTACAATGAGTAGACAGATAACTACCCCGACCAGAATTGCCAGGAATGAAACAGCTAGATCCGGTATGGTTGGACTCTGGGTGATACTGGCCAGATAGAGGATTATGGCAATAGTTTCAAACGGTATCAGCACTTAGTCTCTTTCCTCTTCAGTTTCCAGTGGCAGGGTAAAGAAGAATTGGGTGCCGACTCCGAGCTTGCTGGTAAGACCAATATTGCCTCTGTGTCCTTGTTCAATAATCATCTTGCATATGGGCATACCTAGACCGGTACCGCGAGAATGGTGGGCCAGAGATTCGATCTGTTCGAATCGAGAGAAGACTCGGTTCAAATCTTCAGGGGCAATGCCGATGCCGGTATCGGTAATGGTGATTTTGGCAAATTTATCATTGCCAATAAATTCGGTCATTAAAGCAAGGGTAATTTTTCCGCCTTTAGGAGTAAATTTTATGGCATTGGAGATGATGTTGAGCAGTACCTGGGTTATGCGGTCGATATCGCAGTAGGCACTTATCGGTTTGCCATTATAGGTGAAAATTAGGTTGACCTCGGCTTTCTGAGCAGATACCTTACTGTAGGTTATTGAAGACTGGATAATATCCTCAAGATTACAGGTGATATATTGATACTCCATTTTTCCCGACTCCATCTTGGTCAGATCGAGGACATCGTTTATCAGGCGGGTCAGGCGCTCACCCTCATTATAAATTACTTCTAAATATTCTTTTCTCTCTTCTTCCTCGGTAATCATTCCTTCAATCATTAGAGCTTCGGTATAGGCTAGAATTGAGGTTAGAGGTGTGCGTAACTCGTGGCTGACCAATGAAAGAAAGTCATTCTTCATCATGTCTACTTCGCGCATCTTTGAGAGTTCTAGAGTAGCGCTTAGATCTCGGCAGAGAATTACTATACCTTCTGAGTCTCGGGAACTGCTGATGCGCATGGCACTGGCGGTAACCCCTATGGTAATGGCATTATCCAAGAGTACCATGGATAATTCGGGTTCTACGCTATTCATAGCCGTGATCGCTGAGTTGATGATCTTGATAAAATCTTTTGAGAGCGCCGAGTTATAGTCTTTGTTAATAATATCAGAACGGTCAAGACCGAACATCATCTCCAAGGTTCCGTTTACCAGAATAATCTTGCCTGTGCTGTCCAGAGCCAGTATGCCATGCCCTACACTCTCGACAATATCGGTAAGTTGTGAGCGACTGTTTTCAACTTTACGCCGGAGATAATAATATTCGATGCGGGTGGAGACAATCTGCCCAAGGAGCATAAGGATGGTAGAAAGACCACGGGTATAATTGTCTGCATCAAAGTCGATCCAGAGTACAATCACTCCAATGCCGCCTGAGCTGCCGATAAGCGGGAGGTAGAGTACATCATGGGAGTAGGCCGTCTCGCTCTTTTCAATGATGCTTATCTCTCCATTCTCCAGAACCCAGTCGATAATCGAGCTGTCGATACTGATGTCATCTGGGGCGAAGGTGCTCATCAACCTAAGTTTCTCGCCTTCAACGAGATAAGCTTGAAAATAGATGAACGGAATGATCTTATCAATATTAATCTCAAAGAGGTCAAGAATGTCACTCAATCCCAGCGAATCTGTAGCTTCCTGAAGACTCTTCTCAAAATCGATAAAGATCTTGAGAAGATACTCGCATTCTTTGTTGAAGATAAGATTCATACAGCCTCTCTTCTTAATCAGAGCCACAAAAATTAATTACTATGAATGAGATCGAGAAAATCCTGAGCGCGTTTGAGTTCTTCGATTACTTTATCGATTATTGCGTCAATCTTGTCTAAATTCAGCTGATACTTTTGCAGAATTTTCATGTCAAATGGCGTCGCTAGATCGATAGGTTCAAAGTTGATGCCGAGGGACTTGGCAATAACGCTGCCTATGTGTACAGAGGCTACTGCCTCGAAATCGCTGTTGGCCAAGGTTGGGGTCTGGTAATAACGGATGCTAGAACAGAGAACCTTTGGCAAATCCCATTTTTCAGTAGCCCACTCGCCCGCTTGCATATGGGAAAAACCGAGTATCTGCTTCTCAATATCGATAATTTTATCGGTACTTTCGCGGTGTCTGGCCAGCACACTCCGAAATTCCTGAGGAAATACCTGATCCAGGATCAAGGTGCCGAGTGAATGAATGAGCCCGGCGACAAAGATATCATCGGGAATGATATTGGAATCTACCTCTTTGATTACTTCCTGTGCGGCAATAGCTGTTGTCAGTGAGTAGGTCCAGAAATCAGGAATGTTCAGCAGATCAGAGTCTCGATCTTTGGTCATATCGAAGAGCGAGGCTGCCATGACAATATTCTTGACTTTATTGAACCCAATAATTACCACCGCATGCTGGATGGTCTTGATCTTCCCTGGGAATCCGTAAAACGCTGAATTGACAAGTTTCAAGACCTTGGTGGTGAGAGCTTGGTCTTTGTGAATGATGTTGCTGACATCATTGGCGCTGGTCATAGGATTATTTGCCACTCGGAGTATCTCTGTAGCAACGCTGGGGAGAGTCGGCATATCCGGGGTATTCTCTATTTTTTCGCGAGCTTCAATTGAGTTCATTACCATAATTAATAAGATCCTGGAAGTATACCGATGCCGTTATTATTATTATTGACTAAATGCTTGAGGAGTATCTTGCGGTAGCTTTTATAGAAGTTGGTCTCGTCAATATTAGCAAAGCGTTGATCAAGCTTGGCTTTGATTTCAGCGATAAGTTCTGCGTCGGCGGTAGGTTCAGAATTTGCTAGAGACTTAGTCATACTGCTGACGGTTATTTCAGAGGTCTCGGGTTCTTCTTCAGTTGATTCAATAAAAATTTCCGTTATCTCCCAGAGGGGTAGGCGTCTGATCGCTACTGGGCTCAGACGTGAGCCAGCATGGATTAGTACCCGACCATTGATATCGATAATATCCTGTACTGTAACCATTCCGGCTTCTGCTTCATTTACGGGAATTTTACGCATGGGCATAATTGTAACTCCTAGAACCTGAAAAAGTACTGTGAGTGTAATAGTAAGATATAATGTCATTTTCGTCAAGAATTAATGCTTTAGATATCGTCAATATTGAAAAATAAACCTTAATAAAAAGACTTATTCGCCCCAATTGAGTTTTCTGCGAAGTGTGTCATAGCGGCTTTCCCGGCTACAGGTGACGATGAGAGCGGGTGAATCGGAACATCTTACCTGTACGGTGTCGGCCTCAGTAAGGCGCATGGAATTGATGCCGTCGCAACTGATGGAGGCGGGCCCTGAGATGCTGAGTTCTTCATGGCGGCTTAGAACCAGTGGGCGGTTGGTCAGCCTATGGGCGCAGACTGGGACTAGTAGCATACTCTTTAAAGTGGGGTTCATTATTGGCCCGCCTGCAGATAGGGCGTAAGCTGTAGATCCGGTGGCGGTTGCGACTACCAGACCATCGCCGGAAATGCTGGTTAGGTGCTGCTGATCTACCGCTATGTTCAGGGTGCAGATTCGTCCGCAATTAAGCGAGAAGAAGGATATTTCATTGAGCGCTAACTGGGTAAAAATTGTCTTCTGGTTACGCAGAACCTTTATTTGCAGACGCATCCGTTCAGAGATATTTATTGAGCCAGTAAGATATTTCTCAAGCATCTTCTCCAGCTCTTCTGGATTGATCTCGGCAAGAAAGCCGAGTTTGCCAAGATTTACGGTGATAACCGGTATCTGTTCTGTACTGAAGCGTCTGATCGCGTTGAGTACGGTGCCGTCGCCACCGAAGATAATGGCGAAATCTGCGTTGAAACGGGTAAGGTCTTCGTCAAAGGAGGAGACCTCGGCAATTATATCGCATCTGCCATTCAGAAATTTCTCGGCTCTGTTTACTAGCTCTGAGGTGCCGTATTTTTCTGGGTTGCTGATCAGTAGAACGCGTTGCATGGTTCTGACTCCTTGGTTGTTATTGCTAGATAGTCGCTGCGTCAGCAGAGTAAATGTCTTAGTATAAACTGTGCTTTTACCGCATGTTTGCTCAAAAAATTATAATTGGTTATTACTGAAAAAGCAATAACAGATTGTTATTGCTTTAATATGCTTCTTGACTTTTGGCGCCAGTAGAATTCTAAAAATCGCTCAGTTGGAGACTTGCTTGCTGATTCTTATAGTAATAAGAGCTCTTGCTTGAAGCTGAAAATTAAGCTCCGCGGAGAATTCGTTTTAATTCCGGAAGTAACGCTGGTGCGGCGATTATAGTATCCCATCTACAGCTGGCTTTATCGGTCTCAAAGGCATCGACGCTGGCTCCGGCTTCTTGTGCAATTATACCCCCGGCGGCTATATCCCAGGCATGTACGCCGCCTTCAAAGAAACCGGTAGCCCGGCCACAGGCGACATTGGCAATATCGTAGGCGGCGGCTCCAAGGCAGCGGATCTTTCGTACCTGAGCTGCGATAGAGCTGCCTCCGCCGAACATTCGGTCATAACTATCTTGTGAAGCACCATAACCGGTACAGAGGAGAGCTTCTTGCAGTTTGGTCTCGGTGGAGGCGTGGATTGGCCGGTCGTTGAGGTATGCACCCTTGCCGGCTTCAGCATAGATAAACTCCTGAGTCGGTGCGGCATAGATAGCGGCGCATACTGGCTCTCCCAGATCTTTGAAGGTTCTGGGGGAATTGATAGGCTCGGTGGGAGCTTTGAAGCAGGCGATACTAGTGCAGAAATATGGTAGACCATAGAAGAAGTTGACTGTACCGTCGAGGGGATCGATAATCCAATGGTATGCCCCTCCGTTATCAATACTACCACCCTCTTCTCCGAGTATGGAGTGGTCGGGGTGGGCGGAGAGGATTACATCGATAATGGCCTTCTCCGAGAGTTTATCGACTTCGAGTTTGATATCGTTCTTGAGCTTTGCATCCACATTAAGGGTTTTTCCATAATTGTCCATATGGATTTTGCCGGCGGCAAGGGCTGCGGCTTTGGCTATTTCTAACATATTTGTCATCCTTATTTCAAAAATCTATCAAAAAAAATTTAAGCGTATTATTCTGGTTTATTATCATCTTTGGCTGGGCTGAGCGTAGTCAGTATCGCCGGGAAGAAGAGTACACTGCTCAGCAATACGGTGAAGAGAGCAATTACCGAGAGTAGACCGAGTTGGGCAATACTGTCTAGCCCCTGAAATTTTGCCCAGTAGAGGCTACCAAATCCAACCATACTGGTCAGGGCGGTAATGGCCAGAGCTCTACCGGTATCGACGATCATCGGCCTTACCTCTCGCTTATCCTCAAAGTAACGGTTGACCAGATGAATTCCATTGTCGACCCCGACACCGATAATAATCGGTATTGTGAGTACATTGACAAAATTAAGATCAATAATATGCCCCAGCCCACAGAGGCTGCCGAGGATATTGAGAATTGCCATGATCCCGAAGAGCAGGAGTAGACCCATGGCTACCGGGAGGAAGCAGTAGAAAGTGCGTGATATCTGTTTATGCAGAACCGCTCCGGCGATGAAGAGTATACCCAGCAGGGTCAGAGGTATCCAGAAATATTGGTTTAATCCAGGGAATTCGTTGTAGAGACGGCTACGTAAAAGCATGATGAGGAGTAACGGCAGGGTACAGAGAGTGGCCTGCGTTAGTCGCGGGTGGTAGAAGAGATTGACCACTCCAAAGCAGATAGCGACAATCCAGATCGAAATGATTAGAAAATCTTCTTTGACAATCTCGGCCAGAATCGACGTGGCGACAGAGGCTCCGGTAAGGGTAGCACTGAAATCGGTGAGATTGGATTTGGCCTGGAACTGTGCCGGATCTAACTCGAGTATGTCTGCCACCTGGTTTAGCCAGTCTTGAGTTATCATGGGTTCGCCATCGGAGACGCCTTCGGGGATTGGCGGATGGATCGAAGCTTTGACCGCGTATCCGCCTTCAAAGACTGTGATGGATTTTACCCGTTCCCGCGGATGCTGCCCCGGAGGATTGAGTCCCGCCACCTCTTCCTTACTAAGAATTGCTCCGGTCGGATAGCGTTCGGAATTATCTTCGAATTGGGTTGCGGCCTTGGCCAGGGTGACCGGGTACTTACTAGGCATATCGCCTTCATCTATATAGTAGGTCTTCTGACGTCTGGCAACAAAGGTATTGATCAGGCGTGAGATCTTGGTACCGCTGAAGTCAGCAGGCAGAATGATATCCTCGTCTTCGACCAATTGTTGATGCTGGCGGAGTAGATTGAAGTTGAAGTTAAAGTAGTCTTGATCCATTCCGGCTTCTTCTAAGGCGTTGGCGAAATTTTTCAGGGCTGCAGGGAAGTCTATCTGGGCAATAAGCTTGAGGCGCTGGCGCTGGGTAGAAGGAGAGGGCAGATACCGGGTAACACTTTCATAACCGTTGATTAACCCTTGTTTCTCAAGTACCTTGAACTTATCTTCATACTCTGACATCTTCTGCAGTGCCTCCTCTTCGCTGCTGCCGATGACCATAAAGGTCAGTTTGTTCGGGTTGCGGCTGGAGAATGATTCGGCAATTTCACCATTGATTTCAAAGGCGCGGTCTTTGGGGCGGAGTGCAGACATGCTGGCATTGAAGCTGATACTTCCAGGGATGAGGATGGAGATGATCGAGATTATGCAGAGGATGATCGCCCAGAGAAAGACACTCCGGCGCCGGGTCTGAACCAGCCGGGCAACATAGGGCAGAAAGAAGGCGCTGGGACGGTAGATTCGTTGCTTATCCTCTTTGATGCGGCTGCGCAGTGTAATCAGTGCCGGCATAACCAGCATCATGGTTGGGGCGGAGAGAAAGATACCGATGCCGCCCAGAGCACCAAACTCCGAGAGCTGGGTAAATCGGGTGACATTGAGCGAGAAGAAGGCTAGGCAGGTAGTGACCATACCGACAATAATGCCCCAGCCGGTATGGCAGGTGGCAATCTTGAATGCTTCTTCCAATGCGATACCCTTGGCGCGCTCTTCGCTATAGCGGTTGTAAATATGGACGGCGTAGTCGATACCCAGACCGATGAGTACGGCGGCAAAGGCGCAGGAGATAATATTGAGCTGGCCGAAGATAATCCAGCCGATTCCTGCAGTCCAGCAGATGATCATGATGAGCGGGATACCAATATAGAGTAGGACTCCGTAACGCCTGAAACAGTAGCCAAAGAAGGCGAGGACACACAAGCCGCTGATAATGAGGGTGCCGATCATTACCCCGTTTATCTTCTGACCATAGGTTCGGGCAATCTGATAACCACCACCGAACTCGAGATGGAACGCTTTGAGCGCGGCCGGAGGTAGGCCGGAATCGGTATAGGGTTTGATCAGGTTTTGAAATGAATGGTTAATCAGGGCTCTACCGGCGTAGAGGAGCGCTGAACGTTCGGTAATCTCTGGCGGATAATTATTGCTCTGTAGCCGGTTGATCTCGGTAGTGGCGAGCGCGAGGTACTTCTCCTTGGTCTGCTTGTCAAACCCTTTGTAGCTATCACGGTTACGTAGTGTGCTATTGAGACCTTTGAGTGCTGCTTTAATCTGGATATTCAGCTTTTGCGGGTCGGATTTACTATCTGCGTGTGCTAGGTATTCGCAATTCTTTTGGGCGCTGGGGGGCATGGCGGAAAATAGTTCTTTATATCCGGGGTGATCTGAGGAATTAGCCAGCGTAAGGAAGGTTTGAAAAAACTTGGGCCAGTTATTACTGTCTTGCGGGGTAAGTTCGGCTGTACCGATAATTATATCGAAGGTTGTGTTCTCAATCTCGCGCATGATTCGCCCTGAAAATGGGATGCTCTGCGCGGCATATAACGGCTCGATAACGAGTAGGAGCAGCTCTTGATTCGGGCTGAGGATATAGCCTTCGTTATTATCGAAAAAATGTGGTGCAAATTCATCTTCCTCCGGGGTCAACCGATTGGCGGCATAGAGGGATTCAAAGCTGGATTTAAAGATAGTGCCTAATCCCAGGGTATTGATGATTATCTGTTCCTGTAGCTCGTCTGAGACGGCGTCCTGCGCCAGTTTTCTAGCGGTAGAATTGACAGATTTTTTGATGTTATTATTGCTTAGCTTCTGTTTTATTGCTTCAATATCAGCTGCGGGCAGGAGCAGCATGCCATGCTTGGGTAGCTCGATATAAAGTAGCTGCGATTTCTCCTCCTCGGTAAGCAGGCGGGAGAAAGAGGAGCGAATGTCGGTGTTTAGCTTGAGTCTTTGTGCTATCTTGTCACTCAATCCTCCGGCTATATTCAGAGCCTGCGGATTCTCCTGATTGAGTCGGAATACAACTATTGCTTCATCGGCTGTACCGAAATCGGTAATGGCGCGGGTGAAGGCACGCGAGGCAGGGATATCCTGAGGTAGCATTCGGGAAATGTTGAAGGCATTGGTATAACCGGTTCGCAGTATGGGAACAAATGCCAGTACAGTCAGTATGAGTGCGCTTAGCAGTACCGTCTTCGGGTAGTTGCAGGAAATATGCGCCACTAATTCCAGGAGGCGCTCTCTAAGTTGTTTCTTCTCCGTCATGGTTGTTCTTATCTTTTTCTAGGTTCTGGATGTCGGTGATTTGAAAATTGCAGAGTGGGCAGATTCCGCCGCTGCTGACCGCATTCTTCTTGTCCGACCAGTAGTCGAAGGTCTCACCGCATTGCGGGCAGAAGAGCCCATAGGCTCTGGCCAACGCTTTCCTTGATCTCTGCGAGAGTAGCATTACGCCGATGGCGAGAACCAGTCCTATACCTTGAGTAACATAGTTATTTATGTTCACTTGGAGAAAATACTTGGTGATTAACTCCGGCATGAAGAATGTCGTCGCTGCAAGTATGCCAATGAAGAAGAAACGAATCTGCCAGCGGGAAGAGTAAGCTTTTTCTCTCTCTTTGTACTCTGCTGCAGAAATTGGATATCGATCTATTTTGGGAAATTTCTGGTTAATCAAGGGTAACTGCCGCCTCCACCGCTGGTCTCTGAGAATAAATAGGAATTAATCATACTGCGCATCGCTATCGACATCTACTTGAGCCAGGGTGCGTTGCTGTACACTATCCATATCCAGATCATCAATTACCCAGAGTTCGTCTGTCTCTGCGTTATCGACATTAGAGCGGTAGCGTCTTAGGGTTATCTTGACATAGCGGTTTTTTTTCGGCCAGTCGAGGATAAATTGCATGGGGAAATACTTGCCTGTGCCTATTTCCTTACCGGCCAGGGTGGTTTCTCCGGTCATTAATTGCTCAAATTTAGAGTAGGTCTCGATAAAGTATAACTGATTGTTAGAAGTATAATGTTCGACCTTATGCAGAACCTGTCGCCTGCCGTCGACATAAACCCGCACATACTCTTGACCCTGCTTATGCAGCTCTTCTAGGACTAAATTTTCATTCATCAGTCCGGCTGAGTCGCGGCCGACGACTCGCCAACGCTTATCAAGGAGATCTTTATTGGCATGGAGTATACGGTTGATAATGGCTTTGGGAGAGAAATTTACCCCACCACTCTGGAGATTGGCAACATTGCCGGTGTATAATACATTACGTAGCGGTACATAGAAGGCCACTTGCTCCCCTTGCATCAGCATGTCGAAAGCGACAATCTCATCGGCAAGCTTGGTCGCCTTTATGCGCAGTGAACTAGGATCTTCGGCAATCATTTCAATTTTGGTGCTGAGGGAGAAGTCGCTCGGTTGATCGACAATCTTCATTTCGCCACCGGCAATAATATTGTCTATGTCTACTCGGTTTTCGACAGTATTATTTATAAGGTCGGTGGCGGCGATACTTACGGTATTGCTGGTGGTAGCGCATCCGGAAATAGCTAGTATTGATATAATTGGCAGTAAAGCCAGGGTAATAATTTTCTTTAGCATGTTCGTATTCTTCCGTTTAGGCCTATGGGCTAAGCTGGGTTCAATTCATTATATATTATCAGAAAACAAATCCGCTACAATACATTTTTGTTATTTATAAAAAAACCCTTGCCGTAAAGGCAAGGGCGTGAAAAGAATGTAGATTCCTTTTTCAGATGTCGAATTGATTCAGCTTACCGGAATTTTGCACATGAATGAATATGGCTCTTCACTCATGAATTTCTCGCGGTCGATCTTCATCTTGGATAGACGGCGCTCGTGAACCCGACGAATCTCTTCCATCTGGCGCTGTTCGCGGATCTCGCCAAGACGCTTTTCATCAAGTTCTTCCATCATATCCCAAAAATCTTCGCCTACGGCAAGCTGGTCCCAATTGACCCACCTGTCTCTGGAGTCCATAATTATTAATCTCCATAATAAAAAAGTACCGTCTTAATACAAAAAAACTCCCACTACTGATTGAATAAAGTGATCAGTAGTATTCGCGATGTTGTATTAAAAGAAAAAAATAACAAACACAATTGAGTTGTATTTGTTGTTAAAAAAATAATTAACTCAAATATATATGTAATAATATGCCATAAATCCTGCGAAAGTGTTAGTAAAAAATTAGATTTTTATGAATTTTTTTTATGGGTGCTGTGTAACGTGCTACAGTATAAGTGTTTGTGTGTCTTAACTTTTTTTGTAGATTGTTGGCTGGACGTATTTATAGTTGTGTTTTATGCCACTCAAACCTTCAGAATGTCCGATAAAAAGGTACCCGCCGGGTTTGAGAAATTGGTAAAACTTGTTTACGAGGTGTTCCTGAGTCTCTTTGGTAAAATAGATCATTACATTTCTACAGAAGATAAAGTCAAACTTGCCTTTAAATGGGAATTCCTCAATAAGATTTAGATATCTGAATTCTATCAGATCGCGTAGAGTTTCTTTGGCTTTGTACAAGTCCTTGGTTTGTGAATATTTAAAATACTTCGAGAGAAGAGTATATGGTATACCCTCTATCTGTTTTTTTGAGTAAATACCCTTTTTGCCAGTTTTGATAACATTGGTGTCGATGTCTGTGGCCAGGAGGCGGGTATTCCATTTATGCAGGTCGGGAATGCTTTCCCGTAAGACAATGGATATAGTATATACCTCGGCTCCAACGCTACAGCCTGCACTCCAGCCTCGTAATTGATAATCGTTGGTCTTGCCGACTTTTACCATCAGTTCGGGAATAAGCTGACGTTGGATAAAATCAAAATGAGATGATTCTCTGAAAAATGAGGTCAGGTTGGTTGAGATCGCATTCATTAGTTCACTGAGAGCCTCACCGGTGGTGTCGTCTTTTAGATAGTTCAAATACTCGGAGAATCCAGAAAACTCATGTTCACGGATTACTTTGCTCAATCTGGTATTTACCAACTCGAATTTGTTCTGAGTAAGATTTATACCACAACTGGCGTGGACAAAGTCTGATATCTGTTTAAAGATTCTGGGTGTAAGGTCGCTCTTTTGCATAGGAGATCCCGTATTTTTATGGCTTTTAAGTCATTAAATGCTGGATTATCAGCAAGCTTTGTGATATTATCACTTTCCTCGGATAAATCTGCGTTGATTATAAAATTAGTTGGGTTTTTTTGCAATATATTTAAGCTCTATTCACGATAAAAAACTGACGTTTATAGAAACTGGAGTTTTGGCTTAGAAAGGTTTTGCTGATAATAAGATGTTGAGATTCTGGATAGTAGTTGCTCTGACTATAATTGCTGATCTGGTGAGTAAGTGGTATGTGTTCTCTGAGCTGTTTGCTACCCCTACCCAGAGGTTGGTGATTATTAATAGATGGTTTTCATTCAATTTACATATTAATAAAGGAGCGGTATGGGGTCTAGGCGGGGGAAGTCCGATCTTGCTGATTGCCATCACTGCGGTTATAATTCCTATTGTAATATATCTTGCTTATTCTTCGCAGAAGCATCGCCGGTCATTTATACCCCTGCTTGGTTTTGGGTTGCTCTTAGGAGGCGCACTTGGTAATCTCTATGATAGAGTCTTTGTTGAGATGAAACTCAATGGTTATAAGGAGAGCTATCAGGGGGTGAGGGATTTTATTGATGTGCAGATCCCCGGAGTCTATAACTGGCCGGTCTTTAATGTTGCCGATATTGCCATAGTCGCAGGAGTGGCGATCTTTGTCTTGTGGAGCCTATTCGGGGTTAAACGGGCATGAGGAAAAAGTGGTTCGTCTGGTTATCTAAAAAAGTGGATCTGTTCAGAACCACTTTTTTTTGTATAATGTTCTTATTATAATATTATATTGCATATCGAAATATTTCAGTGTTTGGGTTTTAACGTGTTGGTAAACGCATAATTTAAGGAGAAGAGTCATGAATTGGAATTTTGAATATTTTATACCAACTAGAATAATCTTTGGTGCTGGTAAACTCAAGCAACTGGCAACAGAGAAGCTACCGGGAAAGAAGGCATTTATTGTAATCAGTTCGGGAAAATCCATGCGGGCTAATGGTTATCTGGATCAGGTAATCGGTTATCTAAAGGATAATGGGGTAGGGTCGGTAGTCTATGATAAAATTTTGCCCAATCCAATTCTCGAGCATGTTACCGAGGGGGCAGAACTGATAAAGGAAAATGGCTGTGACTTTATCGTTGGACTCGGTGGTGGAAGCTCTATCGATTGCGCCAAGAGTATGGCGGTTATGGCGACAAATCCTGGGGATTACTGGGATTATATCCCTACTGGTAGCGGTAAGGGGCAGCCGCTAGTAAATCCGGCGTTGCCCCTGGTTGCGATACCTACTACTGCAGGAACCGGAACCGAGGCAGACCCTTGGACGGTTATTACTAATACTCAGACCAATGAGAAGACCGGCTTCGGGGTGATACCAGATACCTTTCCGGTACTCTCTATTGTCGATCCTGAATTGATGTTGACCGTACCGCCACGTCTGACTGCGTTTCAGGGGATTGATGCGTTCTGCCACTCAATTGAGGGGTATATTGCCAAGGTTGGTCAGCCGGCGAGTGATGTCTTTGCGCTCTCAAGCGTAAAACTTATTGCCGAGTATCTGCCGGCTGTTGTTAAGGACGGCTCTGATATAGAAGGGCGCTCAGCCATTGCCTGGGCAAGTACGCAGGCAGGGTTGGTTGAGTCTACATCGAGTTGTACCTCTGAGCACTCAATTGAGCATGCGCTGAGTGCGTATCATCCAGAATTGCCGCATGGAGCTGGGCTGGCGTGTTTGCTCGTGCCGTATCATACGGTCATGATAGAGAAGTGGCCGGATCAGCGTTATGTCGATATGGCTCTGGCTATGGGCTATCCGGCGGAGAAGCCTGAGGACTTTGTTGAAGCGCTCAAGAAATTGCTGGTAGATGTAGGATTGGGTGAACTCTCGCTCAAGGAATACGGAATTAACAGTTCTGAAGCGGAGAAGATTGCGGAGAATGCGTTCTATGCGATGGGGCCGCTCTTTGGAGTAGATCCGGGCAAACTTGAGAAAGAGGATGTAGTGCGAATCGTTGAGATGTGCTTTGCCTAAAGGGATGGAGCGATAAAAATAATAGCGAGGGTTTTTCGTTATCGACTATTAGCATTATTTTGAGTATACTTGGGTCTGCATGGAGTTTTTTCATGCAGACTTTTTACTTGTAACGGGTAGAGAAGAATGAATATAAGCGAAAGATTGAAGACAAGTGTGGGACGGTTAGAGTTTGCCAACCCGATCTTTACTGCGTCTGGAACTTACGGCAGCGGTAAGGAGTACGCAGATTTTATCGATATCGGGAGGCTGGGGGCGGTGGTGACCAAGAGCGTCACGCCCAGAGCGACGGTCGGTAATCCTCCACCCCGGGTGGTCGAGACTCCGTCGGGGATGCTCAATGCGATTGGCTTACAAAATGGAGGGGTTGAGGAGTTCAAGGCTTCTCTTTTGCCGCCGTTGCTTGAGGCTAATCGGCAGATTGTGGTAAATGTGGCCGGAAAGAGTGAGGATGATTACCTTTTTGTGGTTGAAGCACTGAACGGGTGCGGCATCTCGGCACTGGAGATAAATATATCCTGTCCCAACGTCAAGGAGGGCGGAATGGCTTTCGGGGTGTGTGGGAAGAGCTCGGCGTTATTGGTAGAGAAGCTCAAAGGCGTTACCGAGTTGCCGCTGTGGGTCAAGCTTTCGCCGAATGTTACCGATATCGCGGCTATCGCTCGGGAGATTGAGGCGGCCGGGGCAGAGGCGCTAGTGGTGAGTAATACCTTTCTGGGGATGGCGATAGATATTGAAAAGCGGCGGCCGATTTTGGCCAATATAACCGGCGGTCTATCCGGACCGGCGATCCATCCGTTGGCTCTGCGCTGCGTCTATCAGGTGGCTACAGCGGTTGAGTGCCCGGTGATCGCGTGTGGCGGTATTGCCGGGATACGTGAAGTTGTGGCGTTTCTGCTGGCCGGGGCGGTGGCCTGTGAAGTCGGGATGATGAATTTTCCCGAACCGGGAATAACGGTCAGGTTGATAGAAGAGTTGGGAGTGTGGCTGGAGGAGCATGATACTACAGTCGAGGAGATTATCGGTAAGCTGGAGCGGTGAGAATTTTTTGGAAGATTAGTAGGTTTATGGCAGGGTGCGGCGCATCCTGCTTTTTTGTTTGCCGCGATATTATGTATCATGATATTGTCGATAGCTATGCTGTTGTGTGAGCGTGGTGTGGTTTAATTCAAGCTGAATAAAGATTGCAGCAAATAATTTCAAAAGTAAATAATAGAGATTATGGGGAATACAATTATATCAGCGGTCAGAGGGATGCCGGCGCTGAATACTGAGATGACAAGGATGCCGATAGCGGCGGTATAATCCTTGATGGCGTTGCCGCCCCATTCGCCTAAAGGGCTGGCGTTGTACTTATATGTCTATTGGCGAAAATATTGGATCGATGGGCTGGGGTTTGTACTTGCCAGGCGTGGTGGGGTGTGGTAGAATAAGTGCAGTTTAATGAATACAGATAGTGGGGATAAAGATAATGAGAAACGGTACAGGTAAGATAGTCGGTATTATTGCAGGGGCGCTGGTTCTGGGGTTTATTATCTGGTTGTCGATTCAGAATCGGAGTAGGATGCAGCTGGAGGAGCGGTTGAGACGGGAGTCGGTGGCGGGTAGCACTGGGAATAAGGCCTCAGGCAGTTTGAGAGATTCAATGTTTGCTCTGCGTCGAGAAGTTCCGGATATAAAATTGAGCGATCAACAAATTGACGGTATATTGGATGATATCAATAAGCAGGCAGCTGCGGGTGACCCTAAATCCTTAGTTATGGTAGGTTACGGGGCGTTGATGGATGGTAATTATCCGGAGGCAGAGAGGTGTTTTATCCTGGCGGCGGATAAAGGGAATACGATAGCTGCGGTGTTTCTAGGGGAGCTGTATATGAAAGGTGAGTCTCTTTCGCAGGATTATACCAAGGCGATAAAGTATCTGACGCAGGCGGCGGAGGCAGGGAATGCAAAAGGGGCTCTTGGTCTGGGGTTATTATACTTTGAGGGTAGGGGTGTGGCGGTGGATAAAAAACGTGCATTTGAATTGGTAAAGCAAGCAGCGAAGGGCGGGAATGCGGAAGCTGAGAATTTGTTGGGTTGGTTTTATAATAATCATCCTGAAGTAGTGGAGCAAGATTATAAGGAGGCGGTTAAGTGGTATAAATTAGCGGCAGAGCAAGGCAATGCTATCGCTCAGGGCAATCTTGGTTATATGTATATGGAGGGAGAAGGAGTTGATCGTAATTATATAGAAGCAGTGAAATGGTACAAGCAGGCAGCGGAGGGCGGAAATGCAGAAGTAGGGAATATATTGGGTAACTTGTATTGTAATCAACCTGATATAGTGGAGCAAGATTATGCGGAAGCAGTTAAATGGTATAAATTGGCAGCAGAGCAGGGAGATAGTGCAGCGCAGGTTAATTTAGGAGTGATGTATTATGAAGGTACTGGGGTAGAGCAGGATTATAGTGAAGCAAGGAAGTGGCTGGAAATGGCAGCGGAGCAGGGTGATGATGATGCTCAGAATAATCTTGGTTATATGTATGAAAAAGGAAAGGGGGTTGATCAGGATTATGTGGAAGCAACGAAATGGTATAAATTGGCAGCGGAACAGGGAAATAGTGAAGCGCAGAATAATCTTGGTTTTATGTATTATGATGGAAAAGGAGTTGAGCAGGATTATGCAGAAGCTGCAAAGTGGTATAAGCTTGCGGCTGAGCAGGGAAATGCTATAGCTCAGAATAATCTTGGTTATCTGTATAAGGAAGGAGAAGGAGTTGAGCAGGATTATGCAGAAGCTGTAAGATGGTTTAGATTGGCAGCGGAAAAGAAAAATATAGCTGCTCAAGTTAATCTTGGTTATATGTATAAAGAAGGAAATGGAGTTGAGCAGGATTATGTGGAAGCTGCGAAATGGTACAAACTGTCGGCTGAACAAGGAAATTCTTCAGCTCAGAAGAATTTGGGTTATTTATATCAGGACGGAATGGGTGTTGAGCAGAATCTTACGCAAGCAGTGAGATGGTATAAGCTGGCTGCTGAGCAAGGGAATGAGGATGCAATTAGGCGACTGGAAGAAATTTCAGCAGAAAATTCTGGGGATTAATTATAATGGAAATTTTAATGAAATTGGAGATTTGAGTAAGATTATCTTTAGTATACCGGTTTAGCTGGTATACTAAAGATAATAGATTTATGGTTTTTTATTGTTATTAGAACTATTTGTTCTCTTCTTGTGATAGATATAATGATTCTTGATCAGAAAAACTTTTTACTGCTTTTAGAGTATCTGACATCGTGCCATAAGCTTTAATATTATTACTGATATGCGAACCTAATGGTGTGTCGCCATAGTTTTCGACGCCGTACCAGAAGAGACGTTTAAAGCGATCGGCGTCGGTGAGCGAGTCATCTTCCTTAAGCTTTGTCCACTCGGTTTTAAAGTCGGTGACAGTGGATAAGCCACCGTAGGCAGCAAGTGAATAGGAAATCAGAGGGGTGCCTTCGGTGAAGGCTGAGATGACAAGGATAGCCAGAGCTGCGGTATAATCCTTGATGGCGTTGCCGCCCCATTCGCCGAAGGGGCTGGCGCCGTATTTGTTGGCGAGTTCGGCAGCGGTGTTGAGAATATCTCTGTCTCTGCGGGCTTGGTCGCTGAAAGCGCCAGCAATATTACTATAAACATTGAAGGGGATAGCGTCTAAGTTATGAAATTTGTCATATCCGAGCATGATGTCGCTGAAGTCCAGATAAACATCGGCTTGTAAGCGATAATTCCTCTGATTCTTTCGTGCAGCGGCGCGGATGACCTCGGCGGCATGTTTATCGAAGTTAGCGTCGGCTTTGGTGCCAAAGTCATCCTTGAGCAATTGGTAGGTTTCGGGGTAGTTACGAATAATTTCAGCGTCTGACATTTGGAGTATGGCTTCATACTCGGCGGCGGCGGCATTAATAGTCTCGATTCGGTCTATGAATGGGGCGAGCTTTTGGCGGTGATTGGTGATATCTTCATAGGTCTGGTATAAGGCGCAGGTCAGGGTGAGGGTATTAGCATCAATACTGCCATCCTTTGGTGCCAGTGTCCTGGAAATTTCCGGATGCCGGGTGAGTAGTGGGTCAACAGCCTCAAAAGTACCTAAACTGGAGGAGAAGGCTCCCAGATTGCTATTGAATAAGTCTTTGATGTTCTCCGGGTTTTCGTGGGAGTATTTGATTAGTATTTCCAGGGCTTCAGCTTGAAACCGTTCTAGTATCTGTTCTGCGGAGAGATGTTGATATTGTGGGTTATTTATGATATCAGTATATGCTTTCATTAATGAATTCCCGGTATATTTAGCGGACGCTGCATCCTGGGCGGCAATTTTGTTGTCGGCTGCTTTTGCGGATTTAGTCTCAATATGTTCTGTGAATGGTTTGAATATATATTGACGACCGTACGATATTGAATTCAGTGGGAGTGCATTATAGATATTCTCGTGGACAATATTGGCGAGGTCTTGCTCACTGAGCTGGTAATAAGCAGTTGAATTCTGGGTGAACTGTTTGAGAATATCATCTTCAATTTTGTTGGTATCAATTCTGCTGAAGATAATATCCTCACTTTCAGCTGTCGCTTGAGCAATCGTAGCTACGGAATTAAGCAGTATCGCGTGGGCGCGGTATAAGCTGCTTGCGTGGTCGAATTCTGGATGTTTGCCAAACGACTGCGAAGCAAAGTACTCGTCGCATACTTCACGCTCGGCGAGATACGGCTTGTTTCGTTCGCGGATCAGGGCATTAATAGCATTTCGCTTTATAGCGTCATTTTTGAGTGCTACGAGTTGGTTATAATAGAATGCATCATCGGTATATGGGTTGCTGGTCTCGGGATGAACTTCGGGAAGACTGTTTTCAGTTCCGAGGATATTATTGATTTTGCGGAGTTGTTTTTTATACTGGATTTTGAAGGTTCCTGGTATGTGTTGTATTTCAATAACTGGCATATCGATCAGCTCTGAATTAGTATTAATTAAGGTACGCTCAGAGGGTGTGGGAGTCTGGGTAGCGGTGGTGGTGGCAGACTCGGTAGTATTGTTGGATAATGGTGTAGCTTCGGCTCCGGCTGTAGATTTGGCAGCAGGTGCGGCGGCGACTCCAGCAGCGGTGGGCAGCGGCTGGGGATTTGGTTTCCGGTTGGCGGCAGCGGTACTCTTCTGCGCGTAGGCAGCGAGATGGTTGTCTATACCGTTACGTTCGATGTTGGCGGTAGCAGCTTGTATACGTTCTCGGTATTCTTCCGGGATCATGTACGGGAGGTCGCGGGCTATCTGTGCGATCTTTGGTAAGGCGTCACGTCGCGCCAGATCCGGGTAGAAGTCGAGAGTTTCGTTAAAGGTATTGACAATATTGCGGGCAAACTCGGAGGAGTCGTGTTTGAGCCATTCCAGGGTTTCGGGAGTGATAGCACCCGCGTAGCCTTTACTGAGTTTGTCAAATACGCTCTTATCGGGATGGGCAGAGGTGGACGGCGCCGGAGGAGTATCCGGCGTGAGGATACTCTTGGAACTACTTTTAAATTATATAAAGCAAGGTATTGCTAATTTGAAACTAGATAGTTATTTTGAAACTTTTTAGCAGACCAAGAAAATCACTAGTGTGATTTTCATGTTTAGTTAAAACTATACACAACTCGACCGGAGGGAGAGCTTTTGGCTTATCCTTTTGCTTGCAAAAGGTAAGTCGAAGATGCTGCGAGCAGGCGAGCAGAGGCTTCGAGTATAATAATATTTCGCTGAAGAGCGAGTCTTAGAATACATATTTTTATTAAGAATCTTGATTTTAGTTCACTTGTATTCTTACCTTGAAGGCTAATTATATTTTTTCTTGGGGGCAGTCTGCCCCCAAACCCCCAGAGTAAGGGCTACTTGCCCTTACAACCTCGCAAACGCAGTGCGTTTGATCACTTTTTACGCAAGCGTAATTCAGAAAATTTAAGTTATTTTAAGACATATTAATGCTTTGTGAAATAATGTATAATTTAATTGTAAGGATAAATATGTATGCTGATAAAGGTAATAATTAGAGATGTATTGAATTATTAATGATATCTCAAAAAATGACGCCCTTAAGCGGATTTGTTTATATTATGCGCCTTTAGGCTGGTTTTTATAGGGTCGGCGGAAAGGCGGGCAGAGAGAAAAATTTGAAAAAAGTTGTGAAGAGGAGCGGGGAAAAAGGGCAAAAAAAAGCTCTGAACCCTGGGAACAGGGTACAGAGCTACAGATATTGGAGGTGGCGATCGGATTTGAACCGATGCATGATGGTTTTGCAAACCATTGCCTTACCACTTGGCTACGCCACCGTCTAGAAATGAAGATTCTAGTGAATTATTCGGCTTAATCAAGGGTTAAAACATTTTTTTTAGTGCATTTCGGTATAAATTGCTTATCTGAGGGCGCGTGTCAGGTTTTGCTGGTGGGTGTGAGGTGATTAGGGGGTGGGTACCTGGGCTGGGCAATAAGGACGGAAAAAAACGGGCAAGGGAGATCTCCCTTGCCCGCCGCTATGATAAAAACAGATGGGTTAATTACCTTTACGCAGCTTCTTCAACTGGCGCATAGCTCCGGGGTAGTCGTGGAACTCATCGTCGACCTTGATCAGAGGCAGGGTATCAAGGTAGGTATGCGCCGCCATAGCTTCGACCGAACCGTCCTCTCTCCAGCCTTCATGGTGCTCGATATGGTATGAAAGATTGTGCTCCTTATACTCAAATCCCATCATCTTGATCTTGCTCTTCGCTGCTTCACACTTGCCGCACCCCGGTTTTGAATAAACTTGAATTACCATTGTTTGCTTCCCCCTAATAAATAAAAAATCTTATGTAATGCCTTGCCGTATAGGCACAAAACTATCTTTTCCCAACAGTAAAGACGGCCTTAATATTTATCAACTTTAATCGTAAATATACGGAGATAGTTGAGGTTACTACTTGCTCTGTATACCCTTTAATATGTCCTTGTGAGTGTTGAGGCGGGTGATTTTGTGGTCTCAACTATGTTCGTTATACAGATTTTCGGGGATGAATGCAAGAGAAAAAATAACAAAATATGGTGAAATATTTAATATTGACACTATATATAGTATGTGGATTGCATGTCTCAATTGTCTCTATGAGTTGTAAATCCTTTTTCTACAGGGGGTAACTACGAATGTTCTAATATGCTGAGCGCTATATCTGGGAATAAAAAAAATATACGAAAAAAATTGATTTTGCTATTATTAATAAAACACTGGTTTAATGGAAGATGAATTTGGTTTAGCACAGAGTGGGGGTAAGTTTCAGGCTGGGGTTGGGTAGCCTTAAATCGCTGGGGTAGAATTGTCTGCTGGACACGGATTGAGCAAATGGATAGCGTTTGCAGGGGTACAGGGCGGGTAGCATTAGAAAAAGAGTTACGGAAAAGTTTGAGTATATTATCTTGTATAATAGTTTTAGTGGAAATTTGGTATTTTGATTTATGTAAAATTGTCAGGTAGATATTGTCTGTCAGGGACTTAGAGACGGATAGTCTTAAGGACAACTTAGGCCTTCGGGTGAGTTTTTAGATTGGCCGAAGTCTGGGCTTTTTACGTAGAGCGATATTCTGAGCTTCATTTTTGAGCGGGCTATGATTATACTCTTAGCCGTTGCTTTCGCAACGTCTTCGATATACCTTTGGAAACGGTACTGCTTAGTTCTCGCCTACTCGAACGCCCAGCATCTAGAGATATGTCCATGACTTACTGCTCTCCAGTTTGCAGTTCGCATGCGTCCTCTCGGAAAACGCTCATGGTCTGAAGATATTGCACCAGCTCATATTTTCAGACATCTAGGGACAAATGAGCGGGCTGCGAGATGCAGCCTTAGCTGACAGCTTCGCTTTCAGCTATATTCTCATTTTTCATAGAGCATAAAAATTGCATAGGCAATTTTCCTGGAGAGGCTAGAGCTATTGTTGTAATGGGTTATACCTGAGTTTGGCCGGTGATTCGAGTCCAGATTCGAGCGCTGGGGTCGAAATCAACCGTTACGTCGACTCCAAAGGCCTGGCTCAGGTTCGTACTGGTTATGGTGTTACGCTTCTCACCTTGCGCCAGTACTCTGCCGTCTTTAAGGATTATGGCGTGGGTGGTGGTGCGCGGGATCTCTTCGCTATGGTGGGTGACATAGAGGGTATTGACCAGTTTCATTCCTTCTACCGAGTGTATCAGATCCTCTCGGCTGCCGATATCCAGCCCGGCACAGACCTCGTCCAGAATGAGTAGCTGCGGGTTGCTGACCAGGGAGCGGGCAAGGCGTACCTTCTGTTTCTCGCCTTGGGAGAGCTTGCCGAACGGGCGGTCGATAATGTGCTGGCAGTTCAGGCTGGAGAGTACCTCTGCTGCCTGGTCTAAATGATCTTTTTCGGCTTGGCGGTATAATTCGTAGGTTGAATAGAGCCCGGCTACGGTAAGTTCGAGTGCGGTTGCCGCCGGCGAGAGCCATTTATCGATACTTGAGCCGACCCAGCCGATACGCTTTTTAAGCTTGGGCAGGTCACAATGGCCAAGCTGGGAGCCGAATAGATGGATTGAGCCGGTTGTCGGCCAGAGGTCTCCGACCACCGAGCGCAGCAGACTGGTCTTGCCCGAACCGTTTGCTCCGCAAACAACCCAGTGTTCACTTTTTTTGACTCTCCAATCGATGCCGGAGAGGATATTGATACTGTTACGGGTTATATAAATATTCTCAGTTCTGATGATTTCGCTGTCCACTGGTGTCCAATCTGAAAGAGGTAAAAAAATATTATTACATTGCTGGAAAAAATCTGACATAATATAAAAATACAATTATAATTATAATTGCTTGATTTTAAATATTATTTATGAAAATAATCCAAGGTGAGTCGTTATGCAGAATGGTAATTACCTGGCTAGGCAGCCGGTGTTGGATATAAAGCTTCGAACCTGGGGCTATGAGTTGCTCTTCAGAGCTGGAATTGAGAATTCATTTCTCAGTAAGGAGAACAACTATGATGGTGATACCGCCACCATGTCGATTATTAATGATGCACTTCTTGACAGTATCAATGATCTCTCGCAGGGAGCCAAGAGCCTGATAAATTTTACCAGGGCGTTACTCTTGGAGGATTATGCCCAGCTACTCGATAAAGAGAATGTCATAATTGAAATTCTGGAGGATGTGATCCCGGATAAACGGGTGGTTGAATCCTGTGTCAGACTCAAAAAGATGGGGTATACTATAGCTCTGGATGATTTCTTCTTTCGGGAAGAGTATCGCGAGTTGCTGGAGCTGGTCGATATTGTCAAGCTGGATTTTGTCGCTGCTGATCAGCAGGAACGTGAGTCGATTGTGGATAAGATCAAACCCTATAACGTGGTTATGCTCGCGGAGAAGGTGGAGAGTTATCAGGACTTTGTGCATGCAAAGAACATGGGGTGTGAACTCTTTCAGGGATACTTCTTCAGCAAGCCGATTATGGTGAAGCGGGATAGAATTCAGGAGTCCAAGTTTGCCAAGTTGCGCCTGATCAGCGAGGTCAATTCCAGTTCCTTTGATATTACCAAGATTGAAGCGATTATCAAGAGTGATCCGGTTCTGACTCTGCGGCTGCTCAAGTATATGAACTCCTCCTATTTCTCATTTCGCAGTGAGGTTACCAGTATTCAAAAGGCTATTATCATGCTCGGCCCCAAACGGCTCAAGCGCTGGACAACGGTAGTGGCGGCAGCGGATCTAAGCAAGGGACTGCCCCTCGAGCTACTCAAAGAGAGTCTGTTTCGAGCCAAGTTCTGTGAATTGGTCGGTGAGAGTGTTGAGAATAACGACCTGGTTGAGGAGTTTTTTATGGTGGGGCTGCTCTCTTGCGTGGATGCTTTCTTCGGTATGCCCAAAGAGGATCTACTCAGGGATCTTCCGCTCTCGGTGCGAGTAAAAAGTATACTTCTCGGTAGTGATGATCAGAGCCTATTATATCATTCACTGGAGATTGCCAGAGCTCTGGAATTTGGAATGTGGGATTATGTTGATAATATCTCTAAATCTGAGAATATCGGGAGTACCCTGATTAAGAATGCTTATATTGATGCGGTAAATCAGTCTAATGAATATATTGCTCTCATCCCTATATCCAGTTGAAATTACATGCAGAAGCCTACCGGAAATGATGTGGGTAGGCTTCTAGTTTTTTTATATTGAAAAACCAATCCCTATATGCCCGAAAGTAAGGCTTACTCCTGGGGTGCGGCGGTGGCTTGCTTCTGGAGATCGGCGGCTGGGCCGTATTTGGTTATGGCGAGCTTGGCTTTCCCGTCCTTGGGTTTGAGCATACCAGCGATATATACTGTCTTGGTCTGGGATTCCTGTTGAATTCGTTCCATCCCCTCTTTTTCGTTATCACTGATGCCCATGATACCGTACTCCTCGACTATCTTTTTGCCGTTGGCGTCAAGAACCAGCGGAATACCGACCATCTGCTTGCCATCCTGGGTTTCGAGGACGGTCAGGAATATGACATTTGAGTTGTCTTTGGCGTTTATCAGTACGACTCCTATGCCCTGAAGCGGGGTGTCGGGGGCTTGCTGCATGGTTTGTGCTGAGGCTGCTGGAGTTTTCTGTGCAGGTTCATCTGCAGCCTGGAGTAGTCCGGTAGTAAACATGCAAACCATTGCCAGAAGCAGTAGAGACAGGGAGATTTTGCTATTCATTATTTTTCCTTTTTTAAAATGGGTAGCGAGCAAAATACGCTCTTATATTGTTAACTATCATTGACTATCATGATTCCTTTGCGAAAAAACTTTTATAATAACGATATCGGATCTATATCTATGGTTAGACGGAGTGAACTTGTACTCTTACCATAGAGTTCAGCAGCGGAATCCAGCATCTTGGCGATGGCTTTGTGGCTGGGGGCTTTTAATAGAATATGGTAACGGTATTCATCTTGGAGTCTGGCCAGCGGGCAGGGGCAGGGGCCGAGGACGGCCAGCGGCGAAGGGGCGCTGGCGCGGTAACAGGTGGCGAGTTCGGCGAGAAAGATCTTGAGTTCGGTCTCTTTCTTGGCTCTGCCTACTATCCGCGCGACTCGGGCGTAAGGTGGATAGTTGAGGGTTCTGCGGTATTCGAGTTCTTTTTCGGCAAAACCTTCAAAATTCTGCTCCAATGCGAATTGAATTGCATAATGTTCAGGCTGGAAAGCTTGGATCACGGCGACTCCAGGGTTCTCGGCTCTGCCGGCTCTGCCCACGACCTGGGTGATGAGCTGGAAGGTTCTCTCGGCGGCGCGGAAGTCCGGCATGTCGATAGCGCTGTCGGCGGCAAGTACTCCGACGAGGGTGACATTGGGAAAGTCGAAGCCTTTGGTGACCATCTGGGTGCCGACGAGGATGTCATACTCGTAATTGGCGAAGGCGGCGAGAGCTTTGGCATGGGCATCACGTCGGTTCATGGTGTCGGAATCCATACGGAGTACCCGTGCTTCAGGGGCAAATTTGCTCAGTATATCCTCGACCCGTTCGGTTCCGGTACCGCTGAATCGGAGGTTCTTACTGCCGCAGTGTGGGCACTCGTCGGGTGGTTGGGTGGCGAAATCACAGTAGTGGCAGCGGAGCAGATTGGAGGCACGGTGATAGGTCAGCGAAATTTCGCAGCTATCACATTTGAGTGTCTCACCGCAGCCGAGGCATCTGATGTTGGTATTGAAGCCGCGCCGGTTGAGAAAGAGAATGGCCTGCTTCTCTTGCGCCAGGCAGTTGCGCAGTTCGCGTTCCAGACGTCTGGAGAACATGACTACACGTTTTTGATCGGCATACTCCTCTTTCATATCCACAATAACGGTCTGGGGTGGGTTGGCTACGCCGGGGCGTTCGGTGAGGCGTAGCATCTGGTATTTGGCGGTAGTTGCATTGTGCCAGCTCTCCAGCGACGGGGTCGCGGAGCCGAGAATTATCACTGCATTCTCCTGTTTGGCACGCATGACCGCTAGATCACGGCCGTGGTAACGCGGATCGTTCTCCTGTTTGAAGGTATGTTCATGCTCTTCGTCGACGATGATCAGGCCAAGATTGAGCAGCGGGGCGAAGATGGCGGAGCGGGCGCCGACGACTACCTTTACCTCTCCCCGGCGCAGCCGTCTCCAGGCCTCGGCACGTTCGCCGTCAGACATGTGTGAGTGCATGGCGACTACATTGCCGGCTCTGTCCTTGAATCGGCCGAGTGTCTGTGGGGTGAGGCTGATCTCCGGAACCAGTACCAGGACGCTGTAGCCTTGCTCCAGGGCGTGGGACATACAGCGCAGATAGACCTCGGTCTTGCCGCTACCGGTGATGCCGTAGAGCAGGAAAGGGGTAAATTGCTTACTGTCGAGCGCGGTATTAATTCGGTTAATAGCCTGGCTCTGTTCGAGATTGAGGATAATATCGCGGGCTTGCAGGGTAAGATTTATCCGTTCGCGGTCAACCAGTTCTTCGCGGATTTCTACTAATCCCTTCTTCTCCAGACTTCTGAGGGTTTGATGGCTGGAGTCGGTGGCACTGATGAGGTGTGTGGCCAATATCTCTCTGTCACCGGCATGCTCAACAAGGTATCTGAGGATTGCTTCCTGCTTGGCTGCCTTCTTGGGCAGGAAGGCTATCTCGACTTTTATCTCTTCTTCCGGCTTGGTGAGTTTGGCATAGAGGGCGGTCTCGGCTCTCTGTCCTTTACGCACTGCCGAGGGAACGGCGGCGGCGAGCATCATACCCCAGCCGCTATAATAGTAGCCTGCAGCCCAGCGGGTAAGTTCAAGTAGACCTTCAAGTACTATCTCCCCCTCCGGTCCGGCTGAGATAATATCTTTGCATTTGGCCGGATCAATCGGGCATTCTTCGGTGAGCTCGACACAGAAGCCGCGAATCCTTCGGTAGCCAAAGGGAGCAATAACCCGGCTGCCGGGTTTGAGCTTGTCTCTGAGCTTCTCTGGTATCGAGTAGTGGTATACCTGAGTGAGCGGTGCTTCTACCGCAATGGCTGCATACATCTCTCGATCTCTTTCTCTACAGTTAATAATTATGGATTATTATCAGTATTATACGGAAAGAGGGATAAGGGGTTAAGGATTATTCTGAAAACAAAGCAGGTATTGTGTCTGGGAGTATGGGTTTGGTTGGGTGTCTTCGTTATTTTGTAGCTGCTATGGCTGATAATCCGGCAAGCGGGCAAGGAATAGAGAGAAAATTTGCTTTATCAGTGGAGTCGGCGGGATGAAATGACCGATAAACTACTAGTGTTATCTCGGCTTGGGAGTTGGAGGTAGTGGCCGATAAGTATGTAAGTGGAGATATTATTTATCTATAATATATTGCTCTGGAGTGAGTTATGAGAAAAAAAGTAGTGATTTGGGTAGAGCTGGTGGCGGTGTTATTGACGCTGGTGACTAGCGGCTGTGAGTTTTCATTGGGGTCGGGGAGTAATGGCAAGACTGATAATGTCAATGTCTATGCGCCGGTGGCTAATGGGGATATGCAGATGCAGCGTGATGCGGTGCCGGTTCAAGTGAAGGCTGAGCAGGGGATACACTATGATCCGCGGCAGTGGGTAGCCAATGTGTATAATCCTAATCAGATCGGTAACTTGCTGACCAATTCCGGTCAGACCGGGATGACGCAGCAGACCTTTACTGAGTCCGGCGGTGATCTCCAGGTAAATGTATCCCCTGACGGCAAGGTAATGGCATACTCCAGTACCCGATTCTCTCGTACTCCGCAGATCTGTCTGCAAGGGGTGAGCGCCAAAGCTGTACAGTTGATGACCCAGGATAATATGAGTGATATGATGCCGGCGTTCAGCCCGGACGGTAAGTTTATTGTTTGGGCGAGTGATCGCTATGGCAATTGGGATATACTGCTGCAGAAGTCTGACGCCAGACCCGACAGTAAACCGCGTCAGATTACTCGCTCTACCGATGATGATATCCATCCCTCATGGAGCCCGGACAGCAGATTTATCGCTTTCTCCCGCTTCAACTCCATGGACGGGAATTGGCAGATCTGGGTGATCGATACCAAGAATGATACTATAAGCTATCTTACCGAGGGGTTATTCCCCAGATTCAAGCCGAGTGTGGATGAGTCGGGTGATGGTCGACCGCTCTATACATTAGTTTATCAGCGTAACCGCAAGCGCGATATTCCGCTCTATAGTATTTGGACCAATACCTTTACCGCTGAGGAGAACGGTTCGATCGAGGCGGTGCGAGCCCCGATGGAGATTATTGCCAATGACAAGTGGGCGGCGATAACTCCGTGCTGGAGCCCCAACGGTGATTATATCGCTTTTGCAACTGTCGGTAAGAGTGCTCTAGCGCAGTGGCAGGCGCGGATGTATAAGCCTGATGATATCTGGGTTGTCAGAACCGATGGTACCGATTTGACGCAGATTACCAGCCATAGTGCGCCGGACTGGAATCCGTACTGGGCCAAGGATGTGAATAATCCAAATGATCCTAATGGCAGAATCTTCTTTACCAGTGATCGTACGGGTAACGCCAATATCTGGAGTGTCAAGCCGATCATCGCGGGTATGGTGGCTATGGTGGGCGAGTAGGTTGGAACGAGTATTGTATGCTATTAAAAATACTTGTAGAAACAGAGTAATGATAAAGGTAGATAGAATGAAGAAGCGGTCTCTGAGTATTAGAATTTTCTCGACATTGCTACTCGCGCTTATGGTTTTTACCGCAACCGGCTGTCAACAGGAGGTTCAGAACTCGGCACGGAAGATGGCCAGGGCGGTTCACGGCGGCAAGACTGATGCTTATGAAGAGTTTACCGGTGATCCGGTGGCGATTGCGACTACAAAATCGGTGGCCTTTATCCCCTTTGATTATCTCGGTGGCACCGAGGGCTTTGATACTATGGGCTTTACAACTCGCTTTGCAGCACAAATGGCGACACGCGGGGCGGTGAAGGTGGTATTCCCGCGTGAAGCGATGAAACTGGTTGAGATAGAAAACCGTAAAGTAAATCAGCATAACCGCATACTCTCCGAGATGGTAATGATGGGAACCGATCTAAATAGCTTGTCTCGGGATGAACGAACCAAGGCTAAAAAAATAAATCCGGTTATCAGCCTCGACGACGCGGTAAAGGTCGGCAGGTTGCTCAAGGTCGACGCAGTGATTACCGGGATAGTCAGTGAGTGGGATCCGTATATGCGTCCGCGCATGTGCGTTACCGTCAAGATGATTGCTACCGGAAATTCTGATACTGCGGCTCAAGCTCTGGCGCAGATGACCCAGTGGGGCGTGCCGCGGCAGGCGAGTACCGAGCGGGGTATAGTCTGGTATATGCAGCAGAATTTTGATACCCGGGACGCAGATATCGGCAGAAACATCTGGGCGTTTGGCCTGCTCAAGCATACTGAGTACAGTGCTTCGGATATTAGTTCATACCTTAGATCGATGTCGCGGTTCTATGATTATGTCGGTGCTTCACTTACCAAGTCTATACTTGCTACTCGGGAGCAGGTAATTGAAGAGGCGGAAAAACGGGCGTTGGCTGAAGCGGAGAAGGTCAAGCTGGCTCAGGCCGGGGTGCGTAACAAACTTAGAGCCCTTACCGATCCTTACTATCAGGTTCCAGATGCTCAGGCGGTGATGAATCAGACCCAGGCCGATA
Organism: Planctomycetota bacterium; assembly: GCA_963556115.3. Taxonomy (GTDB): domain Bacteria; phylum Planctomycetota; class SZUA-567; order SZUA-567; family SZUA-567. Next base: position 12,924 of record CAUVYI020000014.1, on the reverse strand, counting down.
CCAGGAATATGACCTGGAGACCGGATATCTATAATTTGCAGCACCAGGATAAAAAACGCTTGATTAACACCTATGTTGACCCTAAACTTGTACAGGAGCAGTTGGCTGAAGTTGAATAGTTAATTCAAGAATAACAGGTTGGGTAATTGTGAAAATATCTAAAGATAATTATCTGTATTATACCGCTCTGCTGGTCTGGGCGGTATTTTCTATTGGGATACTCTTGTACTTTACCTTCAATGTTGGTAATACGGTGTTTACCCTCTTTTACCGGGTGGGAAGTACCTGGAATAGCCGTGGCGGGATATATAGCGGGGAGTGCGCAACCTACTCTTATTGGCCGGGATTTGCTCTGCTCCTGGCGGTACTGGCGAAGTTGCCTTATACGCTGGGTTCGCTGCTGTGGTCCATACTGAATATGGGGACGATATTTCTGGCGCTGCTGCTGCTGGGCAGGGCGGTATTTGAGCAGTCTTTGAACCGGATAGGGGCGCTGCTGTTGTTGGTGCTGCCGCTACTGTTGGAGGGTATTTTCAATCAACAGAGTAATTCTCTGGTGGCGGGAATTGCCTTGCTGGGGGCGTTGGCTCTTTACCGAGAGCGCTACTTTGTGGCTTCACTTCTGCTGTTATTTGCGAGTGTCAGTAAGATTGCTCCGGCTGCTTTTGCTCTGCTCTTTCTGGTAATGTATCCCTGGAAACTCTGGTGGCGTTATGTGCTGGCTCTTGTCATAATTCTGGCGTTGCCGTTCATCTTCGCAGGTGTCGACTATGTCATAACGCAGCATCTGTCTTGGGTGGATTTTCTTAGCGCGGAGACCAATGAGCGCTGGGCGTATCGGGATTTCTTTGTTCTATATGAAGTGGTGGTAAAAGGAAAGATGACGACCAACCTGATGCCAGATTTTCCGCAGTGGTACCGCGGGGTGCAGTTATTGGGAGCGGCTATTCTCTGTGGGGTATGTCTCTGGTTGCGGTATGTACTGCGTTTGAACCGCCAGGCGATCCTGTTGGCGGTAATTATGTCCGGGTCGGTGTGGTGGTTGCTCCTGGGACCGTCCACCGAGATCGCTACCTGTGTGGCTGGAGTAGGGATTGCTGGATTTGGAGTGATATTGGCGTTTGTTACACGCTCCGGTCGGTGGCTGATGCTGCCGGGGTATATCTGTGTGGCGCTTGGGTCTAGCGGTGATTATGAGTGGAATATGCAGAGGCTGGTCGGTGAGGACTGGATATTTGCAACCCTGCCTTTTGGGGCGAGTCTGATGTTTATTTGGTTATGTTTCTATGCGTATAAAGCCTTGGCATTGACAACAGACTCTAAAGCGATAAGATTAGAGCTAGAATCTGAGCCGTGGATAGGTGAGGATAAGAGTTAGGCCTATTCTGTAACTAGAGGTAATGCCTGTATTGCAGATAAACAAGTGAGTAATTATGGATGATATCGAGAGAATAAAAGAAGAGTTGTATGAGGGCGTCTTTGAGAATGAGTTGAAGGTTTATGAGGATAGGTTGGAGCATGATCCGGGGTTTGGTATCAATGAACTGAGAAATCATTTGGAGTTTCAGTATAATCATCAGGATGAAGGATGGTGTGGACGGGGAGACCTTCAACATATCGAAGGACAAGCAAAAGTTGCGGCGCTTGAGGTATTATTAAACCGTCTGGAGAAAGAAGAGAAACAGGATTAATGATAGTTTGTGGTAAAGTGTTATGTATAAATGTTGGGTACAAGTTGAGATGAGGAGTGAAGGATGAGTAAGAAAATTTTCCTGCCAGAGAGTGAGATGATTACTCAATGGTATAATGTTGCCGGGGATATTCCAAACGGTTTGCAGCCGCCATTAGATCCGCAGACAGGCCAGCCCTGTTCGCCCGAGATGTTGTCCCCGATCTTTCCCGATCCGATTTTAGAGCAGGAGATGTCTACTCAGACTTGGATCGATATACCCGAGGAAGTAAATAATATACTCCGTATCTGGAGGCCGTCACCATTGGTGCGTGCTGACAGGTTGGAGAAGGCGATTGGTACAACTGCCAAGATTTATTTCAAGAATGAGAGTGTCTCTCCGGCAGGCAGCCATAAGCCGAATTCAGCGGTGGCGCAGGCATACTACAATAAGATTTCCGGAACCAAAAAAATTACCACCGAGACCGGAGCGGGGCAGTGGGGTAGTTCACTCTCTATGGCCTGTTCTTTCTTTGATCTTGAGTGTCTGGTATATATGGTGCGCTGTTCATACGATCAGAAGCCGTTCCGCCGGAGTATGATGCAGGCCTGGAAGGGTAAGGTTATTCCTAGTCCGTCTGATACTACCGAAAGCGGAAGAGCTGTGCTTGCAGAGTTCCCAGATACACCAGGGTCATTGGGTATCGCTATCTCAGAAGCGGTAGAGGTGGCGGTGAAGGATCCGGATGCCAAGTATGCGCTTGGTTCTGTACTCAACCATGTCTTGCTGCATCAGACGGTTATTGGTCTGGAGACCAAGAAGCAGCTCGAACTCGGGGGAGAGAGTCTGCCGGATATTGTTATCGGTTGTTGTGGGGGTGGTTCTAACTTTGGCGGCTTTGCCGTGCCGTTCCTGCGTGACAAGCTCGACGGCAAGAAGGATATTCGCTTTGTCGGGGTTGAACCTTCTGCTTGTCCGACCCTTACCCGCGGGCATTATGCGTATGATTATGGTGATCTGGCCGGTCTTACTCCACTGCTCAAGATGCATACGCTTGGTTCTAAGTTTGTACCGCCTGGAATTCATGCGGGTGGTCTGCGTTATCATGGTATGTCGCCAATTGTCTCGGCACTCTTGCGTGAAGAATTGATGGAGTCGTTATCGCTGCACCAGATAGAGTGTTTTGAGGCGGCAACTATTTTTGCCCGCTCTGAAGGTATTATTCCGGCTCCGGAGAGTTCACACGCGATCCGTGGCGCAATTATCGAAGCGCAGAAGCCGGAGAATGCAGGTAAGGTGATTATCTTCAATCTTTCAGGGCATGGTCATTTTGATATGACCAGCTATGACAAGTATTACGCCGGTGAGCTTAATGATTATGCTCTGCCGGAAGCAGAACTGGAAGCGGCACAGCAGAGTCTGCCCAAGGTAGATATATAAGCATTGCAGTCGCTTTATTGTAGCTTAAAAAAGTAGAAGGGTGAGTCTGTGGACTCACCCTCATCTTATATTAGCTGTTTGTAAGTATCTGGTTATTATAGTAAATAATTAGTAGACTGATTCTTCTACATAGTAGTCCTTGGCGTTTTCTTTGGTAATCAGTTCGGCCGCGAGAATGATCTTTGATGGGATCTTATTCTGATAGAAACCATTGAGACGTTCGTGGCGCAGACCATAGACGCAGAGGCTAACCGCGGTTGCCGCCATTGAAGGTGGATAAGTAACAGTGGCTTTTACCAGTGGGTCTCCGTTCATGATCTTTTTAATGACCAGCTTGGAACCGGCACCGCCCATAATGACCTTGATATCATCACGCCCTGATTCTTCGTAAGCCTGAAGTACGCCTACTAGAACATCATCATCTTGGCAGAAGACAGCATCAATATCATCATACTTCTGGAGGTAATTTTCCATTAATTCCAGACCCTTCTGAGTCGACCAGTTGGCAGGTTGGAAGTCGAGAATCTCAATGCCCGGGTATTTGGCCATTACCTCTTTGAAGGCGTCGTTACGTTCTTTATCAATAACACAGGGTATACCGCCCATTCCGACAACCTTGCCCTTGCCGCCGAGTTCTTTTGCCAGCCATTCGGCACTTACCTTGCCTAGACCCGGGTTGTTACCGGCGATATAAACATCTGCGATATCCTTGGTTAGAGCGCGGTCGATAACTACGGTATAAATGCCTGCTTTCTTAGCTTCTTCAACTACAGGAGTTAGAGGGGCTGAATCATGGGGTAGAATAACCAGCCCGTCGATCTCTTTGGTCATCATGTCTTCAACAGTGCTTACCTGTGAGGCCGGATCGGCAGAGGTGGTGAGATAGAACTCAATGTCTGGTTCGATAGCTTCCCAGTCCTGAATAGCTTTCTTCACCCACCAGACAATACCACCTGTCCAACCGTGGTCTGCAGTAGGTACGGATACGCCGATCTTGAGCTTGCCCTTATGTACCGCAGTTTCCGGGGTAGGGTTGGGGTTGGGAACTTCGAATGCTCCTGCCATACTGATTGAGAGAACTGCAAGTAATACTGCAAATACCAACTTTTTCATGACCTTCTCCTTCGATTTATAGAATATTATTGCCTGCCAACACATACAGGCGATACCATTGTTTGTAGTTGTTTGCTTTAACTCTGTATTCTTGAGGTGTATAGCGTTTCTGTTTGATTTCGTTTCTGCTCCGCTGGAGCTGTAGCTTACAACGTTATACTGCGGGAAGAATGGTTTTATCTTTCTTTATTCATCATTACTCTTGTACTGGAGGAGTACCGCCAGGATGATGACACCACCCTTTACCGCTCCCTGTAAGTATGGTGATACTCCTACCATGTTGAGCATATTGTTGATAATACCGAGGATTATTGCGCCCATTACCGTACCCCAGATCGTGCCCTTGCCTCCGGCCATTGAGGTGCCACCGATTACTACGGCGGCGATTGCATCCAGCTCATAGGAGAGGCCGGCATTGGAGGAACTGATTGAGTTGAGCCGGGATGAGAGCATCAGTGCTGTGATGCCGACAGTGAAACCGGTGATACAGTAGGTGAGAAACTTGATCATGTTGACTTTGATCGCAGCGTACCTAGCTACTTGCTGGTTTGAGCCGACTGCACAGACGTAACGTCCGAACTTGGTGTTATTGAGGAGTATGCTCAGGATGAAGGCGAGCAGGAGGAAGATAATAACCGGATACGAGATTAAGCCAATGTATTTTCCTAGAATGGGTATGTCACTAACTCCGGGTATACTCCTGAGCTTTCCCGAACCGATGATCTTGTATATTTCACCGGTTGAGCGGTACTCTCCGGCATCGACAATATATAGAGCGATGGAACGGAAGATGGTCATAGTGCCGAGAGTGGCGATAAAGGGTGCAATCTTGAATTTGGTGACGATAATACCGTTTATCGCTCCTCCGGCGGTGCCGATAACCAGGGCTACAAGTACCGCCAGTCCGAGAGCCCCCCAGGTGCCGCCGCCGGCATTGAAGGCAAAGACTGCCAGACCGCCAGTGAGGGCGGTTAATGAACCGACTGAGAGGTCTATGCCCCGGCTGATGATGACAAAGGTCATACCCAGGGCGATTATACCGGTATATGATACCTGCCGGAGAATATTCATGAGGTTGCCCCACTTGGTAAAGTGTTTACTCATGAAGGCGGAGATAATAAAGAGTACTACCAGCGCCAGCAGGGTCATATACTTGGTGTAATCTATTTTCTTTGAGTTTTCCATATTGCGTGTTATCCCTTTTTTAGTCCGGTTGCGTAGAGCATTACCTCTTCTTCGTTACGTCTGTCCTGTGCTAGCTCTCCTTGAATACCGCCGTTACGCATTATAAGAATTTTATGGCAGAGGCCGAGGATCTCCTCCAGCTCCGAGGAGATGACTATACAGGGCAGACCGTCACGCGCCAGACTATTGATAAATTTATAGATCTCCATCTTGGCGTTGACATCAATGCCACGTGTCGGCTCATCAAGGATGAGTATCTTCGGTGTGGTATCCATCCATTTACCCAGATATACCTTCTGCTGGTTGCCGCCACTGAGATATCTGAGTTGAGTTTTGAGCGAAGCAGCTTTGATCTTGAATTGTTTCTGATAGAAGGCTGCGCGTTCGGTTTCTGCCTTTTTATCGATAAAGAGGTTGGTGTATTTGTCCAGCGATATCAGGGTCGTATTTTGGGGCAGATCGAAGTTCATGATAATTCCCTTACCCTGTCTGTCCTCTGAGAGGTAAGCTATACCTGCATCCACTGCTTCGCGAGGGTTGCGCCCAGAGATATATTCGCCGTAGAGCTTGATCGTACCCCCGGTTTTGCGGCGTAGCCCCATTATGGTCTCTGCCAGTTCGGTACGCCCTGCACCCATCAGCCCGGCAATGCCGAGGATCTCACCCTTTCGTACCTTGAAGCTGATATTCTCCAGCAGTCCTTTTAGTTCCAGGTTCTCAACTTCGAAGACGACCTCATCCGAAGGTGGGTTGAACTCTGGAAAGATCTGATTGAGTTCTCTGCCTACCATCATTCGTACCATATCATGCTCGGTATACTCGCTGATATTGCCGAAGTGAATCTGTTCGCCATCACGTAGAACCAGTACCTTATCACAGATCTCTTTGACCTCGGCAAGTTTGTGCGAGATAAAGATCATGCAGACACCCTGGCTCTGGAGTTCACGCATTAGCTTGAAGAGGAGTTCTAATTCTTCCTTGGAGAGCACGGTTGTAGGCTCGTCTAGAATGAGCAGTTTGGAGTTATGTACTAGGGCTTTGGCAATCTCAAGCATCTGTTTTTGGGCGACACTGAGTTTACGTACAGAGGTCTTGGGATCAAGGTCGGTATGGAGCCGCTGCAGAATCTCGATTGAACGCCGCTTCATATCCCGTTTATTTAGGAGTAGACCGTTACAGCACTCGTTACCTAAAAAGATGTTTTCAAAGACGCTGAGAGTTTCAATAAGATTGAATTCCTGTGGGATCATGGCAATACCATGCTTCTTGGCAGCCGCGGGTTCTGGAAGTCGTACCGCGCTACCTTTGAGGCTGATCTCGCCGCTTGTAGGCTGATAGATGCCACTGAGTATCTTCATCAGTGTGGATTTGCCTGCACCGTTCTCACCGATAAGGCCGAGAATTTCACCGGGTTCGAGGGAGAAGTTTACATTATCCAGCACTCGAACTCCAGAGAATTCCTTGCTTATTGCTTTAACCTCGATTAGAGGTTGAGTCATTACTTTCTCCTTTAGCAACGCAGATTATAAGAGGAATGGTTGGTTTGTGCCTAATTCTCCATGGCTCCGTCAAAATCCACAGTTGATGGTGAGAAGTTATTTTTCTGAACAAACTCCAGCGATTCAGCGGCACCGAATAATCTGTCCATCCCGTTATCCTCCCATTCTACCGAGAGTGGACCGGTATAGCCTGCGGCGTTGAGTTCACGTATAATGGCGTCAAAGTCGATATCTCCATGACCCAGAGAGCGGAAGTTCCAGCCGCGTCTGAGGTCACCAAATGCTAGGTGTGAGCCGAGTATGCCGCTTCTACCGTCGAGGGTGACTGCGGCATCCTTCATGTGTACGTGGTAGATCTTAGCGGCGAAATCACGGATAAAGAGCTCAGGGGTGACGCCCTGCCAGATTAGATGGCTGGGATCGAAATTCAGACCCAGAGTCTTCCGGTCGGCGAATACTTCGAATAACTTCTTGGTTGTATAATAGTCGTAGGCGATCTCGGAGGGGTGAACCTCAAGGGCGAAGAGGATTCCAAGTCTGTCGAATTCATCAAAGATAGGTGTCCAAAGTGTTTTGATCTCGTTGTAGCCCTCTTCAATCATCTCCTCGGTAGTCTGTGGGAATGAATAGAGATATTTCCAGATGGTTGAGCCGAGAAAGCCGGTAACTACCTTGCAGCCCATATTGGCGGCGCACTGCGCGGTGGCGAGCATCTCATCGATAGCCCAATTTCTGATGGCTTCAGGTTTACCCTGATACTCGGCAGGTGCAAAGCCGTCTAACCTAGGATCATTATAGTCGCCGACACATTGACCTGCCAGATGAGCTCCAAGGGCATGGCAGCAGAGGTTATGCGCGGCAAGGATTTCCTGTTTTTGTTCGCTATATGCGCTATCATTAGCCCCTCGGCGTACATCCATGTGGTCGCCCCAGCAGGCGATCTCCAGTCCGTCATAGCCAATTTCGCTCATGATCTTGCAGACCTCAACAAAGCTCAAATCTGCCCACTGTCCTGTAAAAATAGTTACCGGTCTAGCCATTATTGTCCTCCTTCTCCTATATTATGCTCTTGTGCTTAATATCAACGTTGTAGTTAAAGAGTTACCCAGGCAGAGTTGTTCTGCGAACTCTCTACACACTTCTCAATAAATTCTATGCCGCGGGCTCCATCCAGCGGAGTTGGGAAGTCCAGAAGTTCTTGAGCCGGAGTGCCGCCGTTTTTGACGCAAACCAGAGCGTCGATAAAGGTGCTATAGATGTTGGCAAAAGCTTCGAAGTAACCCTCAGGATGCCCGGAAGGAATACGAATAAAGGAATCTGGGTGCGGATAGAATGGGTCATGTCCACGCGAAAGAATCTTTTTAGGCTCGCCTTTTAATGCAACTTCTAGATAATTCGGATCCTCCTGTCTCCAGCCGATGGAACCTTTTTCCCCGTAAACATGGAAGTTGAGATCGTTCTCATGTCCCCAGGCAATCTGGCTCGACCAGTACAGACCTTTGGCTCCACCTTTATAGTTGAGCATGATAGTGGCATTGTCGTCTAGTTTTCTGCCTTCGACTATTGTATCAAGCCTGGCGGCGAGAGATTCTATTTCAAGCCCGGTAACATAACTGACCATGTTTTCGATGTGGCTACCGATATCACCGACACAACAGGAGATGCCGGCTTGAGCCGGGTCGGTACGCCAGACGGCCTGCTTATTTGCGGGGTTTGCTTCGGCAAGCTCTGCCAGCCACTCCTGCGGATACTCGGCTTTGACAAAACGGATAGCTCCGATATCACCCTGGGATATCATCTGTTTTGCCTGCTTGACTGCTGGGTAACCGGTATAGGTATAGGTGACGGCAAAGAGCAGACCTTTACTTTTGGCGAGTTCGGAGAGCTCTATGGCCTGATTATAGTCGGTTGTAAGCGGTTTGTCGCAGACAACATGTATGCCATGTTCTAAAAAAGTTTTGGCGATAGCAAAGTGGGAATTATTCGGGGTTACGATACATACGAAATCAATGCCGTCTTCGCGGGAAGCTTCAGCAGTTGCCATTTGAGTGTAATCTTCATACAATCTCTCCTCTGCCAGTAGGAGGGATTTGCCGGTTTGGAGAGTGTTTTCATAGGAGCGGGAGAATGCGCCTGCTGTCAACAGAGCCTTGTTGTCGAGGCAGATTGCCTTACGGTGTACTTCGCCAATAAGCGCCCCGGCTCCCCCTCCTACCATGCCGTACCTTACAACCTCGATTATGCCGTCACCTTTTCCAGCTTTGACCATCTTCATCTCCTTGTAGGACTTTTGTATTCGTGTTATGTTACCTGAGGGTATAACTAACCACACAGATAAATACGATAATTTGTTATCTGAATGTTTGTTTGCTTAACAACAACCCTATAATCAATCTATCATATTTTTGTAGCTTAGGCAAATGCCAAAGGCTATTAACTAGTAAAATATACAAGAAAATAATTCTGAAGATACGTGAGGAATGGAGCTATTGTGCAGTAAAGGCGGGAATAAACAGGTAATTCGTGGTGTAGGATGTAATCTAAATGCTAGAAGTTTGGCAGAAATAATTGATGTTTTTTGTGAATAATTTATAAAAGTTATGACATTTGTGTTTTTTAGGACAATGGAAATAATTTGTTTGTAGTTGATAATTGCATGTATTAAATATATTGCTGAGAGCAATAGATATTTATTTCTTTATTTATTAGGGGTGTTTGAGGGCATAAGGGAGAGTAGGCGTTTTGCGGTTTTATTTTGAATTTTAATTTTGGTATATTTTTAAATCTGGTTATGATTATACTGTATTATAGACATTTAGTTGAGTTTATAGATTAGAATATGTAGGAGTATTTGAGAAATGTTCTGGGATATTGTCTTTATCGGTTTTGGCGGGAGCCTTGGCGCTCTCAGCCGTTTTGGAATAAGCCGAATTATTGAGAGTACATTTGGGCTGTCTGCAAGTTGGTCGGTAGTGGTTGCTAATCTGCTGGGGTGTTTTCTTTTTGGGCTTCTATTTGAACTCACTCTCAAAAGCGGTATTTTCAATATGGATTATCGCCCATTTTTGCTGACAGGATTTCTGGGTTCACTTACTACCTTCTCAACCTTTACACATAATAATCTTCAGATGATGAAAGCCGGTGACTGGATGCTGGCCGGGATTAATATTGTCTTGCAGGTATTTGCCGGTCTGCTGTTGGTCTGGGCTGGGAGTAGGGTTGTCGAAGGGGCGTAGGCGTGGGCAAGAAAATTTTGATTGCACGGTTGAGTGCGCTGGGTGATACCGTGCTGACTCTGCCGCTATTATTTACTATTCGGGAGGCTTTTCCCGACGCGTATATCGGTTGGGTTGTTGAAGAGGTGGCTTCTTCTCTGCTCAAGGATATTCCTGAGATTGACCGGCTCCATATCGTCAAGAAAGAGGAAAAGTCGGTGTTCGGGTATTATCGCATCGGTAGGCAGATAAGCAAGGAAGGCTATGATTATGTGCTTGATGCACAGGGGCTGACCAAGTCGGCGCTGATCGGCTTCTTTGCCGGCATCAAGCGGCGTATCGGCTTTGTTCGGGCTCCACTCGAAGCGCGAGAACTGGCGCCGCTGCTCAATAACTGTCTGGTCTCACCGCCGCGAGGACTGACTCATATTGCCCTCAGATCGCAGTATCTGGCGCGGGGACTGGGAATTGAGCCTCCTTATACTATAGCTAAACGCTTGCCCCTGGCTGCTCCGGCGCTACAGTGTATGCGGGAGTGGTGGGAGGAGAATAAATTGGGGCGTAAGGTGGTTGTTTTCGGGGTAGGTACCAGTTGGGTGACCAAGATCTGGCCGGTTGAGTATATGCAGAGCCTCAGCGACTATGCGCGCAGTACCGGTTATAAGGTAGTAGTTACCTGGGGGCCGAGTGAGAAGCAAAGCCTGGGGCAGTGGCGTGAGATATTTGGGGAGGGAGTTCTCTGGTCACCTGAGACCAGGTCGGTATCAGAGTTGGCGGCACTTATAAGTCTTGGGGCGTGTTATGCGGGGCCGGATAGTGCACCTTTGCATATCGCCTGGCTGCTAGGGAAGCCGACATTCAGTTGGTTTGGTCCAAGCTGCTCGGAACGTGGCGCTCCGCCGGAAGAGTATGATTCTCATATAATTGCGCATCCGCCGACACGTGAGCGCAAGGGTGAGATGATGTGGGGGCTTAAACCTGAGGTGGTATTGCCGAAATTTCAGGAGTGGCTGAAGCGCTGTCCGGTAGACAATTTTACGCAAGCGTGATTTGCAAGATTGTGATTTGTTCCTAGATATCTGAAATATGAATTGGTGCAATATTTATGAATATAAAAGGTTGTGTAAATAGACAGCCAGCTCATCTGAGCTGGCTGTCTACGGTTTAATTAGCGTATATTGATTCTGTATCCGATAAATGTTATTAGTTTTTAGAAGGCTCCTGAACCGGGGAGTGAGCCGTACTTGGAGCAGACGTCTGCGACAGCCTTACACTTGCCGATACTGTACTGTCTCCAGATCATGCAAGTAGGCGTGACCAGAACCTTCTTGGTGATTTGTTGGAACTTGGCCGGGACCTCAATCTTCTCTTTACGGGCTTCTTCCTTGAGTACCATCCGGCGGATAGTTTGGAATTCAGCGGGCACGGTGCGGTAACGAATGCACTCCTCGGCGACACAGGTCTCTACCCAGATCTTTTTCTTGATTGCTGGAACGACTACCTCTTTAGTGTAAGCTGGAGTTTTGAGCTTTTTGACCATAACCTTTTTCTTGATCTCCGGAACCGTGAGCTTCTTGGTGGTTGCCGGTGTTACTAGCTCCTGAATTGCGATGCAGGCGTAACGGGCGGGTTTGTGTATGGCGCCGATACTGCCGGCGACCTGTTCGCCTTGATTGATCTCTACATCGGTTGGTGTTGCGACTTCACAGAGTTCGTCGCGTTCTGGCTCTACCTCGATCTTTTTCATTACAGTCTTGTACTCGGCAGGTACTGAGACCTCTTTCTCCATCTCTGGACGGAAGATAATCTCTTCTTCACACTCTTCGTATACTGCCGGTACGGTTACATAGCGGGTAGACTCTTCCTGAATGGTAACCTCGACGCATTTGCGGGCAAATTTGGCCGGCTGGCAGTAAGGTATTTTACGCTCAGGGGCAACTTCGATCTTCTCTTCAATCCACTCGTACTTTGCTGGTATCGGCTTCATATAAAATGTAGCGCCCCCAGTCTGTACCTGCTCGGTCTCCACCTTGAATACTGCCGGTTTGGTAATGAGAGTCCAGAAATTACCGGTACATGGTTTTGGTGGTGTCTCTCCCTCGACAAAAGGAATCTCCTTGGGTATGGGATTGGTAGTGCAATCTGTACCCTGAAAGTATGATCCCTCGGCGTTGGGTGCGTCACCTGCATATGTACTCCCCGCTAGTGCGGCGAGCATGGTACATAGGCATAGTAGTTTTTTTATCTTCATTCTTCCTCCTAGTATAAACATCAGCCCCATTGTTTTGAAATTTGAAAATCATAAAGTTTCAATTCAACCATATACGGTTAATTACTCATTATTAACGTCTCATTTCAAAATAATTTAGCGGTATATAAGAGAAAAAATAAATAGACCCGTAAAAATCGGGTCTATTATAAGTATTTAATATAAAATCAGTTGTGATATTATCGGACTTTATTTATGTGCTTCAAGTTTGCGGGTGAGATCATCCTCGCTACAGGCTCCGATAGAGCGCTCAACCTCTTTGCCGTCTTTGAAGATTACCAGTGTCGGGATGCTTTGTACTCCAAATTCAGAGGCGGCGGCCGAGTTTACATCCACATTGACCTTGCCGATTTTGGCGTAAGCTGTAGTCTTCTGTGCTACCTCGTCTATAATAGGGGTCATCATCTTACATGGGCCACACCATGGAGCCCAAAAATCTATCAAGACCAGACCTTCACTGGTAAAAGCTGCAAATTCATTATCATTAATTTCTTTGACATACTCACTCATCTCAATCTCCTCCAGATTTGTTA
>CAUVYI020000013.1:0-30769 GCA_963556115.3 Planctomycetota bacterium | reverse complement strand
TATCTCGGGTTCTATTTTCAGCCCTCCCAACTCAACCGCCAACTCTTTTGCTCCTCCGGGTAGGGTTCTTGTCGAAACCAATCTCCCCACAGCCTGCACAAGTCCTGTGAACATTATGTAATCCTCTTGATTTTTGCCTTAAAATATATTATTCTATTATTATTAAATCTGTCTTATTTTCAATAGATAATAACCCCATTGATTATAGTCGATAATGCGTACAAATAGAGGCAGAAGTCTTTCATACTTCAAAAGGTTATCAGAATATGGATATTAGCAAGATTTCAGATCACCGCGGAGCCTGGTTGGATGTCGTTGACAACGATATCACTGGAATTATTATCTCCAACCGGGTTCGCCTTGCCCGAAATATTGAGCATTACAATTTTATCCCGAAACTGGATCGTTTCGGCAGAAAGTGTGTGATTGACGCCATACTCACCGCTATCCAGACTATTCCAGAATGCAGTGAACTGAAATTTCTCGACACAACAGCCCTTGACAGTATAGAATCCCAGCTTCTGGTAGAACGCCATCTCGCCAGTCACGAACTTATCGAAACAAACGACACCTGTGGAATAGCCTTCAATAGTGACGAGAATATCTCAATTATGATCAATGAAGAGGATCACCTAAGGCTGCAGGGTCTAGGAGGCGGGTTCAATCTGGAAGAAACCTATACCAAACTTGATCGTATTGATACCGCTTTCTCAACCGTACTCAATTATGCCTATAATAAAGAGTTCGGTTACCTCACCGCTTGCCCGACAAATGCTGGTACCGGAATGCGGGTATCGGTAATGATTCATCTCCCGGCGCTGGTGATGACCGGACATATTGAGAAAGCCTTCAGAGCCATTCAGGATCTCAGACTCGCAATCCGCGGCTTCTACGGCGAAGGTTCCGAAGCCCAGGGCAACATCTACCAGATCTCCAATCAAATTACCCTAGGCCGCTCGGAGCAGGAGATACTTAGCGATCTCATCGCTGTTATTGAAGAGCTTGGCGGCTATGAAAAGAAAGCAAGGGTAAAGCTTTTTCAGGAGAATAGAACCAAGCTTGAAGACAAGATTGAACGCGCCTACGCGATACTCCAAAGTGCACGCATCATCACCGCTACCGAAGCAATGGATATTCTCTCCAGCCTACGCTTGGGAATCAATACCGGACTTATTGAAAACCTCAATCTTGAAAAGCTCAATGATATCTTCCTCTTTATACAAGAGGCGCACCTGCAGTGCCGCCATGAGGTTGAATATCTCAGTGAAGAACTGGATATTGTCAGAGCCGATTATATCAGAGGGCAACTCAATGAGGATATTGAAGAAGAAACAGAACCCTCCGAATAAACTTAAATTCAATACTCCACTTAAACAAGATAGTAAGGGAAAAATCATGCCTGTGGAAACCAGTACCGACGCTGATTATAAGTCATGGTTAATACTTGCCGAAGAAGTAGAACCGCTTTTCGGGCCAATGCATAATGAAAAAGAATTCCAAGCAGCCCTTATGGACTCGCTTAAGAATGAAGAAGCCTTCTGTATCCGTGCTGAAACAAGGCCAGCTGAAGTAAAACTCGTAGGCGGCATTATTATTTCAAAACGCTCAACGAAATAATGTGGCTGGCAGTAGCTGAAAATTTCCAAGGCAACGGTTATGGCAAGCTGCTATTGGCAAAAGCCTTAGCAAATCTCGACTCAACCCGTAGCATTCAGGTTCAAACTTTTGCCGAATCTGCTCCTGTCGGTAACGCCGCACGAAAATTATATCATAGCTTCGGATTCATCGACTATCAAGACGCTGGGACTAACCCTGCCGGGATATCCACAGTAATTATGTGCAAAGAATAGACCGCTAGATAAAATATACCGCATTTACTCAGACACACACCTGATTTGCCACAACATAACCAATCTCAGTTATTTCACTACTTACCAATATTTGCCGGTCAAGCTATAAAAAAAAGCCACCCTACTACGGTGGCTAATTTATTGGTACAAGCTTCACAGCTCAGACCTTCTTAAGAATAACTGCGAACTCCGAACTCGTATCGGAATACCGGTGTCCAGCGACATCCCCATATACCCCAGCTATTTCAAACCCACTCTCTGCAACTTCAGCAGATAATGACTCCACGGAAAAATACTGGAGCCAGTTATAGATCGTCCTGACCCGTTCGGGCTCGACAATTGTATACTTATCCAGCCCAACCTCCTCTGCAGCGTAGCGGAAGGTATTGACAAAGGCATAATAATCTCCGGCAGACCAGAAACCATCCAACTGATTCCGCGCATAATACGCCCCCTCTGCTACCTGCGCAAAAGCCGCCAAAGAGTATACATCAAGCAACACCTCTGCTCCGGGTTTGAGGGATTCATAAAATATTTTAAGCAGTTTACGCCGCTGCAGCGGACTTAGAGCCGAGTAATCACACATTATCATAGTTATCAAGTCATACTCACCACTACCGGTAAAGTCCAGATAATTCATGCAGTGATACTCAATACTCAACCCAGCCTCACGCGCTTCATTTCGGGCGTAAGCTACCGACCGCTCGGAGAAGTCAATACCACAAACTCTCGCTCCAGTGCGCGCCAAAGCTGTAGTATACAACCCGACCGCCGAGCCAAAATCGCAGACCGACCGCCCTGCGCCCAACTCGAAACGCCGGGCAATCCACTCCACCGATTCCGCAATAAACCCATGCTTACGCGAAGAGACATCGATATCCTTATTCAGGTGATACCCCAGCATCCTCTCAGAGGTATATGTATCATTCCAGAGTTCCAACGCGGTATATTCCGTAAAAATCTCTGGTTTGCAATTAATATTCTGTAATTCAGTATACATAAATAATCTCCACTATGTATAAGTCACGAGTAACAGAATACCGTTGATCGACTACAGTATACTGTTACCACCAATCCATTTCAGACCACATATCATTTTTTTAGTAACAATCATCATTATCTCCTTTATAAAAACACAGCCAAGCGAACCACACCTCAAACTGCTGGATAAACAAAAAAAAACTTATTCTAGACACATACACTCAAGCAATAACTTCCGCCTGAAGAGTCAACGTTGTAGAACCGACAACCTTCAGTTTAAGCAGCTTGCCGATAGTCGCTTCCGCCAGAGGTGGCTTGTCAAATATACAGATCATATTGGTATCGGTGCGTCCTGAATAACGCTCCGCATCCCGCACAGTAGGTCCTTCAACCATGACCTCAACCTCTTGTCCGACATATGAGGCAGTCCGTTTGGAGCTTATCTGCTCCTGTACTCTGAGTAATTCCTGATTCCGTTCCCGCTTTACCTCCTCCGGAACGTCATCGTGCAGCTTATCTGCCGCATACGTCCCCGGGCGTGGTGAATATTTGAAGATAAAGGTAGTCTGAAACTCCGCCTGGAGAAAGAGATCATAGGTCGCCTGAAAATCAGCCTCAGTCTCAGTAGGAAAACCGACAATAAAATCACTGGTCAGCAAGGTTCCTGGCGCATACTTATGCACCATCTCTAGTTTCTGGTCATAGACCTCCCGGGTATATCCCCGCTTCATCGCCTCCAGAACGCGGGTAGAGCCAGACTGTGCCGGCATATGCAGATGCTTACAGACCCTGGGCAACTCCTCCAGAGCCTGTACCAACTCAAGATCGACATCCCGCGGATGGCTGGTTACAAAACGCCAACGTAACACCTCAGGCAACTGATCATGAATATAGCGCAGAAGTTCCGCAAGATTGCCAGTAGTGTCCTTGCCGTAAGCATCAACATTCTGCCCCAACAGAGTGATCTCGGTAGCCCCCATGGCGGCGAGTCGTCTACACTCTGCAAGAACCGCCTCCGCCGGACGGCTAACCTCACGCCCCCGTACATACGGCACGATACAGTACGAACAGAAATTATTACACCCCCGGATCACCGAGACATACCCACTATACCCCTTATGCAGTAGTCGATTGTGAGCAGCAAGTACCCCGGCTGTACGAATCGGATCCTCACTTATATCACAGACCTTCTCTCCCTGCAGCGCCTGATCAAGCATATAAGCTATATTGGCAAAAACCCTGGTACCACAGATAATATTCAAATGCCGAGGGAGCAAGGTAAAGAGTTTCTCACCCAGGCGCTGCGCAAAACAGCCCAAAATCCCGATTATCTTCGCCGGATCGAGCTGGCGTATCCGCTGGAGTACCCGCTCTTCCGCATGTTCACGTACCGAGCAGGTATTGAAGAGAATAATATCTGCCTGCGCTTCATCCCGCACCAATTCATACCCGTTATCCAGCAAACACTCCTCCACCAATTCTGTATCCAGCTTGTTCATCTGACAGCCAAAGGTATGGATAACCACTTTATTACTATACGCCATACTTATTATTATCTTTCCTAATTTTTATACCCGTTCTACTCGGCAGCTACCTGCAGAATCAACCATTCCTGGGGTTTATTCTTCTGTATAATCGCCTGGTAGGCCAATCTGCTTATATGATGAAACTTGAGATAAACACACTTCTCTTCATGCGAAAAATCGATGACCTCAGTAAGAAAAGAACGCACCTGCCCCCCCGGCCATTTTATCTTCAGCTCAAGCACATTATACTCACCAAGCCACATCTCCGGCACTTTCAATTTTACCCCGTCCCTGCCGAAGGCTAAGGTATCACCGGTATTAAAGATCTCCATCGCATCGACCCCGACAAATCTCCCGAAAACCTCCAACGAGGTAGGAAGGTAGAGGTATAATTTACAGATCTCCTCAGGAGAAAGCTCGGTTCCCTTCACTTTATACTTTTTCTCCGGAGTACCTTCATTGAATTCAATTACAATCTGGCCAAGCTGAACATTGAGCCCCTCAGTGAGCCTGAACATATCCACCGGCATCCCTTTGATCACCACCCCCGAAGTAGAGTTTAGATCTTTAATAATATACTTATCATTCTCCTTGACTATCTCGGCGTGCTCACGTGAGAGCGTACTGTCATTGATAACACAATCTGCAAGTGCACGCTTCCTGCCAATTACAATTCTATCTTTATTCAACTCAAAGAAGCTGACTCCTACCGCTGGATCAAAAATTTTTATATACGCCATAGCTCAATCTCAAATTCAAATCCCAAAATATAGAGCGGATACGCTCCCCCCTCCAACCTCAAACAATAACCAATACCACAATCATATTGCATATACCCTGATCAACTCAAGAAAACCGATCCTGCTTCATCTCAAGCCCTTTCCCATTCTAAGCGTAACTCCAGATTCTACCCCTGCTATCTTACCATTTTTTATTTTTTTGACAAGGATACCAAACCTTCTGCTATAAATCGATCAGAATTAATTGAGAGACATCGAAAGACAACGGAGCCACAATACAAGAAAAAAACGGCTGCAAAATAGGCAAACACCCCCTGCAAACAAGCTATCTCAAACCTCCAGCATTTCCCCGGGCAATCTCTTGATTCGTTCATAATCAGCCCGTTCAAGCACTACTGAAATAATAACATCACCCCCGTCATAGCTGGTATCGCTCACCACTCCCACCTGATTTATCAAAGCCAAGCGCTTACCGTCACCAGCCGAAAATTTCAGCTTGAGACTGCACTTACCCGCAAGTACCCTCTCCTCGATCATTTCCAGCATCGTAGCAACCCCCTGGCCGGTATGAGCAGATACCACTACCGATTCTCCCAGCTCTGCTCGCAAGGCGGCCAGCTCATGTTCATCACTCAATTTATCCGCTTTGTTAATTAGGTATAGCCTCTCTTTCTTACCCATTCCCAGGGACTCCAGCGTCTCCTCAACCGCAGCCACCTGCGTCCGTGCCATCGAATCGGAACCATCCACAACCAACAAAAGCAGGTCTGCCTGACTAGCCTCCTCCAAGGTCGCATGAAAGCTGGCAACCAGGTGATGCGGCAGCCTCCGGATAAAGCCGACAGTATCCGAGACCAGTATATTACTCCCGTTCGGTAAGGTCAACTGCCGGGTAAGGGTGTCCAGGGTCGCAAAGAGTTGATCCTCAACATAGACATCATCACCGGTAAGATGCTTGAGCATTGAACTCTTGCCAGCATTGGTATACCCTACCAGACAGGTCGTGAAGATACTGTCTCTGCCGGCTACTTCACGCTCCTTTCTGCTACCGATCTCCTGGAGATCCTTGCGCAGAAAGGATAATTTACGCCTGATAATACGCCTGTCCGTCTCAATCTGGCTCTCACCAGGACCACGGGTACCAATACCCCCCCCAAGCCGCTCAAGGTGTGTCCACTTCCGAGCCAGTCGCGGCAACTCATACTCCAGTTGTGCAAGTTCTACCTGGAGGATCGCCTGTTTGGAGGTCGCCCGGGTAAGGAATATATCGAGTATAACCTCGCTTCTATCTATTACTTTCAAACGCGCCGCTTCCTCAATCGTACTCAGCTGAGTCGGAGTAATATCGTCATCAACAACTATGGTATCAGCTCCACACTCATGCGCTTGATCCACCAGGTCATAGAATTTACCCTTCCCCAGATAATAACGATTGGTAGCTTTGTCCAGCTTTTGCGTAATAGACCCGACAATCTCTGCCCCGGCAGTCTCCAGGAGTGCCGTCAACTCACTCAGGGGTTCTTCAGACGCATCGTACCTTCCCGGTTTAAGCAATCCTACCAGAAAACACCTCTCATTATGCAGTGTAAGATCTTCTCTATCGACTCGCTCTTTATTATTACTTGTCATATTTCCCTTCTCATAACTATCTATAGAGGATATTACGCAATTTTATTCCTCTGTAAGCTATAAAATTATACTCAAAAGCGTGTTACAGTAAATATACTCATCGCAAAAATAAGTACGCAGAATAAAATCAATCCATACGCACCCCGGCAAACAACTTTATACGGATGATTTGCGAATAAAAATGACAAAACTTATGTAGAAGGCCTATACCAGAGCCGATTATTAATATACAAGTTGTAAATTACATTATACTTATAAATTCGGGAGTCAAAGAAAGATTATTGTAGGCAATCCGGATTTTTTAGTTTAATTGAATAATCGAAAAAAGTATAATAATAAAGGTATAAGCATGCTCATTAAGTTAATATGAGCATCAGTAATAAAGGATTAATCATGAACGAACGCGAAAGACGAAAAGAAGAATTGCTCAACGAATTGGCCAAGCGCTATAAGGATTCATCTGAGACTCTGAAGAATCTTGCTATGCGCATACAATCTGCGGCTGAAGAGAGTCAGAAACATACGGAGATTCATGAAGACCAGAATGAATCTCTACGCAAGAGCATTGAGGCGGATGAAGGACCTCTCCCCTTCTCATACCTAGAATTTCTAGAGTTCTCATCCTCTGCCGAATTCGATAAATTCAAGAAGATGTCTATTATTACTCAAGAAGAGATTGATTCAACCAATATTGATGAACTGGTCAAATCGCTCCAGAGCTAGAATATCGGCAAAAAATTTGACATTCCAAAATTATTATATTAAGCTATCCATCTTTGGATAGCTTTTTTTAAGAATACATAAACGGAGTCTACCCATGACTACAGGGATTTTAGGCGGCACCTTCGACCCACCCCACCTGGGACATCTCAACCTCGCGCTCTCAGCCCTGCGGTCCGCCCTGGTTAGACGCATTATCTTTATCCCCACCTTCTCCCCGCCGCATAAGCCAGGCAAAGGAATTACGCCATACACCCACCGTCTGAAAATGACAGAATTACTGATAGAATCATACCCCGAATTCTGTGTCAGCGACATTGAGCAAAAGCTCCAAGGCACCAGCTATACGATCAAGACCCTGACTGAATTGAAAAAAAAATCTCCTCAGAATAAGTTCCGTCTAATTATCGGTGCAGACATGGCTCTCAGCTTCGGTACCTGGAAGGACGCGGAGAATATTATCCAGACGGCGCCACCCCTTATTGCAGCCCGTCCCGGCTACAAATTCCCGGATTCTTTCGGTATATCCGAGCCTTCCCAATTAAGTGCATTATCGCGTCAAAAGTTGCGTCAGGGCATATTCTCTGCCCCGGAATTTAACATATCAAGCACAGAACTCCGCCAAGCTATTTCCAACAATAATCAGACAATTATTGAGAAGTATCTTGACGCAAGTGTCTATAATTATATAAATATACACAATATCTATAAATGAGTTCTGCATACAGACTCGCGCATTGACAAAAAAACAATATATGTTAGTATTGCTCAAATCATATAATTGTAACCAATAAATAAGTCCCAGTGGTCCAATGGATAGGACGGAAGCCTCCGGAGCTTCAGTTTGGGGTTCAATTCCCTACTGGGACGTTTATATTTTGTTATGTATTTCGCTAAGTTGAGAGATATGCGATGCGGCTGAGACTGATA
The DNA here is from genome assembly GCA_963556115.3 of Planctomycetota bacterium. GTDB lineage: Bacteria > Planctomycetota > SZUA-567 > SZUA-567 > SZUA-567. The sequence goes on along the minus strand of CAUVYI020000013.1, from coordinate 22,393 downwards.
GAGTTTTTAAAACAACCTGATACAGCTAATTTTGAATTAAAGCTGCTGGTATTGATAAACCTGCTTACTAGCCTCCTCGCTTTTTTCTCTATTCTTGCCAATGCGGTACTCACCCTAATCCAGCTTGATTCCACCACCAACAATCTTGAGTTCATCGGTTACAAATCATTGTTCTGGTTAGTGATTATGCTATTCACACTACTTCTTGCCGAGTTTTCCCTACACCATAATCATGCGGAAATTGCACGAAAACTAGAGATATATATCTTTTCCTTTTTCTTTATCCCCCTAGGCCTCTATATTTCCGGATCAGTTACCACCTCTGCACTATTTTATCTTCTCTGCATAATCATGATTAATATTCTAGCTAGCCCCCTGGAACGTTTTATTATCAACCCATTTCTAATACTGTTTATACTTACCTATATGGTAATTTCCTTCCAGCTCCCTGAGTATCTCCCGGCTGAACCGGATAAAAACCTAGTATTTATTCGTCATCTGTTCTACACACCTGTGTTGATCGGAATAACTATATTTCTGATCATAATCCTAATTGAGTCATTTCGCCGTGAACACAATCGCCTGAGCGAACAGAAAACCAAACTTGAGCAACTAGCCAAGACCGATATCCTCACCGGGTTATACAACAAATCATACTTGAACGAGCAACTCCCCAAAATCTTGCATAACGCCTACCAGAAAGAGAGTCCATTAGCCATCTTCATCATTGATATCGACTTTTTCAAGCACTATAATACACTCTACGGCAATATCAAGGGAGACTCATGCCTACTCGAGGTCGCTACAATTCTCAGACAGAACTGCTCAAATATCACCGAACATATTTATCGTTTTGGCGGGGAAGAATTTGCCCTGCTGATTCCAGGAGCAAATCAGGACTCAGCCAGAATTCTGGCCGAGTCCATACGTGAAGATTTTCATATCAAACAGATCGATAATTACCGCTCTACCATCTGCAACTACGTCACTGTAAGTATCGGAATTCACTGTTATTCCGGGAAGAATCCTACTACCCCGGACGAGGTGATCAAGAAAGCCGATAGTGCGTTATACACTGTAAAACGCCAAGGAAGGGATAACTATTACATTGATAGTTCCAGTACCATGCAACCCATAACTCTTGCAGATACAGCCGACTCCGTCAATCACTCAACAGATCAAAATGACTGACATTTAGTGTCTCGGCAATAGAGAATAGCTGCTCAAGCGTAAGCTCTTGCGTTCCGCGTTCAATTCGGCTGACTGTAGACCTACTCTTATCAATCTTACCCGCAAGATACTCCATTGACATCCCATTACCACTGCGTATCTTATATATCCTTCTCCCTACAGCTTTGGAACTCATCTGCTTGCTTATCTCATCCCAATCAATCAATACCTGCTGATCAATCATTTCATCCCCCAGTAGCACTTATCCTATTAATCATAAACATTTTTACTCTAATGACAACACAACACAAGTATACTACATAATATTCACATTTGTCAATAATTAATAGTAACCACACCCCCATCTTACTACGCAATAACCACCTCAAGCATAATTTGTATTCTCCATAATATCTAGTATCAAATAGGTTACATAAAAAAAAGTTACGAAATAAAACATTATAACATTACTAAAAAAAATTTAATTGTCCCTTTCGAGAAGATAGTAACAATAGTCAAAATTCAAGAACCAGGCCATCATATGCAACTTTGATGCTTGGCGGCATATCCTGTTCAATCTGTTCATGCCGAAATCCGTCTCCGTGCGAAAGATGGGTCAACCAGGTCTCAGCAGCCCCTATACGTGTTGCCGCCTCAATAGCCTGTTCAATATTAAAGTGAGTCGCATGAATCTCACGGCGCAACCCATCAATAATAAGATATCTTACCCCTGCCAACAGATCGTAGGTACGTTCTGGGATAAATGAGACATCGCTAATATAGGCAAAACTACCAATTCGATACCCATATATCTCACATTCCCCATGCAACACCGGCAACGGCACTACCCTTAATCCCAAGAGCTCAAACTCACTCTCAACCGCAAACAAATCGACCCTGGGCAGGCCTCCGCCAAGCTGCTTGGCCTCCCAGATATAGTCATACCTCCTCCTTACCCAGGATACGGTATGCGGATGCGCATAAAGGGGTATACACCCTCCCTGTTTAAAGCAGAAAGGTCTGATATCATCGAGTCCTGATACATGATCCGCATGATTATGAGTCAGTAGAATGGCATCCAGTCGCTTCATACCGCTCCGCAACGCCTGATACCTGAAATCCGTTGTAGTATCAATTACAATCTGACTAGCCTTATACGTCAACAACACACTAGAGCGCAAACGCTTATCCCGGGGGTCTATCGACCTGCAAGTATCGCAGCTACAACCGATCACCGGTACTCCAGTACTTGTCCCGCTGCCGAGTACCTCACACCTCAATCCCATCTTCTCACTCATCGCTACTTCCACCTACCATACTCCTGTATAATTTTTCCCATGTCTTCGGGTCATAACTCATACTGGTCGAATCAAAGACTCTCTGCAGTACATATCTTCCAGAGTACCTAACCTCAGCCTTATCGCCTTTGAGCCGTGCCGAAGCACCGACAAATTCTCTGGAATCACTCAACGAATCAGTAATCAGCCGCAAAGCTCTACTCCCAGCAAGCCTGCTGGCCTTATCCTCCGGATGTTCCAGAGCTTTACCGACAATCATACCCAGCGCTTCAAGTGCCGAAATCACCCGCTTATACTCCTGAATCTGCAGCTCCTTCTTTACCGCTATTCCCCGATAATCAACCATCAGTTTGAGAATATTAACCGCCTCACTTCCACCGATATGCCCAAGGGCTTGCGCAATATGCAACCGCATAACCTGCGATTGACTATCGGTTCTGAGAGCTTTCTTGATATACGGTATCGCTGCTTCAGAGTTCGTGGCGCCGAGACAATCCACAATTGCAATTCGAATATCAAAGTTGTTATCCCCCAGATACTTCTGAGCGATGACAAAGATAGTCTGCTTAAGACGTTCGTTGCTCTCTATCTTGCGTTTACGCCAGAGCACTTCCGGCTGAAAATCTATCCCATTACTCAATATGTACTCATGCTCCAACACTTCATTATTGGAGAATACCGTAATCTGATAGAGCATTACCAGCACAGCCTGCCGAACCGTATCATGCGGCGTAGACATATTCCAGAGTACATGCTCCAACAATAATTCCGTACCTTCCGCCCCGATATTTGCCAGCATCTTGCAAGCGAGTACCTGTGTAGTAAAGATCTCATCTTGATCCGGTGAAATATAGGTTCGTCCCCTACTCCTCCAGAACTCAACCCAACTGTCCTTGCTATGCCCCAGATCGACACCAAGCATCTTCTTCAACACCGCCAGAGCTCTATCCTGATTATCATTTTCCAATCCAAAACTGATGATTGCCTCTATCGGCTCAAGCTGCCAAGAGAGTGAGGTCTCGACCCGTCTACGAGTAGACTCTTCAACCGTAGAGTCATACTCGCCGGTGATATTGGATATGGGGGGCTGACGGACTGCTGCAAGTAGTCTAGGAGGCAGATCAAACTCGCTATCCTCAAACATATTCACAATCTCATATCGGATCTCACGATCACTGATACAAAAAGCCGGTAAGTGTATAATAATTGATCTGCGTACATCGAGATACTGGCTGTATAAGAGTTCATCTTGGAGCGTTGGAATAACCTCAGGATCGGCAACCCTGGCAAATACCTCGATAACCCCTTCCGATATCTGCATATTCTTCTTGGAGAGGGTATTTTTAAGCACACTCATCACCAATTCGCGCTGTCCACTATCAGCAAGCTTAACCAGTTGATCAATATATTGTGAACGAAACTCAAAAGGAGAGTCCAAACCTTTGATAAGATTATTAATATTATTGCGCGCCTGATAATCAAGATCTTGCTGCCATAACTCTTCATCCGCATACAACTTAAAACAACAAAGAATCAACATACTCAGCAAAAAATATCTCACTAATCCCCTTTTCATAAACTTCGAACCCTCCTTTCAACTTAATTAATCTGACAATTCAAGGGTAATGACCAGATATTGTCACATTGTGCTTGTCAAATATAGCGATCATAGATAATATTATACCATATAAGCATTTTTTAACATACTTATTTGTTTTTTCCCGGTATTTCTTCCAGAATCATAGAAAGCTACACCAAATGAGTAATATCCCCAACTCTTATGAAGAAGCCCAGAAACTGGTAACTTCCCGCAAACAGCGTCGCGGCTCAGGTCTGATCCGCGCTCTAGTAATCTCTTGTCTCAGTATCTTTATAATCCTCCTGATCTGGATTCTCTATCCCCTTCCGGCTCCGGATTTTGCCATACGCTCAATGCTGCCAGCAAATACCGCCATCAGTATTGAAACCCATAAACCTACAGAGCTGCTCAAAGCCATCAAGGAAAGCAATTATATTGAACACCTAGCCTCACTCCCGCTGTGGAACTCGCTTGAGCGCCTACACCGAGCCTCCTCGGACATTCCCCTGAAACAGACGGTAGATACTGTATTAACCGATCTAAACACCAAAGCCACCGCGATCATCGGTATCCGTAATATTCTTGCTGTAGCCGGCGGTATATCCTACTCTACCGAGCAAATCCCAACCTATAATGCTATCGCCTGGTTGGATAATACCGGTTTTCTGGCACTTAAGATCAGCACCCTGTTAAATAAGTCCGATACCTTCAAAGGGATAAAATACTACAAGATCCCAATTAATTCCCGGGAAAACCTCTTCATTGCTCCGGCTCCAGCCTATCAGCGGGCAATACTGATAAGTACCAGACTTGAAGCCTTGGCCGACTTTCAATTACCGCCAGCCACATACCTGGATACAGAATTTAAGAAGACAGAAACAACAATTGAGATATCGCTATTCCCTGCCAAACTCCCTCAGCAGGATGCCACTGCCCAGCATAATATAGAAGAAGGCTGCATCAATATTTTCTGGACACTGACAGGACTTGAGAGCCGGGGAGAACTAACATTCAAAGACCAAGATCTTTCCAAACTAAAAACAGCGGATACTGCCCAGAGACAGCTCAAACTAGGGAACACCGCCCCCAGCCTCTGCCTCAATCTCAGTTTACCCAAATCCAATCTCCAGCAAATTCTCCAGCAAGCAATCACCGACCTGAGTAAGAACAGCCCCCCGCTGCTGCAACCAATATTTACCAACATTGACCAGATACTCCTTGAACAGCTTACCGGTCAGGCCGGGTTTACCCTTACCCAACCGTCCACCGCCACTACCAATATTCTGCAGGCAGCACACCTGTATTTGCAACTGCAGAATAAACAGACAACTCAGCAGAGTTTCAATCAGAAATTGCAAAAAACCATCCAAAAATACCGCCAAAGCAATAACTTGGCCATGCAATTACTAGGCACTCAGCTAAAAACAGAGAGCAACGAGAATACAACGACTATCAGCCTTCCTCCGTTGCTCCCAACCATAGCAGCAACCTTTGCGACAGTTGCTGATATTGACTACTGCGAACTCAAACTCCTGCAAACCGCACCCTATCAGCCTATAGCCGCGTCCTCAGCGTCACCAATCTTCAACACCGAGTGGCACTACTCCCAGATTCTCAGTAATTCCTTGGTCAATTCATGCCCGGAGAATCTTAAGCATGAGGTCATTCTCAACTTGGGTACACACCATCAGCTTTTAGTCACCGATATACTTAATTTTTTAACTTCATCTGAGTTTTTTACTTTAAGTATAACCCCCAAATTTTGATAATAATACTATAGCATTGAATGCAACTGAGCAACTACTGAAATAACACCAGGGTTTTGGGAGACCGCAAGAATAATGAGTGCAGACAATCCTCAAGAAAGTGAAAGATCCATCTCAAAAAGAAGTCAGAATATCTGGCCGTATGCCAATGAGAAAGCAACCCTTAAAGCCATAGAACAGTATATCTCCCTCAAGACTTCTCCTAATGAAAAGAGAAAGATTCTCTCAAGGCTGCTGATCTCCGATGACTATTTCAAGCTCGCCTCAGAGACCCTACTAACCTCTTTTCACCGCATGGATGGGGACACCAGGCATTTAATTCTTGATAATATTATCCGCCTGATTATGAAGGGTGAGGATTTTACCGAATATAGCACTCATATCGCCAAATTGATGAACGACAGCAACTATAAGTTCAGAGAAAAAGCAACCAACCTGCTGCTGCATATGGGCGAAAGTGCGATAAATGCCACCCCGCGGATGATATCCTACCTGCGTAGCAAGCTCAGTGACGTCCAGCTATCTGCACTGAAGGTAATCTCCTCAATCGGTTCCGGCCTGTGCCCAGCAAGCCCTTCCTAAATTGAAATCATTTCTCACTGGCACCTCGAACAAGGAGCTTATCACTGCCTGTGAACGTGCAATAAAAATTCTCAATGGCAAGGAGAAACCGCTCCGCCCCACAATCAAGATAGAAGGTGTTGTTGAGAACCAGCCCAAACCTCAGAAGAATGTCGAAGTTGAGGACACCGAAACCCCTGCCAAGACCAATCTATACCCTGGCATAAAAGACAAAGCTATTTTAATAGCCGAAGATCAAGACAGTGTCCGAGTGATGATCAGCCGTGCCATAAACTCATGTGGCGGGCATACCAAGGAAATGAATGACGGCAAGATGGTACTCAAGCTTATTCAAGCCAAAGCCGATATAGACCTCTTTATTTCTCGACCTGATGATGCCCACGGTAAGTGGAGTGGAAGTACTCAAAACGATACGCTCCAACCCACAGTATGAGCTTACCCCCGGTAATGATAGTCAGTGCCAGATCAGAGCGAACAATCAAACTCAAGCTGGCGCAGTTTGACATCTGCGCCTACATCTCCAAACCCTTCAAGCTTACCGAGCTCCTAGCCAGCATAAACAATATTCTTGCTCAAAACTGAAAAAGAGCTACCACAGCAAAAGCTGGTAGCCCTATAATATAACTATCTCTTTAAGACCTAGACTTATCCGCAATGATCTACAGCATACACTCTTTCAAAGTATTCCAGAATACCTTTGTATTCTCCGGTTGATGCCCAGTGCCGTCATCCGGTCTAATATTCATCCATAGCCCCTGCTTCACGACTTTAATCGCCTTGGCAAAGTCCTTTGGCTCAAGTTTTCCAGAGGCTCTAACCTCTACCAAACCGCCATCAACTGCCAAATATACCGCAACCGGCTCCTTCATGGCAAACATATTATCTTTGGCTCCAGGATAAATATCCCCTGTAGGCAAGGCCACTGCAATCCCCTTCTCCTCAAGCTTCCAGTCGGTGAAGCCGCTGATACGGTTCAGAGTATACAGATCTTTTTCGGTAAAGCCTTTTATTGGTCTACCATTCATCACCCAAGTAACACTGAGTGCCACCGGCTCAGCCACAGCATAATTGCTATAAACCGATCTGGCAATAGTCTTGACCAGCCGGCTCTCAGCCACCACCCTCTCGGCATCAGCATTGAGCAGAGCATAATTACTGTCCGCCGTCGCCCCCGAACCCGACTGCGCCAGTTTAGACTTGGTGACTATCCGTTTATCGACCTCGATCCAGTCATCACCCAGGTTCGCCGCACGCGGAATAATATTCTTCGCATATACCCTGCGGGTTGAATGAACCGTCCTGATATTCTCTGGATTACCCTGCTCCAACCGAGCAGACTCCGATACCGATTCACTACACCCTCCGAGGACTCCACCCACAGCAATCGCCGTAAGGATCAGTATTTTTTTCATCTTGTTTCTCCATAATCAGATACCACTCTACGCAAATACTTACTGAATATATCGAAAACAAATTGAAGTCAATCCAGCCTTTCCGGTTAAAATTGATTACGCCATAGGTGTGTTAAAAATAAAGATATTCGGCTCAACAAAAATCAGACGTGTTACATACAGAGTCAGGCAACAGGATAGCCTGCTTCAGTCACGACTTTTTTCACTTCCTCAATATTTCCTTTCTCACCAGCAAACGCAAGTTTTAATTCCTTCCTGTCAAGACCTACCTCTGCTTTTATCACTCCGGCAACCCCTAAAGCAGCCTTTTCCACATGACTCTTACAGTGCTGACAGCTCATGCCTGCGACAGTAAGCATAAACTATATAATACTCCTTTTGTTTTACTACTAAATAATCAAACCGGTAGTACTCAAGAATATTCTGCTTGTTTCACATTTATCGAACCCTTACCTACACCTTCTAATCTTTTTCAGAACTGCCTCAACTTAATCTACTCAAGATTATACTCTGAACATCTTCCAAAGTATGCGCGCTGATAAAGAACTTCTTCTCTCCCGAGGTCTCCCCGGAGTGCAAAGAGATTAATTTTACAGGAATACCTAACTCCTTAGAGAGGAGTTTGAGAATAGCTTTATTGGCTTTGCCCTTCTCCGGTGCAGTAGTCACCGATACTTTGAGCGCCCCGTTGAAGACGCCAGTAATACTGTTCTGCCGCGCCGCCGGTTTGGCTCTAACCGGCAGAATAACCCCGTTAGCCATCTCTTCAAGCTTGAGCTGAGCATATTCGGATTCCGTCAAGATCTACTCTCCACGTGCCAACTCTTCGCTACGTTCTTTTGCTCGCTCAACGGCGTTAATCACCACCTTTGCAAACCCCTTCTCATGCTTTACCTTGATCGCAGCTTCAGTGGTACCATTAGGGCTGGTTACCTTCTTGCGCAAAGCCTTCGGGTTCTCACCGGTCTCGGCCATCAGCTTTGCCGCCCCAATTACCGTCTTACACGCCATCTTCTCCGCTAGCTCCGGTGGCAACCCCACATGTATTCCCGCTTCGATCAGACACTCCGTAAAGTAAAACAGATATGCCGGTCCACTTCCAGAGAGACCGGTTACCGCATCCAACTGGCTCTCCGCCACCTCATACGCATCCCCAGCGGCAGCACACATCTCCAGAGCCATCGCCACATCAGAGCTCTTCGCACTATTACCTCGAGCCACCCCGCTCACGCCAGCTCCAACCAACATTGGCGTATTCGGCATCACTCTAATCACCCGCACTGCCGGCGCCAAACTCTGTAACGTCTCGATAGCCACTCCGGCAGCGATAGAGATCAAAAGCTGATCAGCGGTAAACCGCGCCCCAATCTCTGCAAGTACAGAACTGACAACTTGAGGTTTTACCCCCAGTAAAACAATATCAGCCACCAATAATTCGTCTACATTTGCTGTAACCTTACATCCCATACCGGCAAATACCTCACGCCGTTCTAGAGAGACGTCACAAGCAATAATATTATCCGCAGCAACGAGACCGGCCTTGACTACGCCGCTGATCAACGCCTCTGTCATGTTCCCCGCCCCGATTACCCCTATTATCTTTCCATCATACATTTGTCTATCCCCATCACCTGTTAATTTTACGCAAAGACCTATCTAAAGAGCTCACTACCAACCCGGATGTGAGTCGCTCCTTCTTCAATTGCCACAATATAATCATTACTCATTCCCATCGAGAGATAAGGCAACTCAAGTTCAAACCTGGCAGCCATTTCATCACGCAACTCCCTAAGTCCGGCAAATACGCCACGTACTTCCGCTTCCGCAACCTCAAATGGCGCCATCGTCATCATACCGACGAGTTTCACTTTAGACTTATACTCTGCAATCAACTCCGGCACCAACTTAGGCGCAAGTCCATACTTATTCTCCTCACCACTAATACTTACCTCAATAAACACCTCAGGGATATACTCACTCCCGGCGATAATACTCAATAACCCGGCAGACTCCACACTATGTATCGCCGCAACCTGTGCTAATACTTTTTTCGCCTTATTACGTTGAAGATGACCAATAAAATGCCACCGCACCCCCTCAAGATCAGACAACTGCTCCAGTTTGGGCAACAGAACCTCGACCCGATTCTCGCCAAAATCACGCACCCCCAGGCGGTACAATTCCCTGATCTCTGCTTCCCCCACCGTCTTGGTCACCGCTACCAGCCGCACCTCTGAGCTATCCCGCCCGCAACGCCGGCACGTCGTCGCAATATTATCTCTCACACGTTGAAGATTCTGTACAATGTTACTCACTTGCTCACCTCCAACATCCTTTCAATCGCCCTCACCCCACGTTTGGCCGTATCTGGATCAACCCGCACCTCTACCTCCATATTCTCTAGACAACGGAGTATCTTAGCAGGTGTCGCCAGCTTCATCGACGGACAATCCGCTATCGGCAACAGCGGGTAGAACTTTTTACCCGGGTTCTCCTTGCGCAGCCGGTGCAAGATACCTATTTCAGTACCGATTATAAACTCACGCGCTAACGACTCCCGACAGTATTCGAGTATACCTGTAGTGCTTCCGACCATATCGGCAATGTTCAAGACCTCAAGTCGCGCCTCAGGATGGAGTACCAGCTTGGCGGTCGGATACTCATGCTTGGCGCGTACCGCATACTGCAGCAGCATCCGATCATGAACCGGACAATACCCCTGATCATAAAATATTATATTATCCCTGTTCAAGCAGCTTGCCACATACCGCCCCAAATTTCTATCCGGGATAAAGATGACCTCTTTTTCCTGAGGAATAGAAGCGACCACCTTTACCGCATTGGCCGAAGTACAGCAAATATCACTCATCGCCTTGATCTCTGCGGTACTGTTGACATAGGTCACGACTACCGCCTCCGGATGCTTCTGTTTTAGCCCAGAGAGTTCAAACGGAGTTATCATATTCGCCATGTCACATCCAGCATTAGCATCAGGGATCAGAACCGTCTTCTCCTGACAAAGCATCGAAGCCGTCTCCGCCATAAAATACACCCCACAGGAGACAATTACCGCCGCATCCGTCTGGGTAGCAATCTGCGCCAATCCCAGGCTGTCACCCAGATAATCTGCCAGATCCTGAACTTCAGCGTTCTGATAATTATGTACCATAATAACAGCATTCTTCTCTGCTTTTATTTCTGCGATACGCTCAATTATTTCATCATTCATAATATCATTCATAATAAGGTTATACCTTCTTTTATTTATATTTTCCGGTAATAATAATTTTTGTGAATACATAGTATATATAATATGTTATATTATATTGCGCAACTTGCATGAGTCAATACAAGTTTTCCTGCAGCTAGATTTTACCATACGGTCAATATTCAAAATAAGCAGCTAATTATGCCCATACTTACGTTGAAAAGACATAACGCAGAACTTACTATTCACCGCCTTGCTCCAAGCGTACAAATACCACCATCGGTGTTGACCGCCACCTTTTTCAGTATTACCCGGACCCCGGACGAACTCTCAATTGTCTGCCCCAGTAACGTCATGCTCAATGCCGTCAAATCTGAACCAGGATGGTGTTCGCTAGAGGTTCTCGGCCCGCTCGATTTTAGCCTAACCGGAATACTCGCGGAGTTATCCGGTTGTCTGGCTGCCTCTGGCATCAGCATATTCGCCATCTCCACCTTCGATACCGATTATATCCTCATCAAAGCCACAGACCTTGAAAAAGGCTGCCAGGCACTCAGCGCCGCAGGCTACAAGATTATCTGACGTTATATTATAATTTCACTTCCAACCCAGCCACCAAATTTCGCCACTGCGCTTCTAACCCGACTTTAATTTAATACTCAAAGTCATCTGCAATTACTGAAACGAATCAGTATTGAACATATCCTTGAATGCCATCTCAATGCTTGCATCCTATTTAACTAATTCTCATTGCTAAACAAATATATTCAAATTCAAATCATACTCCAATTAACTCCCAGCCCATTACCCCTAAATAAATCTACTAAAACGTAGGCAAAAAAAAAAATTAAAAAAAACCAATTCATAAATTTGACTAAGCAAATAAACGTCATATAATAAAAGTATGAAAACGATTGCGAAAACGATTTTATAAGGATAAGCAATGGCTTCAATCAAAGACGTGGCAGCACTCGCCGGAGTTTCCATCTCTACTGTTTCACGGGTACTCAGCGGTAACACCCCGGTCAACGAAGAGACCGAGAAAAAAGTCAAAGATGCGATTAGCCAAATAGGCTACAAGCCAAATCTTGTTGCCCAGGGGCTTCGCTCCAAGAACACTCGACTCATAGGGCTTATCGTTCCGCTCTTTGAAGAGTCTGCCTTTGCCAAGGTTATTAGCTTTATGGAGAAGGTCGCCACCAGCCGCAACCTTGGACTGCTCATTGCAAACACCCAGGATAACCTCGACTACGAGACCGAGATAATTGAATCCATGCTCCGCCGCAATATCGACGGGATCATCTTTTCTCGGGTTTCAGATAACAGCAAAGTCATGCACATGATCGATAAACAGTCAACACCCACAGTAATAATCGACCGCGTGCTCAAGCACGAGCGCATTCCTAATATCGTTCTGGATAATTACGCCGCTGGCGAACTAGCGGCTCAGCATCTCTGGGATCGTGGCTGTCGTAAAATCGGTACCATCACCGGCGACAAAAATATCAGCCTTTGCCGGGACCGCCTAGATGGCTTCAAGGACAAACTTCTAAAACTTGGCTATGAAATCCCTAAAGAATATATATTTTCCGGCAAATTCGACAGCGAGACCGGAATCAGAGGTGCAGAATATTACCTAATGAATTCATTAGAAATCGACGGTATCTGGGGACAGAACGATCTGATTGCGCTAGGGGCTATGTCAAAGTATATCCGCACTGGGCATACAGTACCAGATGATGTAAAGCTTCTGGGCATGGATAATATCGAGTATACTCGGATCTGTTACCCAGCAATGTCAACAATTGATCAGCCTTATGAAAAATTTGCACAAATAGCCTTCGACCTATTGGATCTGCAACGAACAAATACTGGTCTCAAAAATAAACACATTGTCTTGGAGCCAACTCTTATCCCCCGTGAAACGACAATCTAAAACCCTTTATGAAAACGTTTTCACGATTATTATAGACATCATCTCTGCCTCCGGGCAGGTAGTAACGAACTTCGAAGAACATCAGCCTCAACTCAAAATACACTAAAAACATACCACGAGTATAGTACTCGCATATCGCAAACATAACTATTAGGAGAAATCATGAAGAATAGGCTCACAACTACTTTAGAAAAAAACAATGGCTTACTCCGTTTACTGCCAACCTGGGTTCCCCGTTCATTCTGCCGCCCCGGTAAACGTATCAAACTTCACCCTGACGATTATTACTATCTGGGACTGGAGCGTGGAGGAATAGATGAACGCTGGTTCGCCTCTACAACCCATGCCGATAACGGCGAGAACACCCCGGAAAATGAGGGCTTGAGTTATATCATCCTCGAAGACGGCGGAAGAGTCACCCTGCTGGAAGCGATAGACTTGTTCCAAGATGAGATAATTGGTTCGCGGCTCTGGAGTGAATACGGCAAATGGCCGATGTTCTCAAAGTTCTTTGATAATGAGGGTCCCCTACCCTTCCATATACACCACCGGGACGAACATGCAAATAAAGTAGGTATGGAAGGCAAACCTGAAATGTACTTCTTCCCGGCTCAGGTCAATAACCACGGCGGAGAATTTCCCTTCACCTTCTTCGGCCTCAACCCCGAAACTACCAAAGAAGAGGTACGGGACGCCCTCAAAGATTTTGTCAAAGGCGACAATAGAATCACCAGACTGGCTCGCGCTTTCAAGTTGGTTCCAGGAACCGGCTGGGATGTACCTCCAGGCACTCTTCATGCACCGGGTAGCCTCTGTACATATGAACCACAGTTCGCTTCTGATATTTACGCCATGTACGAATCAGTTCTCTACAAGGAACACGCTGTAAGCAAGGATCTGCTCTGGAGTAATACCCCAGCCGACAAACTCGGAGACTACGACTACCTGGTAGATGTAATCGACTGGGAACTCAATACTGACCCATATTTCTTTGAAAACCGTTTTATGGCTCCAAAGCCTAAAGGCTGTAATTTAAATTCTAGCTCCAGTGATTATACAGAAAATTGGATCTGCTATAAGTCTTGGGCCTGCAGTGCTACCGAACTCACAATTTATCCAGAGCAAGAAGTAACCATAACCGACAATGCAGCCTATGGACTTATTTTACTGCAAGGTTACGGCAGCATCAACGAACAACCACTGGAAACTCCTACCCTCCTACGCTTCACTCAGGAAAGCTATGACGAATACTTTGTTCCTGAGTGCACTGCCAAAGACGGTGTCAGAATCAAAAACTATTCTCAGAGCGAACCACTCGTAATGCTCAAACACTTCGGACCGGAAAACCCAGATTTAGGAGTTTACAGACAATAATGACAACACCAGAAGATAAAACTCAGCCTATATTGAGCCTGCGTGGCATCAGCAAGAGTTTTCCCGGGGTAAGGGCACTCACCAATATTGATCTGGATATTTATCCGGCCGAGGTACACTCCCTCGTAGGTGAAAACGGTGCTGGCAAATCAACACTAATGAAGATCATACAGGGTATTCACCAGAAGGATGAAGGTAAGATAATTTACCGTTCGGAGGATATCAACATCAACAGCCCCAGCGAAGCCATCAAACTCGGCATCTCCATGATACACCAGGAGTTGAATTCAATCCCAGAAATGAGTATAAGCGACAACATATTTATTGGGCGCGAACTCTCACTTATGACCGATTTCTTCTTCAACAAACAGGAACAACTCCGGCAAAGCCAAGCACTGCTCGACAAATTTTCGCTTCCTTATAAAGCCTCGGAGAAGATCAAACATCTCAGTGTCGCCCATCGGCAGATGATAGAAATAATCAAAGCAGTCTTTCAGCAGGCGAAGGTAATTATTATGGATGAACCGACCTCCTCCCTAAGCGAAGAGGAGAGTCAGCAACTCTTCAAGATCATTGCCGAGCTAAAAGCCGCAGGAGTAGCGATAATCTACATCTCTCACCGTCTGGAGGAGGTGCTTGAGCTCAGCGACCGGGTCTCGATTCTACGTGATGGTGAATATGTCGGCACTCGAACCGCCAAGAATCTCACCCGAGACGAGTTAGTAAACATGATGGTCGGACGCACTATAAGTCAACTCTTCCCCAAACGCCAGGTTGCTATCGGAGAGCCAATATTTGAAGTCAAGAATCTCTGCCGAACTGGCGTCTTTTCCGACATTTCATTCTCCGTTCGCGCTGGTGAGATCCTCGGCATCGCCGGTCTGGTAGGCGCCGGTAGGAGTGAGATCGTACAGTCTATCTTCGGTCTAGATCCGCTGACGTCGGGTACAATCTTGCTCAACGGCAAGGAGCTAAAGATACGGCACCCGCAGGATGCTATACAGCATAATATAGCCTTTGCCAGTGAAGACCGCAAAGGTATAGGGCTGGTGATGGGCAGATCCATTCGGGAGAATATCAGCCTCCCGCACCTTGCAGATTTTACCCGTCATTACTTCTTGGATCAGCACTATGAGAAGGAAGAGACCCGCCGTATTTCAGAGCGTCTCAAGGTCAAGACCCCAAGTATAAACCAGAAGGTCGAAAATCTCAGCGGCGGCAATCAGCAGAAGGTTGTACTCAGCAAAGGGCTGCTCAAAGAACCTACTCTGCTGATCATCGACGAACCAACCCGAGGCATTGATATCGGAGCCAAATCAGAGATCCACAGCATTATGTGCGATCTGGCCGAGAAGGGTATGGGCATCATCATGATCTCTTCGGAGATGCCGGAAATCTTGGGAATGAGTGATCGTATCATTGTTATCGGTGGCGGCAGAATTAAGGGTGAGTTTACCAACGCTAATATTACCCAGGAAGACATACTGCACTGCGCCATATAGGATATAGTACTTAATGCAAATATATAAGAGGATAATAAATTGAATTCACTATTGAAAAAGCATAAATACAATTTTCTCAAATCACAAAACGCCGGACTGATAATTTTCCTGCTTATACTGATGTTACTGCTTTCATTTCTTTCATCCAGCTTCTTTACCGCAAACAATCTGACCAATGTTATCCGTCAGGTGTCAATAAACGGTATTATAGCGCTGGGCATGACCTTTGTGATCATCACCGGTTCCATCGATTTATCGGTTGGTTCGTTAGTAGCCGTCTCGGGAGTTATCAGCGGCAGCATCATCTACGCCCACCCTGACGCTGTATTCACCGGCATGATTTTCGGCATTCTAGCCTGCTCTGCTCTAGGGTTCATAAATGGCTTTCTGGTCGTAAAATTCAACATCCCGGGTTTCATCTCTACCCTCGCCATGCTTACTATTGCCCGAGGCTTTGCCCTTGCCTACGCTGATGGCCGACCATACGTTCTTTCGTCCAAAGCCTTTAAATTCATCGGCCACGGATATTTCCTGAAGATTCCGATTCCGGTATGGTTTCTAATTGCCAGCATTATCGTTACCGGTATTATCCTGAGTAAAACTAAGTTTGGCCGTCATGTCTACGCCGTCGGCGGCAACGCTCTTGCTGCCAGAGCCTCCGGTGTGAGGGTTGGTGCAGTTCAGTTGTGGGTATTTATCATCAGCGGCACTCTAGCCGGTCTGTCCGGGGTCATTCTTGCCTCCAGGATTGGTTCCGGTCAACCGGCTATAGGCACCTCCTATGAGATGGACGCCATTGCCTCCTGCGTTATTGGCGGAGCGTCACTTGCCGGTGGTTCCGGCAGCATATTCGGTACAGTGATGGGCTTTATAATTATGGGCATCATCAACAATGGTCTCAATCTTATGAATGTCTCCTCCTACTACCAACTTATTGTCAAAGGTGCCATTATTGCCCTGGCCGTAATTCTTGATCAGGCCAAGAAGAAGAAGGTTTAATTCACTTTCTGTGAATAGTGTATATCTTATTTGTGTGTGTGTTTATTAATTAAGGAGATTGTAATGTTGAAGAAGTTATTATTGAGTATTGCCATGTTGGTAATGTTTGTTGGACTTCAAGTAAGTTCTCAAGCTGCTGAGACTATCAAGATTGGCGTTGCTTTCAAGAATCTATCAGATCAATTCGTCAAGAACATTGCCGATGCGGTAGAAGCCAGAGGCAAAGACTATGACAATGTCGAGCTGATAGTTGTTGATGCTCGCGGCGATATCGTCACCCAGTTATCCCAGATCGAAAACTTTATTTCTCAAGGGGTGGACGCCATCATTCTCAACGCCCAAGATGCTGCCGGTCTATCCCCTGCCGTCGACCGAGCCAAGGAAGCCGGCATACCGGTTGTCGAATGCAATACGCTGACCACCAACCCAAATTACGACATCTACGTCGGTTCAGATGATGTTGAAGCCGGCAAGATTCAAGGTAAGTATGTTAATAAACTACTACCTGACGGCGGAAACATCATCATCCTGCATGGCCCCATGGGTCAGTCTCCAGAGATCAAGCGGCGTGAAGGAATCCAGCAAGAACTCCTAGACAAAAACCCTAAGATCAAGGTTCTCGCCGAGCAGACGGCTGAGTGGAAGCGCGATAAGGCAATGAGTATCACCGAGGATATGATCCAGGCATTCGATAATATTGACCTGATCTGTGCTCAGAATGATGATATGGCGATGGGTGCTCTCTCAGCCGTCGATGCAGCCGGACTGAGTGGAAAGATTAAGATTGTCGGCATCGATGCAATCCCAGACGCACTCGAAGCAGTAAAAGAAGGCAAACTTGCCTGCACCGTATTCCAGGACGCCAAAGGCCAAGGAAGTACCTCTGTAGACATGGCGGTAAAACTCGCAAAGGGCGAAAAAGTCGAGAAGGATGCCATGATCCCCTTTATTCTGGTAACAGCAGAAAATGCCGACGAATTCATGCATAAAAACGCGCAATAAAGCAAAACAGACAAGTAGTACAAACACTCTTAGCCCCCGGATTTATTAAAATGTGGGGGCTATATCACATTAATGACACAAACAATATTCGAGATAACCAAAACTTAACTTGATTATTTTTACAGACAAGTTAATATATATATTATATTTTGCTGCAAAATTTGTCAGGATTATCTTCTGTTATCCCTACGCTAATACTGCGCATCTGTAATTAACTTGCGTAATAGCACCAATTTAACCCTACTTCAGAACTTTTTATGTAGGTTAAATACTAACTTAAATCATTAGCAAGCAAACACCTAATCCGGTAACAGGCAATAAAATATTAAGAAAAAAGTGTTGAGAAAAGAACGATAATAAGTAAAATTTTACTCGTAATTCAACATATATGTCGGTTATACAACATTATTCATCAATCTTTATTAGGAGAAATCATGGCAGTTAACTATCGCGATCTTGGTCTTATGAACACCAGGGGAATGTTTGCAAAGGCTATCTCAGGCGGTTTTGCTATTCCTGCTTACAACTTCAACAACATGGAACAGCTTCAGGCAATCATCATGGGTTGTGTAGAAACAAGCAGTCCAGTAATCCTCCAGGTTTCAGCAGGTGCTCGTAAATACGCCAATGCTACCATTCTGCGCTACCTGGGTCAGGCTGCGACAGAGTACGCAAAGGAACTTACAGGCGGCAAGGGTCTTCCTATCGCTCTGCACCTCGACCATGGTGCCGACTTTGAGATCTGCAAAGCCTGCATTGAGTATGGTTTCTCAAGTGTTATGATCGATGGTTCACATCACCCATACGAACAGAACATCGAAGAGACCAAGAAGGTTGTAGAATACGCTCACCAGTACGACGTAACCGTTGAAGGTGAACTCGGTGTTCTTGCTGGTATAGAAGACGACGTATCTGCTGCAGACCATGTCTACACTCAGCCAAATGAGGTTGAAGACTTTGTTTCTAAGACCGGTGTTGACAGCCTTGCTATCTCTATCGGTACCAGCCACGGCGCCTTCAAGTTCAAGCCAGGTCAGGATCCTAAGATCCGCCTTGACATTCTAGAAGAGATTGAAAAGCGCATTCCAGGTTTCCCAATCGTTCTGCATGGTTCTTCTTCTGTTCCACAGCAGTACGTCAAGATGATCAACGAATACGGCGGCAAGCTTGATGACGCTATCGGTATCGGCGAAGATCAGCTACGTCTGGCAGCGAAGAGTGCTGTTTGTAAGATCAACATCGATTCAGATGGCCGTCTGGCAATGACCGCTGCTATCCGTAAGCACTTTTGCCGAGAACCCATCACACTTCGACCCTCGTCAGTACCTCAGCCCAGCTCGTGATATGCTCAAAGAGCTGTACATGCACAAGAACAATGAGGTTCTAGGAAGTACCCGGCAAGGCTGAAGAGATCTTCCAGGCTGTTGGCGGTTGCGGTGGCGGCTGCTGCGGCTGCGGAAACTAAAGCATATTCATATTTCACTGCAATTACAGGTAGGGTCTGGCAACAGGCGCTACCTGTTTTTTTTGTGATTTCATTCTCCCCTTCTCAAATACCTAGAGATTAATTATCTAATCAACTCAAACCGTAAAACCAAATTATAGCCTCAAGCCTTAAGCTCATTCTAGACGATAACATAGACAAGTTCGAACTCTTTTTTGCGATTCGGGAAATTCTATGCAGATTCGTCATTCATTAAAGCATATACTGGTTTGCTCTTGCCATCGCAGTAAGCCCAATATCTGCTGATGATGCAAGTGAATTCAATATTCTTCCAAGCTCACCGCTGGAAGCGGATTTTTTCAGTAATGATATACCTGCCTCCTACCTCGCCGGCGAGCTGAATAAGACCGCTATAAATTATGCCATACTGGAGAATGGGCCGACCGACGAACTTAGCGCAGATGAAGTCTATATCGAATACCTGCCGGTTACTCTATCCGACAACACCTCTTGATAACAATACTCCAGGTAAAACTGTAGATGCTTCTCCCGCGTTTGCCGCCGGAGAATTTGTAAATGAAGATTGCGCCGTAATTCCAGAGAACCTGGTAAGTATAGAACCCATTTCTCCGACAACCCAGAGCCGTAATGCAGCTATCAATCCGGACGCTACAGTAACTGCTGCCAAGCAATCCCACCCGGTAGGCGAATTTGTAACCAACGAAACCGGAGGAGTCACCTCCGAACTCACAGGGGATGCAGAGTATAGTGCTTTTCCCGAAGGCAGCTTTCACCCTAGGATATCAGATACGCTATCTGAATTACAGCGAAAATAGTGACACCTGCCAGATATTATACAATGGTATCCACGGTGAATATAATCGCCCGCTTCAGTAATGATCTCACCCTCAATATCTCAGCAAGCCTGCTTGGAGGCAAGGTATTTGAGCAAGCCAACGGGAGTACTCTATACCGATGCTAAGCTGACATTAGGACGCTGCTTCAACCTTCCCGGACAGAGCCTCACAGTCACACCATATTTCGGCTTCAGTCTGAGATATACTAACAATATATTTACAGGCAACAACATTAGCGAGCGTAACAATCTCCAACTCTATATACCGGTTGGCCTGAGTCTGAACTACCAGCCAGAGGACAGATTTGAGTTCAATGCCAATCTTGAGGTCGCCCCCCTGGCTCTGGATCAGAACTGGACAGCCTACAGACAAGGCACAGACAACACAACCGCAAACTTCAACGGACTTAGTGCACTGGTACAAGTAGGCATAGAATACGCTATCAACGATGATCTCCGCCTCGGTATCATGCCTTACTATCAGTATATCTACGCCAACCAACGCAGTAGCTCGCCTTTAGCCACCTCCAATACCCATATGGTCGGCCTCAACGCCTATCTCAAATTCTCTAACCCAAGATCAGAAACATAAAAACGGGCAGGAATCAATCCTGCCCGAACTACTATACCCTAAAACTCAAAGCTTCACCACCAAGTTGATACTAAGAGTTGACCCGCTCCAGATACTCGCCACCGTCGGTACTCAGCTTTACCTTATCACCAACATTGATAAATGGTGGAATCTGCACATTCAGACCTGTCTCTACCATCCCGCTCTTATAGACATTGGTCGCGGTCGCATTCCTTTACTCCAGGGTCACACTCGGTAACCTCAAGTACAACCGCCGGTGGCAGTTCAACTCCAAGCACACGCCCTTCTGCAACCATGACAGTCATCCGGTTACCCTCCAGCAGATAGAATTTATCATCGCCGAGAATACTCTCATGCACCTCAATCTCTTCATAGGTCTTATCATTCATAAAGACAAAATTATCACCGCTTTTATATGAAAAAGTACATCCCTGACGATCAACATTTATAGTATCGACCTTATCTTCAGAGCGGAAACGATTCTCTATAATCTTACCGGATTCAACATTTCGCATCTTTGTCTGCTGATAGGCTGGACCCTTTCCCGGTTTGACATGAGTCATTGAGATAATCATATAAATTTCATTGTTGTAAATAATCGCCTGACCGCGACTGATCTGGTTGATAGGTAGACTCGGCATTCTACTGTATTCTCCATAATAATATCATAACAAAACTGCCCAATAACAAATATTTATAGAGAGTTTAAGTATAACGTTATAAAAGTCAACTACTACTGGTTTTTTTTATAACAATCGCAATATTTTCTAATACCCCATACTCTCCGGCCGCCCAACACGGCAAAACTGTCAGCCTTCCTTTGCGCTTACTTCCAATTACAACCCTTGACATATGCTGATGCAGATGCCCGCATAGGATATGATCCACCCCTGCATCAACCAGCGGAATCAAGGCTTCATCCTGCAGCAACAGGTATTCATAGATATTATGGGGATTTCTGTTGGTATCGCGACTATATGCTTGCAGTATGGAAAAAATTTGATGCACCAGCCATCCAGGCACAAAGCGTGAGAGCAGACGCGCAGGATTTCCCATAATCAGATAGCGTAAAAGCTGATGCCAGAGATTATCAATACAGTACACATCGCCATGGGCACAGTGATAGGTCAAACCATCCTGCTCAAATCTGTACACCCAGCCCCGAAGATTTATCCCAGCCTGCGCCAGAACCGAACATTTCTCCTGTAGCGGCAGCGTAAAACCGGAGAAGATATCTCCTTCAGGGGTCATTATCCCCTTGGAAATAACAAAATCCCGATTACCTGACAACAAATCAATCCGCAGCCCATGGGCAATAGCAGCAGCAAAGATATCGATAATTTCAGCGTAATCACCGATATATTCACCATTTTTTTCATACCAACAATTAAAGGTATCGCCGATCAAAATCAATCGGCCATACCTTGAAGATAATTCCAAAAATTTCTTGAGTTTTTGGTTCTGCCCCGGGTTATACCCAGGCTTAAGGTGCATATCAGCTGCGAATACAATTTCCATAAAGGCCAAACATAATGCTGCGGTTATTTGAAGAGCTCGATACCGGCGACACCACTCTTCCTGCTTCTAGGCTGATTGCGGTACTTCTTCAGTATCTGTGAATTGATGATCTGATCTTCCTTAGAATCCCACTTGATCTTGGCCATATACTCCTC
>CAUVYI020000012.1:0-163786 GCA_963556115.3 Planctomycetota bacterium | reverse complement strand
GGATAATCTGCTTCTCTTGTTTATACTACAGAATTCGCTGATGCTACGGCTGCGGATACTCTCCCGGATAATCGACGGCTGGTCGCGTTTTACGGTATCGGCCAATCGTCTCGGCGGACTCTTTCATACCCGGGTCTTTCTTCCCGATGTCGGTAATCTGGAGAGTTTGGTGCAGGAGGAGGGTGCACCAGTGCTGAGCGGCTATTGTCAACTCGATGTTCCGGCAGGGGCTATGGTACTCCGGGATGTCGCCTTCAATTATACCGCCAGTTCACCGGCTCTGAGCGGGATCAATATGACTATCACTCCGGGCGAGACGGTGGCACTGGTTGGGGAGACCGGCTCGGGCAAGAGTACCTTGGCCATGCTTATCGCCCGGTTCTATGATCCGAGTGCCGGGAGTATTACCTTGGGAGGTGAGGATATAAAGAATATTCCGCTCAGTATTCTGCGGGAGGAGTTTGCGCTGGTGTTTCAGGATACCTTCCTTTTCTCGACAACGGTGCGGGAGAATATATCCTATGGAAATTCGCAGGCGAGTAAGGATGAGATAGTGGCTGCGGCGGTGCTGGCAGAGGCGCATGAGTTTATCATGGCGTTACCTGAAGGGTATGACACGCTGGTTGGGGAGCGCGGGGTGACCTTGTCCGGGGGGCAGCGGCAGCGGCTGGCCATAGCCCGGGCGGTTCTGCGTCGTCCGCGCTTTCTTATACTCGATGATGCTACGAGTTCACTCGACATCAAGACCGAGAAGGCGATACAGCGGAGCCTTGAGGCTCTGCCGCAGGATATCACCAAGATTATTATAGCGCACCGTTATAGTAGTATTGAGAAGGCGGAGAAGGTCTTTGTCCTCTCGGATGGACGGATAGTAGAAGAGGGTTCGGCGCGAGAACTTAGAGCTAGAGACAGTATTATGAACCGCATCCTCCTCCTGCGGCGGGAGGTGGAGAATGGCTAAAGACAATCTTACCTCAGAGCAACTCGAAAATGATGAGAACCGTCCTGAGCTCTCGGCGAAGGATCTGCTCCGTTGTTTTGGCTATCTCGGTAGATATAAGTTTATAATCTTGCTCAGTGTTACCCTCTGCGCAGTCTGCGTCTGGGCGGAGATGGCGCTTATCCGGCAGTCGGGTATGCTGTTGGACAGTATCGCTAAAATGGGAGGTTCGCTCTGGGAGTTGACCTTGCCGTTTCTGCTCTACGGAGCGTTGAGCCGGGTCTGTGGCGGCTTGCAGTGGATAATGACGACGTATGCGACCAATCGCGCTACTTTGGCCTTGCGCACAGCTTTCTTTGCCAAACTTCAGAGCTTGTCAAAATCATTTTATGATACGCATAAGGTAGGCTGGCTGGTAGCCCGCAATACCTCAGATATGGCGCGAATCAGTGATTTTCTGACCTATCCGCTGACCATGAGTGTGATCTTTGTAACTACCTTTACCTTTGCGTTGATTCAGATAGCCCGGATCAATCTTCTGCTCTTACTCCCGTTGCTTGTGGTCTCTCCGTTATTTATTCTGATAACCGGGTATTACCGCAGACACATGCGCCGGGAAAATCGGCGGGTTAGCAGGCAGAACAGTAAGATTGTCGCCAATATCTCCGAGACGGTACGGGGTATCAGGGTGGTGCATGCGTTCTCGCGGGAGGAGGAGAATTATGCCGAGTTTGAGGAGTTGAGCACTGAGTATAAGGAACTTAATATCAGGGTGGCGCGTCTACAGGGGCTCTTTATGCCGTCGTTGGATTTTCTTGGTATGCTCAACATGACTCTGGTTATCGGCTTCGCTTTCTGGTTGATAAATTACTCTACTCGTGTTGATGGAGTGAGTGCGATTACCCCCGGTGATGTGGCGGAGTATGTATTGTATATGAATGCGGTACTCCATCCGCTACGTCTGATGACTGATATATATGGGCTGGTATTTGCGGCTTCAGCGGCGGCGGAGAGGGTATTTGAAGTGATGGATATGGAGCCGACGGTGCCGGAGCCGGAGAGTCCGCTACTGCCGGACAGATTCAATGGTGAGATTGAACTGCGGGATGTTTCATTTCGTTATCTTCCGGAGCAGAGTCTGATCCTCAGCGGTATAAATCTCAAGATTCCTCCGCGGCAGACCCTGGCAATTGTTGGAGAGACCGGAGCTGGCAAGACGACTATGGCCTCGCTCATGGCTCGGCTCTATGATCCGCTGAGCGGTAGTGTGCATATAGACGGCTATGATCTGCGGGAGCTGAGCAGTGTGGCGCTCCACCGAAGGATGGGTTTTGTCCCGCAGCAGGGGTATCTCTTTACCGGTACGGTAATGGACAATTTGAAGTTCGCAGCTCCTGAGTTGAGTGACCAGGCAGTGATGGAGCAGGCACGTGCACTCGGTACGCATAAATCAATTGCAGCTTTGCCGCAGGGGTATTATACCACGGTATTGGAGGGAGGGGATGGATTATCACTCGGGCAGCGGCAGATTATTGCTATAACTCGGGCTGTTCTCGCCGATCCGGAGGTTTTGATAATGGATGAGCCGACCTCGGCTCTGGACATCTACCATGAGCGTCTGATTCAGTCGGCGCTTGAGCAAATCTGTAAAGATCGAACTACGATTGTTATCGCTCATAGGCTCTCAACGGTCAGGCGGGCGCAGAAGATACTCGTACTCGCGGGGAGTGTTATTGCTGAAGTCGGTACACATGAGGAACTGCTTGCAGAGGAGGGGCTCTATTATAGCATGTATAAACGCGCCGCAGAGGGTTATCTCGGCAGTGTTTGAGGCTGTTAGCTAGATATGTCTAAAGTCTATAATAAGGTAGGGAAAATCACTAATGTGATTTTCCTTTTTTGATGATAAGGTGAAGCAGCCAGCAACATAGTTGTTGGCAGAGGCTGCGATTATTATTATGCGGTAGGAGTTAAAATTTACGTTTATCAACGAAAATCACTCACGTGATTTTCATGCTCCGTTGAAGTGGTACACAGGTCGCCAAGCAGGCGACATATTTTGCATACTTTTGCCCGCTGCTCGGGCGAAAAGTATGTCGAAGACGGTGCGAGCAGGCGAGCAACGGCTGAGAGTGTAATCGTAGGTAGTTGAGGGGGGACGCTTTTTTTTTGGGGGGCTGCTCGTACCCTTTGCGGGCATCAAGACCCCTTGTATCCCGGCAAACGTTGTGCGTTTGATTACAGTTGATGTTTGGCAAACAATTTTGTGTAAAAACATAATACAAGAGTTTAGGGCTTGTTTAAAGGTATCATTCGTTATGCAAAGGTCTTTTGCCAAATTACGAAATTGCGTAAGCAATTTTCGTAGTTATAGTCAGAAGTTTTAATGAGGATTGAGGCTGCGAGATGCAGCCTCAGGCGGTAGCTCTGCTACCGCCTGTATTATTCGTTTCAATTTTATTGGTTACAGTCAGAAGCTTTGTTGCTCCTCAATATTAATGTGCTAACGGTTGGCGTTAGGATAGAAAATTGCTGCAAATTTGCGGTTAATTACCCTGAATGAGTATGCTGAAGTAAAAATTTGCGAGAATTTTGAGACAAATGTCCAGTGGTTGGAGAGATGATGAGTTGGTCGACAATGAGTTATTATTGTGAAAAAAAGTTTGAAAAAAAATTACGCTATTAACCCTCTGCAAAAACACGTTTTAGGATATTATCGGGGTGAGTACAAGAGAAGGGGTGGGGGAAATGTGCTTGACTTGTCTATATCTTGTGGGTATAGTTTAGATTATCACTAGTGGTAGTGGTGCATATGTGTAACAATAAGCCTTAAAAGAGATTATAAATCCGGTAATAATTGCTACATCCGCTGTAGGCTCAGTTCTGAGCCATTTATTTTGCCGGATATACTACGATTATAGTTGAAAATACCTGTAGATATTGGAGTTTTATGCGCTGTCCTTTCTGTAAACAAGACAATGATAGGGTGATCGATACCAGACCTAGTGAGGATGGGGGAGTGGTGCGCCGGAGACGGGAGTGTTTGGAGTGTAAGAAACGGTATACCACTCATGAGAAGTTAGAGCATAGCCCGTTGAAGATTATCAAGAAGGATAAATCCCGCGAGCCGTTCGATAAAGAGAAGATTATTGCCGGAATTACTCGGGCGCTGCGCAAGCGGCCGATAGCAGCGGATGAGATTGATGATCTGGTCGATTCGATAGAGCGGGAGATAATCGAGACCAATGAGCGGGAGGTCGAGTCGACCAAGATAGGCGAGATAATAATGCGCCACCTGTTGGAGAGGGATAAGGTCGCGTATGTCAGGTTCGCCTCGGTCTATAGAGCATATGAGGATGTGGGCGAGTTTATAGATGAAATAAAGCGAATGGATGATTGGGGGAAAGAAGATGAGTAATATTGAGTTTATTGTCAAGCGTGACGGCAGGGTTGTGCCATTCAATAAAGATAAGATTGCGCAGGCTATTTTTGCTGCGGCCAAGGCGGTTGGTGGTGAGGATCGGGAACTGGCAGCGGAATTGGCTTCGGTAGTAGTTATGTTGCTGGAGAAGAACTTTGGGGAGGGGAACAACCCAACCATCGAAGAGATCCAGGATATGGTCGAGAAGACTCTGATTGAGACCGGGCACGCCAGAACGGCAAAGGCCTTTATTCTCTACCGTGACCGGCGTTCCGAGCAGCGTGCACAGACTCGGGTGCGCAAAGATAACGTGGCTGAGAATAATAGTACCGATATTCATCTGCTCGTTGATCCGGGGGCGAAGGCCGAGTACTTCGACTGGGATAAGAGCCGGATAGCTCAGGCACTGTTGGTTGAGGCTGGAATCGAACAGGAAGAGGCCAATGAGATTGCCAGTATTGTGGAGAAGCGGGTACTCCGCTCCGGGATGCGGCATATCTCCAGCTCACTGATTCGTGAGCTTGCAGATAATGAACTCTTTGAGCGCGGGCATCAGTCGAGCCTGATAAAGCAGAATATTCTCGGTATGCCCAAGTATGATGTCGAGCAGCTGATCTTCTCCAAGAGTAATGAGAATTCAAATATTGCTGCCAATAATCCTGAGGCGATCAATCTCGCTATCGCCGAGACGACCCTCAAGCAATATGCGCTACAGGAGGTCTTTACCGAAGATGTCGCTGACGCGCATAAGAACGGTCTGGTGCATCTGCATGATCTCGGTTATCCGACTCGTGTATATTGCTCGTCACACTCCTTGGAGTATATCAAAAAATACGGGCTGAATCTGGAGAATCTCGATACCTCCTCAGCGCCGGCCAAACATGCCCGAACCCTTACCGGACATCTCAATACCTTCCTGGCAAGCATGCAGGCTTACTATGCGGGAGCGCTCGGCGTGGCGTATGTGAATATTATGTATGCGCCGTATGTCGAGGACATGTCTGATGCGCAGATGAAGCAAGAGGCGCAGCACCTTATCTTCTCCTCTTCGCAGAATGCCTTCTCCCGGGGCGGGCAGACCTTGTTCCTGGATTTTAATATTCATACCGGTATTCCGAGTTATCTCAAAGCGGTTCCGGCTATCGGCCCGGGCGGTAAGCCGACCGGTAAGACCTATGGTGAGTACGAAGAGGTTGCAGGCAGGTTTACCATGGCAATGCTCAAGGTCTGGGATGAGGGTGATCAGTACGGTAATATCTTTGCCTTCCCGAAGTGTGATTTCCATGTTAATAACGAGACCTTCGAAGATCCGCAACAGTACAAAGTATACGAGTATGCCTGTGAGATCGCGGCGAAGAACGGTACTCCGTACTTTATCTTCGACCGTGATGAGGTGACTTTGTCGGCATGCTGCCGTCTGCGAACGGTGATTGAAGATAATTATATGATTACCCATCCTGAGAGTATGCGTTTCTGCGGTTTTCAGAATGTGACCATCAATCTGCCGCAGTGTGCGTACCGGGCGGGTAAGGGTAATCTCGAGAAACTCCTTACCGAGATTGAGAGTGCGCTCAAGATCTGTATCAAGGCGCATAAGCAGAAGAAGCGCTTTGCCAAGCAGTTGATGAGCGGTCCGTCTATGCCGCTCTGGCAGGTTGGTAAAACCGCTGCCGACGGCAGACCTTATATTGATCTGGATCAGGCAACATATATTGTCGGTATTATTGGCTTGAATGAAGCGCTGGCGTATGTCTGCGGCAAGGAACTGCATGAGGATGAAGAGGCGTTGCGCTTGGGGCTGCGGGTGGTCTCGCACCTTTACTTCCTGGTTAAAGAAGCGGGTAAGGAGCATGGCCTGAAGATAACTATTGAAGAGAGTCCGGCTGAGAGTGCTTCACGTCGTCTGGCTAAGATTGATATAAAACGTTATCCTGAGGCTCTGGAGTATGTCCGGGGTTCGCTGGAAGATGATGAGATCTATTATACAAATTCGATCCATATCCGTCCTGATGCTGATGTAGATATCGTAGAGCGTATACGCAAGCAGGCGCGTTTTCACGGTCTTATTGAGTCTGGTGCGATTATCCATGCCTTTGTCGGAGAGAATCGTCCTTCAGCAGGTGCAATTGCCAGCTTGGTGCATAAGACCTTTGATAATACGCAGGCTGCGCAGCTTACCATCTCTCCAGAATTTACGACCTGCAGAGTCTGTAACTATATCGGGTTTGGCATTCATACTCGGTGTAAGAACTGCGGGGCGGAGAATCTCGACTTGCGGCGCGAGCATGGAGACAGCAGTAATTGTTGTAATTGGAATCGTGAGTCGTTCATGGAGTTCGAGCGACTGCGGGATGCGGTTATGCAGCCAATTACCGTCGACTAAGTATTATAGGTACGGGCTGGGGATTACATAATGCGGGATGCTGGTTCAGTGGATGATGTTACTCATACTCTTGTAGGTAATGCTGCCTGAACAGAATATCCTTAGTGCGTACCTGTTGTAATTCTGGCTTGCCTCTAACCGGGTAAGCCAAAAATATGACTGACTATTATTAGATGAAGAGGTGAGCGCTGGCGTTGACGAGGAGGGTGGTTTGGCTATCGAGTTGCGCGGTTTTATCAAGAACAGTTTTAATGAGTGGGAAGGGCGGGTGGCCGCGGTTGTCTTTACTCCGGGCTGTAACTGGCGGTGTCCGTATTGTCATGGGGTTGGTCTGGTGCTGCAACCGCAGGAATTTCCCCGGGTCTCTACCGAGGAGGTCTTTGCCAGTCTCAGCGAGAATAAAGGCTGGGTCGATGATATTGCTATTACCGGAGGTGAGCCGACCCTCCAGCCGGGTCTGATGGATTTTATCCGTGAACTCAAGGCCATGGACGTTGGAGTGAAACTGGAGAGTAATGGTACCAACCCGGAAGTTATTGCAAAATTGCTGGCTGAGAATTTGCTTGACTGCCTCTGCTTTGATTACAAGGTGCCGCTGGAGCTGGAGAGTCTATTGGCGCTTACCGGGGTAACGGAAGAAGCCAGCGGCTTGGAGCGGGTTAAGCAGAGTTACCGTCTGGCGCGGGAAGCGGTTGGTATCGAGAAGGAATTTCATACCACCCTCTGTCCGAGTTTTATCTCTGAGGCGGTGATATCCCGGATGGCGGCGGAACTTGAGTGTCCTGA
Source organism: Planctomycetota bacterium (assembly GCA_963556115.3). Classification (GTDB taxonomy): domain Bacteria; phylum Planctomycetota; class SZUA-567; order SZUA-567; family SZUA-567. Next base: position 156,256 of record CAUVYI020000012.1, on the reverse strand, counting down.
GGCGCTCTGGGTACTCCAGCAGTATGAGAATGATGTGGCGATGATTGATCCGGTGGCGGCTGGGAGCAGGCGGTTTGATCAGCAGGAGCTGGATCGTATCGAGGAATTGGCCAGGGTTTCGCATGAACGAGTATTGCTCAGGCGCGGTAAGTAGCGTCGGGGTGGTCTTCAGAGGGTTTGGGTATGGTCGAGGAAGCATTGTATTATACTGGTTTGGAAGCTGAGCAGGTAAGGTGCGAGCTCTGTCCGCACCGTTGCCGGATAGCTCCGGGTGGACGTGGCATCTGTAAAGCCCGGGAGAATCGTGGTGGGAGACTCTATTCGCTTAGCTATGGGGAGATCTCCTCGCTCGCAGTTGATCCTATCGAGAAGAAACCGTTATATCATTTTTATCCGGGCAGTAGTATCCTTTCGCTTGGTAGTTTTGGTTGTAATTTTTTCTGCTTGTTCTGTCAGAACTGGCAGATATCCCAGCAGGAGGTTGGCACCAGGTCGTATACGCCGGAGGAGATCCTGCGTGAGGCGCAAGCTTCGGGCTCTATCGGGGTAGCGTATACCTATAATGAACCGATTACCAATTATGAATTTGTGCTAGCGACAGCGCGTCTCGTTCAAGCGGCTGGGCTGCGGAACGTGCTGGTAAGTAATGGTTATATCAATCCTGAGCCGCTTGGGGAGTTGCTGGCGTATATTGATGCGGTCAATCTGGATATCAAGGCCGGAAGTAATGATTTTTACTCCGCACTCTGTGGGGGAAATATCAAACCGGTACTCGCGACCGCCGAGAGCATTGTGCGGGCGGGGGTGCACCTGGAGGTGACGACTCTGCTAATACCTGAGGAGAATGATGATCCTGAGGAGTTGCGCTGGCTGGCAGGCTGGATCGCAGAAAAGTGTGGGCGGGATACGGTTGTACATCTATCGGCGTATTTTCCGCAGTATAGGTTTGATACGCCGCAGACCAAGCCAGAGGAGTTGCTTGCGGCCAGGAAGATCTTCAAGGGTGAGCTTGATTATGTCTATTGTGGAAATATGGCACTTGGGGCGGAGTACAGTAATACCTGTTGCCTGGGGTGTGGGGCGGAGCTGGTGAGTCGCAGTGGTTACCGGGTGGAGATTACTGGAGTTGATGCGGTGAATCGGGCGTGCAGGGAGTGTGGTGCTGAGTTGCCATTTTTTATTTAGTTCTGGTATCCGGTTACTCCGGGTGGGTGTGAGACAGGGTCATGTTGTGGGTGGTAAGAGCTGTGTTTGAATTCTATTCTTATGCTAAAGGTGGAGTTATAAATAATGTATCTCAGTCGTGTTGAACTGGCAGGTTTCAAGTCATTTGCTGATAAGACAGTATTCGACCTTGATCAGGGGATTACTGCTATTCTTGGGCCTAATGGTTGTGGAAAGTCCAATGTGGTGGATGCAATTAAGTGGGTGTTGGGTGAGTCCAGTGCGAAGAACCTTCGCGGTTCACAGATGCAGGATGTAATCTTTGCGGGCAGTGAAGGGAGAAAACCCCTCGGGCTTGCCGAGGTTACTCTCTATTTTAATAATGATGACGGGGTCTTGCCGATAGATTATAATGAGGTGAGCGTGACCAGAAAGCTTTTCCGCTCCGGCGAGAGTGAGTATCAGATCAATAAACAGCAGTGCCGTAAGCGTGATATACGTGATCTGTTCCTTGATACCGGTGTTGGCATGTCGGCTTACTCCTTTATTGAGCAGGGCAAAGTAGAAGCGCTGCTACAGGCTAAACCAGCTGAACGGCGTTTGGTGATCGAGGAGGCGGCAGGAATAAGCAAGTACAAGCTCAGACGCAAGGAGTCTCTGGCGCGTCTGGATAGGACAAATCAGTACCTCTTCAGGGTCAATGATATTGTCGAGGAGATTGAGAAGAACGTGCGGCGGGTCTCCCGGCAGGCGGCGAGCGCCAGAAGGTGGCAGAAATTGACCGGTGAACTCCAGGAGGTCAAGGGTTTGTATTATACTCGTAGCTATAAAGAGGAGCTGGATAAGCAGGAAAAACTCGGCGCGCAGAAGACAGAGATAGAGGAGCTCTTTACGCGCGAGACCGCTCTGGAAGCCCAGACGACTCAGGAAATAGCCAGACTCTCGACAGCTGAATTTGAGCTGAGTAAGCAGGTAGAGGCGAGTGAGCAGGAGTATCGCCAGATTCAGGAGGAGTTGGCGGCTATTCAGGTAGAGCTCGCGACCAATACTCAGAAACGTGAAAGCTTGGCCGTTGAGGTAGAGTCGGCGGCGGCGCGGGCGCAGCATCTTGAGGGAATTCTGCAGAGTGCGGATACTGACCGTGCAGCGAGGGAGAATGAACTTAGCGAGGCTAAAGTACATTTAGAGGAACATCACTCGACTTTCCGTAATCAGGATGAGAATAAGATTGCACTGCAGCAAAGATTTGAGGAGCTGGATAATACTATAGGGGAATTACGGCAGAGTTTGCTACAGGTGACTCAGAAGAGGAATGAACTCAGGTCGGACGAGGTTAGAGCTCAGAGTAAAGCAGAAGGTTTGCGGGAGCGTTTAAGTTCACTCCAGGAGAAGCAAGGGAGCAGTTCTGGAGTCAAAGAAGAGCTTGAAGCTGAACTTACTAGCCTTAGGGGAGAACTTGAAGAAATTGCGCTTAAAAGCGGTGAGTTAAATGCTGCCGTTGCCGCCAAGAAAGAGGTGGAGCGGGAGTTGGTGGCTGCGGTACAGAACTCTGAGCGGGAGGTTTCCCGGCTTACGGCGGCGCTCTCAGCTAAGGAGAGCCGTAAGAACACCCTACAGGATTTAGAGAATGAGTTTGACGGAGCATACGGCGGGGTACGCGCGGTACTCAAGGCAGCGCAGCAGGGAGTAAGCGAGTGTGCCGAGATTGAAGGTATGATTGCAGATCTGATAACGGTAGCGCCAGAGTATGCGACTGCTATCGAGACTATACTCGGCGGGCAGGCGCAGGATATTGTGGTGCGTACTGCGCGCGGGGCGCAGACGTGTATCGAGTACCTTAAGCGGTCTCGTGCGGGTCGGGCGACATTTTTACCGCTAGATCGGATTAGAGCTCGCAAGCCACTCTCTGCGGATCTGCTTCAGGCTCCCGGAGTTGTCGGAGAAGCTTTTGACCTCGTTGATTTCGCCGATAGGCATCAGCCGGCGCTGGAGTATCTCCTCAACGGGGTGTTGATTGCCGAGAATCTGGATTATGCGCGGGAACTCGCCCGGGGGAGTGCGCGGGGAGTGCGTATCGTTACCCTTGACGGTGAGGTGATCAGTCCGCATGGGGCGATGACTGGAGGTGACGGTAAGCAGAAGAGGGGAGGGCTTATCGCGCGCAAGGCTGAGAAGGATGCGCTTGCGGTTGAAATAGAGCAGGTGCGTGAGGAGATTATCGGGTTGAATCGGCGCAGTCAGGAGGCTGCGGGTAGAGTTGCCGGTATTCGCGAAGAGTATGCCAGACTTGAGGCAGAGCTGGGGCAGCTACTCGGTTCAGGGCGGGAGCTGGAGAAGACAGTCTCGGTTAAAGAGAGTGAGTTTAGACGTCTGGAGAGTGATTTTGCCAGCTTTCAGGAGGATAAGGATGGTATTGAACGTGAACTCACGCTTATCGCCGGTAGGCTTGAGGAACTCAAGATACTAGAGCTTGCATTACAGGAAGAAGAAGCAGGGTATACAGAGAGATTGTCTCTTACCTTAGAAGAGCAACAGCAGACTAGGCGTGAGATGGATTCAGCCGGGGAGAGTCTGGCGCAGGTACGTGAAGAGCGAGCACTTCTTCAGTCCAAGGTGGATGAACTCAGCCGTATGCTTGCTACTGCCGCTGAGCAGAGGCTTGAGCGTGAGCAGGAGCTTGAGCGTTGTCGGGAGATTGTGGGTAATGCGCAGCGTAATCAGGAGGAGCTCAAAGAGCGGGTCGCCGGACTCAGAGTGGATGAGGAAAAACTTTTGTACCGGCGTGATAACTCCAAGCGTAGTGATGTTGCGGATCGTGACCGTTTGACTGAGATCAGGTTGGAGATGGAGAATTTGCGCGGGGTTGAACGGGCGAGTCAGAAACGTATTGCCGAGACTCAGCAGGCGCTGAATGAGTTCAAGATTAGAGAGAATGAGCTGGCTCTGCGCATGGAGAATATCGCGGAGAAGGCACGTCGGGAGCTTCAGATAGAGGATCTGGCGGCAGCCGTTATACGCTTTGTCGAAGCGACTACTCCGACGCTGTCTGTAGTTACCGGGGAGGAGATAGTTGATGCAGAGAGTGAACAGCAACAGCTCTGTACCAGCGATGGCACCCCGTTTGCCTTGCTTACCAATCTGCAGCTAAGTGATTATATCGATAATCTTGCCTCAAGTATTGAGAAGATAGGGCCGGTGAATATGTGTGCGATTGAGGAACTGGCAGAATTGGAGGCACGGGCGGAATTTCTCAAGTCTGAACAGGGTGATATTCAGGAGGCGGCGGATAACCTTAAGGATACTATCGAACGTCTGAATAATGAGTGTTATAAACGGTTTGAAGATACCTTCCAGGCGGTGCGGACGAACTTCCAGGAGATGTTCCAGTATCTCTTTGGTGGCGGGCAGGCAGATCTGATTCTGGAGGAGGCGGCGGAGGGTGAGGATAAGCTTGATGCCGGTATCGATATTATTGCTCGCCCTCCGGGTAAGGAACCAAAAAGTATATCGCTTCTCTCCGGTGGTGAAAAGGCGCTATGTGCGGTTGGTCTGCTCTTTGCCATCTTCAGGAGTAAGCCTAGTCCGTTCTGTATTTTAGATGAGGTTGACGGGCCGCTCGATGAATCTAATATCGACCGTTTTATGAATGCGGTGCGGAAGTTTACTGCCGAGACCCAGTTCATACTTATCTCACATTCCAAGCGGACGATGAGTAAGACAGATACTATCTATGGTGTAACCCAGCAGCAGCCGGGGGTAAGTACCAAGTACAGCCTGCGCTTCCGGGACGCTTCACAGCGGGTACTCGGGTTGGAGGGGGCGGATAACTCTGAGGAGTTTGCGCCTGAAGAGATGCAGTTGGCGTGAGTGGGGTAGGTGTAAACTGACTGTAGCTGGTTAGAGTCAGGGGAGGTCTGAGGTGCCGGAGTTACCAGAGGTTGAGACTGTACGCAGAGCGCTTGCGCCGCTGCTTAGCGGTAAGACTATTACACGTCTGCGGACGACTACAGCTACTTTACGTACTCCGTTAGATCAGGAGTTACTCAATAAGGCTTTGCAAGGGCAGCGGATAGTAGAGCTCAGTAGACGGGCAAAATATCTCTTTCTCAAACTTACGCAGGGCAGAGTCGTGCAAATGCATCTGGGAATGACCGGTTCATATCGGGTCGAGGCGGGTGTGTTTACGCTTAGAACCCATGACCGAATAGTAATCGAACTCGATACGGGTGAGTCTCTAGTTTATAATGATATCAGGAAGTTTGGTGAATTTCGTCTGGTAGAAATCCCCGAGGGTAGGGAATTTCCAGAAAAGTTTGATAGCTACGCTCCTGAACCGCTCTCCTGCGGCTTTACCGCCAAGTATCTGTTTACAGCTTTGAGCCGGATATCCGCGCCGATTAAGACCGCTATAATGCGTCAGGAACTGGTAGTCGGAGTAGGGAACATCTACGCCAATGAAGCCTTGTTTGCCGCTGGAATTTCACCACTACGTCCGGCACAGACCCTTGCTTTTGAAGAATGTGGTCTATTAGTGCGGGAGATTAAAAAGGTTCTAAAGAGTTCGCTTAAGTCCGGCGGGACAACTATAAGTGATTTCAAACGTCCTGATGGTAGCGAAGGTAAGTTTGCCCTTAAGCTAAAGGTTTATGGTCGTACCGGTGAGCAGTGTAAACGCCGTGGCTGTTCGGGAATAATTAGTAAGCTGGTGCAGACGGGCAGGTCTACCTTCTATTGTCCGGAATGCCAGAGATAGTGTAATCTTATAATCTTACACCCTTGAGCCGAGCTGAGGGTGATACTTTTTTCGGGGCTATCCCGTACCCTTTGCGGGCATCAAGACCCCTTGTACCCCGGCAAACGTTGTACGTTTGATCAGCCGGTGTTCGGTAGACAGTTTTACGCAAGCGTAGGACTAATTTTAAGATATTATCCGCTATGCCTGAAAGCTACCATAAAAAAAAGCAATAACCCGAGGAGGTTATTGCTTTTAAAGTGTTACTCAAAAGAGTGGGTAAAATATATTATACACCTTCAATATTAGTGTTATAGTTGTGACGGATAATCTCACCGGTCAACGAGTAGATGACATCCTCACTGATATTGGTAGCGAGATCACCGACTCGTTCAATATTACGGACAATACCGAAGGCGGCAATAAAATCATCGGTATTCTCGGAGTTGAGTTTGATAGCTTCAATCAGCTTCTTACTCAAATCCTTCTTCTGGATGTCGAGTTTGTCATCACGAATACAGATCTCCCGAGCGAGATCAATATCGGAGTTGATGAGGGTGGTGAGCGCGTCATGAACCATCTCGGTTGCGGCCATACCCATAGTATGTAACTGGCGGGTATAGGTGCTTTCCATCAGGGTTGTGAGGCGGTTGGCCTTTTTGGCAATATTGATGGCAAGATCGCCGATACGTTCAAGATCATTATTCATCTTTAGGATACAGATGATATAACGCAAATCCGCGGCTACCGGCTGATGCAAGGCGAGTACTTTGAGGCACTCTTCTTCAACCTCTACCTCCATCATATCGATGGTCTTATCCGCTTCCATTAGTTCGTAAAGGCGCTCGGTATTCCTGTGCTGGAGCAGAGATACCGCTTTGAGGAGATCCTCCTCCACGGTTCCGGCAACTCTTAGTGCAAGTTTTCTTAGTTTGTCTATCTCTTTTATTAAATGTATACTCATGTAATCCCTCAGAGTCTATAAAAAATATGAAGAGCAGGCGGAGAATTACCCGAACCGGCCGGTAATATAGTCTTCTGTCTGTTTCATACGTGGGTTTGTAAAGATGGCTTCGGTCTTGTCAAACTCGACAAGGTTGCCCTCATAGAAGAAGGCGGTCTTGTCTGAGACACGGGAAGCCTGCTGCATATTATGGGTTACGATAATGATTGTATAATCACCTCTAAGTTCATCAATAAGATCTTCAATACGTGCAGTAGCCTTGGGGTCGAGAGCCGAAGTAGGTTCGTCCATTAGCAAGATCTCAGGCTTTACCGCCAGAGCTCGAGCCAGACAGATACGCTGCTGCTGACCACCGGATAATCCAAGAGCATTCTGATTGAGTCTGTCCTTTACCTCGTCCCAGATGGCAGCATTTCTCAGGCTGTTCTCAACTATTTCTGAGAGCTCGGCCTTTGATTTGATGCCTTGCAGACGCGGTCCGTAGGCAATATTATCAAAGATACTCTTGGGGAAGGGGTTGGGGCGCTGGAAGACCATTCCGATTCTCTGGCGCAGAGCAACTACATTCACATGTGGATCAAAAATATTGTGGTGGTCAAAGATGAGCTCTCCTGAGGTGTGGCAGGACGGGATGAGGTCATTCATGCGGTTGATGCAGCGCAGAAAGGTACTCTTACCGCAGCCACTGGGACCGATGATAGCGGTGACTTCTTTCTCGGGGATCTCAATATTGATCTTTTTAACTGCCTCAAAGTCGCCGTAGTAGATAGAAAAATCCTTGGCGGTGATATGAGGTTCGGTATTGTGATCACTGTGGTTTCTGTGAGCAAGGCTTTCACTGTAGAGTGAGGAAGCCTCCTGCTGACCCTCAGCAGCTACTTCAGGGGTAGCGACTTTGCCGTCGATATTGGTTTCTTGCGTATTCATAGTAACGTTCATTATCACTCCTTAGTATGTAATAATATAGCTTTTATATAAAAATACAATCACTTAACAAATAATTATCCTCTGAGCTTCTTACTTACTCTTGCCCGTAGGTAAATGGCGCTGAGGTTGAGTACTAGTACGATAGCGACAAGAGTAAATACCATACCATATTGTACATACCTGATCTGATCCACCTCCTGATGCTCGGTACAGAGGTTATAGATGTTCCAGGGCAGTGCCGGAGTAGGTTGTGAAAAGATATTGTCCAGATTTACCGCTTTGCCCACACTCACCGCTGCGGTAAAGATAATCGGAGCAGTTTCGCCTGCGGCACGCCCCATACTGATGACGATGCCGGTGAGGATACCGGGTAGAGCCGAGGGGAGGATAATCTTGGTGATACATTCCCACTTGGTTGCTCCCAGACCGACTGAACCTTCACGGTATGAACTGGGAACAGATCTGATCGCTTCCTCGGTAGCACGGATAATTGTCGGTAATATCAGTAGGGATAGAGTTATACAACCGGCGACAACCGAAGGGGTTTCGGAGATACTGAAGAATCCCGTACCTAAGAAACAGGCTGCACCGAAGAGACCAAATACAATACTCGGTACACCGGCAAGGGTACCTATACAGGAGCGGATAAAGGATACTATCTTGGTGTCGCCGGCGTATTCTACCAGGTAGATTGCGGCAATAATACCAAAGGGTATCGCCAGAAGCATTGAGCCGAAGGTCAGATAAATAGTACCTAATACTTCGGGCCAAACACCACCGAAGAAGTGCGCGTCATAGCTCTGATCAGTCAGGAAGCCATAGTAAAAGGTCCAGCCTGGATCCAGCATCTGCTTGAGGAAACTCGGAGTTAAGTAGTCATTAAACGCTTTTTCCAACTTGGTGCCTTTGTACAGATCCTTGCGTGGTTTGAAGGTCTTGACTCCGACGCCACTCGAATAGTCCCATTCGGGCAGTTCGGTAAGAGAGTTGAGAATAGTCAAAGCCTTGTCCCAGCGGGTCGCCCCGAAGCGGTCACGTGCCATTACCGGGGTCTTGGCTCCGGGCTTGGGGCCTAATAGCTTGTAAATCGTCTTCTTGAAGTCGTCATAATCTGAATCAAGAGCGTAGCCTCTCTCCGGGTTCTTATCTATCATCTCTTTGAGCTCAGGCTCAAATTCAGTCATGACGCTGTAGAGTTTCTGTCTTGCGGCATTGGTCTTCTCGGTCTCGACTTTGAGTTCTTCCTTATTGCCGCGCTCGAAGAGATCCATAAGTACCTTCTTGTGTTCGATAGTGGCGTCAAATATATATGCTCCCAGACCGTTGTAGATAATCGGACCGAGAAGAGCTATTAGTGACAGTACCATTAGAATAACAGCAAATATGGCAAATCCGGTGAATGAACGATCAAGAATACTACGTGATTTAATATCCATTATTATTATCTCTCCCCTCTTAGCTTCTCACGGTTACGCTTCATAACCCATTCGCTGAGCATATTACAAATAAAACTGAAAATCAACAGGCATGATGCCAGTAAGAATAGCACACTGTAGTGATCGGTGCCACGGGCGGTCTCACCCATCTCACCGGCGATGGTTGCGGTAAGGGTACGCACCGGAGCAAAGAAGTCGTAGAAGGGCTCTGGAATCTTGGCCGCATTACCTGCAGCCATCCAGACTACCATGGTTTCACCGAGCGCGCGCATAATTCCGAGAATAACTCCGGCACAGATACCGCTGGAAGAAGCCGGGAGAATAACCTGAAGTAAGGTCTCGGCTCTGGTTGCACCAAGACCGTATGAACCTTCACGCAGCTCTTTGCCCGCTGCCTGCAGCGCATCTTCGGAGACACTGACGATAGTCGGTAGTGCCATGATGCCGAGAATAATCGAGACGTTGAAGGCGTTGGTACCACTGCTGATTACTACGGTGCTTACGCCTTGACCGATAAAGTAGATAAGTGCCAGGAAGCAGATAAAGATAATTATGGTAAAGATATTCTCCTTACCTTGCACATTGAATTTTGAAGCCAGACTGATGCCGGCGATAACGGAAATAATTGCGGTTAGCGGCAGACCGATAAGCCAGATCCCGACTTGGAGTAACGAGCCGCCATGGTTCTGCAGCAGGGGCGCGAAGACCACCAGCGCAAAGAAGCCGTAGGCAACTGAAGGTATGGAGGCGAGCAACTCGATAATCGGTTTGAAGAACTGTCTCCAGGAGAAGGGGAGGATATCACTCAGTGCTATCGCGGCGCATACTCCCATGGGAATTGCGACCACACAGGCACCGATAGTCACCATGAGTGAACCGTAGAATATGCCTAGAGCTCCGTATATCGGCGGATGTCCGGTTGGATACCAAGCTGAACTGTTGAAGATAGTGGTGAATCCGAAGTCACGGATAAAGGGTATCGCATCCCGGAGGATAAAGTAGAAAATAAAGAGTACAGCAAAAACTGATAGGGAGGCTATCAACAGCAGAAGATACTCACCAGCTTTTGCTAACATGTTCTTTAGTAGGTTTTCATTTTTGCTGAAAAGCAAACTTGGTCTAGCTTCAGTCTTTGATTTCATTACTATTGCCTTTAAGAAAATTGTCCTTTGGGAAATATATGTCTGTGATGATTTTTGAACTATAGGGCACAGCTAAGCTGTGCCCTGGCGTACAGTATTGAATGGTAACGTACTATGGTTTACTCATTGTAGTAAGTTACAGGGATGAAACCGATACGTTCAATAATGCTCTGACCATCGTCTGTGAGGTAGAGAGTGATGAACTTATGAACGTTGCTGCCTGGCTTTGGATAACCGTTGGTGAACATGAAGAGAGCGCGAGCGATTGGGTATACACCGGTGGCAATAGTCTTGGTAGTAGCTGGGATGTTGTTTACAGTAACAGCCTTGACTGTCTTGTCAACAAAACCGAGACCTACATAACCGATAGCACCTTTGGTGCTCTGAATTCTGGCGCGCATCTGGCCGTTTGAACCAACATATTCGGCGCTGTTGTTGATCTTTTCCTTGTTCATTACCAGACCTTCAAAGGTCTCATAAGTACCACTTGAAGAGTCACGGCTGATCATGATGATAGGCATATCTGGGCCACCGAGGTCTTTCCAGTTGGTAATCTTGCCGGTGTAGACGTCGCGGATCTGTTCAATCTTGAGATCTTTAACAGGATTTGATGGGTGCACGATCATAGCGATTCCGTCCATGGCAATAGCGGTTGCTGTTGGCATGACGCTGTTTGCAACTGCTGCCTGATATTCCTTGGGCTTCATGAAACGGCTCATGTCTGCAACCTGGCACTGGTTGTCGATAAGAGCCTGAGCACCATTACCACTACCTGATTCATTGACAGTAATGTTCAGAGATTTATCCTTCTCCATCAGGTACTCTGCAAAAGCCTTTGCGATAGGACCTACGGTACTAGAACCTTCAACCACAATCTTTTCATCAGCACTTGCTGATACACCAAGAATAAGTGCACAAACCATAGCCAATAGTACTTTTGTCATCTTCATCGGTAAAATTCCTTTTTGACAATAATCTTCTTTTAAAATCTCTATCATCACAGTGATGATTCCAACTCTCTAGTAATGTTAGCAAAAAATGTTAGCATATTATTAGCGCAGGATTAATACCGTGTTTTGTTGTATTTTGTCGGCAGATACCTTGATATTATTATGGAAAAAAAAGTATTAATGGTGTAGAATGAAATTAGTGTAAAATGGATATTTAGGGGGTTGATTGTAATAATATTGTTCCCTGAAGTCATGTTTTGTGTAGTTTAGGCAGGCTATATTTTGCTTCCCTTTGACTTATTACGGAGTTGGAAATGCTGAAATTATGTCGCAACTTATCGCTCGTCATCATCGTTGCAAGCGGTAGTGCAGTTTCAGAGCTCCAGGCTGCAGAAGCTGGGGACATGATGACTTGGAGTGGTCTGGGAGCATCTGTTTTACTGCCGCTTATAATTTTGCTCAGCCTTATTCTGATCTTTGTGGTTGTTTTGCAGAGGATGAGGGTCAAGGAATTTCAGCAGAAGGTTATCTCCAGCCATGATATTCTGGAGGTAACCTTGCAGAAGGCGCAGCGGGAGATTGAGAAAGTTCGTCAGTCATGTGAACTGGTGTCATTGATGTATTATGAGTATGACATTGAGACGCAGAGTTTTACCGGGGACAAAAGCTTCTTCAAGTTCTTTGTTGGAGAGTTGCATAATAAACTCGAACTCAATGAGGTCGAGGCTAAACTCTACGCCGAGGATAAAGAACTCCTGAAGGTGTATAAAGATATCAAGGTGGACGATAGTGAGAATAATGAAGTCAACGGCATATGCCGGGCGTTCAATGCCCGAGGCGAGCTGAGGTATTTAAGGGTATATGCTAAATCTCTCTATAGCAGTACGGGTGCATTTCTCTACCATTGCGGGAGTATGCTGGATATCACCGAATCCAAGCAGCGTGAACAGGAACTGCTCAAGGTCAATAAACATATGGAGTATATCCAGAATATGGCGCGGATCTATAGCTGGGAGGTGAGTGTAAAGGATCCGGACTTTATTCGGGTCAGTAGTAATTTTACCGATTTTCTCGGAACAGAGTATCGGGGAAAAGAGTATATTCAGACCTCTGATTTGCGTGATATTCTTGCTGATGAAGATTATAATATGATTGTAAGCGAACTCAATATCTGTATGCTCAGCGGGAAGAGGTTTGATATTGTTCTGCCGATGTATCCGGTGGGGAGTTCCGAGGTTCGGTATGTCCGTGGGATATCCTTCTCTAGTGCTGAGAACCCATATGTCGGTGACGGAATAGTAGCCGGGGTGATACAGGACATTACCGATTTGAAGAATGCAGAACGGCGAGCTGGGCATGCGGATAAGATCAATGCGCTTGGGCGTCTGGCCAGCGGGGTTGCGCATGACTTCAATAATCAGCTCTCTGGCATACTTGGTTTTGCCGAATTGATCAAATCTGAGAGCAACTCTTCGGTGATCAAGGAGTATGTCAATAAGATAATTGACCGGGGCGAGAAATCCTCAGGGCTGGTCAGGAAGCTGCTGGATTTCTCTAAAAGTCAGAAAGAGGAGGCGGAGCTTATTGATGTAGATGACCTGATCAATGATACCCTTAGTTTCTTCTCACAGTTGTTAAAAAAATCTACCCAGATCAAGAAGGATGTGCAGGAGACAGGATTGGGGATACTCGGCAATTACAATGAACTTCAAAGCGCAATTTTGAATTTGGCCAAGAATGCGCGGGATTCGCTGGAGGACGGGGTGGGTGAGATTATCTTTAGAGTGAAGTCGGAGTTGATCTTTGCCGATGTAGCCAAGAGATTACAGGTGAGCCCGGGTAAATTTGTGGTTGTAGCAGTACTGGATAACGGGCAGGGTATTGCTGAGGAGATCAGAGGCAAGATACTGGAACCGTTCTTTACTACCAAAACCGCTGGCAAAGGGGCAGGACTCGGACTCTCTACGGTGCATGCGGCGGTAGTGGCTATGGCTGGAGGTATGGAGATAATCAGCGAGGTTGGAAAAGGTACAGAGGTACGCCTTTACTTTCCGGTTGCTTCAGAAAACTGTATATTTGAGAATATTACCAAGACTACCGAGCATAGAGCTAAGAGTAAGACTGATCATATTCTGATTATTGATGATGACAGATCACTGGTCAAGCTGGTGACTATGCAACTGGAGAAAGCTGGTTATACCGTTACCGGCATGAGCGATCCAGTGCAGGCGGTGGAGGAGTATAAACTTGATTACCGGAAATATGATGTTGTGCTTCTGGATATGATCATGCCCAAGATGAATGGTTCAGAGGTTTTTCAAGCCTTACGGCGGGTAAATCATCGGGTTAAGGCGATTATTATGACCGGGTACTCGGATGAGGAACTTTTCGCCGAAGCCAGAGCCGACGGTATAAAGCACTTTTTAAATAAGCCAGTTACTCTGACGGCGTTGGCCAATATCGTATCCGAGGTGCTGAATGAGAACGAGCAGGAGTATGATAAATGAGATTCGATGTCTTGATTGTAGATGATGATATAATAAGTTTGCAATTGCTAAAAAAGATTCTGGAAATTGATTATAATGTGGAACTGGCTGATACTGGGCAGGCCGCGATTGAAAAGGCTAGAGACCTTGTGCCCGATATAATCTTGCTCGATGTGAAGATGCCGGGAAAGAGCGGCTATGAGGTCTGCGAAGAACTCAAGAAGTACGACCGGACAGCAGATATTCCGGTTATCTTCATCTCGGGGATGAGCAGTCTTGATGATGAGAAGAAAGGCTTTGAGGTTGGGGCGGTGGATTACATTGTAAAGCCGCTCAAAGCGCCTGTGGTATATCACCGGGTGAAGAACCATATTATGCTCGCCAAGCAGCAGCATATCTGTAGCATTGAGGTGGTACGCAAGACCAAGCAGCTCCAGGAAGCGAAGATTGAGCAGGTAATGGCGCTGATGCGGGCAGCAAGATTCAAGGAGCATGAAACGGCCAATCATACACTTCGAACCGGGTTGCTCGCCTGGTTACTGGCTATGGATATGGGGCTTGGCAAGTCTTGGGCGCAGAAGGTTTTTATCGCGGCACCAATGCATGATATCGGTAAGATTGGGGTGCCTGATGAGATACTGCTCTCGCCACTCAATCTCAGACAGGATAAACCGGAGTGGTGGATGTTAATGCAAAAGCATACAACCTTTGGTCAGGAGATTATCGGAGAGAACCTGCATTCGGATATTATGAAGATGGCCTCGAGTATTGCTGTTAGTCATCATGAGAAGATGGACGGTTCAGGGTATCCGCACGGGCTTACTGGGGCGAATATTCCGTTTGAGGCACGCCTGGTCGCGATAGTTGATATGATTGATGCAATGATGGATTTATCACGACCGTACCGTAACGGAGCAATACCGGATGAGAGGATTCAGGAGATTTTGCAGAAGGATAGGGGAGTTGTATTGGATAATGATATAGTAGGTTCGGCACTCAAAAACTGGGAGATTATAAAAGGTATACACACATTTTTCTCCGGTGAAGAGGTGCCGTTGCAAGATTATGTATTTCTCAATGAAGAGGAACTGGTTCTCCAGCTCGAGCATACCTTTAATGAACTGCCAAATGTCAGGCAGAAGGTTATGTTTTTGTAAGTTAACCGAAAAAACTTTTGCTTTTTTTAAAAAAAGTATAAAATATAATTGTTTTTTTTTGTTGGCAGTAATAGTTGTTGCGGTCAAGTCTGAATGGTGTAAATTTATTGACAGTATCATTATTCTGAGAAAGGTATGCTGTTATGTCTTCGGGAACTAATATATTGCTGGAAAGCGGTACAAACGAAGTTGAGATGCTTGAATTCTTGCTGGGAGGGCAGTCATTCGGGATAAATGTCTCTAAGGTGACCTCAATAATTCAGTTTGAAGAGGGGTTATTGACGGCGATACCTGATATGCCTCCGGCGCTTATGGGTGCATTTATGTTTAGAGGTGAGACCATCTCTCTGATCAATTTGGCAAAGGCTCTGGGTAGGGCAGTCAATAATAGTAATGATGAACGACCACTGGTTATTGCGACTGAATTCAATAATTTTCAGTGTGGATTATATGTAAATGGGGTCGAGCGAATTCACCGGGTATCCTGGGAGGAGTTTGTGCCATTGGAGAATTCGTTTGCCGGCGACAGTAGTCAGGGCTCTATACTTGGTACCATACATATCAACCAGAAGGATGTGCTGATAATTGATATTGAGAGTATAGCTACCAGCTATTTTGAAGGTCTCTCTATGGAACGAAATTATGAGGCTGGAGCAGCGGAAATCGGAACCAATAAGCATCGGAATGATATCAAGATGATCCTTGCTGAGGACTCAGCTTTTATTCGCAAGCATATTCTGGGAATTCTCAATGGCGCAGGGTATACCAATGTCAAGTCGTTTGATAATGGAGCCAGTGCGGATGAGTATATTGTACAATTACTCCGGAACAAGGAATACCCGGATGTTGTGATTAGTGATATCGAGATGCCGAAGATGGATGGATTGACCCTCTGTAAAAAGATTAAGACTGATTATAATTTATCGGATATCCCGGTTATTATGTTCTCGAGTCTGATCAATGAACAGATGCGGCATAAGTGTGATAGTGTCGGAGCTGATGCTAGTATTACCAAGCCGCAGATTGCCGGTCTGGTCAAGATGCTCGATGAATTTTGCGGCGTAAAACACTATACAGAAGAGGTTGCAGAAGAGGTTGCAGGGGAATAAGTCTCTTCGCTTTGGAGTATTACATTAAGTCTGTGAGTCAGTTGTCGCTGGCTCACAGACTTTGTATTTAGCGAGATTATGGCGCATATTCTGCAGCTACGTTTTGAGCCATCTCTGCCCAACGCCAGAGACGCTCTGGCTCATAACAGACTGTGGAAATATCTTTTAGAATAATCTCGATCGAGAGCCCTCTGGCCGGGTCGAGAAAATCTCGGAGTTCTTTCTCTGCTTGATGTAGGTCAAATTTTGAGGTTGCGAGTACCGCTGGGTTGGGTTTGCGGCTCATGACATAGTCGGTGCCGACTTGTTTGATCATATTGTGGGTATTGCACCAGGGGCTGACCGATATCTTGCGCAGATTGGGTATGTTTCTCAAGATCTCCAGTTTACGGTCTAGCGGTTCACAGCAGCCGTAATAGGTGTACTTCCAGCGTTTTAGCCAGCGTAGATCATGCTTAATCGCGAATTCCCAGTGCATCTGTGGGGATACTTCACTGAATATCTGGGCGTTTGAACAACCCCACATGTTCTCTGGTCTTACATGTTGCGGGTTGTAAGTTGAGCCGGGAAGTGCGGCACTGTAGCCGTAGCCGCCGGAGCCGATTCGAGTATTGTTGCAGTCCAAGGATAAGAGATTCTGGGCTTCCAGCTGGTCAAGCTCTGTCATCCAAGCATCGGTCATTCGTGATACTGCTGCATTTACCATTTCCGGCCTGAGAACCAGATCCAGCATCGCTTCTTCAACCCCCCACCAACGGATAAGATAATCCCAGGGAGTGTACCAGATATGCTTCTGGCCGCTGAGCCTTACTGGCATTATGTCTTTATATAGTTCATTCTTGAGCTCGAAGCTCAAGGCGGTGGCTGCAGCGTTATAACTGATTCTTGGCATCTGGATCTTCTCTATATCTTCCGGTTCGCGGATCTGGATTTTGAAATGTCGGGAGTAGATATTATTTTCGGAATCGGTACGAGCGACATCGACCTCTTCCATAATGCCGAAGTCTGAGGAGTAGATAGCACGTTCACAGGGTATGAAGTTATCCAGTATCATATCACCCTGCAGATTGCTCCCACTGGTATAGCTCTCGGCGTAATCTGGTCTCCTCCTCTTGCGCCCAGGGGTGACAGGTCTGGAGGGTGAGTTCGTCATTATAGTTCATCTCGTGCCAGGGGATCTCGTTTATCCAGATCAGCGGGCGGATTGGTTCCAGATCGTTGAGTTTGCGCCAGTCTTCGGCACGCTGGCGATTTATCGGATCAGCGGCATAGATTGCGAGTCTTTCGGCAAGTCGGCGCAGTACTGTTTTTTCGGATTCCTTAAGTTCAATAGCTTCAGCGATCGGCATTACTGGCTTGTGACTTGGATCATGTAGCATGGTTATCTCCTTATACTGTTGGGTAGTAAAGGAGGTATTTTGTGTTGCTGCGGAGAGAGGCAGCTATAGAGAATATACGTTATAGCTGCGGTTAGTCAAATTTTTAATTTAAATTAAGCTATAATTTAAATTAAAAATTAAATTAGAGGAGAGTGGAGTATGAACATTGCGGTGGCAATTTTCTAGGATTGTCGGGTTATTTTAGGTGTAGTCGATAATGTCTTGGGTAAATCTCAGCTATTTACTTGATTACTCCGCTTTAGGTTTGGTGCAGGAGCCGCGGTCTATAAAGGTCTCGCGGGTCTTAATCGAGCTGTAGCTCTTCTCAGGATTTTCAAAGCGGTTGAAGAGGATATTACAGCAGATGCTGCAGATCAATTCTAGATCAGTATACATCGTGGATATTTGAGGTGTTATCGGGTTTGAATAATCCAGAGTGTCGCCGTGGGAGATTATGGAGACATCTTTTGGAATGCTGTATCCAGACTGGGTTAAGGCATGGTAGAGTACAAAGGCAATATTGTCGTCCAGGCAGACAAAGGCGGTTGGGGCGGCTTCACTCTGCATCAAGTCGGCGACCTGTTTATTGAAATTTGGTAGATTTTCCGGGCTATACTCGAGAATAAACTTAGGGCTTAGCTCTATATGCCACTCGGTAATCGCTTTTTTATAGCCGACAAAGCGGTTGCTTTGGAGGAAAGGTATATTGTTCCGGCGCGCATAGGCGTAAGCGATGCGTTGATGTCCTAGTTTGAGCAGATACCTGGCCGCTTCGTAGCCGCCTTGGAAGTCGTCGTGTCCGACATAAAAGAAGCCGTCAGGGCGGAGCTCGTTGAAGGTGAGGATTACCGGTATTCCTTGAGCTTCAAGTTCGATCAGCACCGGCTCTTCCGCGTAGATAAAGGAAATTACCCCGGATACACCGGAACGCATAATCATCTTGAGTACATCGTCTTTGTTGTGCAGAGGTGAGACCGGGAGCATGATAAACGTGCTGTCCCGGAATTGAATCTCTTTGGCTAGTGAATCAATCATTATGCGTAAAAAGCCCCAGATATGGGCATTTGCGGCACTGGTGTCTATTATCAGGCCGATATTGTGCTCTACCTTCTGGTAGCGTTGACGGTTTTTTTGCAAGATTTGATAATCAAGGCGCCTGGCTATCTCCAGAATCATCTGCCTGGTAGGCTCGGGAATCTTGGGAGAGTTGGCCAGAGCCATTGATACTGTGGCAATAGAGACATCAGCGGCCATGGCGATGTCTTTCTGGGTTATCTTTTTCTTGGAGCCTGATTTGTTACTCATCTTCGGTGTATTCTTTAGGGTTTAGGGTTTTGTGGCGGCATAGCTGAAAGCGGTGCTGCCGCGGTCAATAAGCTTGAGCTCTACTTTGAGCGAGGGAATCTGATTCTCATTTTCATAAAGGAGATCCATCAGCATATCCACAGCTAGTCGCGCCATCTGTTCAAAATTGATACTCATGGTAGTTATCTTCGGCATATAGGCGACATCGTAGTCAATTACATCACCGGGAGCGATGATTGAGATGTCGTCAGGGATGGAGATATTCAAGCGGCGGAGTACCGGAAAGACATGGGCGGCGATATAGTCATCGACGGTAAAGATTGCTGTAGGTCGGTTTTTCCGGTTAAAAATACTTTCAAGCTGACGGGTAATATTCTCACTGTCGTGGATATCCAGATGTAGATGTTGCTCAATCTGCAATTTGAGGTTATTCTCCAGCATTGCTTTTTCAAAGCCGATAAATCGATCTTGCATAATCGAACTTACCGGGCTTACCTTATACTCGGCAAAAGCTATATTATAGTGTCCGCGCTCAATCAAATGCTTGGTGGCGGCATACGCGCCATGAAAATCATCAACACATATAGAGTGTACCACCCCTTGATAGTCGCTGTTCATGATAAGGGTTACCGGAATACGGTGTTTTTCGAATTCTGAGAACAGTTTTGGGTTGCCGTAATGAATCGAGAACACCCCGCAGGAGCCGCTGGCGGCAACCTTTTCAATGATACGTTTATTCGAGTCTTCCTCGGTGATCGGTACGAGAATCAGGGTAAAATTCTGTCTGGCCAGGAGAATCTCAAGCTCTCTGACAATACGTTGTTCCATATACCAGAGATAAGCCCATTTCTTATCGGTAAGCAGGAGCAGGGAGATGCTCTTGGTCTTGGCGCTCAGAGGTCTGACCTGAGTACTCTTACCTTGATAACCAAGTTCTTTGGCAAGCTGGTGAATTTTAAGGGTGACCTTCTCCGATACCCGACCTTTTCCAGAGAATGCCATGGAAGCGGTAGCGATTGAGACATTGGCAGCCTTGGCAATATCGCTCAGAGTTATACGTTTTGCTGGTTTATGAGTCATAATAATTTCGGTAGAAGTTTTAGAATAATCAGTTCAATATAAATAAGCAAAAATTTGGTGAATAATTGCAGCAGTACAGAACAATAACTATTTATGCTGAAACTAAAATAAAAATACAATTTAATAAATAAAGCTATAACTACAAGTATAACAATACTTAATACAGGATACAAGTTGTAAAATCATAGAGTACGTGGAAAGTATAAACTTGTAGCGGTTGCATTGTTAACCAATAATTAAGCAAAAAAAATACTTACAATAAGCATATTATATCGAATGGTTTTAAGCAAGTTTAATCTTACATTTTTTTTAAAATTTACATGTTTTGGTATTAAAGACGATGTTTTGAGCATTATTTTATGAAATTATAGGGTTTTAAAACTAAAAAAAACTTCTTTTGTTATAAAAGTTAAATTTTTTTGGTTAAAAAAATTTGACTAGTAATTGGGGTGTGGTACTATCTAATTAAGCAGCGAGAGAGATTAATTTAACTTATGCTGCGATTAAAATTAATCAAAGACATATGTTTTACTATATTCTGCATTACCGTGATCTTGCTGTCAGTGCTTAGTGGGCAGGGTATGCAGGGTATTCATTCCTGAATTATAAACGAGAGATGAGAGAGAGAAGAATGAAGAGATATGGGCAGGTAATTAAAATCAAGCCGGAGCAGATCAAATCTTATGTCGAATGCCATGCCAATCCCTGGAAAGAAATCAATGCGATGATCAAAGAGTGCAATATTGCTAATTATTCTATTTTTCTCAAGGATGATTATCTGTTTGCGTACTTTGAATATGTCGGAGACGATTTTGAAGCCGATATGGCTAAGATGGCAGCAGACCCAAAGACCCAGGAGTGGTGGGACTTTGTCAAGCCAATGCAGCAGCCGCTACCGACCCGCGCTACTGGAGAGTGGTGGGCGGATATGCAGGAAGTTTACCATTTAGACTAAATGATATAAATTATACAATTATTTTGGACGGTATTTTGTGTTTACCTTGCTTTGACTATTGGCAGTAATAAGCCTTCAGGAGAGAGTTGGTGTGTCAAATAGTATAGCATTTTTTTGAAAGTGTAACTATGAGTTTAAAGGATCAATTTAAGCAGAGCGAGAACTGTTTGAGAAAGCTCGATAGAGTACGTAAGGCACTCAATCATCAGGAGCCAGACAGAGTACCGGTCTCGGATTTCTTCTGGACTGATTTTCTGGAGAAGTGGCGCAAGCATTATAATCTGCCGGCTGATGCCGATATTTATCGCTACTATGATCTGGATTGGCGGGTGACTACACCGAATATGGATCCGCACATCAGAAGCTTTGAATTTCTGCAAAAGAGTCCAGAGAAGACCGTGGTTCGTACCGGATTTGAAGCAGAGGTGATGGTTAGTGAGACTGTGACGATGCCGGCGTATACTACCTTCTATACCGATACTGTAGAGAAGATGGAAGCGTTTGAATTTGATGATCCGTGTGACCCTAGGCGTTACCTTGAGCGGGGGGATAATCAGATTGTCGGTATTGGTGACCGGATCGTCACGGATTTGCCGGCTTGGTTGGATACAGTCAAGGATAATTATGAAGACTTCCCGGTATTCGGGTCGCTCTGCGAGGCTATGGAAGAAGGCTGGAGAATTATCGGTACCGAGAATATGATGATGTGGATGATTCTCTATCCAGATGAGCTTGGAGACTTTTTGCAGAAGGTCGGCGAATTTCTCTACAAAATTTGTGAGGAACAAATAAGAATAGCCGATGGGCTTCTTTCAGGGATGTTGATCTGGGGTGGTGTGGCGTATGTCAACGCCATGCTCTTCTCCCCTGATCATTGGCGGAAATTCTTCAAGCCGGTTCTGGCTTCACTCATTGAGCTTTGCCATAAGCATGATCTGCCGGTTATTTATCACAGCTGTGGTAATGCTACGCCTATTTACGGTGATCTTGTGGATATTGGACTGGATGGGTATAATCCGGTAGAGGCGAAGGCTGGGCTGGATGTGGTTGAGCTCAAGAAAGAGTATCATGATAAGCTGGCGTTTGTCGGTAATATGGATGTTATGGAGTGGTCAAAGCTTGATCAACCAGAACTTGGCAAATATATCCTGAGGAAACTCAATGCGGCCAAGGGCGGTGGTCTTATCTTCCAGTCTGATCATAGCGTGCCGGACTCTGTAAGTCCTGAGAATTATGATTTTGCGGTTAAGTTTGTGCGTGAGCATGGTGTTTATCCTCTGGATCTGAAGGAAGAGGATGTAGCGTACTCATGGTAAAAGGTTGGCGGTACGAGAGAGTAGCTATTGTTCATCCTAGAATAGCTAGGAAAGAAAAGGTTTGAGAATGAGTAATGAACGTATTTCACTCAGAATGAAACGGGTGACCAAGGCGTTTCCCGGAACACTGGCGGTGGATGGTGTTGACTTTGATGTGCGCCAGGGGGAGGTTCATGCCCTGCTTGGTGAGAATGGGGCAGGAAAATCGACGCTGATGAAGATGCTCGCCGGATCATTTACTGACTATACCGGTGATATTCAAATAAATGGCAAGGATGTACGCCTGCATTCACCGGCGGAGGCGATTGATAACGGTATCGGTATGATCTATCAGGAATTGTCGCTGGCTAGACCGATTACTATTGCGGAGAATGTGCTGGTTGGGAGACTGCCGAAGAAGTTTGGCATTCTGGATAAAAAAAAGATGCGCGAGCAGACTACTGCCATCCTCAAGACTGTGGGACTCAATCTGGATCCGTTCGCTTTTGTTGAAGATATCTCCCCGCATGAGGCGCAGCTAGTAGAGATTGCCAAGGTTATGAGCCATAATCCGTCTATTCTGGTGATGGATGAGCCTACCTCATCGCTTTCACGCCAGGAGGTGGAGAAGCTCTTTGAGATTATCGATGACCTCAAGGCCAGAGGATTGGCGATTGTCTATATCTCACATCATCTGCCTGAGGTCTTCAGAGTGGCGGATAGATATACGGTGATGCGTGACGGTAAGAAGATCGCTACTGGTGGTATCAGCGAGGTGACGGCTTCAGATATTGTTAATATGATGGTTGGTAAGTCGATGACCGAGTTTTACAAAGAACGGAAGAACAAGGTTCAGAGTGAGAAGGCACTGGTGGTAGAGCATATTACGCGTGAAGGTTTCTTCCATGATCTATCTTTTCATGCGTATAAAGGCGAGATTCTGGGTATCGTCGGACTTGCTGGCGCGGGGCGGAGTGAGATGGCGCGGAGTATGGTCGGGATTGATCCTATTGATTCCGGGCGGGTTGAGATAAACGGGAAACTGCTCCGTCTCGGCTCGTACAGCAGGTCGATAAAGGCAGGCATGGTTTATCTCTCCGAGGATAGAAAGAATGACGGACTCTTTCTGCGCTTGAGCGTCAAAGAGAATATTCTCGGTGCGAAGATCCCTGACTTCTGTAACTGTGGGGTTTACTCTACTCGACATGAGGGCAAGACCGTGCGGGAGATGATTACGAAGCTCTATATCCAGCCGCCCAACCCTAATGTGGGTGTGGGCAATCTCAGCGGTGGTAATCAGCAGAAGGTGCTGCTTGGCAAATGGCTGGCCTGTACTCCGGAGATTATTATTCTTGATGAACCTTCACGCGGAGTTGATGTTGGCGCGAAATCGATTATACATGACGTGATTATTGAGTTGGCCGATATGGGTAAGACGGTTATCCTGCTGACAAGCGACTTGCCGGAGATGGTAGGGCTTGCCGACAGGGTTATGATTTTGAAAGAAGGGCATATGATTGGCTCTATGGAGAAAGCAAGGCTTACCGAAGAATCAATTCTGTTGGCAGCAAATGGTGAGGGGATATAGAATTATGAATGATATAAATAATTTGAATGCTCTAGAGGCGGGAGAGAGTCAGCGCTTCAGAAAACAGGATAGGAATGTGCTCCTGAGAATCTATGAGTTTTTGGGAATCTATGTGATAGCAGTGATCTTGCTGGTGGTGGGGTTCTTTGTAAATGCCAGTTTTTTTACTCCCGAGAATTTTTTAAATATTTTACGCAATATTGCTCTTCTGGGTATTGCTTCGTGTGGTATGGCTTTTGTCGTATACATCGGGAAGTGGTGTGACCTCTCGCTGCCTTCGTATATGGCTCTGAGCGGCACAGTGGCAATCGCTTGCCTGCCCTTCGGCTTTGTGCCGGCGCTTATCTGTGGGATACTCGCAGGTATGGCGATCGGCGCACTCAATGGGCTGGTGGTTGGATGGCTCAATGCCAATCCGATTCTCTGGACCGTTGGCGGTGGTCTACTTTATGGAGGGTTTTATGCGTTTTACCTGGAGTAATACGCAGATCTATCCTGACCAGGTGCTGGAGAGCCGGGGGTTGGATACCACGGCCGCTGAGCATTTTCTGGCAATCTTTCAGACCGATGTGCTGTCGATACCATTGATCGTGATTGTGATGCTACTGATGTTTGTACTTTGCCATCTGGTACTTACTAGAACCAAATTTCGGCCTCCTTCGCTAAGTATGTCGGTTCGTCACTTGAAGCGGCGAAGTCTTCCGGCATCAATGTAAAACTTATTGTTCTATATACCTTTTTGGCTACGGCATTCTGTGCGAGTATTGCCGGGATCTTCATTACCAGTCTTAATAAGCTCGGGGTGTTCTATCTGGGGCAGGGTTATGATTTTAAGTCGGTAACGGCGGTAGTAATTGGCGGTATGATGCAATCTGGAGGTAGAGGAAGCATGGTAGGGGTATTCGGAGGGGTGCTGGTGATCGGACTCCTGACGAATATTATGAATTTTATCGGGATCAATACTTTCCAGCAGGATATCGTTACCGGAACAATCTTTATCCTCGTGGTTGGGTTACATCAGTATCAGTTGAGAAGTCAGGGGAAGGATTATGCATAATAAAAAAGAATTAAGTTTAGTACAGGTGTTGGATAAAAATAGAGCTTTGGCTATGCTTATCATCGCGGTTCTCTTCTTCTGGTTGCATCCGGGAGCGAGGAACTTCATGACTGTTTATAATGTCACGACTATCCTCAAAGGTGCGAGCTTGAGTGGTATCTGCGCGGTTGGTTTTACTCTGATTTTTATTCTCGGGCAGCTTGATCTCTCAATCGGTTCGGTACTTATTGCTCTCCGGGATGCTGACTATCGGTCTACAGCCGCAGCTCGGATGGACACTGAGCACTATTGTCGGTGTACTCTCGGGGTGTGGCGGTGGGTATTGTGAACGGTCTCTTGGTATCCAAGGTCAAGATCAACTCCTTTATTGTGACCCTGGGTACAATGATTGTCGTGCGTGGTCTGATGCATCTATATTGTGATGGTGGAGCGAAGTCGGTGGATGACTTTGCGGTTTGCCGACTGGCTGGAGATGCCGGTATTCGGAGTATTTACCCCAATGGCGCTGATTACTATCGGGATTGTTATTCTCTTTGCCTTCATCCTGACCTCTACTCGGTACGGTCGTGGTTTCTTCATGGTTGGTGGTAATGCCGAGACTGCTTGGTTGGCAGGTCTCAACCGCGATCAGTATATTATTGTTGGTTTTATTATCTGTGACGGCTTGGCCGCTTTTGGTGGGGCGTTATTCGCGATGTCTCTGGCTTCATCCACCGCCAATGCCATTCTTGGAGCCAAGACTCTGATGCAGGTGATTGCGGCGGTAATTATCGGTGGTACGCTGATGACCGGGGGTAAGGGCAGTATTATCAAGAGTTTTATCGCGGTACTCTTTCTGATTACGGTGAATAACGGCTTCGGTTGCTTCGGCTTTGGCTTTGAGGTGCAGATTTTTGTCAACGGAATTATCCTGGCATTGGTTGTACTCTATGAGGCTTATACTGTCTTTCGGCGTGATCTACTGCGTGGGCAGAGGCCGTATCTGCTGGAAGAGGTTGACGAGAAAAATAGAACGTAGTGGAATAATATATTGTTGTTCAGATTAAATTTTAGCGTTGTTAATCTGTTTTGTGCTACTTATATTGTTTAGTTTGTTGGAGAGAAAAATGAAAAAGATTTTAGTTGTTCTGAGTCTTGCAGTGTGTATGGTTGCTACTGCATTCAGCGGTCTGGCGAATGCAGATGATAATCTTACCAAGTCAATTAAAGTGGATGTTACCAAGCTCAAGGGTACAGACGGGCAGCCACTGATTATCAAGGGTGAGGCCAAGCCTATTCCGGCTAGACCAGATGATCCAAAGGCTCTGCCGGAAGAGGATAAAGGACATTGGTGGGATCAGGAGTATGCTGGTTGGACTACCAAGAAGAAGAATATGCCTTCCAATGACAATGCTACTGGGGCTATCGGCAAGACCGTAGTAATGATTCGGGCGGGAGATCACCCATACTGGACTGCGTTTATGAATGGTTTCAACGCTATAGCTAAAGAGTATGACCTGAAGGTAAAGGAGTTCAGCTCTAACTGGAACCAGGATCTGCAGGCTCAGCAGGTCGATCAGGCTATCAATGATCACCCAGATATTATTGTGCTTGCACCAGTTGATGCAACCGCATGTACCCCACTCTTCCGTAAGATCAACCGCGCTGGAATTCCACTGATTGCTTGTAATACTATTCCTTGTGACGCGGCTATGCAGTACTGTGTTGCCTGGACTGGTCCTGATGACTGGGGACAGATGCGTATGCTGGCTCGTGACTTTGCCGATCAGATGGATAAGAAGGGTGGTTATGCTATCGTTCGTCATATGCCTGGTTCTTCTCCATTCTTTGCCAGAACTTTCGGCCCTATTACCGAGCTTAAAGAGTATGCCCCAAATATGGAGTTGTTGGATATGGATACAGCAAATCTTGAGACCGAAGGTACAATGCAGCTGGTATCAGCTTGGCTCACCAAGTACGGTGAGAACCTCAAGGGTCTGTTCCTCAGTGGTGACGGCTTTACTGTGACCGGTACTCTTGAAGCTCTCAAGGCTGCCGGACGTGATGATATCGTTATCGTCGCTGCAGGTAATAGTAAGACCGGTATGGACTCGGTAAAGGACGGCGATGTTTATGGTATTACTTACCAGAGTGCTGAAGGTGATGGCGCGTTGGCTTGCTATATCGCTTGTTCATATTTGAATGGCGAAAAGCTCAATCCTGTAAACTATATTCCTAAGCATGTAATTACTGAAATTGATGTAGAAGAATTCATGCCAGCTCAGTGGTAAATTGAATCTGCATAATACAGTGCAAAAATAAACGGTATGGCCGAAATTTCGGCTGTGCCGTTTTTGTTTTTTGAGGGAGGGAGGGGGATCAGTGAGAGGGAAAAGATGACGTAAAGCTATATTTTGTTGGCATAATCCTATAAAGAATGTTTGCTATGCAAATTACCAGTTATAATATGTATCGGTTGTAAACTTTTCTTGCTTTTACGTTTGATATTCAAAAAAATAAAGCTATAATGCCGGTACGCTGGTATTGTGTTTTATGTAGTGCTGCACAGGATCTTATAGCTGAGAAATTTTGTAATAATTACTGATATGAATATCGAGGAATGAAGTGCCGACAATACTGATTATCGAACATTCAAAGATAGTTCGGAAGTTGCTGAAGCAGGAGTGCCGGAGTGAGGGTTATAAAACAATTAGTGCCAAATCCGGTGAGCAGGGGCTAAACTTGCTCCGGGAGTATTCGATCGATCTGGTTATCACCAGTATTGTGCTGCCTGGGATCAGTGGGGATGAGTTGATTGAGCAGATGAAGAATACCCCGTCATTATCGGCAATTCCGATTCTGGTTATTTCCGGGGAAACGGCGCAAGAAAATGTGGTGCGCTGTATCAAGTTGGGAGCCGAAGATTTATTGTCAAAACCTTTTGTCTCCGAGGTGTTACAGGCACGGATCGGGTCGTGTCTGGAGAAGGCCGAACTCCGGCGCAAAGAACTCAAGATGTATGCTGAGATGGCGGCTGAGAAGTGCAGTCAGGAGATGGTCGGGGCGATCTGCCATAATTTTAATCAGGCGCTTACTACCGGGATGTGTAATTTGGATATACTCAAGCGTCTGGTGAAAAAAACTTATGGGACATTGTGAGTATGTGCATAGTAATTTGGGAAAAGATATTCAGCAGAAGTTAACGAGGGTTTTCACAGGAGTATTGCTGTTCGCTACAGAGTAAGTTTACTAAGGATGAAATATTTGAGGGGTTGAGTCAGAGTATCAATGATACCGGAGTCTCCCTGCAGCGGATTGATGAATTGATAATTAAGATGCGGTCGTTGGTTCGTCCAACAGCTGTAGATTATGTCGGTGATAAGATGATTATAGATTTTGACAAGTCTATGAAACAGACAATATTGTTGGTAGCTGAGGATAATAATTCTCTTTGCAGTTATATTGAGGAGGTTGCCATCTATGGTTATCAGATCTGTAGTGCGCTTAGCAGTAAGGAGGCGGTACAGAAGGCGTATTATAATCAGCCGCACTTGATTGTGGTTGAGTTGCGAGCCGGGGGCGAAGCAAAGTTTGCCGAGTTGTTCAATCTCAAGCGTAGTGGTGAACTGAAGATGCCGATTCTGTTGGTTTTGGCAGATAATGCTCAGGCTTTTGAATCGCGGGTTCAGGATGATATTGCGGTGGTGGCGCAGGTTGTAACTAGTGCTGATATTGCGGAGAGCGGTAAAATTGTCGGTTACATTGAGACACTCCTGCTAGAAGAGGTTGAGATTTGAGCTACAAATAAAATTGCGTGGGCAATTTTCTGGAATGTCGAAAAATTTTCGACATAGCGGATAATTCCTTCGAACAAGTCCCACGCTCTCGAATCACGCTTGCGAAATTAGCCCTGTACAGGCTGGCGGGCTGCGACTCTGTTGCTAGCGGTATTATTCGTGAGGGTTTTCGAATATTCGGTAGCCGTGATCTTGGCAGAGGACATCGCGTTTGACCTCCTCGATATCCTTAGTGATCATATCCTTGACCAGTTCTTCAAAGCTGATCTCCGGCTCCCAGCCGAGTTTTTCCCTGGCTTTGGTTGGATCACCGAGCAGGGTCTCGACCTCGCAGGGACGGAAGTACACCGGATCGACCTCGACGATACACTTGCCGGTAGCGGCGTCATATCCTTTCTCGTTTACGCCTTCACCCTTCCAGCTAACCTCGATTCCGACCTCTTTACAGGCGCACTCAACAAAGTAGCGTACCGAGTACTGCTTGCCGGTCGCGATGACATAATCATCGGGTTCGTCTTGCTGGAGCATTATCCACATCATCTTGACATAATCCTTGGCGTGTCCCCAGTCACGCTTGGCATTCAGATTGCCCAGATAGAGTTTTTGTTGCAGACCGTGTTTGATACGGGCAATAGCGCGGGTGATCTTACGGGTGACAAAGGTCTCGCCGCGGCGTGGTGATTCATGGTTGAAGAGGATGCCGTTGCAGGCATAGATGCCGTAGGATTCGCGGTAATTGATGGTGATCCAGTAGCCGTAGAGTTTGGCTACACCGTAGGGTGAACGGGGATAGAAGGGGGTAGTTTCGGTTTGCGGCATCTCCTGAACCTTGCCGAAGAGTTCGGAGGTGGATGCTTGGTAGATCCGGGTCTTCTTCTCCAGTCCGAGGATACGTATTGCCTCCAGTAGACGCATTGTGCCGCCGGCATCGACATCAAGGGTGTACTCGGGAGAGTCGAAGGAGACCTTTACATGGCTCTGAGCTCCGAGATTGTAAATCTCGTCAGGCTGGATCTCTTGAATAATTCGGATAAGATTGGTTGAGTCGGTAAGGTCGCCGTAATGCAGGAAGAACGAGGCGTCTTTGTCGTGAAAATCCTGATAGATATTGTTGATACGCTCGGTATTGAAGGAGGAGGCGCGGCGTTTAATGCCGTGAACAATATAGTCTTTCTCTAGGAGAAACTCGGCAAGATATGATCCGTCCTGCCCGGTGATGCCAGTAATCAGGGCTACTCTCTGTTTGCTCATCGTGATGTTGTACCTTAATCTCTGTTAAAAATGGATACTGAAAAATGGTGTTTCTGCATTTTCCTAAATCTGTAATCTATTAGTATCTGTATTTGGCCGGGTTTTGTCAAGATCTAATACGGCAACGTTAAGGTACAGGCCGGGGCTAGAGGGTTCGGAACTGGCGAATATTCGTGGGAGTATAGCTGAATGCGGGGGGAAAGGAATATACTGGATTTTTGCGGCGGGAAAGGTCGGACTGTATACGTTTATTTGTAGGTAATTAATGTTGGAAGGTGCTTGACAGCGCAGGGTTGATATTTATAATTTGGTGAATTATGGTTTGATAATAGTGCATGCGTGGTGTGTGGACTAGGATTATTATGTAGTGCAGATATAGCGAAAGAGAGTTACACGAATGAAAGCTGACGTTACAGAAGTGGGAAAGTGCCGTTATAAGGTTGAAGTCAAGGTTGAAGCGGATGAGGTCAAGAAGGAGTATGACCAGATGCTCGATACCCTGCGTTCAAGGGTTGCAATCAAGGGATTCAGGCGCGGGCATACACCTGACCGGGTACTTCTACGCCGTTATGGCTCCGATATTACCAAGGATGTGACTTCCAAGCTCTTCCAGGATACCTTCACTCAGGCCTTGAAGGATAATGAACTCTCGCCGCTGGGTGAACCGAACATCGATGTTCAGGCGCTTGAGGCGGTATCTGGTAAGGAATTTGCATTTGAGTCGGAGATAGATGTACGCCCGAACTTTGAACTTCCAGAGTATAAAGGTATCAAGATTGTCCAGGAAGTGGAGAAGGTTGCGGATAAGGATGTTGAAGATAATCTGGAGAATATGCGCAAAGGTTTTGCTGAGTTCAAAGAGACCGAGGCAGGTTTTGAACCGGGGTATGCGTTGACTGCTGATCTGACCATGCTCGAGGGTGAGGAGCAGTTGATGGCGCGGGAAGCTTTTCGGATTCCGCCGGATGCAGTATATCTCATGGGGGTAGAGTTGAAGGATCTGCAGGAGCAACTTGCCGGTCTCAAGGTGGGTGATGAGAAGGTGATAAATGTGGATGTGCCTGAATCATATTACCAGAAGGATGCAGCAGGTAAGAATGTTGATATTAAAATTGTAGTGAAGAAGGTGGAGGAGTCAATACTCCCTGAACTCTCAGATGAATTGGCGAAGAAGGTCGGTTTTGACAGCCTGGACAAGGTTAGAGAGCGTATCCGCGAGGGTATGGAGGGAGAGAAGAAGCAGGCTGCAGATACCCAGACAGCTAAAAAGTTGGTTGCAGATCTCTTGGAAAAAGTAGAGATGGATCTGCCCGAAGAATATGTAAATCTCCAGATTGAGGCACGGGTCGCGGCTAGCCAGGAAGCTGCCGAGAAGGCCGAGGGCACGGAGAAAGAGGAAGCTGAGAGCAAACTCGAAGAGGCGAAGAAAGAGGCTCGGGAAGAGGTTGAGAACGGTGCGCGCCGGAGCGTACTCCTTGATACTATCGCCGATAAAGAGAATATCGAGGTGCAGGAAGCAGATGTAATGCACTACATCGAGGGTATGGCACGGCAATACGGTATGCCACCTGAGCAGATGTTCAAGATGGTGCAGCAGCAGAATTCTATGCTCTATATTGTTCAGGATGTACGTGACGGTAAGGTCATTGAGTTTCTCATGAAGAATGCTGAGATTGAAGTCCAGGAGAAGTAAGGCCGGGCTTGATTTTTCGCGCATAACCGTTGCTTCCAGTTACTGAAAAGATGTTTTTGCCTTGTAGTTTTGTCCTGTTTGCAGTAACATATTTTCAGGTGTGTTTCATTATGGATATACGGATTTATAGTTAGTTCAGCGCTCAGTATCAGCAGAGTTGTTACCTTCGGTGCTGGCGGTTGAATAGAGTAAATGACAGGAGTGTGGATTATGGTAGATGAGAATGAGATCTACGGTTTTGACTATGTGCCGACCGTACTGGAGAAGACAGGAAGGGGTGAGCGCAGTTATGACCTTCTCTCCAGACTGCTCAAAGACCGGATTATCTTTATTAGTGGTACAATAAATGAATATAGGGCAAATCTGATTATTGCCGAGCTCTTATTTCTTGAACTGGAGAATCGTGAGTCTGATATTCATATATATATCAACTCTCCAGGGGGTAGTGTGACCGCGGGTCTGGCAATATATGATACGATTCAGCACCTACAGCCCGATGTCTGTACCTATTCTATCGGACAGACTGCGAGCATGGGGACTATCCTGCTGGCTGCCGGTACCAAGGGTAAACGCTTCAGCCTCCCTAACAGCCGAATCATGATACATCAGCCTTGGGGGGGAGCTAGTGGTACTGCTGAAGATATTAATATCCGTGCTAAGGAGATTAATAGACTCAAGAAGAGTCTCTATGATATCTTGGTAAAGCATACCGGAAAGACTCTGGAAGAGGTTACGGTTGACTGTGATCGCGATTATTATATGGATGCAGTAGCCGCCAAGGAGTATGGACTGATTGATGAAGTTTTGACCCCTGATAGTAAGTCAGAGGAGATTGCTGAGACAGATGCGTAGCGCTGTACGGTTTTATTGGCCTGAGGCCAGGTAGTGGTGCCGCAGTGCAAGTAGTAAGATCCAAAAAGAGAAAGTATAATAATGGCAAAGACAGGTAGTAAACGTAGAAAAGATCAATCCTGCACCTTCTGCGGACGGACTCAGGATATGGTTAAGAGGTTGATTGCCGGGCAGGATGGCGTATGTATCTGTAATGATTGTGTTCTGCTCTGTGCGAGTATTTTAGAGCAGGAGGATTTGCGTGATCCGGCGAGTTATGCCGATGATCTCTCCTTTGAGGATGCTGATATTCCTTCGCCGCGGGATATTAAACGCGCCATGGATGAGTATGTCATTGGTCAGGACTTTGCCAAAAGGGTTCTAGCGGTAGCGGTGCATAACCATTACAAACGCCTTTCACAGCAGAATCTGAATTCTTCTGACGGCATAGAGATTGAGAAGTCCAACGTCTTGCTTATCGGACCTTCAGGATGCGGTAAAACCTTGATGGCCAAAATTCTGGCTAAGACAGCGGATGTACCCTTTGCAATTGCTGATGCTACTACCCTTACTGAAGCAGGATATGTGGGTGAGGATGTGGAAAATATCCTGCTCCGTCTGATTCAGGCGGCGGACGGAGATATTGCCCGCGCCGAGCGGGGAATTATCTTTATTGATGAGATAGATAAGATTGGTAAGAAGACTCAGAATGTCTCTATAACTCGGGATGTCTCGGGAGAAGGGGTGCAGCAGGCATTACTCAAGATGCTCGAAGGTACTACCTGCAATGTGCCGCCGCAAGGTGGTAGGAAGCACCCGGAGCAGAAGTATTTGCAGATCAATACCCAGAATATTCTCTTTATCTGCGGCGGGTCTTTCCAGGGGCTGGATGAGGTTATCTCTCGGCGTATTGGGCATAAGTCTATCGGCTTTCATCGTGAGGTTGGGAAGTCTGGTGAGCAGGAACTCGGTGATTTGCTGGAGCAGGTTGATACCGATGATTTACTCGAGTTCGGTATTATTCCTGAGTTATTGGGGCGTATCCCGGTATTGGCGCCAATTCGCCCACTCAATGAGGAGTCGCTTATCAAGGTTCTGACCGAGCCGAAGAATGCTCTGGTACGGCAGTATATCAAGTTCTTCGCGTTTGAGGATGCCGAGTTGGAGTTTACCGAAGAGGCGCTACACCTCATTGCGAAAGAGGCTATACGCAAAGAGACCGGAGCACGGGCTCTGCGCGGAATAGTGGAGGATCATCTGATAGATCTGATGTTTGATCTGCCTGATCTGGAGAAACCTGGCAAGTATGTTATCGATAAGGAGTTCATTGCTAACGGTTGGAAATGCATAGAGGTGGCAGAGACAGCACCGACTCAGGCTAAAGAGAAGAAGAAGAGCCGTAAGGATATCGAGCGGGAGAATGATGAGGAACGCTTTGAAGAGTTGGGACTGGATATTTTCTAGAGTTTTTTGGTTACTGTAATAAAACCACTCTACACCTGTAGAGTGGTTTTATTTATAATCTAATTATAGGATTTATAAACTTGACCTTGAGAGTGGTCTCGGGATATAATGATCAGACTTGATTTGATTGTCTGAAATGGGTATTAGGAGAAAAAAATGTATATCGTAACCGGTGCGGCTGGTTTTATTGGCAGTAATATTGTAAAGGAATTGAATAATAGAGGAATTGACGATATTATTGCGGTGGATGATCTGAGCAGTGGGGATAAATTCAGAAATCTGGCAGATACGGTCATTGCGGATTATTATGATATCACTGAATTTGCCAAAATTTGTGAGAAAAAGAAGACACTAGGCAGTCTTGAGGCAATTTTGCATAATGGCGCTTGTGCTGATACGATGGAGGATAATGGCAAGTATATGTTTGAGAGGAATTTTGCCTACTCCAAAAAGGTCTTTGAATATGCCACATACTTTGAAGTACCGCTAGTTTATGCCAGTAGCGCCTCGGTATACGGTACCGGGAGAACTTCGATCGAGATACCTGAGTATGAGCGTCCGGTAAATGTTTATGCCTATTCCAAACTTGCCTTTGATCAGTTTATGCGCAAGAATTTTAAACGAGTTCGCAGTACAGTGGTCGGGCTGCGTTATTTTAATGTTTATGGGCCACGTGAGGCGCAGAAGGGGCGTATGGCATCTATGGTCTTCCAGATTGCCAAACAGCTCAAGGAGAATGATGCGGTCAAGCTCTTTGCAGGAACAGACGGTTTTGTTGATGGGGGACAGATGCGCGATTTTGTCTCGGTATTCGATGTAGCCAAGGTAAATCTCTTCTTTGCTGAGCAGAAGAATGTGCAGGGGATTTTCAACGTCGGTACCGGCGAGGCAAGATCATTCAATGATGTCGCTAAGAAATTTATTGAACTCAAGGGTAGCGGAGTCATAAATTATGTTCCATTTCCCGAGAAGCTGGTTGGGAAGTATCAGAGTTTTACTGAGGCCGATCTTAGTAAACTCAGAGCCGCAGGGTATAGCGACGGCTTTTTGACTCTGGAGGAAGGTATTGAGCGCAGCCGGGAGTATTGGGGGATATAAGCAGCTTGGGTTCGAGCAATATAGTATATGGTTATGTGTATAAGTGCTATATCTAAATATCTTTTGCCAATCCACTAAATTGCCAACGTGATTTTTATTCATCATTGAAGCGATATACAATTCGACCGAAGGGAGAGCTTTTCCAAGAGGACACATGCGAATTCTGAACTGATGAGGAATGAGTCGTGTGGCTCATTCTTTTGCTTGCAAAAGATAAGTCGAAGGCACTGCGCGTAGGCGGGCTGTAGCTGAGAGTATAATCTTAGGTTGTTGAGGGGTGTTTTTTTGTAAATCGCTTTGCGTAAGAGCCTAGACTTCAGTCTAGGCTCTTACTTTATCTACGACGGCCTAAGGATTTTCGCCAATAAGCTGCATATAAGGCTACCGCTAGTTTAGGAAAATTGCTTGTGCAATTTTCTATATAAACTTTATGCTATGTCTTTTTACTGAGCGCCGAATATCAGATTTGGCAGAAATAGAGAGATCTGCGGGATAAAGGTGATCAGAATAAGTGAGACCAGAAGCATTATCCAGAACGGGATGATTTCATGTAAAAAGTCTTTTACTGGTACGCCGATGATAGTACAGGTGGTAAACATTACTGTCCCCAGCGGTGGCGTAAGTGTTCCAATTGCCCCGTTGAGGATAAAGACGATCCCGAAATGCACCAGATCTATTTCCATTACTTTTGCTGCTGCTACCAGTAAAGGTGAGACTACAATTAATATTGCATTTCCCTCAATAAACATGCCGGCAATAATTAGGACAATGTTGACTGCAGCCAGGAAGAGCCACTTGCTGTCGAAGGTAGCGGCAATAAAATTGGAGCAGTTCTGCGGCAGTTGTTCCCAGGTTAAAAACTTGGAAAAACCATAGGATACGGCAATAATAAACAGCACATTGGCTGAAGCTAGAACCGATTCGACTACTCCACGGCTGATATTGGTTAGATTCAGTTTCTTGTAGATTAAGGTACCGATTACAAAAGAAAAGAGTACTGCAATAGCGCCGGCTTCAGTCGGTGTAAACACGCCAAAACGTATTCCTATTATAATAATTACTGGAAGAGTGAAGGCTATACAGGCATCCTTAATGCCAATAAAAATTTCTCCAACTGTGGCGACCCTGTCCTTCTCAGGTGCATAACCGCGTTTTTTAGATACCCAGCTGACCAGTATCATCATCATAATACACATCATCAAGCCTGGGATTACTCCGGCAAGGAAGAGTCTGCCGATGGAGACATTGTTTATGTAACCATAGATAATAAGTGCTATGCCGGGAGGAATAATGGGGGTGATAAGGGATGAAGCTGCGGTTACGGCGGCAGAGAATCCCTTTGAATAGCCTTTTTTGAGCATAAAGGGAACGACAAGCTTTGAATTCATGGCTGCGTCGGCGATATTTGAACCAGATAAGCCGCCCATCAGCGTGCTAAGGACGACATTCACCTGCGCTATGCCTCCCCGCATATGTCCGGTTATAATTCCGCTGAAATTCAGCAGGCGCATACTGATACCGGAGTGATTCATGAAAATTCCAGCCATGATGAAGAATGGTATGGCCAGCAGGGCGTAAGAACTCAGCCCTTCACTTATTCGTTGAACTACTATCATGAGAGGCAAGTTGGAAAAAAAGATAAAATAACTAAGGGTACTTAGAAATATGGAGATGCCGACAGGGAGCTCTATAAAAAGAAGTACAAATAGAATTAATATGGGAATAGCTACATTCATGTTTATCGTACCTTAAGTTGGATTAGTCATCAATTTTTTCATAAAACTTTGGGCCGGAAAAAATACAGCGGACAACATGATACAGAGTAAATGTTGAGCCTAATGGGATGCCTAGGTAAATATAGAAAAATGGAATACGTAGTATTGAGGTAAAACGGGTGTAGGAGAATTCAGCAAGTTTGAAGCCAAGGACAATAATTACCAGCAATGCTGTTATCGTCAGCAGCGGTAGAATAATCTTTCTGAAAATAAATCTGATATTTTCAGGCATAATTGTCAGAAGAAATTCAATATTAACAATTTCACTTCGTCTTGCCAGAATACTGAGACCGAAGAAAGTGAGCCAGACAAATAATCCTAGGGATAGTTCTTCAGTCCAGGCACTCGGTGAATTCAGTATGTAACGGGTAAACACCCCCCAGATTGAGATAAGAACAATTGCAATAAGGCTGATTGCTGATATTATAGTATCAAGACGGCCAAGATAATCCAGCATATTAATTATTCTTTTCCAGAAATGTTTCTTCATTTTTATTTATATCCGTTTATAAAACGTTATTTTGTAAATTCAGTAAGTACAATAATTACAATTTGCTGCTGATGAAAATAGTATTCTGCGGCAGCAAATTGTAGGTTAATTATTTCTGTGGTTTAATACGACTTATGGGAGCTTATTGATTCTCAACAATTTTTAAGGTGTTTTCATAGAGATTGTCAGACCATTCAGGGAAATTACCCTTCATTACTTTGCGGGCGTTTTGCTGATATGGAGCCAGGTCAACCTCTACAATTTCAACCCCTTCAGCAGCTATTTTGTTTATATAATCTTGCTCCGTACCTTTAATAAGCTTTGTGGCGTAAGCTGATGTTTCTCGGGCTGTCTCGTTCAAGAGTTCTTGTTGCTCTGGAGTGAGTGTATTATAGAAGGCAGTACCGATAACCCAGGGGTGAATGAAAATAGTGTGTTTGGTAAGAATAAGGTATTTCAGAGGTTCGTAGAATTTGCCGCCATATAGCGTACCGGGAGGGTTTTCTATACCTTCAACAATCCCCTGAGTTATAGCGGTATAAGCTTCTGAAAGAGGCATTGGGGTAGGTACTGCTCCAACTGCTTTTGCCCAATACCCGGCAATCTTAGTATTCTGAACTCTGATTTTTACTCCATTCATTTCTTCTGGACTGCTTACTTTTTTATCAGTCATAAGCTGCCTTGTACCGTAATACATATCAGGAAGAATATTGTGAACACCTTTTTCGTCGAGTTTGCCGATAAGCTTCTTTATCTCTGGGGAGTTGATGAATTTTAATTTCTGGTCAATAGAAATCCCGACATAAGGAGCATTGATAACCCCAAGGTCTGGGACCAGATCAGCTAGAGAACCATAGCTGGTAGCGGTGATGATAGGTGCGCCCATCTGAGCCTGGGCTCTTACGTCTTCCTGACCTCCTAACTGACCGCTGGGGAAGGTCTTCATTGTCATCTTGCCGTTGGATTTTTCTTTTAGTATTTTCGCCCAGTATTTCATTGCCAGATCTATGGGTTCGCCAGGCTGGTTAGGGTAGGAAACCATGATTTCGACTTCGTCTGCAGCGATAGCTGGTTTGGCCAGCGCTCCAATAGAAATTGCCAGAGAAATTATGGCAATGAGTAGAGTTATTTTTTTCATAATATTTTTCTCCAAAAAACAAAATACAAGTACTACAAAACACAACAATATATAGCATAGCCTGCCAGAAAATTTTAGTTATTCTGGTAGACTAATTACTTAATTTTATTCGAATGGAATGCGGCAATTGGCAGTTAAGTGAGATCGACTGTTTTGCCAGCAAAATCAACAGGGAATTATGTAAAAAAGTTTTAGTAATTATCTTACTTTATTTTAATTATGCTGCTAATGTCCAGTTTTAATTTGATTATATAAAGTTGGGGGTTATCTTATACGTTGTTTTAATGGAGTAGAAAAGAACACCCAAACCTTGCAATACAGGAGTGCGAAGGCAAATAAACTTAAATTTTTATTAAAATAATACTTATAACGCAATAAATACACATATCGTATATTCATGCGGTTATATTCTTGTAACCGAGAAAGTTGTTGACTGAAGTATGCTTGTAATACAGCATATGTAATACAAGTATATAGTACTGCATAGTTTTATTTAGTCAAATTTTAATTTAAGAATTAAGACTTTTGATCATATGAAATATTCCTTGGATATTGGAATATATTGCTTCGGTCAGTATTTTTGTGATTATAAGATCGTATCTTGTAGGTGGTTATAGCGTTTAGCGTATTTTAGCTTTTGTTTTGAAAAAAAATGCGTTTGTTGCTATTTATGAAGCAGTTTCTATATGTAATGAGAAAAGGTTATGGTGAGT
This sequence comes from Planctomycetota bacterium, assembly GCA_963556115.3. GTDB lineage: Bacteria > Planctomycetota > SZUA-567 > SZUA-567 > SZUA-567. Next base: position 117,301 of record CAUVYI020000012.1, on the reverse strand, counting down.
TGCGGGTTGGTGAAGTTAGCGGTCTTTGAAAATAAAAACTAGAAACTACTGGTTATTTTTCTGAGAGTAAGATTAAAGTTTCTCCTGTTGGAACCGATAATAGCACTACGTATTTCTATCAGTCATGGATGCCTGATATTATTTCCTCACGGAAGATAATATACTCAAGGAGATCTTCATGACTTACTCTATTACTCCCACATCAGCTTATAGTGGTACTGCTCCGGCAGCAACTTCAGAAAATGTAGCGGTCGACGACAGCTTTATCGAGATGTTGACGGAAAAATTCCTTAATGACGATATCCCAGATGCTTATCAGGATCAGTACGGCAAGCCTTTAGGGGAATTGTCCAAAGTAATGCTTGGAGTGGAGACAGGTGATGTAATAACGCTTGATGATCTCAATGCTTCAATCAAACGTGATTTTTCCGGGTTCAAGGGGATGCTTGATCAGGCGCTGGAGGCGGCGGGGATTGCTAAGGATCCGAGTTTTGAGGTTAATATGGGAGGCAGTGGCAGGCTCTATATCGATTCTGAGCATCCGGACAAGGAAGCTATAGAGAAGATTCTTAATGAGACCAGGAATATCCGCGACACCTTCGCGCGGATGTCGGCAAATTCTTCGCTGCTTGCTGCTGGCAAACGGGCTGTTGCCTTCAATAAGGCTTACGAACTCGATCCGGAGAGTGCGGTGCGGCAGTATAGTTATCTCTTCAATGAAAAACCGTGTGATATCTTTTCAATATTTGTCGGTGAAGACGGCTATAAACCCTCGCTAACAAGTTATGGTGAGAAGATGGAATTGGATGTCTTGAATGAACTTATTCAGGAAAACTATTCTCAAGCTGAAGCTGAAGCAGAGTAGGCTAATTATTACTTAACCCTAATAATAATGATATAGGGAAAGGGTAGTAAATGCTCAATAGTATTCGGTCATTTGATATTAATTTGTGGCTGTAGAGTGAAGTCTCTGGAGTAGAGAATACTGCTGGTGGTATTGGCAGTGATTAGTTTATCTCGGTGTCGCAGGCAAAATTTGAGACTACCGCGGTGTTGCCGTTGGCACCGGAGAGTGAGACTTTTCCACAGGTAGATGATGCTGGAGTAGGTGATATCGGGTATTTTGTCTCGCAGGATCAGGTTGATCGGGCGCTGAAACAGAATTATCTAGATTTTACCACAATGTTGGATACGAAGTTTGAGGTCTCTGCGGGTAGTGACGGCTCACTTTACATAAACGGTGAGCATGAGGACAGAGCAGCGATTGAGAAGATATTGAATACGACCCCAGGTGTCAAGGAGGCTTTTTTGCAGATGCCTGTGAATACGTCACAGGCGGTGTAATGGAGAGAATTCAGGCTTTCTGTTTGGCGTATGCGGTTGATTTTGAGCCTGCCTATCAGCAGCAGAATTACTTGAGAGAGGATGGAGTCGGGGATGAATTTTCGCTCAAGATATCACAGAAGAATTATACCTCTGAGATTAGCAGTTATGGTCGCAAGGTTGAGTTAACCGTATTTGCTGATTTGCTTGATCGGAACATTAGCCTTTAGACGTTAACGGTGCGCTTGGAGGATATGGGGGGGAGTCTTGCTCCTGATTATAGTTGTTGTGTGTTGTAAGCAGAACCACCTGGAAAAGGGTGGTCCTGTTTTATTTGTATGGGTGCCAGGATAGTGAAAATTATTTTAAAGCTATTTTTAAAGTGCTTTTGTTGATGTCCGATAATAATTGTATGGTTCAGCGCTGAGCGGGCAAAAATAGTGGCTGTAGCTGTGAAGGAGTATATTATGGTTGAGAAGAGAGACTGGAAGGTGCGAGTCGGTAATTCTGCCTGGTTATTTTACAGCAAAGGGGTCGTGGATAAGTTATCAAATTACTTTTTCCGGGATCTGGTCAAACCACTAAAGAGTGTGCGCATGGATAAACAGCCGGTACATAAGGAATTATATATGTACTCGATCGCTTATGAGAAGGATAAATTTGAGGCGATGCTTGATTTTGCACTAGAGAGTTCGAGAATTGGAAAAGATCCTTCATTTGATATAACCTCAGGTGATAACGGTAAACTATGCCTTGCAACGAATCACCCCTGGAGGAAGCTTATCGAACGGGTACTCAATGCGGATCGTTCATTGAGCGACAGCTATAGGCGGATAGAGAACTATTACGCCAGAATGTCGAGTATCCTCTATGGAAGGGTACGGCAGAGTTGTACCTTTTCGATAAAGGTATCAAATGAAGGGTATGTCATTAGAATGCGATAAATAACGGAGAGGTAGTGCAAGAAGCCCTGAGACGACTGTCTGGGGCTTCTGGTTATGGTGGGAGCTGTTCATAAAGGTTAGAAAATCACGTAAGTGATTTTCTAACCTTTATGATACCCAGCAACAAAGTCGCTGGCTGAGGTCGCTTCTGCAGCCTGTCCATTTGTCTCTAGATGTCTGAAAATATGAGCTGGTGCAATATTTTCAGATCATGGATATTTTCCGAGATGGTACATGCGAACTGCTCACCAGTTTAGAATTCGCATGTGTTCTCTTGGAAAAGCTCTCTCTCCAGTCGAGTTATTAGCGGCGGAAACTTCTGCCTTCTCCGCCGCGGTGCATACCGCCTTCACGCTGCTGGAAATTTTCCCCGCGTGAGCGGTCGAACCCACCGCCGGAACGAAAGTTCTCCCGACTCCGGTTTAACCCGGATGTCCGGTTCTCTCTGGCGCGGTTCAACTCGCGGGCGGGGTCGGCGTCCAGCTGGGAGTTTCTCCAGCCGCCATTATTCTGCAGACGTTGCCAGTCATTGGTGGCAGGATTGGAGCGGAAGATATTCCCTTCTCTGTCGGTGAAAATATTATTGCTGCGCTCGGAATTCTGCCACTCCTGCAGCCGGTTATCGTTGCCAAGCTCTGCGGTGGAAGCGATTCTCTCCTGTAGTTTTGTCCCGGCCTGGGTGTTCTTCAATCTGTCTTCGACCTTTGCCTTGTTGCGTTCGAGTTCGGGGTGGGGATCCGCGTTGAGCCGCTCTTTGATATTGTCTCGTCGATTGGCTTTGTCAGTGGGAGAGAGTTGAGCGCGATTATCCTGCAACCTTTGAGCTGCTTTCTCTCTCTGTTCGGGACTCAGGGTATCCCGACGTTGCTGGAGGGTTTTGACGAATTTGTTGTCTTGGTAGATATTGTTACCAAAGTGATTATGTCTGATATTGATCTGGTTGTTGATGGTTATATTGTGGTCGTGATAACCGCCACGTCCCCACCAGCCGTTCCAGCCCCTACCGTACCAACCTCCTCCGAAACCAAGTCCAAAGTAGAAACCGCTCCCCCCGAAGATTGGACGGTAGCCGATGGCGAAGCCCCAGACTCCAGTGATAGGATTGTATCTGGCGCCGAAGCCCCAGGTTATTGGTCTGGGGAAGAAGTAGCGACGGTACCAGGGGCGGTAGTAGTAACCGGTGCCGAAGACGACTACTCCGTTATAGATGTACGAGCCGAGGTAGCCGGGGGTATAACCGACATAGACGACATCCGGGGTGTAGTCATAGATACGAACATAGGTAGTGTTGTAGAGCGGGCAGGACGGAGGAATAGTGTAGACTGCCTCCGGGATTTCGGTGCAGACGCTCCAGGAACCGGTCGGCGATTTCGCGCTGTACCAGACGCCGGAATCGCAGAGGTAGTAGGTCGAGTCGTACTTGATTACGGCGGCAGCGGTATTTACCCCGTACTCGACACCGGCGGCACCGCTGGCGGTAAACTCGGGGTCGCCGTCATAACTGATTTCGGGGGCGGGAGCGGTTCGCTGTACCTCGGCGGTCTGCGGGATGGTCGCTTCGAGTACCGCCTGCTCTGCCTGTTCGGTATCGGGTACTGCTGCGAGCAGGCCAGCGGTCTGCTCGGTAGCTGGAATCTTGCTGAAATCTTGTGGTACTTCATTACTGGGGATATAGCTCCAGTTAGCGCCATCCTCCAAGCTGGAGCTGGTATACCAACGTCCGGCGGCTAGGGTATAGTACTGCTGCTGGGAGATATTCAGTAGCAGGGGTGAATTGGTATTCTTGATATATAAGATTCCGGCATTATTGAGCGGGAGGTATTCCGGTTTGCCGTCTACGGCGATCAGCTCGGCAGGTTCGGTGCAGACAAGAATGCGTGGGGTAATACTGTTGTCGGTGTCTGGTGGTGCAATATCCTCCAACCCTTGAGCCTTGGCAGTCTCCTCAAGTCCTGCGGGCAGGTTTGCAGCAGGTCTCCACTCCCCGGTAATACTCTTACTGCTGAACCACTGGTTATTGCCGTTGATGTAGTACATCCTGGTAGCCTTGGCGTAGAGGAGCATGTATGGGGTGTTGATTATTCGTTGATAATCGGTTCCTTGGATATCCTTCTGGATTGGTTTGCCGTCGATAATGACGAGAGCGGTTGGTTCTTCGCGGTAGTAGAACTTTGGCGGGGTGTTCGCGAGTTTGGTAGTATCCTGTTGGTTGTGCTCAATTCCTTTGAGTGACTGAGAGAGCTCGCTCAGGGAGGTTTGAAGCGGCTTCTGACTTATCAGTTGATTTAGGTAATCCTGGAGCTGCGTTTTCTCTGTCGCGTCGGCTCCGGGGAATTTCCACTCCTTGATGGTGATGCTCTGGAGTTGAGCCAGGTCTGCTTCACGGTCTATGGCGTAGCGGGCGGTAAATAGCATGGCTCCGAATTCAGGCTTGGTGCTGCCGGTCTGGGTGAAGGAGAAAGCGGCACGGGCTGCAATGGTACCGGCGTTCAAGTCGTAGGATTCGGGCTGGGGCTGGTAGAGGATTATTCTGCCTCTGGCGGTATCGAGCTGCTTGGGCCAAGAGCCTTCACCGGCAGTAAGTCTTCCAGCACAGCTGAGGGCAAGCAGCAGGATTAAAAATAGACAGAGTCTTCTTCGATAGGGCAGGGTGGGGCAAGAATTCGAGTCGTGCAGTGCGGAATGTGACATCATCTTCTCCTTTTTAATATTGGTATTTGCTAAAAATGATAACTGAGGGTTATTAATTAGCAGAGCTTGGGGATATTACGGTAAATTATAGCAGATATTTTGTTTTTTCTGGGTCAGGATAATTGATATTTGATAAATATACTTTCAGTAACTGCCGATAATTAAAATAGATACCTAAAATTATACCCTTACAAAATTATAGTAAAAAGGAGTTTATTATGATTTATCAAAATTGTAAACATTTGAAGGAATTTGTCGGTATTGAAAAGGAAGTTATCCTTAGGCATATTCAGAATCATAAATGGTACCGAAAGATAGGAGATTATAATGAAGGGGTGGCAGATTTTATAGATTGTTACGGCTGGTTGATGCGGGATATGTACTGTACCGCTATCTGCGAGTATAGAGCAAGCTGCAAGATAAGCCAGGAACTCAGAAAACAACCGGAAGATGATAATAGTGTCGATGTCGCTTCATGAGTTTTGTCCCGTGGATAAATTAAATTTGAAAAAAGTTTGAGATTATGCTGCGTAATGTCGAAGAGTATTAATAGTGGTTACAGCCGGGTACTGGTTAAACAGTACGACGAGCACCTTTTTATAGAATTTTGTTTAGGTAGGTGATAATGAAGGTAAAGACAACACGCTTTGGTGAGATCGAAGTGCCTGATGAGACCCTTATTACATTCCCTGAAGGGGTTATTGGCTTCAAAGAGGCCAGAGGTTTTGTGATTTTTGACTGTGGTGATCAAGGGCTGTTTAAATGGTTGCAGTCAACAGATATACCCGAATTAGCCTTCGTTATTTGTGAATCGCATCTTATTGTTCCAAATTATCAGGTGGTAATAGGGCATAAGGAACAGGAGTTATTGCAGCTGGATAATACTGAAGATGCTGCAGTGTGCATAATACTGGTGATACCGGAGGATCCGCAGGAGACTACCGGCAATCTTCTGGGTCCGATTGTAATGAATGCTAAAACGAGATTAGGTATGCAGATGGTATTGGTCAACCCTGATTACAGCACTCGTTATAAGATCTTCAAGGGTAATGAAGAGGCAGGTAACGAGGAGGGTAATAATGCTGGTACTGAGTAGAAAACGTGATGAAACAATTATGATCGGTGATAATATCGAGATAAGCATCGTCGATATTAAGGGGGATACCGTCAGAGTTGGTATCAATGCTCCGCGTTCCGTTGCCGTACATAGAAAAGAGATATTTGAAGCGATCAAGGAAGAGAATATCGCTTCGACCAAGACTCAGAGCGTGCCGAAGATGGAGTCTATCGGTGGTTTGGCAGACCTCTTGAAAAAGAAGAAAAAATAGCAAATAATACCGTTTTCGGGGGAGGATATACAATGAGTAGCAGTCTGATATTAAAAAAAGCTCAACACTGGTATATTATCGGGATGACAGATAATTGTGAGGCGTTGATCAGGTCGTTGATCAGTAAACATGAACCGGATATCGGCGACGCTTATGGTGAGCTGGAGACACTGCTGGCTGCCAGCGGCTGGGTGATAGAGGAGTATACCGATCTGGCAGATGTTGCTTAATTGATCAAAAGCAATTAATAGAGGTTGTCTTAAGATTGATTGTAAAAAAAAAATTAATGGCTATAATAATGAATGTAGAATGGGTGAACCGTTCTGCATTCATTGTTTTTAGATCTAAGGTATGTAGAGTAATGCGTGAGATACATGATAAGTACTTTAAAAAAGCGAAACGGGAAGGCAGGTTGGCGCGTAGTTTTTACAAGCTCGAAGAGCTGGATCGCCGGGCAAAGCTGATTAAACCGGGTAATCGGGTGATCGATCTTGGGGCTTGCCCGGGTTCGTGGCTGGAGTATATCCTGGAGAAGGTTGGAGATAACGGCAAGGTTTGTGCGGTAGATCTCAACGTGATCAATAAAAAGTTTAAAGGGCAGGTGGAGTTTAAGAAGCTTGATATAAGAGAGGTTACCCCGGATATGTTCGGCGTGGCTAATTTCGATGTTGTACTCTCGGATATGGCGCCGAAGACCAGCGGGATCAAGTCGGTGGATCAGGCACGGTCATTGGAACTATGTGAGGTAGCGGCGGATTTTGCGCTGTCTACGCTGGTACAAGGGGGTAATTTTGCCTGCAAGATCTTTGACAGTCCTGAGGTGCAGCCGTTTCGGGAGCGTTTGCGCAGTGAGTTTGCGACGACGCGGATGATCAAACCCGATGCCTGTCGGGATGAGAGCCTGGAGTTGTATGTGGTCTGCACTGGTTTTGGACTTGAGCCGGAGGAGAAGCGGTCTCGCCCGGATCACGAGTATCGCAAGACCAAGGGCAAACGCACCAGGCAGTTCTGATTGTATTTTAGGAATAATAATGGATATCGTAAAGATTGAGCATACTATTGTCAAATCACTCAGGAACTCTGATTCACAGCAGTTTAGGGAAAAGGGGTATGTCTTTTTTCATGGTAAGCGTGTAGCCGAATTGGCAATGAAGATTTATGCCGAGGTGAAGACCGGGGTGGAGAAGATTGAGTTGGATAGAATCTATATTGCCGGATTGATGCATGATATCGGTAAAGGCAAGAAGCATCACGCGTTAGTCGGTGCCAAGATGGTACCGAAGGTAATCGGTGCGGAACTGTCTGCCGAGGATATGGAGGTGATTCAGCGTCTGGTGCGCGAGCATAATCTCCGGGAGCGCCCCAATATCTGTGAGCTGGATTCCAAGGCACTTCAGGACGCGGATGTACTCGATCACTTCGGGGCGCAGGGACTCTGGATCAGTATCTACTATACCGCCAAGAATGGCGGTGATCAGATAGATCTACTCAAGTATTACCGGAGTAAGGAGCATCAGGATTATGTCAATGAGAAGTATTACGGGTTGAACTTTGATATCTCCAAGAAGATGTTTGAGGAGCGCTATAGCTATCAGAAGGACTTTCTGGTGAAGATAGGACGGATGTAGAAGCTACACCGGCTCAACTACCAGGCAGACTTTCTCCTCAAAGCTGCGGGTAAGGATCAGGTCGAGGTGACGCGTACCCTTGAGTTTGAGTTGTTTTAATAGGGTAGGGATATCGGCTCCGACTCCCCGCTTGATTATATTGGCGCTTCCGCAGTCGAGCTCCTTCAATTGCTTTTTGAGTTCTTTCGGACGGTAGGGAAATATTGAGATAATCCGGTAGCCATGGGCAAACGGGGTTGGGACAAAATTGTCTGTGGTTAGAAAGCAGATGCTTTCTGAGATCTTTGTTGCGCCGATCTGACTACCGAGTAACTCTACCAGGCCGGCTCGAATCACTGCACTGTCAGGTTCATAGATATACTCGGCGATAGCCGTAACCTCTAGCCGGGGATTGCTGCCGCAGAGTTGGTGCCCTCCTGGAAGGAGGGTGGCTTGCCGCTTTATTCCGCATTTCAAGTCGCCAAACCAAAGCAGGCATTCACGTAGTTCGCCAGCGTAAGAGATAAATTCGGCTTCAGCTTCTTGGGGGATTGACTCATGGGCGATTCCCGGGGCGCATTTGACTGCGGCATTAGGTATTTTGGTGATTATTTCAGTGATCTCTGAGAGTTTGGGTGACCAGGATTCGGGGTGGAAGAGTCGGGTTCCTTTCTCAGTACGCCGAGCCGGGTCGATAAAGAAGGCCTCTACGCCAAGTCTGGATAGATCAAGTCGGGTAATATCCTCCTGCATGGTTCGGAAGTTTGCCGCTGCCTGGTAGACCCGGATATTATGCGCCGCAAGTATGAGCCGGGCTGGCTCAAGGTCTATACCGATTACCTCTAGTTGCTGGGCAAAGGATATGCTGTCCCCGGCGATGCTGCAGCAGAGATCGGCCAGGCGCCTGATACCGGACTGTGTAAAGCGCCCGCAGCGGTAGGAAGAAATGGCTTCGGCTGAGGCTTGTTCTAAAGCGGAACGGGTAAAGAGCATGGCCTCGGCGCGACTGAACTTCTGCTCTGCCTTCCGACGCAGCTCCAGAGTGGTGCTGAGAGCCGAGGCGAGTTTGGGGGAGGTCTCTTCCCGTAAGAATTTGGCGAGTCTGAAACTGCCGCCGGAAATACCTTTGGCGGTTCCCAGTAGTTCTAGTCCTTTGCTTCCGGTAAGGAATTCCGCGGTCTCAATATCCATTGTTCTCTCAATCTGGTCTGAAAATAAATCTATTATAACCCTTGCTATTATACATTATTACGATACCATTAGAAAGGCAAAGAGTATAATATTATTTACTTTGAAAATAGGGAATAAATTTGAACGAAAGCCTACAGGAAGATATAACCTATAACAATGAGATATATGCTATGATTGTGCGTAAAGACTTTACTTGTAAAGGATTGAAGTTCTTTACACCAGGAGGTTTTTCCCAGCAGCTGGCATATATGAACCATCCGACAGGGCATGTGATTGACCCGCATATTCATAATGAAGTTAAGCGGGAGGTAAGTTATACTCAGGAGGTGCTCTTTCTGCGTAAGGGAATTCTTGAGGTAGTATTTTTCAATGAAAGTAAAGAGCAGTTTACCAGTCGATTGCTGTATGCTGGGGATGTGCTTCTACTGATCAAAGGTGGGCATGGCTTTAAGGTGGTTGAGGAGTGTGAAATGTTCGAGGTCAAGCAGGGGCCGTACGCCGGAGACAATGACAAAGAAAAATTTGTGTTTGAAAATTAGTGGCTAGTCTGGGAAAAGGATTTTACTTAGAATGATACCGGTCAATGAACCGCTGCTGGATGGGAATGAGAAGGAGTATCTGGCGGAGTGTATAAATACAGGGTGGATATCTTCCGAAGGGGAGTTTGTAACTAGGTTTGAAGAGGGTTTTGCCAGGTACTGCGACCGTGCTTATGCCGTAGCGGTATGCAACGGAACTGCCGCTTTGGAAGTGGCACTCTACGCGGCCGGGGTACGGGCGGGGCAGAAGATAATTATGCCGGCTTTTACCATCGCTTCCTGTGCCATCGCCGCGATCAGGATTGGGGCGATTCCGGTATTAGTCGATATGCGCGCGGATAACTGGTGTATGGATGTGGCGCAAGCGGTAGCACTGATTGAGCGGGATGAAGATATAAGTGCGATAATGCCGGTGCATATCTATGGTCATCCGGTCGAGATGGATCCGCTTTTAGAAGTGGTTGATAAGTACAAGCTCAAGATTATCGAAGACGCAGCCGAGGCGCATGGAGCCGAGTATTGTTCGGAATATCTGCGTAACGGGCATGAAGCTCCGGTATGGAAGCGCTGCGGTTCTTTCGGCGTGGTATCGAGCTTTTCATTTTACCCCAACAAGATTATTACTACTGGTGAAGGTGGGATGATTGTTACCGATGATCATGAGGTCTATGAACGGGCTCGATCATATCGGAATCTCTGCTTCGGTGAGGTTGAGCGTTTTCGTCATGAGGATATGGGGTATAACTTCAGAATGTCCAATCTTCAGGCTGCAGTCGGCGTGGCTCAGCTTGAGAAGATTGAGGTGCATATCGAGAAGAAGCTCCAGATTGCCCAGTGGTACAAGGAGCGTTTGGAGGATGTTGCGGGTATGCGTATGCAACCGATTCAGACCTGGGCTAAACCGGTATATTGGATGTTGGCAATAGAACTTGATAAGGCGCGCGGAATCGTTGCGGAAGAGGTGGCGGCGGCTTTGCGGGAGAAAAAGATCGGTACCAGGCCGTTCTTTATGGGGCTGCATCAGCAGCCGGCATTCAAGTATCTGGTGCAGGCTCCCGAGGGGGGCTGTCCGCATACCGACCATGCATATAAATATGGGTTGTACTTGCCGACCGGTCTGGCGCTCAAGGAAGCTGAGGTGGATACGGTCTGTAGAGAACTCAAAGAGATATTAGCAAAGGTGTAACCGGGTATGGCGGATCCCAAGCTTTCATTTATTCTGGCTACTTATAACGAGAAGGAGACGATCCTCCCCTTGATCGAGCGTATTCTCAGGGTTTTAGGGGCGGATCTGGAGTTGATTCTGGTTGATGATAGCTCGCCCGACGGGACTGCGCAGTTGGTGCGTGAGCTACAGGACGAGCGAATTATCGTGGTTGAGCGCAAGCGTGGACGCGGGCTGGCCTCGGCCTATATGCGTGGGATTATCGAGAGCCGTGGCGAGGTTATCTGCTGGATGGATGCCGATGGCTGTATGCCGGTGGAGATGGTGCCGCAGATGCTTGACCGGCTTAGTGAGGTTGATGCCGTGGTCGGTTCACGTTTTGTGGCGGGTGGACGTGATGAACGGGATTATGTCCGGGTGTTTACCAGTAAGCTGATTACCGGTTTTGCTACTACCTTGCTTGGTTGCCGTACCAAGGATATCGATAGCGGTTTTATGGTTATGAAGCGTGAGTGCTTGGATGGCGCGCTGTTTTCGCCGACCGGTTATGGCGAGTATTTTATCGAATTGGTGGCGAATCTGGAGCGTAAGGGTTACAAGGTCGAAGAGATGGGGTATGTATTTAGAGACCGGGAAGCGGGTGAGGGTAAGAGCAAGTCATTCAGCGGTTGGTTTAGATTTTTATTTTTAGGCTGCAAGTATGGCTTGCGGGTACTACGCTGTAAGCTCTGGCCACTAGATTGAGATTAGGATTGATTTACCGGAAAGGATAATATTTGATGCAAAAAGACCGACAGGATACTGAGGATATCTGTCTGCAGCGGGCCAAGATTATTGCTCGAATTTGTTATGAGAAGAGGATAGAGGATGTGCGCCTGATCGATCTGCGTACGCGGTGTCCGTATGCGGATTTCTTTGTTATTGGAACCGGGAAGAGTGCGCCGCAGATTAGGGGGGTACTCAAGGATATTCAGGCCGAGATGGCCAAACAGAAGTATAAATTGATCAATGAAGCGGGGCGGGGCGGTGATGATTGGGCGCTCATTGATTATGGTGATGTGGTGGTGCATATCTTTAGCTTCGAGGCGCGCGATTATTATCAGCTTGAGGAACTCTGGGCAGATGCACCGGAGATAGATTTCTCAGATATTTTGCACAAGAACGCGAAGCTTGCCGAATAGTTTTGACTTTTGAGTAGATTATATGACGCACAGGCAGCCCTGCCTGTGCGTTTTTGTTGTAGGCTTTAGCCAGTTGAGTACTCCGCAGGAGTGCGAAACAATAAACCACCCGCTATGCGGGTGGATAATAAAACGTTATACAAAGATACACCTTTCCAAAATATAATAGAGTTGTTCAAGCTGCTATTATTTAGAAAGGAAAGGTGTAATGGCTAATAAGTCGAATAGTTTATCACATACAAAGTGGTTGTGCAAATATCATATAGTATTCAGTCCTAAGTATAGGCGAAAGATAATATATGGTCAATATCGCGAGAGTATAAAAGAGATAATTCAGCGGTTATGCAGTTATAAGGGAGTTGATATTATAGAGGGGCATATGATGAGCGATCACGTGCACCTGTTGTTAAGTATTCCGCCAAAGTTCAGTGTGGCTCAATTTATGGGGTATCTTAAAGGCAAGAGTGCGCTTATGATATTTGATAAGCATGCAAATTTGAAGTATAAATTTGGTAACAGGCATTTTTGGGCAGAAGGTTATTATGTAAGTACGGTGGGTTTTAATGAAGCTACGGTGAAGAAGTATATCCGTGAGCAGGAGAGTCGAGATATAGCTTTAGATAAATTGAGTGTGAAAGAGTTTGAAGACCCTTTTAAGGGTGGCAAGTAATAATAATCCCCCTTTTAGGGGTAGCAACGCGTTAAAAGCATTAGTAGCTTGAACGAAATGAAAGCAGAGCGTCTTGAGACGTTGCAGGTAATAAGGGCTTATAGCCCCGAGCGAACCACCCGTTTGACGGGTGGTTCCGATTATTAGTTATGTCGATGTCGAGAGATTTGGGTGTGGAGGGTATGCCTTAATGAGTTGGTCTACAGGTAGAGGTATTTTCTAAAGTCTGATGGGGATAATGGTCGATACTCTCTGTAAGCATTATTATTTGATAGATTTGAGGATAGAACAACATGTCTGTATTGGATAGATTTGCCAAAATGCTCCTTGTGCTTGCCGTTACTCTGGCACTACTCGTCTTTCTTAGCGGTTGTGCGGAAACGAATAAGCCTGTAGCGAAAGAGACGACCGTAGAGAAGAAGAATGGGGTTCGTCTTTTGGTCAAGGGTGAGCCGATTGATGTGCCTGCGCCGGAGATGGAGAATGTCAATCTTTATGCTGCGGCTCTGGAGGAGAATTTACTACGACGCTATAATAATACTCCAGGATTTGCCGGGAAGGTTGCTCAGGTACGGCTGCTGGCAGATCATGAACCGGAGTTCTCAATGGATCGTAAGAAGATCCGGATGGAGTGGTCGCAGGTGGTATTTGATCACTGGGGCAAGCGTATACCCGAGTTGGAGGAGGAGTATTACGTTGTAGTCTTCGGTGACGGTAAGCCGCTGCTGCAGCGTACCCGGCCGTCGATCTCTATCGGTTTGAATAATGAGAGCGGGTACTCGGAGTTTTCTCGAGTCAGTGGTGGGAGTCTGTCTGAGATGGAGTATGTGGCGGATCCTCGGATGTTCGATAAGCCGACGAGTCAGAGTGACTCACTCCTTGATGATAAACTTCAGTATAAAGATATAAATGCTGCGCCGTATAATGAGTATGATATTGAGCCGCTGCCTCCACATAATGTACCTAAAAAACTCCGCGATCTGCCGGTGATTGAGCCGGCGGCGGATGATCTGCAGGCGGTGGTGGTGCTGAGCAAGTAATTGCTGTGGGAAAACTCTGTTTTCTCGCAGTAACAAGGCGCTTCTGCGTCGTTCGCGCGCGTAATTGGTTATTCTATAGCAAATTAAAGACAATAATAGTTCAGCCGGTAGCACCGCTACCGGCTGAGTTACGTATGAGCTGAAGACGGTTATAGAGCAGGCTGAGAAGAAACCAGCCAAAGGCGACCAGGATAATTGTCGCTCCGGTGGCGGTATTTGCCCACTCTTGAGCTGAGATCCAGAGTCCAAGCAGGGATGAACTGAGACTGACCAGCAGCGCCCACCAGAGCATCGCTCCGGCACTTCGGGAGAGATTCCGCGCGGTGGCGGCGGGGACGATGAGCATGGCGGTGACCAGGAGTACCCCTACCGCCCAAACCGAGAAGATTACTACCAGTGAGAGAAGTATAGCAAAGCTATACTGATAGTAGGCTACTTGTACCTTGTGGGTTTTGGCGAGGGTCTGGTTCAGGCCGATATAGATCATGCTGTTGTAGCTGAGTACCTGGAAAATTAGTAGCGTGAGGAAGAGGCCGAAGAGTATCCAGATATCCAGTTCATTGATGGTCAGAATATCTCCGTATAAAAACTGCTGCATATTCCGTGCTATACCCTGATTACGGCTGACTACCGCCAGGCCAAAGGCGATCGCGGCGGAGAAGAAGACCCCGATGACCGTGTCATTGGAGAGCTTGCTGCGCCGGTGAGTAAGTATGATACCCAGCCCTACTATCACCCCGAATAGCGGCATGCTCAGGTGTGGGCTGATGGCGAAGATGATGCCCAGAGCCACCCCGGCAAAGGCAGAGTGGCTTATCGCATCGGCGAAGAAGGCCATTCTGAAATTAACAACCTGTACTCCCATGGCTGCGGTCATCGGTGCGAGCAGGATAAGTCCGAGGAGTGCCTGCTGCATAAAGCCGAATTGGAAGACTTCAAAGGGTAGAATTCGCCCTATAATATGATAGATAAAATCCAGACTAGGCATTATTCCCGGCCTCCTTCTTCTGGCAGTTCCGGCAGCAGGGTCCGTCGCAGGCGCCTTGCCTCCCGGAGAGAGCGTTCTGGTTGACCAGTCCCATATGCAGTCCAAAGAGCTTGGTAAGGGTATCGGTGGAGAGGGTATCTTTCGGCGCGCCTTCGGCGATGACTTGCTGATTGAGACAGATGACATGGGTGGCATGGTGGCTGACGGTGGAGAGGTCGTGTTCTACACTCAACTGGGTAAACTGGCGTTCTTGCCGTAGTTCGTCGAGGAGTTCGCAGAAGACTCTGGCACCACTGACATCCACACCTGCTGCCACCTCATCGAGTACGAGCAATTCTGGATTTTGCCCCAAAGCCAGGGCAAGGAGTACCCGCTGAAATTCCCCTCCGGAGAGGTCTCCAAGCTGCTTGTGCAAAAGGTTTTCAGCATGTACCGCCTTGAGCAACTCTGCGGCTTGCTCCTTAAATTGTTTTCTGATACCGAAGAATATTGGGGTACGCTGTTTGCCTATAGACATGAATTCGAGGACTGTCAGCGGGAGGTTTCGATCAAAATCCAAACGCTGGGGGACATAGCCGATTGCGAGGCTGCTGCCGCTTTGGGGAAATTTTTGGATATGTCCTTGATATGGGAGTTGTCCGAGCAAGGCGAGTAAGAGTGTGGTCTTGCCGGCACCGTTGGGTCCGACGACGGCTGTCCAGCTGCCCCGGGGAACTCTGGCCGCGATATCTCTGAGGATGGTAGTGCCGCTCAGTGTGACCGAGACTCTGGTAAAATTCAGAATATTCGGATGGTCAAGGCTTTTATCTGTAGGCATCAGCTTCTTTCTCGGTAATAGTTGAGTGCGCTGCCGAAAATTTTACTCTGAATCATCGGAAAAAATTTTGAGCCATTCCTCTACTTCGTCTGCAGATAGTACTTCGGGTTTGGTCTCTGTATAATTATAAGTATCCGGCGCTGGCGTACCAACTAAAAATTCTTTAATAAACTTTTCACTATCGATTATCTGTATACGGTGCTGCCGGAGTGTGGCGGCGAGGGCGCGATCGGAGGTTACGGCGAGAGTGCGCTGGTTGCTAGTCTTGGCACGGGCGTACTCCAGGATGAGGGTGTCGGCTTTCTTGCCGCTGCCGGGGAACCTGATCCTCAGATTCTGCAAGGTGGATTCGCTGCGGGATAATCCTCCGTCCATGAACACAGTACATTGTTTGCGTTTTCGTCCGAGTGCGGCCGCCAACAGACGAATGCTCTCGTCCTGGGCATATTTGATGTCAGTTTTACCTTTGAAGAGTTGGAGAGTCCGGTGCCACTTGTGAAAGAGGTTGAAGCCGTCTATCCAAATCTGATTGAAGCGATGTTTTGCCATTAGCGATTCCTATCTAGCGCGCCAGAGTATCTCCTTGGTAAGTCCATCTTTATTCATTAGCCCGGTAATGTCTTGATAGAAGCGTTTGGCGTCTTGAGGGTAACCAGCGGTGGCTCGGAGATTTGGGAGGAGCTGTGAAAAGTAGGTATTGAAGCTGTCCATGAAGATTTCTCTAAGGAATTTTGAGAAGATACTGGCTAACGCTACGCTAAATTCGTTTTGGTCTGCTTTAGGGAGGAATTCGACCGTGATTTTGTCGGAGATTTTGTAGAGCGAGGAAGCGGCTCCTTCTCTGATGGTCTCTACCCAGGCACCGTCAAGTAGGTGGGAGAGGAAGGGAGCATAATAGTCTCTGCCTCCTTGTTTGTCAATTTTGATCATAATTGCATGACCATTAAAGGTAGTAATTATGTTTTGTATGAGTTTGCCTATTTGGAGTAAAACGACCTCTGATTTATTGAGTTCCTGTGTAAATAGGCGGTTGAGCATTTTAGCGCTGAGGATGCAGGTATGGCAATGGCAAAAATGTGCTTCTTTATTATTGATGTCAATTATGGGAGATAAATGAAAGTTCAATCTGTTATCATTAATTTCAAAATTGAGGTCATTTTTAAACCATGGACTCTCGGCAATTGTCTCTATATCCTTCTCGGCCTGTAGCAGAGTTAGCAGGGAGTACAGGCTTGTAGGCAGCGGTTCTGGCCGGAGTTCTCGGCAGAAAGCTGCCACAGTATGTTTCAAACCCTCTAACCCCATAGCGGAATAGGCTATTTTACTATCAGTGACCAGAAGACGTGAGTCTGCAGCTTGGCGTTTGTGGGTACAACTCTGAGTGAAGACCCTCCAAAGCGAGGGAACGGGTTGATCTGGAGTGTGGAGCGGGAGATTGAAAGCTGTAGCTGAGACTACGAGTGGGCCAAGTTTTGATCCAAGCCCTGCTTCATCGATACCTGCTATTATCACGGTTGCCTCATTTATTTCTAGGAAAGGATAGAATTGGCGTTGACGGTACTTTCGCGCAAGATCTGCGCGTCAAAACTGATATGAGTGCGGACACGCTCAGGGTGTTGTAGATCGCCACGTTCGTAGACTCGTTTGAAGGCTGCGAAGACTTCTGGATCAACCTGTGTACCACTGACTTCCTTGAGGATTTGGATGGCTTTCTTTGCAGATTGTCCGCTTCTGTAGGTGCGGTTGCTGGTTATGGCGTCAAAAGTATCGGCAACAGCAAGTATGCGCGCAGTCAGCGGTATTTTATCTCCAGCAATACCTGTCGGATAACCGCCACCGCCGAAGCGTTCATGATGATATTTGGTAGCAAGGGCAACATCCTTTACCGATGCCAGCCCCTTGAGCTCCGGCATCTTGATGATGATATCGGCGCCGATCTGCGGATGCTGTTTGATAAAGTCGAATTCCTCTGTTGATAACTCCCCTGAACTGCAGAGTACTGATTCGGGAACGCCGATCTTGCCGATATCATGGAGCAGCCCCGCAAGCTCTACCACGGTGCGTTCCTCTTCACTTAGATTCAGTTCGTCTGCAACCATCAGTGCATAGCAGGTGACCCGTTCCGAATGCCCCTTGGTGTATTTGTCCTTGGCCTCAATTGAAGCAGCCAGTGCCAGCATTGAGCCGTGGAAGACCTTTTCCAGACCTGCATGCAGGCGGATCTTCTCTATCGCTTCTCCTATCTGATGCCCGGCAGCTGCGAGAACGGCAAGATTGTTCTGGTCGGTCTCAGGGTTGTATTTACCTTCGGTCTCGGTATAGATAACGCCCAGGCTCCCGCCGCGCTTATGCAAGGGGACGCACATTATCCGGGTGGTGGAACTGGATTTGTCAGCAGTAAAGACCTGCTTGCTGTCAATTACCAATGATTCTTCCGAATTTATGACGTGCCTGATAATATTGGCGCTGACCGGGAAGACGTCCATAGGTTTATCTGCCAGTCCCTGAGCATTCTTGCAGCCAACGAGATCAAGAACCTTGTTGTTCGGATTGATAAGGACTACGGCGCAACGACAAGGCTTGGCTAGCTCGAAGACCACATTGAGTGCACAACTGACTATCTCTTCTTCATTTTGAGCCGCAAACAGACGACTGGCCAGGGTGCAGATAGTGTTGAACTGGGTGGCCAGTTCGGTTATATCCATAGTTACATTTCGAGTATCAGCGATAGGCCCTTTGGCACGGTTGAATTTATAGGCGTAGGCCGCATTAGCGGAAAGCATGGTGCTCTGGGCGCGACTCTGTAAATTTACCTGAGATTTTATATTGGGTTGTTCGGAGCCGGCGATACAACTGAATTCGACCCGGTTGTTGCCGAGGCGTATGGTGTCTTCGTGGTTGATCTCTACCTGATCATTTATGACTATGCCGTTATGCAAGGCATTATTGGTGTAATCTATGTCTTTTACTATAAGTTTGTAGCGTTTATTGAACTCAACGGTACAGCGAGAGCAAATTTCATCTTTTATTGGTGATGATTCAACGTTGCCAGTGATCACACGATCATCTGGCTGCTCAATCGAGTCGGTACTCTTGTCCTCACTATTTGAATTAACAGCTTTATAATTCATCATCAATTTTATGCATTAGTTGCATAGTAATATTGGAAATATTGGAAATATTGGCTCCGGTCTGATAATTTGTATTATACATTCTAGGAACCCTATTACATGCTCGTACTCGTCCTTTTTATTATATCTTTACAAACAGTGAATAATATACAATGAAATAGGAATTATACAAGGGGTTAGTTCGGATAATACTCAATATTCTCCGGATAAATTGAGTATGACATAGATTGCTGGAGGGATTATTGCCTAAAAATACAGCGAATATTTGGGTAAGGCTGGTTAAAAAATAATTTAACATTTTAAGATAATTTTTGAAAAATCAATTAACTATATACATTATCCCAGTGATAAAGCAATAGGACTGTGATTAAAATTAATAATAATGTGAATTTTGTCTGTAGAATAATCTCTGGGTAAAAGTATAATACGACGTTGAAGATGGTTGCTGGAAATTTTTAGTGTAGGGTTACCGTAAGGGCTGAATACAGCTGCGTGAAGTGTATGCTTGAAGAGTTATATCTCAATAATATTGTTATTTTTGATGAGGCCGTGATGCGCTTCTCCGCTGGGTTAAATGTGATCTCGGGTGAGACCGGGGCGGGTAAGAGTCTGGTCGCGGGGGCTATTGGGCTGGCGCTTGGAGCCAGAGCCAGTAACGACCTGATTCGTACCGGGAGTGAGCAGGCGAGTGTGAGTGCAGTCTTCTCTCCGGCCAGAGAGTCGGTATGGGAGTTGCTTGAGGCTGAGCTTGGTTTGGCGACGGGGAATTCTGAAGGATTGATCTTTGAACGGCGACTCTCCCGAAAGAAGTCGAGTCGGATGCTGGTAGCAGGGAAACCGGTTACAGCGGTAACGGCGCAGACCTTAGCGGATGCACTCTTGGATATTGCGGCGCAGAATGAGCACACCCAACTAGCAGATCCGGGTTATCAGCGGCGTCTCCTTGACCGCTATGGCGCGGTCAAGACGACTGCATATACTGAGGTATACACCAAGGCTGCTCAGATACTCAAGCGTATTGATAACGGGAATGCTGATTTGCAGAAGCATCAGCGGGAACGCGAGCGTATAGAGCATAAGCTAAAAAAAATAGCCGATTTTGCACCTGATCCGGAGTTGGATCAGGGTATTGAAGAGCGTATCGAGGCGGTGTCTGAAGCTGAAAACATTACCGAGCTGGCAGAGGAAGCGGTTGATTATCTTTACGAGGGAGAGGGAGCGGTACTCGGAAGATTGGCAACGCTACTCCGGACTTCAGTGCGTTATGCCGAGTTGTCCCCACGGTTGGCGGCTGCAGCAGCAACTCTGGAGGAGGCGGTGGCGCTGCTAGATGATGCGGCTCGCGCTTATCGTGAGGTTGCCGAAGAGCAGGAGTATTCTGCAGCCGATTTGGATAATCTTATTGAACGAGCGGAGGGGCTGAAAGCTCTGGGCAGGGTGCTGGAAGTGGATACGGCGGATAATTTATATGCAAATGTGATCCAGCGACGTGCCGAACTCATTGCCCAACGTGATGAACTTGCCCTCTGGCAGATAAGTACCGAAGAGCTGGAGCAGGAGTTGAACATACTGCTGCCGGAACTCATAAGCGAGGGCGAGAAGTTGAGTGCGGCTCGGGAGCAAGCCGGCAAGAAGCTCTCCAAGGTTATAAGCCGTGAGCTCAAAGAGCTGGGTATGGAGAATGCCGATTTTGACGTAGTACTGAGGAGGAATTATAAACCTGGGGCTGAACCGCGGGAGATTCTGGCGCGGGTGGGCGTGGAAGGTTTTGATGAGGTTGGTTTTATGATTACCCCGAATCCGGGTGAGGCTGCTTCAAGTATTGCCGAGACCGCTTCCGGGGGTGAGGCTTCCCGGGCGATGCTGGCAATAAAATCAGCGTTGGCGACGGTCTATGCCCCGGAGACCTTGCTCTTTGATGAGATAGATACTGGGGTTGGTGGACGGCTGGGAGATGTACTCGGTAGAAAACTCTATGAGCTTTCGCGGCAGCGGCAGGTGATTGTTATAACCCATCTGCCGCAGATTGCTGCGTATGCCGATACCCATCTACAGGTAACCAAGGTAAGCAAGAATAAACGGACTCTGGCACAGGTGCAAGAATTAGGAACTGAGGAACGGGTTGAGGAGATAGCCCAGATGATCAACGGCAAGGCTGCTACCGAAACTACTCGGACGCAGGCGCGGGAGATGCTGGCTAAACGCAAATAGAGCGTGTGTGGTGGGTTTAGAGAGCAGTGTTGGTGTTGTTTTTGCTGCGTTAGGGTGTGAGGCGAAAAGCAAGCGTTTGCGTCGATTTATCAGGAAAATCACTCACGTGATTTTCAGACTTGGTTGAAGCCGTACACAACTCGACCGGAGGGAGAGAGTTTTCCGAGAGGACGCATGCGAACTGCGAACTGGTGAGCAGTGAGTCGTGGGCTTATCCTTTTGCTTGCAAAAGGTAAGTCGAAGACGGTGCGAGCAGTCCATAGATGCCACGTCTTGTGAACTGGTGAACAAGAGGTGGTACGAGCAACGGCTGAGAGTTTAATTAATATTCTTTATTTGAGCATTTAGGCCTTCGGATAAAGAAATGGGTTGGGCTGTAATCACAGCTTTTAGCGCGTAGCGTATATCTAAGTTATAAGGCGACTTATCTTATGATCATACTCTCAGGTTTTATTCGCCTACTCATAAAACCTTCGACACACCTTTGGAAAAGGTGTGCCAAACGCTCATGCAAATGAGCGGGCTGCGAGATGCAGCCTCAGCCAGTAACAGAGTTACTGGCTAGGTTTATTGGTATATCGGTGTATGAAAATTGCGTTGGCAATTTTCTTGGTTTGGCTGTATATTTCAGGTGTAGCGGGTAATATTTTTGAATAAGTCTTAAATTCTCAAATTGCGCTTTGCGAAATTTTTCCTGTGCGGGCTGCGCACCTGGGTTGTAAGGGCGAGTAGCCCTTACGCAAGGGGTTTGGGGACGAAGAGTCCCCAAAAATAAGAAGAATACGATTTGAATTATAAACAAAACGCCGACAGCTGCCGGCGTTTTGAAGGTTCTCTCTAAGTCTTAGCGTTTAGCGGCTGGCGCGTGCCGGAGGTTCAGCCAGGGCGCTGTCACCCATTAGGTCTTTGTCTACTGTCGCCGCCATACGTCGTCCGGCAGCGATAGAGTGGACTACCAGCCAGGCACCGGTATTGGTGTCGCCACCGACATAGACACCTTCGACATTGGTGCGTTGTTCGGCATCGGCGATAACATTGCCGCGCTTGTCATACTCTACGCCGAGGTCATCCAGCAGACCATTGTGAGTCGGTTTGACAAAACCCATCGCGAGTAGTACGAGGTCGGCCTCGAGGACGAAGTCGCTGCCCTCTACCTCTTTAGGTGCGCCGTCTATCCACTCGACCTTGACGCAGTGGATCTTGGTAAGTTGTCCCTTCTCGCCTTCAAATCGTTTACTCATGACATTCCACATGCGTTCGCCACCCTCTTCGTGGCTGGCATTGGTACGGAAGATCATCGGATACTGCGGCCAAGGGTGGTTGGGATCTTTGCTCTTTGGTGGCTGGGGTAGAATCTCTACCTGGACTACCTTCTTCGCTCCTTGCCGGATAGCGGTACCAAGGCAGTCGGCACCGGTATCGCCACCGCCGATAACGACTACGCTCTTGCCTTCAGCACAGATGCGTTCTTCGTTTTCTGCATCAAATTCACCTGCGACTACGCGGTTCTGTTGCACCAGATACTCCATCGCTTGATGAATACCTTTGAGTTCGCGGCCTGCAATCGGCAGTTCGCGCGCTTCTTCCGCACCGACGCAGAGGCATACCGCATCAAAGCTGCGCTTGAGATAATCTGCAGAGATATCCTTGCCAATAGTGGCTGAACATTCGAAGTCCACGCCTTCTTCCCACATCTGCTCGATTCGCCGGTCTATAAAGCGTTTCTCAAGCTTGAAGTCCGGTATACCGTAGCGCAGAATTCCGCCGGGCTGAGGGTTCTTCTCAAAAACGGTGACACTGTGCCCGGCTCTGACCAACTGTTGGGCGCAAGCTAGACCCGCAGGGCCTGAGCCGATAACCGCGATATTCTTGCCGGTTTCCAGCAGGGTCTGCGCCGGTTTGATCCAGCCTTCCTTCCATGCCTTCTCGATAATAGTTAGCTCGTTGAGCTTGATATTTACCGGGTCGGTATCTAGGTTCAGAGTACAAGATGCTTCGCAGAGGGCAGGGCATAGGCGCCCTGTGAATTCCGGGAAGTTATTTGTAGCGTGCAGGAGTTCTGCGGCTTCCTGCCAGCGTCCTTCATAGACGAGTTCATTCCACTCGGGTACACAGTTACCAAGAGGGCAACCGAATGAGTGGCAGAATGGTGTCCCGCAGTCCATACATCTACTTGCCTGCTCGCGCATCTCATCTTCGCCCATCTCCTTATATATTTCCATATAGTTTTTTACCCGCTCTTCAACCGTCTTCTTCGGCTGCTTGGAGCGGTCTATCTCTAAAAATGCAGTTTCACGTCCCATATTTATATCCTCGTATTCTTATCTACTGATCAATCTTCTGAAACTATAACCTAGGCGTTACTGATGACTTCATCCTTGGTGCGCCGGGATCCCTTCTTCTCTTCCTTTACCATTTGTCCAAGCAGGCGTCGGTACTCCATCGGCATTACCCGGACAAAGAGCTGGAGAACGCTCTTCCAGTTGTCGAGCATCCAGCGGGCTTTCTTACTGCCGGTATACTCTATATGTTGCTCAATCATACTCTTGACATACTCAATGTCATCATTAGAGCAGTCGATGAGCGGATCCAAGTCGACCATCTCAAGGTTGCACTTGAGGTCGAAGTCCTGGAGCGGATCATAGACATAGGCGATACCACCGGACATGCCGGCAGCAAAGTTAATACCTGTAGAGCCTAGGCAGACGATTCGGCCACCGGTCATGTATTCACAGCCGTGATTACCCAGACCTTCGACTACCGCTTCGACACCGGAGTTTCTGATCGCAAAGCGCTCTCCGGCCAGACCGTTGATAAAGGCCTTGCCACAGGTTGCACCGTAGAAACAGACATTGCCGACAATAGTATTCTTTTGTGCCTCGAATTTGCATTCATCCGGGGTTTTGATGATAATCTTACCGCCGGATAAACCCTTGCCGAGGTAGTCGTTTACATCACCAGTAAGCTTCAAGGTCATGCCGTAGGTGGCGAAAGCTCCAAAGCTCTGGCCGGCTGAACCGGTAAAGTTCAGAGTAATCGTGTCTTCTGCGAGCGCTTTGTGACCATAGCGCTGGGCGATCTCGCCTGCGAGCATGGTAGAAGCTGTACGGTTGGTATTTTTTATCACAAAATCAGCGGTAACCTTCGACTTTTTCTCAATTGCGTCCTGGCAGGCTTCGATAAGCTTGCGGTCAAGGATATTTTCAAGTCCGTGATCCTGATCTTGAATTTTGCGGATAGCATTTTTCTTAGCCTCTTCCGGGGTGTGGAAGACCTTGCTGAAGTCCAGTTTGCTAGCTTTCCAGTGGTCTATACCATCTCGAAGTTTGAGGCGGTGCGCCTGACCGATCATCTCTTCCATGGTTCGGTAACCGAGACTGGCCATGAGTTCGCGTACCTCTGCAGCAACAAAGTGGAAGAAGTTCACTAGATAATCGGCACTGCCGTGGAAACGCTTGCGCAGGCGTGGATCCTGAGTGGCGACACCGACCGGGCAGGTGTTTTTCTGACACTTGCGCATCATTACACAGCCGAGGACGATGAGTGAACTGGTGGCAAAGCCATACTCTTCAGCACCAAGCAGTGCTGAGATAACCACGTCTCGGCCGGTACGCATCTGACCGTCGGTCTGGAGCTTGACCCGGCCGCGGAGGTCATTTTTGACCAGTACCTGCTGGGTTTCGGAGAGTCCGAGCTCCCACGGAATACCGGCATATTTGATAGAACTCATTGGAGCTGCCCCCGTACCACCGTCAGCACCGGAGATGAGGATTGCATCAGCGTGACCTTTGGAGACACCGGCGGCAATAGTTCCGACGCCGACCTCGGATACAAGCTTGACATTGATGTCAGCGCGTGGGTTGATATTCTTTAGGTCGAAGATAAGCTGAGCTAGATCCTCGATTGAGTAGATATCGTGGTGTGGCGGCGGGCTGATCAGTGAGATGCCAGGGGTAGAGTGGCGTACGCCGGCAATCTCGACATTGACCTTGTGCCCTGGGAGGTGGCCACCCTCACCCGGCTTGGCGCCCTGAGAGATTTTGATCTGGATCTCCTTGCAGTTGTTGAGGTATTCGGCGGTTACGCCAAAACGACCTGAGGCGACCTGCTTGGTCATGGAGCAGCGGTTGTCGCCATTGTCCAGCGGGACATAGCGCTTGCTGTCTTCACCACCTTCACCACTGTTTGAGCGTCCACCGATACGGTTCATGGCGATAGCCATGGCTTCATGTGCTTCACGGCTGATCGAACCGAAACTCATCGCCCCGGTGACAAAGCGTTTCATGATATCTTCAACCGGCTCGACCTCATCGATACTGATCGGAGTGAGCGCATCATTGAAATCGAAGAGACTACGGAGGGTACAGTGCTTCTGGAGTTGATTGTTGATCTGCTCCTTGAAATTATTGTACTTCTCCTCATTCTGTTCACGGGTAGCTTCCTGTAGGAAACGAATGGCGTCTGGGGTCCAGAGATGTCTCTCGCCGTCGCGGCGCAGGCTATAGCGGCCACCGCTCTGCAGTACCTTTGTGCTTCCGGCACGCTTCGGGTAAGCCCTGGCGTGGCGCTGCAGGGTCTCTTTGGCTATCTCTTCCATACCTAGCCCACCGATACGGCTTGGGGTGTTATTGAAGTACTTGGCGACTAAATTGGTGTTTAGCCCGAGAATCTCAAAGATTTGAGCGTCGCGGTAGCTGCGCAGAGTAGATATACCCATCTTGGAGAAGATTTTGAGCAGCCCTTTTTCAATCGCGGCTATATAGTTTTCAATGCCATCCTGGACATACATCTTCTTTGGCAGGTTGCCTTCAGCGATGCGCTTGGCAATGGTCTCCAGTGCCAGATATGGGTTGACCGCGCTGACTCCGTATCCAAAGAGGAGGGCAAAGTGCTCTACTTCACGTGGTTCGCCGGATTCCAGAATAATATTTACACTCATGCGCAGACCTGCTGTAACTAGATGGCTGTTGATGGCGGCTACGGCGAGCAGTGAAGGAATGCTGGCATATTCAGGCGACATCTTCCGGTCACTGAGGATGATGACGGTCTTACCGTTTTTGACCTCGTTCTCAGCCTGCTGGCAGAGATGGTCGAGTGCTTTCTCCAGCCCTTTCTCGCCTTCACTAACCGGGAAGATAATGTCGAGCGTGGTGCTGGGGAATTCGCTGGCGCCAAGACTCTTGATTCGCTCCAGATCATCATTGGTGATGAGCGGTGAGTTGAGCTTGAGCATGCGGGCATGCTCCGGGGTCTCTTCAAGGAGGTTCCGGCACGGGCCGAGATAGGTGGTCAGCGACATTACCAGCTTTTCGCGGATTGGATCAATCGCCGGGTTGGTAACCTGGGCGAAGAGCTGCTTGAAGTAGTTGAAGAGGAGCTGTGGCTTGTCTGAAAGTACCGCCAGCGGGGTGTCATCACCCATTGAGCCGATAGGCTCGCCACCGGTCAGGAACATCGGTGCAATAATATTATCGACATCCTCACGGGTGTAACCATGAGCGGTCTGGCGTTCGAAGAGAATATCTTCATCAGCCTCTACAGCCGCGTTGCCGTCGAAGAGACCGCGTAATTCGATCCGGTTGGCCGCTACCCAGCGCCGGTACGGCTTCTGGCGGCAGATCTCGGCTTTGACCTCTTCATCATGGAGTACGCGCTTCCGTTCGGTATCGATAAGGAGGACGGTGCCGGGAGCGAGACGACCTTTCTCAACTACGGTAGACTCGTCAAGTTCAAGCACTCCGATCTCGGAAGCTCCGACGATGAAGCCGTTTTCAGTGATCTCATAACGCACTGGGCGCAGGCCGTTACGGTCGAGGGTCACGCAGATTCTGGTGCCGTCGGTGCCTACCAGTGCCGCAGGGCCGTCCCAAGGCTCCATCATCATTGAATGGTATTCGAAGAAGGAGCGGCGATCATGTCCCATATGGCACTTCTTGCCCCAGGCTTCCGGAACCATCATCATCATTGAGTGGGTAAGGTTACGCCCGTTCATATAGAGAAATTCCAGCATATTGTCGAAACAAGCTGAGTCAGAACTCTGCTCATTGTGGATTACCGGGAGAATATCCTGGAGCTCATCGCCGAAATACTCACTCTTGAGGGCTGAATAACGTGATTTCATGTTGTTGACATTGCCCTTGAGAGTATTGATCTCACCATTATGGCACATCATGCGGAAGGGCTGAGCCAGATCCCAGGTGGGGAAGGTGTTGGTACTGTAGCGCTGGTGTACCACACAGAGAGCCGAGTCCATCTTCTGATCATTCAGATCAGGGTAGAACCTGGCTACCTGCGCTGCAAGCATCATGCCCTTGTAGCAGACGGTGATGGCTGAGAAGCTGGCGGCGTGGAACATCTCTTTGGCCTGACCTCCGAGAGCCTTGATCTCATTCTCGGCCTTTCTTCTGACCTTGTATAGCAGGCGCTCATAATCGTAGAGGCTAATACCGTCTTCTGGAGCCTGGATAAAGACCTGATAGAAATCAGGGCAGACCGCTCTGGCGGTGATACCTACGGCTTCGCGTACTACCGGTACCTCGCGCCAGCAGAGAATACGGCAGTTATTGTCCAGAGCCGCTTTTTCAATTTTCTCTTTGCATTCTTCTCTGATGCCGGGGTCGGTAGGCATAAAGAGGAAACCGACTCCGTACTTGCCGAGTTCCGGCAGGTTGAAATGGAGATCACTAGCGATTCCTCTGAAGAACTTGTCAGGCATCTGGAAGAGCAGACCTGCTCCATCGCCGGTCTCCGGATCTGAACCGACTGCACCGCGGTGGGTCAGGTTGATCAGGATCTCAATACCTTTCTGAATGATATCATGGCTCTTTTCTCCTGTAATATTTGCACAGAAGCCAACACCACATGCGTCGTGTTCATTTTGTGGATCGTATAATCCATCCGCCTTTGGTAGTCCGTAGCTCACTAGTTTTTCTCCTATTATTCTTTCCCTTTGCTTGTCGATAATATATATTATAAAGTCTCTAAAATTTTTTAGGTTATTAGACTCTGGATGAAAATGATATATAAACCTGGAAATTATAGCAAAGAATGAGTTTAATGCAAGTGTTCAGGGAGAGGTTTTTTAGGGCGATGCGGTCTTTCCGGTAAAAAATGAAAAATGGCTCTCAACTGGCTGGAAGGTTGAGGGCGAGACGTGGATTGGATTCAGTGCGTATGTTGCATAATCTTTAGCTTCGCAGATCAAGTTGTGCAGGATTATTCATCTGTTTCATTGTTGATGATTTTGAGCAAAATATGGTTGATCCTGGTTCCAGAGTTAGCGGTATTGTCGGGGGCATCCAAGATGATTTGAGTGTGCGCATAGGGCTGTGCTGCTGCTGGCTCCGGGTGGAGTGTTTCCAGAGTTTCCGCTGTGGATTCAAACTGGGCTGAGAGCAGCGTGGTTATCTCGGAAAAATGCTTGCTGAGTTCAGGGGCATATTGCTCGAAATTGACCAACTCCTCCAGAAGATTGAGGTTGAGATTATAAAATTTAGCAAAATGTGGGATATCGACCATGTTCGGAAGGATCAGACCCTCTTCTAGCTCTTTGATATAGCGTTTTGATTGTTTGAGCGTTTTGGCTATCTTCTGCACCGAGATATTATTGAAGATCCTGGCTGACCTGAGAACTTCGGCCAGACAGCCCGAGCCGCTAGGCTCCTTGCGCTTGGAGAAGAATTTTCCAAGAAGGTTGAAGGGGTGTACCCCCAGAGCCCGGGATATGGCGACCAGGAGTTGGAGATTGATACTCTGTTTGCCATTCTCGATTCGACTGATAGTTGCTTGTGATTTTCCTACCTTCTTGGCGAGAGTACTTGTAGATAATCCAGCTCGTCTTCTGGCTTCGGTTATCCTGTTGCCTATTATTTTATTCTTCATATACCTGCTCATAGCACTAGTGTTAATTTTATCGTTTGTCTAATTATATTAAAAAGCATTTAAATGTCAAATGTTATAGCTACATTTAGTTCGTTTGGATTGGTTTGACATAGGTATTATCTTTATGCCTAAAGGGTTAGAATTTATCAAATGATTTTTGTGCGTTGCGTGTAATGAAATAATGCTAGTAATTATGCGTTATTCGTCCAGTGTTAGGTATATCTTTTACGAGTGAATTTTAAGTATTGACTAAGTTGCGTTATGCTATACAATACCATAATATAAATCAGTAGCCAATGTCTGTGGAGAGATGCCGGAGCGGTTGAACGGGCACGCTTGGAAAGCGTGTGTGGATGCAAGTCTACCCGGGGTTCGAATCCCCGTCTCTCCGCCAGTCTTTAATCTTCTATCTATCTATGACCTCTCTGGATAGCCCTTTTGCTGGTTATCGCAATTTATCTGTAAGATTCGTGAGGAATTTTTACTCGTAATAAATTATTACTGCCGGGATATGGCGGTATGTTGATTTCTCACGCTTTTTTCGGCGGTCAATATTATCTGCTATTTATTAGCTTTTATTTGTGATGATGAGGCAGTTTTTTTCTCTTAGCTACTGCGTAAAATGGAATTATTATCAGTTGGCTTATCTCGGATATTGTGTCGCCGAGGTTGTACTATCCTTTATCTTGCATATATATATTTAATTTACGACAAATAATTCTGTGAGAGCGCTGTACTTATGGCAAAAATGAGAATAACGGGATGTCGCAGGACTATTTTAATGGTAATAATCATATGTAGGTCATATTTTGTTGAGAAAAAGCGGATGAGATAGTGTGCTTAGACGAAAAAATCTGCTACCCTCAGGGTAGCAGATAATGTTACGGATTGAGTACTGTTAGCTTATTATTAATTGAGTGGAATCGTAAGAATGAAGGCAGAACCCTGACCCAGTTCTGATTCAATATCTATCCTGCCGCCGAGTTTCTCTTCAACAGTTACAAGTACAGCGTCAAGCCCGACACCGCGTCCACTGACATCGGTGACGGAGTTGGCGGTGGAGAAGCCGGGTCTGAAGATCAGACGGAGTTTTTCATTCTCGCTCATCTGCTCGGTTTTACTCTCTTCTATTACCCCTTTCTTTATAGCACTGCGAACGATTTTTGTCGGATCAATACCCCTGCCGTCATCGCTAATAATAACTTTGAGGCTGGACTCGTTGTGGGCTACTTCAAGGGTGACCTTCGCCTCCTTACTCTTACCGGCCTGCGCGCGTTCATCTATACTCTCTATGCCATGGTCGCAGGCATTACGTAGAAGATGGATCAGCGCGGTATTTAACTCTTGAGCTACTTCTATATCAATCATGGTCTCGGTGCCGGAGAAGGCAAAATCTATCGGTTTTTCCAAACGTCGAATGAGATCTGGTATTATTTTGACCGAACGGCTGAGTGCTTTGTTGGCCGGAATGGTTCGGAGGCGCTGGAGCTTAGAGATGGTTTGAGCTAGATCCTGAGTTTCGGCCAGATCTTTCTCCAGTGCTTTGAGGGTTGAAAGCTCGATACGCAGAGTCGGACCGTCTGTATTGAAGTCTTCGCCAAGTACATTGCTGGCTATCTCGGTGGCATGGGTGATCATTGTGTCCAATTCGCCGAGAGAGTCTGTGATGCCTTGAATGAAAGAGTTTTCCAGAGTGGTGGCGCTGCGTGCAGTACTGAGGCTGTTCTCCAGTCTGCCGGCGACCTCGGCGAGGTCGGATAGTCCAAAACTGCCGGCGGCTCCTTTGATGGTGTGTATCCCTCGGAACATCTCATTGATCAGGCTCTGCCAGTTCAGACTGGTATGGAGCTGCTCCAGGTTCTTGCGGGTCATCCTTTGAATATTCATTACTTCGGCGAGAAACTCTTTGAAGAGGTCTGGATCCTCTGCTATGATCTTTAGTTGGAGGTTCTCTTTCTGGCTGGCATCTACCTCAGCCGCCAGGCGCTTGCGCTCGGTAATATCGGCCATCTCAATGAGAATTTCACCGGTCGGTTCTCCTTGGCGTCTCACCGCAGAGTAGCGCATATCCAGCCACTTACTTCCATTATCGCCAATAAGTTCAAATTCCGGGAAAGGGTTGAGCGGAGCCAGATCGCTATCGCTGAGCATGCCCATACGGATTACTTCAAGGAATTCCTCCATTTCGGCGCGTTCTTTTTCCAGGCGGCGGGTGATCCCGAGCAGATCCAGGAAGTTGCGCCCGCGGATGGTCTCATGGTTGAGGATAAGCGTAGCTTGCCGGCTATGTTCCGGCATGACTCGGTTCTCAGTATCGATTGTCAGTAGCCCTAATGGGACAGTATTCATAATCTGTTTGAGTTCTGAGGTACGTTCCCCGACCAGGGTATCGAGCTCAGACATGGATTTTTTGATTGTCGAGAGCATGAGGTTGAAGGCTTTGGCAAGTTTGCCCAGTTGTTCATCGTCATGGATCGGCATAGCCCTGGCATAATTCCCGTCGGTAACCGACTCAATAGTATTGACCACCTCGTCGATCAGGGTACTGCGGAATATATCCTGTTCCCGGAGTTGGTCGAGTTCTGACTGATTACATTCCGGTTCCGGTGCTATTTTAGCCGCGGGAGTAGTTTCCGCTGCGGGTTGTGCCTGTTGCTGGATGTCCTCGGCGCGTTTCGCGGCGTTATCAAGCATCTCTTGCAGTGTAGTCCTGCCGTCGAAGTTAGAGCCGAGGTCGACTCCAGTCTTGGCTGCAATAAGTACCCGGCGCGCCTGGTTGACAAAGCATGAGTCGTCATGGGCATCGTCACACTTGCCGCAGAGACCGTCTACCGCGATAAGGGCTTTGTCAAGCTGCTTCTGATCATGCTCAATATTCTCAGACGGCAGACTATCAAGGACAGAGTCAGAGGTGACTTGGCGTTGATTCTTGACAAAATCCAGTAGAATATCTGCCGCCATCTTGCTTAGGAGGCTGCTCGGACTCTGCTTGACAATCTTCTTGACTAACTGGTGGGCTTTGAAAGCATCCTTATGACTTCCTACTGACATCTTATTACCTTTCTTCTTTATGGTGGCGGCAAAACTGGAATCTCTTATCCGCACACTCTGTACCCGGTTGTCGCTATAGACCGAGTTCTGTTTGTAGTTGCTTTAGACCGTTGATACGTGTGAATTGTTCCTGGGTACGTGTGAACTCATCTATACCATCATTATATTTACTATAGTATTCTTCTAATCCTGTAGTATCGATAGCCTCGGCACTACCGAGGCGGTGCAGCAGTTTGTGGAGGCGTTCCCCTTTATTTGCATTGGCGGTGTACCAGTTTATGACCTTTTCCACCATGTCGGTGGCCTCCTCGGGTTTGACTCCGGAAATGAGATTCAGAGCGCGGAACGGTACCTGACTGCCGCGTCCGCCGATGACAATACTATAGCTGCCTTTATCAGCAATCAGGCCAATATCAGCGCAGTAGCTCTCAGAGCAGTTGCGCATGCAGTCACTGATGGCGATTTTGATATCAAAAGCCATACTTCTGCCGAAGAAGCGGTCGGCGATTTCCTGAGCAAGGGGTTTACAGTTGGTCTTCTGTGCAAACCGGCAGAGAGCGCCGCAACAGGCACGAACATTGCGAATACCGTGGTGGAGGACTCCAATATGCATACCCACCGACTCCAGAGCTGTGGTTGCAGCCTCTACCTGCTCGACTTTGACTAGAATTACTACGCGTTGAGCATGGGTCAGTTTGACCGAACCGACACCTGCAGCCGAGATCTCAGCTATTTTAGCCAGTTGCTCCGCGCTGATAATACCCCCAGGACTGTTGGCAAGAATAGCATAGGAGTTATCCTGTTGTTTGAATCCGGCGGCCCAGACCGGTTCTCCATCTGCACTCTTTTTGATCCTGCCAAGAAGGGTATCGCTGGCTAACTTCAGCATTGTCGAGTCTACCGCGGTTACTGCTACAGTTATCTCGTACTCATCATCAGCGATTTCACTACAGCTTTCGACACGAGCACGTATTTCAATGATTTCGCCAATCTCTGTCGGCAGACCAAAGAAGATCTCCTCGTCACCCTCGGCCTCTTCGTCGGTGCAGATAATAGCTTTGATCTCTTTCTCAAGATCTGCAAGTTCATCGGCTAACTCGAGGGGATCGGTGTCAAACATGATGTCTTCAAATTTCTGCATGGTCGGTAATCCTTATCATTAATATGTTAGAAATAATTGTTGGAGTAAATGATAGTATTTTAGTAGCAATTGGTGACTTTGTCTATAGAAAAATAATTTTTTATTGCAAATTATATTTATGATATTACTATTATTATAACCTTCATGTAGGTTCTTACTACAATA
This sequence comes from Planctomycetota bacterium, assembly GCA_963556115.3. Lineage (GTDB taxonomy): Bacteria > Planctomycetota > SZUA-567 > SZUA-567 > SZUA-567. Next base: position 84,237 of record CAUVYI020000012.1, on the reverse strand, counting down.
AAATCTTTTTCGCCTTCATTAAATGCACATGTAATTAGGGCGTATTAGCCGAGGTGGCAGTTGGTTGGAGTAAGGGTATACTAAGTATCCGGCCTACTCTGTACGCCGGATACTTGTTAATTATGTACAAGTTAAGTTCTTCGAAGTTTACAGGAGTTGGGTTTCCCGGATAGATTCAACCCAGTTACAGATACGGTTGTAAGCGGTATCGACCCCGTTATACTCTTTGAAACGTTGTTGAATATGCTTGAGATTGGCGCTGAGAATCTGGCTGGAATCAAGGTGGGCGCGAATCCACTCGGCGTTGAAATCGCTGAGCTCGCCCATATATCCAACTCCACGCTCTTGCAGCATCTCAGAATTGTAGCGGCGTTCAAAGATCGGGCCTGGGAAGCTGAGAACCGGTACTCCGTATTCGAGTGACTGGGTAATGGAGTTCAGTCCGCCGTGGCAGATAGTCAGGATGCAGTGGGGCAGGAGGGCGTGGGCATTGATAAAGTTGACAAATCTGACATTGTCAATGTTATATTCCCGGCGGATAGAGTTGGAGGCCATATAGCAGATAATATCATCCCGGCCTTTGAGGGCTCGGGGGAGCTGCTTTTCTACAGTGTCCAGGGATATTGAACCGGTACCGAAGTAGCAGAAGATGTACTTTTTATCCGGTTCCGGCTGAAAGTTGACCGAGGATTTTCTCACGGTCTCAAGCATGTTGCCGCAGTAACAGGTATTCTCGTTCTGCGGGGCGTCCTCAAGTTCGGGTATGGAGGGTATGAGTTTGAAGACCTTCTTGCCGTAGATAATATCATGGAGCGAGATCCAGGAGTTATTATTGAAGTGTTTGAGTACATAGTTGACAATGTTTTCTGTCCGTTTCCAGAAGTAGGAGTTTTCATCCTTCTTTGCGACCGTAGCATAAGTTGCGGCGATAGGAATGTTGAGGAGGTGGGCGCAGATATAGCCGCTCGGATCGAGCTCGGTGATTATCAGATCAGCTCCCAGCTCTTCACAGGCCTCTTTCTGTCTTCGGACGCATTCAAGGAGGTAGCGTCGACTGGAATGTCCAGTAAAGAAGAGGAACTGCCAGAGATTGCCGTAACTCTTGCCTTCTTTGGTCGGGAGTTTGGCTTTATAGGAGTAATTTGCCAGCATGTCGGAAATTACCTTGGGTAGACCGAAGATGGTAGGTTCCGGCATTTCGTGAACGGTAAAGCCTTTGTCCCGGAGCTGTCCGATGGTCTCGCCGAAGGCGCAGAAATTGACGGTATGACCCTCATGAGTGAATTTCTTGGCTAGTGCCATCATTCGAGTGACTGCACCGAGGGTGCTGGTTGGAGCGGTAAAAGCAGAGAACATTATCTTCATAAATTTAGGCCTCTTCCGGTTATCTTCTGCATCAGGGTTCAAGCTAGTATAAAAGTAGCAGAGAAATCTGTGAAATATGGGTGCGTTTTTATAATTCAATACATTATATTATCAATAATCTGGTAAGCGAACTCAAAACAAATTATTCAATTTTTATTATAATGTGAAATATACAGAATATTACTTTCAGGAGGTTATATTGTGGTTAAAAATATGTTATTGTCAACTTTTTATAGGATATTTAGGTTATAGGCAACCTCTAATAATTACAAAATTACGGCGTAATTCATCAAAAGCAATTAATAGAGGTCGCCTAGAGTTTTCAGCTTATCGGCTAGAGAAATGGTTGTGTAGATAGTGATAAAACTAGGTGAAAGAATGGTATTATTATGTAGAAGAGCCGGGAAACCTGAGGTTTCCCGGCTGAAAGCTGGAGTGGATAGTGAACGTATTACTTCAGGGGTATACAGATATCGACGATGAATTTGTTTTCCGGGTGATCTTTGGGATCGTTATGGTAGCGCTCAAGGCAGGGCTGGTCTGTACATTCGTAGTTGCTCTCCATTACCCAGCGCATCGAGTCTTCCCAGGCAGCGGTGAAACCGCTGGAGTCCAGTTCAAAGTTGCAGATGGCATATCTCCCGCCGGCAATTGTACCTAGCGATAAGCCTGAAGACGCTGTAATATCTTGGTCTGGAAGCAGGGTGACGCAGGCGTCTGTCCGGCACTTAGCAGGAGGGGTTACCTCTGGATCATCCCAGTATATTGAGAATATGGATCCGGTTTTAAATAGTCCAAGAGGGCCGGCAAAATTAGAGAGCTCGTCAAATGCCGCTCTGCAGGTTTTTTCTGAATACTGGCCAATCTTTCTGACATAAGCAATTTTGCACTCAGGCATTTCTTCGATAGTAACATTCATTTCTTTCTTCCTTTCTTCGCTTAGTTGTAAGGTTAACGTAGAAGGAGTATACTCAGAATGGAGGAGGAATGCGTTTTCGTTTGTGCTTTCTTTGTTTCCGGTCTTGCTATTTCTGAATTCGGTAGGGGACATGCCGAACTGTTTGCGAAAAGCCTTGGCAAAATTCTGCGAACTGGAGAAGTTGTATCTGTAGGCGATACCGGTTATATCTGCATCCGGGTGGCTGTAGAGGTAACCGGCGGCACGTTCCAGGCGTAGACGTCGGGTAAATTCGCCGATGGTCTCTCCTACCGCGGCTTTGAAGATACGATGGAAATGATAGAGTGAGAAGGATGCTGCGTCGGCAATCTCTTCTATTGTTGGTTCGTTCTCGAGATTCTCGCTGATAAAATCCATGGCGCGGCAGATACGTATTTTGTACTCGTTGACTGTACTCGCTTTGCGTGGCATAAGAACTCCTGTTTGCTGAGCTGGAAGTCGTGTGTAGGTATAAGATTACCTTTGTGTCCGGTTTGATTTAGTACTATCGTATAGTGAAAAGCTTCGTTTATGGTCATACTCAGGGGATGAGTAGCATCGCATCACCGTATGAATAGAAACGATAACCACGCTCTACCGCTCCCTTATATACCTCCAGCATCCGTTCTCGCCCCATTAGTGCCGATACCAGTACCAGCAGACTTGACTTTGGGAGGTGAAAGTTAGTGATTAGACCGTCGATGGCTTTGAACCGGTAGCCCGGGCGAATAAAGAGATCTGCCCAGCCGCTGCCGGCGTGGGTGATGCCGGCGTCGTCGGTAACTGTCTCTAAAGTCCGGGTCGAGGTGGTACCGACTGCAATAAGCCTACCGCCGTTGCGCTTAGTCTGGTTGATCAGATCGGCGGTCGCTTGCGGTACTTCGTAATACTCGCCATCCATTCGGTGTTCACGGATATCCTCGGCTATTATCGGTCTGAAGGTGCCGGGGCCGACATGTAGAGTCAAGGTGGCGATCTTTATGCCGCGTTCGTGCAGGGCGGTATCGACCTCGGGGGTGAAGTGCAGACCTGCTGTCGGTGCGGCTACGGCTCCGGATTCGCGGGCAAAGGTTGTCTGGTAGCGTTCTTTGTCGGCGCGGGTAACACCGTCTGCTGTCCGGTCAATATATGGCGGCAGGGGGAGTTCGCCGATGCGGTCGATAGTCTGCATAAAATCTGTCTGGGAAATGTTGAAGGAGAAGATTACTCTGCCGCCACCGAGCATCTTTTCGACTCGGCCTTCGATGCTGCCTTCCCCGAAGGTGACGATTTTGCCGGCCTTGAGGTGGTTACAGGGCTTGGCCAGGCAGACCCAGCAGACCCGGTCTGCATCTTCTTGATACCCATCTTCACCGCTGCGAGTAGCAGGGTGCATCAGCAGTGCTTCGGTCTTGCCGCCGCCACTGCGTCTGCCCAGAAGCCGAGCTGGGATTACTTTAGTATCATTGCGAATTATCAGATCACCTGCTTGCAGCAGCTCTGGGAGCTGGTTGAAGAGGTGGTCGGAAGGCTGTTTTTTCTGATCAATAAAGAGCAGGCGTGAATTATCACGCCTGTCAGCAGGAAACTGTGCAATGTTCTCCAGGGGTAACTCAAAGTCATAGGCCTGGAGGTTTACCTCTAGTGTCTCGTTCAACTCATCCCCTTTGTATCGGTATCCTCTTCGTCATTTGGGTAGATAGGCCCGCTGAAGACGGTATCCCGTTCCGGTTTTATCGCCTCGCCGTCATTCTCAATCTCGATTATGCTGGCTTTTACTATTATTCCCGGCCCATTGGGGATCATGTTGTTGAAGACCGAGGTTATCTGAGACTTGATTTCATCGGTTCTGCCAGTAATGTTTCTGGTGCATTTGAGCCCGAATTCGACATTGCAGCGGATAGGCTTGTTCTTGCTGCCGAGTTCGAGGTAGAGACGGGGGTGGATAATATCGGTAGTAGCATTGAGCATCTCAGAGAGGCGCTTCTGTACGGCATCAATCGATATCGAGTTTACCCCGCTGTCATTCTCAATCTCGATGGCACGCTTGCGTTTGTGCATCTGTTTGAGGGAGTGAAAGATGGTATAAAGGTTGAGCAGAACCATAATTCCCGAGACAAAGAGCAGAGCATATACGCCTTTGCCAGCAATAAACTTGCTCCATTCCTGTGAGAATGAGGCGTTATCCACCTCATGCCAGTAGATGACCGCGGTTACCACGAGTACAGCGATGAAATTTAAAAACCTTACAAGAGTCCGCATACTATTTCTCCTGGATAATACTTATAGAACGTATTAGCGATTAAGTCAAAGCTACCGTATACCTAAATGGAATGTCCCAAAGTATAAAGTAGCTTTTAATGAGTAATTTGTAAAGCAAAAAAACTAATTTTCACTTACCAAGCTGGCTGCCAGCTCTTTGAGCTCCTGTATCTGGCGGGTCAGTTCTACTTTGCGCTCTTTCTCGCGTTCCACCACTTCGGCAGGGGCTTTGGCGATGAAGCCTTCATTGTGGAGCTTGGCCTTGAGTGCATTGAGCGATTTTTCCTTTACTCCCAGCTCTTTGGCTACGCGTTTCTTCTCCAGTTCGACATCCATAAATCCGGAGAGCGGGACAAAGACCTGGGCGCCGTCGAGTATCTCCGCCGCTGCCAGTTTCGGTTTTTGCAGGTTTACCCCGAGTTCGATATTGTCTGCAACCGCCTGAAGGCAGATCTGCTCTCGGCAACTTTGAATTGACTCGATAAATTCGTTATTTGCGCCGCTGATTACCGCACTTACCCGGTCGTTGTGCGGGATATTGAATTTGGCACGGATATTTCTGATAGCGCGTACGACATTCTGTACCCGGCTCATCGAATCTTCGATCTCGGTATTACGCAGTTCCGCCGCGACTACCGGCCAACTCTGGAGCATGAGGAATTCCCCGGCTGCGTTCGGATTGGCACCGAGGCCGCGGTTAGGGGTGATCTTATTGAGCTCTGACCATACCTCTTCGGTAAAGAATGGGGCTACCGGATGGAGCAGGCGCAGAAGATTGTCGAGTACCCACGCCAGTACTCTGCCAGCGACTACCGCACTCCGTCCGCCAGCCTTGAGACGCGCCTTTACCATCTCTACGTACCAGTCGCAGTAGTCTCTCCAGGTAAAGTCGTAGATGGCCTTGGTAATATCGATAAATCTGAAGTTGTCGATTGCACTCGAGGTGTCGGTTATGACCTGATTGAGCCGAGAAAGGATCCAGCGATCTTCGAACTCCAGTTCGGCACCAGCAATTTCACTGCCGTCTAGTTCGATCTCGGTAAGGTTGAGCATGACGAATCTTGAAGCGTTCCACACCTTATTGATAAAGTTCCGCCCCATCTCAAAGCGGGTCGGGCTGAGCTTGATATCCTGGCCTTCGGTGGTCAGTGCAGCGAGGGTGTAACGTACGGCATCGGCGCCGTAGCCTTCGCAGACAAACTCTTTACCCAGACGCTGCTGGGTACCGCCCTGGATCATAACGATTGGGTCGATGCCGTTGCCCTTGGATTTGGACATCTTCGCGCCGAACTCATCCAGAATGGTGCCGTGGATATAGACATCGGAGAAGGGGACATCTTTCATAAAGTGCAGCCCCATCATTACCATTCGTGCCACCCAGAAGTAGATGATACCCCTGTCAGTAACCAGGGTGTTGGTAGGGTAGTAGTACTTGAGGTCTGCGGTCTCTTCCGGCCAGCCCAGGGTTGAGAAAGGCCAGAGAGCCGAACTGAACCAGGTGTCCAGGACATCCTCTTCCTGTTCAAGTTTGGTCGAGCCGCACTTGGGGCAGGTTGTCGGATCGGTCTCTTCAACAATCTCTGTACCGCAGTCCTGGCAGTACCAGACTGGAATTCGATGCCCCCACCAGATTTGCCTGCTGATACACCAGTCCCGGACATCGGTCAGCCAGGAGAGATAGACATTCTCCCAGCGCTGTGGGTGGAAGCTGATCTTTCCGGCTTCAGTAGCGGCTATGGCTTTCTCTGCCAGTGGCTTCATCTTGACAAACCATTGTTCTGAGAGGTAAGGCTCAATTACGGTGTTACACCGGTAGCAGTGGCCAACCGAGTGTGGGTGCTCGTCTATCTTGTCCAGAAGTTTCTTCTCTTCAAGCTCTTCGACCAGTTTCTCCCGGCAGCGGAAGCGCTCCAGACCTTGGTATTTCCCTGCCGCTTCGGTCATCGTGCCGTCGGGACCGATAACGATGATCTGCTCCAGGTCATGACGGAGGCCGCACTCATAGTCGTTGATGTCGTGTGCCGGGGTTACCTTGACGCAGCCGGTTCCGAATTTCGGATCGACAAAACTGTCGGCGACAATCGGGATCTCGCGTTCGATAATCGGGAGGATGGCTTTAGAGCCGATCAAATCTTTGTAGCGTTCATCATCCGGGTGCACCGCTACTGCGGTATCACCGAGCATGGTCTCAGGGCGGGTAGTGGCGACAATCAGGAATTTTGTGCTGTCCTTGAGCGGATACCTGATGTGCCAGAGTTTGCCGTCCTTATCTTCGTGTTCGACCTCGTCATCAGCAAGGGCGGTGTGATCCTTGGGGCACCAGTTGATAAGCCTGCGCCCTTTGTAGATCAATCCTTCCTTGTAGAGACGGACAAATACTGTACGTACAGCTTTACTTAGACCTTCGTCCATAGTAAAGCGTTCACGCGACCAGTCGCAGGAAGAACCGAGTTTCTTGAGCTGATTGAGGATGGAGGCGCCGTATTCTTCCTTCCACTCCCAGACGCGTTCGATAAACTTTTCCCGCCCTAGATCGTCACGGTGCATGCCGTCCTTCTTGAGTTCGCGCTCGACAACATTCTGTGTGGCAATGCCGGCGTGGTCGGTTCCCGGTTGCCAGAGGGCGTTATCGCCCTGCATGCGTTTGGCACGGATGAGGATGTCTTGCAGGGTGTTATTGAGGGCATGTCCCATGTGGAGCTTGCCGGTGACGTTTGGTGGAGGGATAACGATGGTGTAGGGCTTTTTATCTGCATCTACCTGTGAACTGAAACACTGCGCTTGCTCCCACTTTGCGTACCACTTGTCTTCGACCTGCTGGGGATTGTAGTGCTTTGACATCTCAATGTTCTTTTTCTCTGGCATGGGATCTCTTCCTAATTAATACATATTTATAGCAATTATAAAATTATCCATGTTATTATGCGGATATGTGGATTGATTTCCAGAGGATTTAGTAAAAAGGGGGCAACTGTCCGAGCGGAATTGATAAGGGTTATAATGAAGGATCTTCGGTGAAGGGAGATAAAGCAGCCGGTAGCAGAGCTGAGGAATAAACCTCCGAAACACGCTCTGCGGTAAGAGTATAAATTTATGCCAAGTCCTCAATCTCATCCTGAAGGTTTAAGCCCTTACTTTAAACGAAGGGTTATGCCAGGAGATTTTTAGCCTTAGTTGATCAGCTAAAATGCTTAGGCCTTCGGATAAAGAAGTGGTTATGATTGTAATCACTGCTTTTAACCTGTAATGTTTATCTGAGTTATAAGACTATTTATTTTATGATTATATTCTCAGGGTTTATTCGCTAGCTCATAAAACCGTCGACACACCTTTGGAAAAGGTGTGCCCACGACTCATTCCTCATCAGTTCGGAACTCGCATGCGTCCTCTTGGAAAACGCTCAGATCCTGAAAATATTGTACCAGTTCATATTTTAAGACATCTAGGGACAAATGAGCGGGCTGCAGAAGCAATCTCAGTCGGTAGCTTTGCTACCGACTGTATCACTTTTGAAAAAGTAGAATTTGATTGCCTAGGAGCTAAGTAGCAAGAGACCAGGAGGTCGATTCCTGTTGCAGATTCCACAGGTTCGCGTACAGGCCGTCTCTCAGCAACAGTTCTTCATGGGTTCCGCTCTCTTCAACTCGACCCTCATTGAGGACATAGATCTTGTCCGCGCGGCAGATGGTCTTCAGCCGATGCGCTACGACTATCACGGTTCTATCCTGAATAAGGGTGTCTATTGCCTGTTGTACTTCGAGTTCGTTCTCAGGATCAAGCGAGGCGGTAGCTTCATCCAGCAGGATAATCGGGGCATTTTTCAGAAAGGCACGGGCAATGGAGATTCTCTGTTTCTCTCCGCCGGAAAGGGTGCAGCCGCCTTCTCCTACCGGGGTATCGTAACCGTTTGGTAGAGCCTCGATAAACTCGTGACAGCAGGCTTTACGGGCGGCAGTGATGACCTCCTCGTCGCTTGCTCCTTCGCGTCCGAAGCGTATGTTGTTACCGATGGTGTCTTTGAACAGATAGACATCCTGGAAGACCATGGACATCTTTTTGAATAGCTCTTCCGGCTTCATTCGGTGCATCGGTTCGCCGCCGATGAGAACTTTGCCGGCGGAGGGATCATAGAAGCGAGCCGCTAGTTTGAGCAGTGTACTCTTGCCGCTGCCGGAAGGGCCGACCAGCGCGGTCAGGGTGCCGGGCTGCATCTGGGCGGAGATACTGTGCACAACATCTTTTTTGTCCTGATAGCCGAAGCTGACATTTTCAAAGGTTATTCCAGACTCTGCAGGCGGGGTGCGCGAACCTGACATCTTCGGCTCTTGATAGAGGTTGAGAATTCGCTCTCCCGCCTGTTCGCTGTAATGCATTTCGGCGTAGTTTATCAGTGCCAACGTAAGCGGGTCAAAGATACGGGAACCGACCAGTAGGAAGGTCACAAATACGATAAGGCTGAGTGTGCCCCCAGCCAGCAGGTGTACACCGACAAGGATCATGATGGTGAGACCGAAACGCATACAGGTGATTGCCAGCATGGCAAACGGACCGACCAGGCCTTCGAGGCGGATACTCTGGTGCATCAGTTCACGGAAGGATTTTTCCAGGCGTTCAAAACGTGAGCCAGTAAGGTTGTAGGCTTTGATTACCCGGATGCCGTAGAGATACTCCTGCAGACGGTTGCCCGCGTTTATCTTTGCCCGCATATGCTGCGCTCCGAGATAGCGTATAAGTTTGGTTGAACCGAAGAATATTAGCAGTGCGACCGGGAGTGCGACAAACATTGCCAGTGCCATCCGCCAGTCTAGAAAGCAGAGACCAATAAATGCCAGCACCGGCATTACCAGTGCGCCGATGAATTGGGGCGCTTGATGCGAGATACTATGCTCCAGCAGGGCGAAATCCCCCATAAGCATATTGGCCAGATCTCCCGGATCGCGCCCGGACAAAAAGCCCAGAGGGAGCTTGCGCAGGTGTTCGGCCAGCTCCATTCTGCCCTCGGCGGCTACCGCGTAAGCGCCGCGGTAACAGCTGCGGTAGGCGGGTCGTTCGGCTAGGAAAATCAGAATCATGGAGACGACCAGAGCGCCGCAGATCCACCAGAGCCGTGTAACCTCAAGCTGCGCGGCGGGTGAGGAGTAGGCTTCAAAGATTATCTTTACCACCTCGATTACCAGGACAAAGGGCAGAATAGTCACCAGATTTGCGAGGATGGTGAAGAATACCGCCCGGGTCAGATTCTCTGGATGTCCGACAGTGATGTTGCGTAATGATTTCATAACATAACCTCCTCTTGCTGTTGGCGAAAACCCCAGATTGAGGTTGCGCTGTAAGTATCCCACATGCGTTTGTATAAGCCACCGTTATCCAGCAGGTATGCATGCTTTCCTTGTTCTTCAATCCGGCCATTGTTCAGCACAATAATCTGATCGGCATTACAGATAGTTGAGAGGCGGTGGGCGATGACGATGACGGTCTTGTTCTTTATCAGTTCACGTATGGCCAGGTGCATTTTATGCTCATTCTCTGGGTCGGCAAATGCAGTTGCTTCGTCCAGCACCAGTATCGGTGCGTCCTTGAGTATGGCTCTGGCTACCGAGACTCGTTGCTCCTCACCGCCGGAGAGATGTACACCGCCCTCACCAATCCGGGTTTCATAGCCCTCAGTCAGGCACTCAATGAAATCATGGCATTGGGCGGCGCGGGCGGCTTCTTCGATTTCTTGCCGGGTAGCATCCGGTCGGCCTATGCGAATGTTTTCATACAAGGAATCATAAAAGAGGAAGGTGTCCTGGAAGACAAAGGAGACGGTATCCATAAGTTTTTCACTTGAGATGTCTTTGATATTTACTCCTCCGATCTCAATCGAACCCGAGACTACATCCCAGAATCTTGGAATGAGATTGGCTATAGTTGATTTTCCTGAGCCGGAAGGGCCGACCAGGGCGGTTGTGGTTCCTTGCTTGGCGTGAAAAGAGATCTCAGCCAGAGCGTTGGTGCGGGTAGAGGCTTCGGCGGCGTCATAAGAGAATGAAACATTGCTGAAGGTAATGTCGTGCCCGGCAGGGGATCTTGGCTGAACCGGCTCTGCAATCTCTGGGTGTTTGAAGATGGCGTCCATTCGGTTAACCCCTTCATTTATATCTTTGAGCATTGAGGACATAAATAATAACTTATAAAGTGGGGTTGCCGTTGCCGGAGTCATTACCAGGAAGAAGATGATCGTCAGTGCTAGAGACATATTCTGGGGTTCACGGCTGAGCAGCAGTACGCCTACCGGTAGGATCAGAGTCAGGAAGGAGGCGAGGATGGTCTTGAAGACCAGATAGCCGTTCTGGAAGGAATCTGTCCAGGCGGTAGCAAAGTCGCGGTAATGCACCAGATCGGCATGGAATTTTTTGAATGAACGGACGGTCTGACCGAATAATTTGACCGCCGGCATGCCGCGGACGTATTCGATCGCTGAGGTGTTGATGTTCTCCAGAGAATCATGATACTTGGTAATCATCTGTTTGGCATCCTCCCCAAACATCATCGATACCTGTATTCCGACCCCGATTACAAAGCTGATGACACATACCGCACTCATCCAGCCGTTGAGATAGAACATGATTGCAAACATCAGGATGACGGTGGCAAAGACATTGATGATATCCGGTATCTGATGGGCAATGAACTTCTCAATTTTTTCCACATTCTGCTCGAGCGTCTTTTTGACTGCTCCGGTGGAGGTCTTGGTCAGATAGCCAAGGTGCAGTTTGCCGATATGTTGCGCTAGACGTACCCGCAAACCGTAGAGAATTCGGAATGCTGCGATATGTGAGGCCATAATACCGCAATACAGGAAGACCATGCCTGCACCTAACCCGGCTAAAGCCAGCCAGCCCCAGTTCTCCATAAAAGTGCTGTCGGCGGCAGAAATATTCTCTACGTTATGCAGCAATTCTGCCAGGATAAAATAAACCGCAATATACGGCACCAGCATAAAAACAGCACTGATGGCCGAAAAAATTGCTGAGACAATGAGCAGTCCGCTACGCTCTCCGGCAATTTCCAGTAGCCGGCGGACTCCGGTTTTATTCTTCATGATACGACTCCATTTTTGGCTAAATCTTTGAATTCTAGGTGAACAATGCGACATCCTAGAAGTGGCCGGAAGAAAGGCAGACGAGCAACGATTCCGAATATTCCCCAGCGTTTAGGGTAATAATTGTAGTATAGCCATTCTTCAACAATGTTTATTGAATGGTGCCAGGATTCCATATCCCGGCTGTGCTTCAGCCCCCATTTAAATTCTGCGGCGCTGTCGATCTTCTTGACGGTCTCATGGTGCTTGCTCTTGCCGACCATAAATGGAGCCAACATCTCAAAGAGCATCTCTGCACCGGGGAAGCGTGAGGCCAGTGTACAGAAGAACGGCTTTAATTCAGCTTCACTGAAGTACATCAGCAGCCCTTCCGCCAGGAATATTACCGGTCTGCCGGAAGTGCGGATTTCGCTGATCCAGGAGAGATCGAATATGGACTGTGCAATAAAGTGGTAATTCTCGGTTTCATGGAAGAAGCGGCGGCGTAATTCGATGGATTCGGGTAGATCAATTTCATACCAGTCAAGGGTATCACACTGCATGCGAGAGTGACGGGTATCTAGCCCGGCACCGAAGTTAATTACTACCGCATTCGGGTGTTTCTGCAAAAAGTTGGTGAGGCCTTGATCAAGCAGTAGCGTACGCACGGCTACGCCGAGGGTAGTAAGGCGGTTGGATGATTCGAACCGCGAAAAATCGTAATCAATCTGCCCTATTAATTCTACCGCTTTTTCATCGCAGATTATTGGGTCTGTTTCTTGTGTCGCATTGGCTCGTGCCCAGAGCGCGATAAGAAGAGTCTCCGGTATGCCGCTCAGTTTTTCGCCCATAATAAGTCCTTTACAAATGGTAAGCTTGTGCAAAGACAGCTTTGGTGGTATTGCCGATCAGCGATATACTCTCAACCTTCAAATCACTCTCTGCGAGTAAAGAATGGGTGCTGTCAATAGTCAGGCTTCTGCCGGTTTTAGGTGGATTGCCGTAGGTACTCAGATAGCGCTCAATCATCTTTTTTAGTTCTTCTTCCGAGGAACTTTCGCGGGTAAAACTGATTACTACTACTCGGCCTCCGGGACGGAGGACGCGCCTGCTTTCGGTAAGAGCCTTATGCGGATCAGCGATTACATGGAGTAGATTGATAATGACTACCGCATCAAAACTTTCGGCTGCGTAAGACAGTTCAAGGCAGTTCTCTTTACTCAGCTTGATGTTGTCGTATGCGCTCAGACGTTTTTTTGATACGGCAAGCATCTCATCCGAGTAGTCTGTAGCATAGACCGTTTCTGCAGTCTCTGCAAGTATTTTTGAGTAGGTCCCGTTACCGCATCCAAGCTCGAGAACTGAACCGGATAGAGCGCAGGATTTGAGCGCATCACGTGTTGCCTGAATACTCTCTTCTCCAGCAACATAACTGTTGAGTTCTTCAAAATTTTCAGCAAAACGCGACCAGTAAATCTCTTTTTCCATTCTTTCTCCTTTTAGTTGTTATTGTTAGATTTGAGTTAGTTTGTTTGTAGTCTTTTGGGAGGTGGCTCTAGTGGCAACACCCAGTCCGTGTAGGATAAACGCGAGGCATTGTTCGAGGTACGAGTCGTCCGGGTTGGAAGTCCTATCGTCTTCTTGCATTACGTGTTCGATAAAATGTTCGTGATATTCCCACCAGATATGCACCGCGCCGCAGATGATGATGGAGATGTTTAAAGGGGTGATGTCTGCACGTATCTCGCCGTTTTGCTGCGCCTGCTGTAGGCGTTTGCGGTAAACATGATGCCACTCCGCTTCTCCCGGCCAGGGTTCGTTGTCACCTTCCAGGCGTCCCCAGTTGGCGAGTTTCATCATGGTGGGGTTTTCGCGGTAGAAGTCGAACATGAAGACCAGGGTGTGTCGGATAAAAGCTTCAAAGGTTTCATCGGTTGGAGGATTGCTGCTGCCAGAGTGTATATACCGCCGGATGATCTCACCTTTGACTGCGTTGTATACCCCGCGCTTGTCCTCAAAGTGAAAGATAATAAGCGGGCCTGATGCGCCGCTCTGCTCGGATATTTCACGGAGTGTGGTTCCGGCATATCCTTTATCGGCAAACAATTCTTCAGCAGCTTGCAAGATTGCCGCTTTGGTTACTTCGGCGTCACGTTGTCTTTTTTTGTGCATATTGTTATCCTATCATGCTTACTTAACAGTTAGTAAGTATTATAATAGAAATAATATTAGTTGGCAAGTATAAAGTTTCAATAAACTAATTTATTGGTTTGCCAAGAAATTCTTGGTGGTTGTTTTGTGGTATGGCTGGTTATTTTTAGTGTAGTAGGGTGATTGGAGTGGGTAGCTTTTGTAGATCAGGTGATTGTGCTGGGGGTTATGGGGTTGTAGAAAGAAATAAAAAAATAACAGACACTTATAAAGTATCTGTTATTTATAATTTGGCGACCGAGACGGGATTCGAACCCGCGACCACAAGATCGACAGTCTTGTACGCTAACCAATTGCGCCACTCGGCCATATTCTTTTAGGTCGTATTCTCAACGACGGGACTAATATTACTGAAAAGGTTTGTTAAGTCAATATTAAAAAAACATTTTTTGTGAATTATTTTTTAATAACTGAGAAGTAGTGATATGACAAGTAGTTGCCGCTAAGGATGGAACTCGGGGCAAGTAGCATTGAGTTGTTACTTATGTGTCAGTGGTTTGTATTGTGCTGTAGAAGTAAACGCGGTAAGCAGGCGCTACCATTTGTTGAGCTGTAAGGAATGCTGTTCACTCACAGGGTTGGAAGTTGTTGAGTGGTCGGGCATATGGTTGCGGATAACTTGTGGATTGCGGTTCAGATTTGTGTGGTTTATATTGTGTGGTTCATATAATATAATAATATAAAAAATGCCGGAAAAGATAGTTGACAAGGAGTCGAGAATATATTACTATGTCTAGTCTCAATTCACTTCAGGCAAGTGAACAATTGTGTTTTGCAGTAATTGCCCAGGGTTGGATTCTAATTACACTGTATTGTGCTTTGTAGTAAGAGGTTGTTTTGTCGCTAGCGCATAGGTTCGCGGTCTCTGATATACTTAATACCCGATTGGCAGTTTTTGCAAAATTTGCAGGATGTTTTTCCCTTGTTGCTGTAGGATCGAATTGAGAGGTTTTCAGCGCGCAAAGATTCTTTGCCGATTATTCTTAGGAGATACTATGCCTGCGAGTTCAGCTAAATCGCCAGTGGCTATTTTGAATAGTTTTAAAAAGGGGAGTCTCTCCCCCAAGCCTATGTCGGCTTTTCTAAGACTGGTATTTGCCATAGCCAGTGAAGGGAATGATCCCGTTGCGGCGATGCGCGGTATTGAGGGAATAGAAGCTAATTTTATAGACTGGAATGAATGTCGTGTCGCCCGCTGGGTTGAAATAGCCAGAGCTATGGATCCGCTGCCTAACGCCGATAAGATCGCTATGCGTATCAAGGATATGCTCAATCGACTCTTTGATCGTAAAGGGATGTTGACCCTGGATTTCTGCATCGAACTCAAGCTAACTGAGGCGAAGAAGCTTTTGAATGAGTTGGATCTCATGCTTCCCAAGCAGGAGGTAGGGATGATATTGTATTATTACCATCCGACAATGACTCTACCGGTTACGCCGGAGGGGCTGGAAGTGGCCAAGAAGTATGGTTTGATAGCCAAGAGTGGCGATAAGTCCCATCTGCAGAAGGTTTTTGCCAAACTTGAACATCAGGAAGCCCTTGAGTTGTTGCATTATCTGGAATTAGAAGCGGTAACGGGTAATCCTGAACCTGTAAGTGAGGAGAGTACAGCAACTAAGGCTGCTGCCACGAAGAAGGTGGCTAAGAAGAAGACGACAAAGAAAAAGGTCGTAAAAAAGGTTTGAGCCCGGGTTGCTAGTCAGATATAATATTTATTGTTGATTATGAAGATAGATTTAGATGGGAAATAACTATGCCTGAATTAATGATTGGGCTGCCAAAGGGTAGTCTACAGGAATCGACTTTTGCATTACTGAAAAATGCCGGCTGGGAATTCAATATTCGTTCACGAAATTACTATCCGACATGTAATGATCCGGAGATCAGTGCGATGCTGGCGCGTCCGCAGGAGATGAGCCGCTATGTGGATCGCGGGGCAATGGATGTAGCTATTACTGGGCTGGATTGGGTTTTGGAGAATCAGTCTGAGGTTGAAGTGCTGGAAAGATTGGTCTATGCCAAGGCAACGCGTAAGCCCGTGCGCTGGGTATTGGCGGTGCCGGAGGATAGTGATTATCGCTCGGCTCAGGATCTGGAAGGAAAGGTGATCAGTACCGAGGTGGTTGGACTTACAGAGCGTTTCTTTAAAGAACGTGGGGTGAGTGTTGAGGTGGAATTTTCTCATGGCGCTACCGAGGTCAAGGTGCCGCATCTGGCCGATGCGATTGTCGATGTTACCGAGACCGGAAGCAGTCTTGTAGCCAATAAGCTTAGAATTATCGAGACTATCCAGGAGTCTGTAACTGTTATCATCGCCAATAAGGACGCGTATAAGGATTCATGGAAGAAACCGAAGATTGATGCACTCTGTCTTATGCTCAAGGGTGCGCTTGATGCCAAGGAGAAGGTACTGCTGAAGATGAATGTTCCACAGGCAAGGCTGGATGAAGTTCTGAAGAACTTGCCGGCTCTGACCTCGCCTACAGTAAATAATCTGGCTACCGCTGACTGGGTCGCGGTTGAGACTATTGCCGATGAAACGCAGGTGAGAGTGCTTATTCCGGCGCTCAAGGCCAGCGGAGCAGAAGGTATAATTGAGTTGCCGCTGAACAAGGTGATTATGTAAGCAAAGGACTCTTTGCTTGGGCAGATATTTCCGGCTCCTCGTTGAGGAGCCGGTTTGCTTTTATCTAGTTTTTATCCTAATGGCGAGAGGTGTTTCTGCGTAGGATGTTTGATGTAGACTGGCGCAATACTTGTTCTAAGTGGGGATTGTTGGGATGTGACGGTGGATTAAAGTCTCTAATTTGTGCTTCCTAACATAAAAACAATTTGCTTTTTTTTGAAAAAAGTATCAAAATGATTTTATGTGCGAATATTACATTATAGTTTTGAATTGTTAATGATGATTAGGAGAGATACAGATGTCTAATGAGAACACTATCTGCAGTAGACAGGGCGAGGATGCTCAGTCGCTGGCGAGAGGTTTTGCCGAACACTTGAAGTATACCCTCTGTAATGACCGCTATACCGCAACCGAGCAGGATAAGTATCAGGCTCTGGCTCTGGCTGTCAGAGACAGACTGATAGATAGATGGCTTAAGACACAGCAGACTCATCATGAAAAAAATGCCAAACGAGTGTATTATCTATCAATGGAGTTCCTGATGGGTAGAGCACTTGGGAACAATGTTATCAATCTCCAGATTGAGCAAGAGTTGACTGCAGCGCTGGAGGAGATGGGGATCTCGTATGACGATCTGCGTGAGGAGGAGAGCGACGCGGGGCTGGGTAATGGTGGCCTGGGGCGTCTGGCAGCGTGTTTTCTCGATTCGATGGCAACTCTTGATCTTCCCGCTTTTGGTTATGGTCTGCGTTATGATTACGGTATCTTTCGCCAGGAGATTGAGAACGGTTACCAGGTAGAGCAGCCTGATGAGTGGCTCCGTGACGGAGACCCCTGGGAGATTATCCACCCTGATATCGCGGTTGAGGTAAACTTTGGCGGGCGGGTGCATGACGGTTATGACGGTAAGAAGTACTGGGTGGACACTGCCAAAATTATTGGTGAGCCACATGATATGCCGATTGTCGGTTATGGCGGTAAGACGGTTAATACTCTGCGCCTGTGGCGGAGTAAGGCGGCTGAAGAGTTCAACCTTGAGGACTTCAACCAAGGTGAGTATATTGCGGCAGTAAGCAGTAAGTTCGGGGCGGAGAACCTTACCAAGGTACTCTATCCGAATGACTGTTTCTACCTCGGCAAGGAGCTACGCCTCAAACAGCAGTACTTCTTTGTCTGCTGCTCGCTTCATGATATTCTGCGCCGGTTCAAGAGTACTGGTAAACCGATTGAGGAGCTACCTAATATGGCGGCAATTCAGATGAATGATACCCATCCGTCGATTGCGGTTGCAGAACTTATGCGTATTCTTATCGATGATTATGAATTGGAATGGGATAAGGCATGGAATATTACGGTCAATACCATGGGTTATACCAACCATACCTTGATGCCGGAAGCACTTGAGAAATGGGGCGTGCCGATGTTTGAGAAGCTGTTGCCGCGGCATCTGCAGATTATCTATGAAATTAATGCTAAATTCCTGCAAGAGGTCTCAACCAAATTCCCTGGGGATAATGAGCGCCTCAGTAGGATGAGCCTTATCCAAGAGGGTGAGACCAAGATGATCAGAATGGCACAGCTGGCTATCGTCGGTAGCCATTCGGTAAATGGCGTGGCCGCGTTGCATTCGGAACTGCTCAAGGAGTTCTTGGTGCCTGATTTTGCTCAGATGTATCCAGAGCGCTTCAACAACAAGACTAATGGGGTGACGCAGAGACGCTTCCTGCTCAAGGCGAATCCGGCACTGGCAAACCTGATTACTGAGACGATAGGTGATGGCTGGATCAAGAATCTCGAAGAACTAAAGAAACTGGTGCCGTTTGCAGATAATAAGGAGTTTGTGGACAAATTCATGGCGGTAAAGCGTGAAGCCAAGATGATCTTTGTTGACTGGGCCAAGAAGCTCTACGGCATAGAACTCAATCCAGATACTATCTTTGATACCCAAGTGAAGCGTCTGCACGAGTATAAGCGTCAGCTTCTGAATGCGCTGCATATTATTGTGCTTTATAACCGCGTACGTAAGGGGCAGGAGATTGAACCTAGAACCTTCCTCTTCAGTGCCAAGGCGGCTCCGGGTTACTTTATGGCCAAGCTGATTATCAAGTTGATCAATAATATTGCGGCAGTGGTCAATAACGATCCGGCTTCCAAGGGTAAGCTTACTGTTTATTTTGTGCCTAATTATCGGGTCTCTTCAGCTGAGAAGATTATCCCCGCCACCGATGTCAGTGAGCAGATATCTACAGCTGGTACCGAGGCTTCTGGTACTGGTAATATGAAATTCATGATGAATGGTGCTGTTACCATCGGTACTCTGGACGGGGCGAATGTAGAGATTGTTGAAGAGGTGGGTGATGAAAATGCCTTTATCTTCGGTCTAAAAGCGCATGAGGTGGAAGATTTACGGGAGAAGGGGTATAACCCCTATGATTATTACCAGGCGAATTCAGAGGTTAAGGACGCAGTAGATCTGCTCTTCTCTGGGCACTTTAATATCAATGAACCGGGTATCTTTGAGCCAATTCGTGAAACTATCTTTGAAAATGGTGATTATTATATGCTGATGGCTGATCTGGCTTCATATATCAAAGCTCAGGAAGAGGTTGAAAAGGCTTATCAGGATAAGGAGCGTTGGGCCAAGATGGCTATTCTCAATGTTGCCCGTTCCGGTAAGTTCTCTTCTGATAGAACTATACGTCAGTACGCGGAGGAAGTTTGGGGTGTGGCTCCATGTGAGGTGGGAGAGGTCAATAGCTCGAATAATCCGGTGGAAGAGTTTAAGAAATAACTTTTACTGTTTCCGTTTGTTTTTAAGTTGTTTTTACGACCCTTGCTGAGTATTTCAGCAAGGGTCGTGACTAAATGTTCTGGGATTTGAGTCTAGGTGGAGCTTGGCAAAACAGCTTGACTAGCAGGGCTTTATACATACAATATAACAGATTTTATAGTGCTGGTCGGTATAGGGAGAATACAGTCCAGCAGGAGTAGTAATACAAAAAGGAATGGAGGGAATAGTAAATGAGCAGTAATGGTGTGCATGGAGCTGGTGGTGGCGCTTGCCACGGAAATACAGATAATACTTATTCGATTGCTGATATCGATGATCAGGAATTAAATAAGATTCTGCGTAAAGAGGATATCTCGGCGACAATTAAAGAGTTTGAGATTTATTGCCCAGCGATTAGTCACTTTTGCAAGGCAGGGCAGTTTATCGTAGTCAGGGCGAGTGAGACTGGAGAACGGGTGCCGTTGACGATTGCGGATTACTCGGTTGAACAGGGTACGATAACCATAGTGGTGCAGATTGTCGGGGTGGCTTCGGCAAAGATCGATAAGCTCGGAGTGGGGGATCGTTTCCTCGATGTGGTCGGACCGCTTGGGCATGAGAGTGAGATAGCAAATTTCGGGACGGTGGTCTGTATCGGCGGTGGTCTCGGTATTGCTCCGATTGCTCCGATTCAGAAGGCATTGAAGGAAGCTGGGAATAAGATCTATAGTATCTCAGGGGGCAGGAGTAAGGACTTTATCTTCTGGGAGGAGCGCTCGCGGGCGACAGCGGATAAGTTCTTCCCGGTGACCGATGACGGAAGTTATGGGGACAAGGGTTTTGTAACTGATGTCTTGAAAAAGATAATCGACTCGGGTGAGCAGATAGATCGGGTGATTGCTATCGGACCGCCGATAATGATGAAGGTAGTGGCTGATCTTACTCGGGAGTATGGAATTAAGACTATAGTCTCCCTCAACTCTATTATGGTTGATGGCACGGGGATGTGTGGCGGTTGCCGGGTTGAAGTAGGGGGCGAGACCAAGTTTACTTGTGTGGATGGTCCCGAATTTGACGCCCATGAGGTCAATTTTGGACTGTTGTTTCAGCGTCTGGGTACGTATAAGGATACTGAGCGGAGCTTGCATAATGAGTATACCGCGGCAGAAGAGGAGAAAGCGGAAAGAGTTGGCGGACGGATAGAGATGCCGGTGCAGGATCCAGAGGTGCGGCGGAAGAACTTTTCGGAGGTGGCTCTGGGGTATACTCCGGAGATGGCTATAGCTGAGGCGTCGCGCTGTATTCAGTGTAAGAATCCGCAGTGCGTCAAGGGTTGTCCGGTGAATGTGGCGATTCCGGAATTCATCCGGCTTATCGCCGCGGGTGACTTTATTGCTGCGGCAAATAAGATCAAAGAGACCAATAATCTGCCTGCGGTCTGTGGGCGGGTATGTCCGCAGGAGAGTCAGTGTGAAGCGCGGTGTGTGCTCGGAGTGAAGGGTGAACCGGTTGCCATCGGCAGATTAGAGCGGTTTGCGGCGGATACGGCCGCCGCGAGTGGTGATACTGCGGCGCTCCCTGATATAAAGCGGAGTGGTTTCAAGGTGGCGGTTGTGGGGGCGGGGCCGGCTGGTCTGGCGGCGAGTGCGGATCTGGCGCGGCTGGGGCATGAGGTGACGGTATTTGAGGCGCTTCATACCGCTGGCGGGGTACTCGCGTACGGAATTCCGGAATTCAGATTGCCCAAGGCGATTGTCAAACGTGAATGCAGTTTCCTGGAGCAGCTTGGGGTGCGTTTCCGCTACGATATGCCGATCGGAGCGACTATTGGAGTTCCTGGGCTTATGCAGAGCGGGTATGACGCCGTCTTTATCGGCTCGGGTGCTGGGCTGCCGCACTTTATGCATATTCCGGGGGAGAACCTCAACGGGGTATATTCATCGAATGAATTTTTGACCCGGATTAACTTGATGAAGGCGTATCACGAGGATTATGATACCCCGGTACTTCGGAGTAAGAATGTGGCAGTTGTCGGTGGCGGTAATGTGGCGATGGATGCGGCGCGGTCGGCGCTCAGGCTCGGGGCGGATAATGTCTATATTCTGTATCGGCGCGGGCGGAGCGAGATGCCGGCGCGCCTGGAAGAGGTGGAGCATGCCCTGGAAGAAGGGGTGTGTCTCAAGGAATTGACCGCTCCGCTGGAGATTTACGGTACCGAGGACGGATGGGTAAAGGGCGTACGCTGCCAGGTAATGGAGCTGGGAGCAGAGGATAGCTCTGGACGCAGGAGGCCGGTGCCAGTGGCTGGTGAGGAGTATGACATAGCGGTGGAAGAGGTTATTGTAGCGATTGGGCAGGGGCCGAATCCGATACTAACCCGCAAGTGGCCGGAGCTTGAGCTCACCGAGCGGGGTAATATCAAGGTTGACGATAAGCTGATGACCAGTGTTGACGGGGTCTTCTCGGGTGGTGATATTGTCACCGGAGCGGCGACGGTGATTCTGGCGATGGGTGCCGGCAAAGAGGCGGCAGCCAATATTGATGCGTATCTGCGAAATAAACAGGTGTAGAGAGGAACTGGGCGGAGAATGGGTAATAATGTGGTGCTGGCAATCGAGACCTCGGCTCGTATCGGCGGTGTAGCGGTAGTGGGCGCCGGCGGCGAGGTGTTGGCTGAAGAGGTGCTTGAGGATGGTATGAAGCATGGTAGATTACTCCTGCCGGCTATCGACGGGGTGTTGACCAGAGCTGGTATTGCCTTGGCTGATCTCGGTGCGATCGCGGTGAGTATTGGTCCGGGTAGTTATACTGGAACTCGGGTAGGGGTGATTGCCGGCAAGACCCTTGGTTTTGCCGCCGGGGTACAGGTTGTACCGGTCTCCAGCCTTGAGGCATTGGCGTTGGCTTCTGGTTGCCGGGGCGTGGTAGTACCTTTACAATTTGCTAGGAGTGATGAGCTGTATACCGGGGTTTACCGGGTTGGTGCAGATCTCCGTACTGAGGCGTTGGTGGCTGATATTGCTCTTGAACCAGACTTGGTCAAGGAGATGGTGGCTAACTTTGAGGTGAATTGCTTTATCGGCTCTGGTCTAGAGCGCTTTGAGGAGGAGTTTGCCGGGTATCGGGAGCAGGGGATTGACTTTCTTACTCAGCTCCAGGCAGCTCCGGCGAGTTGTGTCGGTAAAGTGGCACAGGGGCAGTTTGACCGGGCGCAGGATCCACTAACGGTTGAGCCGGTCTATATGCGCCGCGACAGCTCCCCCTGTACCTTCGAACGTTTTCATAAGTAACTGCTGTAAGTGTAAGATATCGGTTACAATAAAAGGGCGTGTGTGGCTTGCCGTTAGGATATATGCGAATTTCAACCCGGTTAGGAATGAGTCGGACGCAGGTTATTTTTAAAAAGTATGTTGCTACTTTAGCAGTGAAAATATAAGATCTGTAAAAACATGTAGTTATCGCTTAAAAGAAAAACAGACTATTTCTGGGTATTTACAAACTTCAGGTAAGACTCGTAAACAGAGATTATTATATTTAATGCTATATATGTTACTGTGGTTTTCAGTATCAACTAAGTAGTTCGATTTTTACCGTGTAAGGACAGTGTAATGATTGATATTGGGGTTAGAGATAAGCTCTTTAGTAAGTATGATGCTTATGTTGACAGCTTCCGCAGTGCCGGTCAGCTCGATCCGATGTCGCAACTCAAGGTTGAGCATAGCAAGCGGGTGGCGGCGAATGCCAAGCTGATAGCTGATTATAATGGATTTACCGAGACCATGATAGTTCTCGCTGAGGTCTGTGGGCTGCTTCATGATGTTGGCAGGTATGGCCAACTCAAGCGTTACGGTACTTTTAAGGATGCTGATTCGATCAATCATGGGGAATTTGGTTATACTGAACTGCTCCGTTTGGGGTGGCTGGAACAGCTTCCGCAGAAGGTTCAAGAGTGTGTATTGGTAGCGACGCGACTGCATAATGTTCGCGAGATCCCGTTGGAGCTTGAAGATGAAACTCTGCTTACTTTTTTGAAGCTGGTCAGGGATAGTGATAAACTTGACATCTATTATGTTTTTTATGATGCAATAAAGAATAATAATTTGCAGAAATACCCTGAAATTGTGCATAATCTTGACCTTGAATCTGAACCTACGCCGTCAATAGTTGATTCTTTACTTACGGATCCAATGCATGCTATCAGCTATAAAGAGGCAAAATCAATGGCTGATTTTCTGTTGATACAGGTGCAATGGAGTTATGATATGCACTCTTTAGGCAGCTATAAGATAATGTCTGAACGGGAGTTGTTGCCACGGATGACTCGGATAATGCCGCATATGCAAAACCCCAGGGTGACGCAGATATTCGAGGCGGCAATCGGTAATGTTGCTAAGTCGCTCTTAGAGCATGCTCGGGGGTAGGGGGTAGGTTGTTTTTTTTGGGTTGATGGGGTGGTATTATTGGGATAATACCGCAGAAAAGATAGTAAGAAAGATCTGGAGACTGATGGCTAAGAAGAAAGCACTGGGACGGGGATTGATGGGACTGATCCCTCAAGGCAAGAGCACAGCTGGTGAAGAGGGTGAGGCGGAGAGTGTCGGCACCGGGGTTGTGCTTTTGAAAATTGCCGATATTAAGCCTTCGAAGTGGCAGCCGCGCAGTCATTTCAATCAGGAGAAGCTCGAGGAGCTTGCCGCTTCGATCCGCGAGCAGGGATTGGTGCAGCCGCTGGTCGTCAGGCAGCAGGGCAAGGATATGTATGAGCTGATTGCGGGAGAGCGGCGCCTGCGGGCAATGGCCTTACTCGGTTGGGAGGAGGCACCGGCATGCCTCCTTGATGCCAGTGATAATAAGATGCGAGAACTGGCACTGGTAGAGAACCTGCAGCGTGATGACCTCAATGCGATTGAGACGGCGGTGGCATATGAACTACTCCAGGAGGAGGAAGGTCTGACCCATAACGATATTGGGCAGAAACTGGGGATAAGCCGCGCCAAGGTTACCAATACTTTGCGCTTGCTCAATCTTCCACATGAGGTGAAGAATATGATAGCTGAGGAGAAGATATCGGCGGCGCACGGCAGAACCTTGCTCGGGCTGAGCGATCCGCTCTCGCAGATCGAACTCGCGAAGAGGATAGTCGCTGAAGAACTCTCGGTGCATGAGATTGAAGAAGAGGTCAAGCGTATTAACACCCCCAAGTTGAACCGCGCTAAATCGCCGTTGCCACAGGTGCAGGATAAGAATGTGCTCAGCCTTGAGGAGCGGCTCTGCTCCTACTTTGGTGCTAAAGTAGAGGTGAAGGATAAGAAAGGGGCAGGGACGATAACCATCAAATATAACTCGCTGGATGAGGTGGCGGGCATTTTGGAGAAGCTCGGCATCAATGAGGAATTATAACTATGCTCTTACAGCTCGGGTCATTATTCTCTGGGTCAGAAGGTTCTGAGGCGGCGTCCGGGTTCGGCTGGGAGCAGATTATTGCTCTGGGGCTGGTGATTCTGATTATGGCGCTGATGCCGCGGATTATCAAGACGCTCAGGCGTGAGCGAAAGAGTATGACCGCGGAGCAGACCAAGTCTCTGCGCAGCGGTCCGAATATCAAGAATAAGGCTGATGAGATCTTGGTGGAGCTGGCCGAGATGAGCCGCGAAATTAATGCTCAGGTTGATACCAAGATCCGGGTTCTTAATAAACTCATTCGGGACGCTGAGAAGGTGGTCAAGCGCTATGAAGAACTTAGCGCCCGGCAGGAGCAGGGCAAGCTTG
The DNA here is from genome assembly GCA_963556115.3 of Planctomycetota bacterium. Lineage (GTDB taxonomy): Bacteria > Planctomycetota > SZUA-567 > SZUA-567 > SZUA-567. The sequence continues at coordinate 59,252 of CAUVYI020000012.1, read as the reverse complement.
AGCCGGAACGCAAGGAACTGTCGACTGGGTCTGAACCGCAGGTGAAGCGTGATCAGGCCGAGATAATCATGCCTATTGCTCAGGAGACGGAGGCTGAGAGCAGTAGTACCCCAGAAATAAGCGCAGATGTTTCTGCTCCTCCTGTTACAGATAGCAGCACGAGTGTGACCGGGGTCTGGCAGCGTTCTATCGGGGAGAAGATTATCGACTTGACGCCAAGGGGTATGATATAAACGAGATTGCGCGCAAGACCAGGATGTCGATATCCGAGGTGAGCCTGATGCTGGAGATGTACCGTAAGCGGTGAGGGGAATGGGCGTCAGTAGAATGATATAGTGGTTTAAGTTTAATAATTATTACTTATCCAAACTTATCAGTCATAGCGGCGAATATCTTTTAGCATATCCTACGTTTCTGAATTATGCTTACGAAAGACTGTCTGCAGGACACCGTCTGAGCAAACGTATAGTGTTTGCCGGGATACACGGGGGCTTGATGCCCGCAAAGAGTACGGGCAGCCTCGGAAAAAAGCCTGTCCCTCAATGTTTTATGATTACATTACGTGTTGATTGCCGAGGCTCTTAGCATGGGCGACGCAGTAGTGCTATTCTATTTGAGTAGGTTGCCTTTGGCGAGCAGTTTATCTTTGAGGCGTTCCTCGCTGTCTTCATCATTGAGTTTGGCGGTGACCACGGTCAGTCCGTTCATATTATCCACAATAGTCAGAAAGACAGTCTCACGCCCCTTCTTGAAGAAGTTCTCGACATTGTAATCATTGATAAATTTGCTGTGGATAAGTTTCCAGCCCGCCTCTTCCATCGCGTTGAGATACCATTGATTGGTCTCCCAGACATTCCAGATTCCAGCATATACTAGGGTGCCAAAACGCATTGAGCTTCCCTGGAAGGTCATGGTCTCCTCTTTATTCAGGCTAAACTCCTGCGGCGCGGGGATATCTGCAAACTGGATATTCTTTCTAACCTCAATCTGTGAGCCGATATCGGCCGAGTATGGGTGCTGGGCGCTGGGGTCGTCAACGTGGGGCACATAACTGGGATCATGGCAGCCTCCGGCAGTTAGCGCACCGAGAATAATGAGGGTCAGACCGATAGTTTTGAGATTCTTTGGCATTGAGTTGTCTCCCAAGTATGACTATTGTGTTAATATTATTATATCGACTAGGGCTATTATCGACAATATTTGAGGATAAATCTAGTAAAAATATTAATGATAAGTTCATTTTAGGGTGGTTTGGGATAATAATGTGGCGATTATTCTGGGACGATAGTCTCTTTTTTTGCGATTAAGTCTAGGTGGGGTTGTGAGTGGATAGTGCTTCTAGGAGATAAGCGGAAAATTGCCGAGTATTACGCAGATTTGTAGTTGCTATAGTTTGCTGCATGCTTATAGTTTGTAGTATTACTATGTGGTATAGAGAGTCAATGTAGCTTGCTGGACTTCAGTTCATTTTGGTGTTGTGTGTGGATTGTTTTATATGTATAAATTATTTCCTTCCCAATTCTTCTTCGAGCCGGAGAAGGAGGAGAAGTTTATAGAATGGCTCTTTGACAAGGTCAAGACGCTCCTCTTTGTCGTCTGTGTGAATGTGGTCTTGACTCTGCTGGTCTTCGTTATAATTCAAGATTATTCGATTGCAGCTTTTGAGACTGTGCTGATTTTGCGGGTGGTGATTATTGTCGTGTCGGCTCTGCTTGGGTTGTCTCTTATCTTTTTCAGGGCACTGCGGGCGCAGCGGGTATTGTTTGCGGTTCTAATGGTTATTGCCTTCATGGCAAGTGTCGATACCTTTATCTGGGTGGGGAAGGTTGAGGTAATTGATTCTTCCGACCAGATGTTGAGTATAATTCTCTTTATGGTTGTTCCTTTTCTAAATTCAGAGCATAAATTTTTTATTGGGGCGCTGTTGATCAGCGGGGTGGTGTTTACCGGGTATTACTATAATATTGCTGATTATTATTGGGCGGTAGGTTATATGTTGGTGGTATTTGCCTTTTCTATGGTTATTTATTATCAGTTTGATCTGTTGCTGCGTACTCAATTCAAAGCGGTTACCGAGGAGAGAGCTAAATCAAATTATGATCAATTGACCGGAGTCTACAATCGTAAGGCTTTGGATTCATTCTTTGGCGGTGATCTGGATCGGGTCGGCCCGGGGCAGCGCATAGTTGTCGGTATGCTGGACATAGATTTTTTTAAGAATTATAATGATACCTATGGCCATATCGCTGGTGACCGGATTCTGGAGCAGATCGCCAGGGCTCTAACTCTCTTTGATTTTGACAAGGTATATCGTTTCGGAGGAGAGGAATTTCTCTTTACCTGGGTGATTGCCGAATCGAAGCTGGCACAGTTACCGGATATCTCCAGGGTGATTGAGAATTATAAGCATCCGCATCGCGCATCAGGGGTAAGTGAGTATATTACGGTCTCGGTAGGGTTGGTAACGCTAGGGCAGAGTGTGATCGTTAGAAATAAGCTGGATAAAGAATTTGTGAACCGGGTGATCAGACAGGCTGATGATAACCTTTATAAAGTAAAGCGTGAGGGTAGAAACGGAATGGCCTGTTCGGAGTTTGTGGAGTAGGGCAGAGAGGTTCTGGGTGTATTAGTAAACAGGCTTGACTCTTGAGTAGAGAGTAAGCCTGTTTTTTTATGCAATGCTGGAATTAGTTTTGTAGCTTATAGGTATCAGGAGATGGTCTTGCCGGCTATCTTGAAAGCTTCGGTGATGAAACCTTTGAAGAGCGGATGAGCCTTGGTGGGGCGGCTCTTGAACTCTGGGTGAGCCTGGGTCGCGATAAAGAAGGGGTGATCCGGGAGTTCGATAATCTCGACTAGTCTGCTGTCTGGGTTCCAGCCCGAGATGATCATCCCGTGTTGCTCTAGAATTGCAGTCTTCTTCGGGTTGACTTCGTAGCGGTGGCGGTGGCGTTCCCGGATGACATCTCGGTCATAGTAGGAATGGGCTTTGCAGTCTTTGCGTAGTTCGCAGGCAAAGGCGCCCAGGCGCATGGAGCCGCCTTTCATCGTAACCTTCTGCTGTGAATCCATCAGTCCGACATAGACATTGTCCAGACTGGCTACCTCTCCTTCTTCTATCCATTCGGCACTGATGGCATCGGCTTGCCCGCAGACATTCCGGGCATACTCGATAACCGCGCATTGCAGGCCGTAACAGAGGCCGAGAAATGGTATCTTGTTCTCTCGCGCCCAGCGGATTGCTTGCATCTTGCCCTCGGTGCCGCGACGGCCAAAACCTCCAGGTATAAGTACGCCGCCGACGCCATTGAGCATCTCGGCGGCTCCGTTATTCTCAATATCTTCAGCTTCAATCTTGCGGAAGGTGACGTCTGACTCGATCGCAATGCCTGCGTGAGCCAGAGCCTCGTAGACCGATTTATAGCTGTCGGTGAGTGAGGTGTATTTACCGACTACGGCGATTTCCACCTTCTTCTGGAAGTGAATTACCGTCTGCACCATACTCTTCCAGTCGGAGAGTTCGGGCTCTCTGTCGGTAAGGTCGAAGTAGGAGCAGATCTTGTTGGCTACACCTTGGCGCTCCAGCATGAGTGGAACTTCGTAGATGGTATGGTCGACATCTTTCTCCATAATTACTTCGTCGCTATGGACATTGCAGAAGAGGGCGATCTTACGGCATTCGTCACGCCCGACCTCGACCTCAGTGCGGCAGACCAGCATGTCTGGCTGGATCCCGTATTCTCGGAGTTTTTGTACCGAGTGTTGGGTCGGTTTGGTCTTGATCTCACCCGAAGCCTTGAGGAAGGGGATGAGGGTGAGGTGGATGAACATGACATCGTTCAGCTTTCGTTCTAGGGAGAACTGACGAAAGGCCTCGATGTACGGCAGACCCTCGATATCACCTACTGTTCCGCCGAGTTCGACCAGAATGACATCTACATCTGGCGCTTCCAGCTGGCTGAATGAATCCTTGATGGCGTTGGTGATGTGGGGAATGACCTGGACGGTGCCACCGAGGAATTCGCCACGACGTTCACGGTTTATGACATCCATATAGATTTTGCCGGTAGTTATGTTGGAACTCTGGCTCATGTTTCGGTCGGTGAAGCGTTCGTAGTGTCCGAGATCCAGATCGGTTTCGGCGCCGTCATTGGTAACAAAGACCTCTCCGTGCTGGAAGGGATTCATTGTTCCCGGATCGACATTGATGTATGGATCCAATTTCTGCATTCTGATGTTCAACCCCCGGCTTCTAAGCAGAAGTCCGATTGAGGCTGAAGTCAGCCCTTTGCCCAGCGAAGACACTACACCGCCTGTAATAAAGATAAATTTACTCACTCTGCCTAGCTCCCAACTATACATTAGCCTGTCATAAAATTATATTCACGGTTAATTATCATGATTTTACAAAAATTGACAAGAGAGAACTGGGATTATTAGCATAGATTTGATATATTTGCTGATTAAATCTGAAAAAGATGCTGATTTTACTCAGCATTTCGCTAAAATTAAGAATATTTTTTTCGGGGAAAATTGAAGGATAGAGAGTATGGCTGAAATTAAACTGCCACCACCAGTTCGCTTTATTACTGGTATTCTAGCTTCGGATAGTGCAGCATTAACGCTGGCGCAGGAGTATATCGCCCAGATTTGGGGTGAAGCGGAGCTGGTCTCGGAGATTCTGCCCTTTGCTTATTCACAGTATTACCGGAATGAGGCGGGAGGAAATATTCTTCGACGCTTTCTGGCTTTTGCCTATCCCTTTAACCGCGAGGAATTGGTCAAGCGTAAGCTTGAGGCTAACCGGCTGGAAGAAGAGCTCGCGGTTCGGCTGGATAACGGTTTGGTTCGACCGGTGAATATCGACCCCGGGTATCTGGCTCCGGAGAAGTTGGTACTCGCTAGTTGTAAGAATTTCGCGCATCGAATATATCTGGGTAGTGGGATATTCGCCGAGGTTACCCTGCTCTATAAGGCAGGCAAGTTTCAGCCGCTGGAGTGGACCTTCCCGGACTATGCCAGTGGTGATTATTATACGTTTTTTTATCGGGTCAGAGAGAGGTTGATGCAGGAGTCAGGCGCTAATGGATAGCTATAAGGTCTGGACACTGGCGAGCGGATCGTCGGGTAATTCGGTTTATTTTGAGGCAGAGGATGCGGCGATACTCGTTGATGCTGGAATTAGCGCCAAGGCGGTGGATTCAGCGATTGCGGCAGTCGGGGGAGAGAGCAGTAAGCTCAAAGCGATATTTCTGACGCATAGCCATTCCGATCATATCCGCGGCGCCGGGGTGGTGGCGCGAAAATTTGGGGTGCCGGTGTATGCGACGCGGGCGACCTATGAGTATTGTGCGAGTCGCCTGGGTAGAGGGGTGGAGTACCGGATAATTCGTACTTCGGAGTCGGTTGAGGTTGGTGGGTTTACCGTCAGTACTCTCCCGACGCCGCATGACGCCGAGGACTCGGTGGCATTTATTCTGGAGCGTGGGGGGAGCAGCTGCGGGGTGTTGACCGATCTGGGGCATGTCTTCTATAAGCTGGAAAAGGTTATTTCTGATCTTGATGGGGTGATCCTTGAGAGTAACTATGATCCGCTGATGCTCGAAACGGGTTCTTATCCTTATTATCTGAAGCAGCGCATAAGCTCCAAGTCGGGGCATATCTCCAATGAACAGGCGGCATATCTTCTACTCAATAGTCAGGGATCACGCCTGAAGACGGTATTGCTGGCGCATTTGAGCCAGGAGAATAATACCCCGGAACAGGCACTCAAATGCCACCGGGAGGTGCTGGCCGACTCAGGAAAGGACTTCAGACTCATGGTTGCACCGCGGAGTGAGCCGTCGGAACCGCTCTGCTTCTGAAGTCAGAAGTACGTTGCGGTAGAATTAGGGGTATTGTCCACTCCTAATAAGCAAGGTCTTTGGTAAAAAAAATGGAAATACTATTTTGGTTTATGTGAAAAATTGTAGCATATAGTACTGTTGTGTATATTTGGTGTAGAGGGAAAGAAGATTATGTTAGCGCGGCTGGCTTCGATAGCGATTGTAGGGATAGATGCGATACCGGTAGAGGTGGAGCTGGATGTAAGTTCGGGGATGGTGGGGCTGCGCATGGTCGGGCTGGCGGATAAGGCGGTACAGGAGGCGGCTGAGCGGGTGCAGTCGGCGCTCAAGAATAATAAGTATACCTTTCCGCAGAAGAAGATGATTGTCAATCTCGCCCCGGCAGAACTCAAGAAGGAAGGGGCGGTATATGATTTGCCGATTGCACTGGGGATAATGCTCGCGTCCGAGCAGCTGGTTAGCACGGTGGTGCAGGATTATCTGATACTCGGCGAGTTGGCGCTCAACGGGGAACTACGCGGAGTGCGTGGGGTGCTGGCAGCGGCAATAACTGCTAAACAGCGTGGTTATCGTGGCATAATCATTCCGGCGTGTAATGCGGCGGAGGCAGTGACCCTGGCCGGTGATATTGAGATTATCGCAGTACGAAATCTGGAGGAGGCGGTCGGATTTTTGGCGGGAGAGTTTATTCCTTCTGAGCCGGAGTGCAGTCTTGAAGCCGATGCAGTGGCGCAGCAGCAGGTGAAACTCTGCTTCTCCGATGTGCGCGGGCAGGAACAGATCAAGCGGGCTATGGAGATAGCGGCGGCGGGGGGGCATAATATCCTGGTAATGGGGCCTCCTGGATCGGGTAAGACGATGAGTGCGCAGCGACTGCCGACAATTCTACCGGAATTGAATTTTGCCGAGTCGCTGGAGGTTACCAAGATCTATTCGGTAGCTGGTGAATTGCCTCCAAGTTCCGGGCTTATCCGGCAGCGCCCGTTTCGATCGCCGCATCATAGCGCGAGTATGGCTGGAATAATCGGCGGCGGGACTATCCCCCGTCCCGGGGAGATCTCTCTAGCGCATCGCGGAGTGCTGTTTTTGGATGAAGCGCCGGAGTTTTCACGAGGGGTACTGGAGACTTTGCGCCAGCCGCTGGAGGACGGGAAGGTGACGATTTCGCGGGCGGCGCAGTCGACAGATTATCCGGCAGAGTTTATGCTGGTGGTCTCAATGAATATGTGTCCCTGTGGCAAGCGCGGTGATCGTAAGAAGGCGTGTAAATGCTCAGAGGGGATGATTGAGCGCTATATGAATAAGCTGTCGGGGCCGCTTATGGACAGGATCGATATCCATGTGCAGGCGCCGGTAGTTGAGTATTCAGAGTTGCGTGGGCCGCGTACGGGGGAGACCTCGGCGGTAATAGCCCTGCGGGTACAGGCGGCGCGCCAGCGCCAGCTCGAACGCTTTGGCGCGCGAGTCGGGGTGATCAATGCAGGGATGAATTCACATGATATAGAAGAATTCTGTCGTCTGGATCAGGGGTGTGAACTCCTCTTGAAGCAGGCAATCGACAATCTTGGACTCTCGGCTCGGGCGTATACCCGGGTACTCAAGGTGGCGCGGACAATTGCCGATCTGGCTGGGGCGCAGACTATCGCTATCGAGCATCTCTCTGAAGCGATACAATACCGGATTGTCGACCGGAAGTCTACTCCTTGACCGGGGGTACACCGCCGATGACCGAGAGCTTGTTGGTCTGGGTCTGCCGGGTGATGATATCCGTGCTGAGACGTTTGAAATTCGGGTCGATACCGGCACTCTCACTGAGCCAGATATCATTGGTATCGGTGGCGCCGTTGACCGTGTAGTCTTCCGCACAGCTTTTGACCTGTCCATCGGCGAATAAGGCGTTTGCCCCGCCTATGAAGACAAATTTGCCGTTCTTGACATAATCACCGTGGTTGGTGGAGTACCCCAGGGAGTTGTTCCCGTCAGCTACTGCCGCGTCACCGGCGATAACCCGGTCTTTATGATTGTGTTTCTGGTACTTGTAGGTAAAGAGGTATGAACTCATGACCTCGCCCTTACGGTTGCGCAGAACCAGATCGGAGAACTTGAGATCCTTCTTCTGGGCGTAGTATAGGAGGTTCTTCGGCGCTTGCGGGTCGGCAGAGAATTCGGCCACTGGATCGCCCCCTACCGGGCAGGTGACCTGTTCCGCGCTGGTGATCGAACCGGCTCTGACTAGAGCGATAAGAGGAATAAGGGTTGCCTCCGGTGACATCTCCTGCTCCGGGGTGAGCTTGATAATATCGGCGATAGCCGGATTAGTCGGCGATTTATTGTAGCGGTTCAGGTAGAAGCCGATCTTGCCGAGCTTCTCTACACACCTGGCATTGAGTGCATCTTTACGCGACTGTAGCAGGTGTGAGGCGAGCAGCATGGTCGCTACCACGGCAACGGCGATGATAAATAGTAGTTCGATGAGTGATAGGCCTCGGAAGATCTTCATTGTCCTCTGTAGTATCCCAGTCGTGGATTAATTTGTAATGTCTTTGAACTCTAATTTAAATTCATGACATTCTATTATCGGGAATGTGTCGGATATTTCTAGGGGAAAATTGGGAAAATAAAGAATGACGGCTCTGAATCACGGAAAATTCAGAGTCGTCACCGTACTTATGTGTTTACTGGTTTGGTTGGTGCTGCAATTAAAATAAGGTCAGGTAGTTCTCTATTTCCCAAGCGGTTACAGTCTTGTGGTATTCATCCCATTCATTGCCCTTGATCTTGATGAATTCACTGGCGATCGGGCCGAGACTATCGAGGATGACTTGGTCATTCTTGAGCTCTTTGAGCGCTTCACTCAGTGACTGTGGGAGGATGTCAAGTTTGGTAATCTCTTCGCGCGGTAGATCATAGAGATTCAGTCCGGTCATCGGTACTCCGGGGTCTATCTTATTCTTGATGCCGTCAAGACCGGCACCAAGGTAGGCGGCAAAGGCCAGATACGGATTGTTCGCCGCAGAGAAGGAGCGGTCTTCAAAGCGACCCGGAGCCGGACAGCGTACCATCTGGGTGCGGTTGTTGTCGCCGAAGGTGATGAAGGCCGGGGTCCAGGTGAAACCTGAGCGGTTGCTAGTGAAGAAATTTGAGCCGACCTGGAGGCGCTTATAGCAGTTTACGGTTGGGTTGGTAATGGCGCAGATAGCTTTGGCATGCTTGAGAACGCCCCCGACAAAGTAGTAGGCCAGATCACTCTGCCCCAATCCTTTGGGATCGCTTGAACTATCGTCACGCTTGAAGATATTCTTGCCGGTTGCGTCGGCCATGCTGAAATGTAGATGGGCGCCGGAGCCGGTCTTGTCGGCAAATGGTTTGGGCATGTGGGTCGCGATATATCCATGCTTGAGCGCTAGCTGGCTGGTCATCATCTTGATAAAGGTATGGCGGTCGGCGGTTGTCAGGGCGTCGGAGTAATCATAGTTGATCTCGTACTGACCATTGGCATCCTCGTGATCGGTCTGGTAGTTACCCCAACCGATCTGCAGCATGCATTCATTGATATCGGTAAGAACGGGGAGCATCTGCGAGATCCCCTTGTAGTCGTAGCAGGCCTTCTTGAGGGTATCGATATTCTGTTCGTCAGCAATTTCTATTGAACCGTCATTGCAGCGCTTGACCAGGAAGAATTCCGGCTCCATGCCAGCATTCAGGGTATAGCCCATCTCGGTAAGTTCAGTCAGCATGCGTTTGAGATTCTGACGGGGACAGTAAGGGTGGGGCTTGCCTTCTACCCAGAGATCCCCGGCAATACGGGCGACTCCAGACTGATAAGGGATCGGTACATATGATCCTGGATCGATGCGGCACATCATATCCGGCGAATATGCTTCCTGACCGCTGCCCCAGACCGCGCCACCGGCAAAACCTGCACCCTCATAGTACATGTTCTCAACGTAATCCACCGGTACCATCTTGACCTTGGCTGAGCCGTGGATATCGACAAACTGTATCAGCATGTACTTGATGTTATCGGCTTTTAGTCTCTCCTTCAGATCCTTCAATTTGGTGTCTTCATTCATTATTGTACTCATTGTGTTCTCTCTCTCTTTCTCTCTCTTGTACCTTATGCTCTCTACTATTTTTATCTTTTATAGTCTGAATTTCTGGTCTTTGCCGACCAGACGTATCCCTGTAGCGCGAGCGGTCTCAATAGTAAAGGCACGCAGGTCTTCAGGTTCGAGGTTGTTAATATCGGTTTTACCACAACAACGGGCGAGTATTGCCGTTTCTTGGAAAATAGCTTGTAGGTAACGCTCCAGATATTCAGTGGCGTCATTCTGTCCGCCCGCTGCTTGTACGGCGATGAGTGCGGATTTGCCGAGGATAGCGGCTTTGGCTCCGAGTGACATGATCTTGGCCAGGTCGCCGCCGCACTGTATGCAGCCGAAGTATAGTATGTCGATGTCCTCTTCGGCGTTGAGTTCACGGATAAGCTCCATTGTCTCGGTGAGCAGGGCGATCATTGGTGTGCCGCTTTCATCCGGCCAGGGATCACTGTCATTCTGCGAGATCATGCAGTAGAGACTGACAAAATCAATTCCAATCTCTATCGCTTGGGTCAGGGTTGTTTGCAGATTCTCGGCACAGATGGAGATACCTACCGGGATACCGTTGTAAGTTTCCTTAATCTGCTGTACTGTGTCATTGAGCAGATTTATATCTAGACGCGTACCGAGTTCCGGCTGCAGTTCGATTGCATCCGCGGTATCGGGCATGGCTTCATCCAGCGGAAAGGAGATAACCCGGATTATCTTGGAATTCCGCGGAGCCGGATCCTTTGAACGTAGGCGCAAGGCAACACCGGATTTGGCCGCACCCAGCGCTACCGCTGCCATCTCCTCCGGTTTGAGCTTTTCACCGGTGGTGTCGCCGATTACTACCGGTCCACTCAACTCCAGCGGCTTCGCTGCGTCTTTACCAATGACTACCCGGGTATTACAGGCTTCACGGTAGGGATCAATAACCAGTCGAGTTAAGTTGGCGGGTAAGAACACCAGATCACCCAGAAACGGGAGTGAGCCGAGGGGTTTGGGTCGGCTGCGCCGGGTCTTTACTTTTCGTTCCAGTCCCGCGAGAAGTTCCTCTTCGGTTGGATTGCTGGACATGGTATTTATCTCCTCACGGATATAACGCGGATACGGATGCGGGATTTCATTGGTTGTTGATAAATTTGAATTCATTGTATTCTTCCTCTATTCTTGTCTCTCAGCCTGGCTTATACCGCCGGCTGAGGCTCTACAGGAGTATATCGCCTTCACGTGCCAGGGGTAAGCCGGTAATCTCGGCGGCCTGGGGGGTAAGCGCAATCAGATGCTCTTTGCCCAGACCATGTACAGTAGGTACGCCGCAGGAGAGTGCGATCGCCGCCATCTCCGAACCCATGCTCTTGAGAAATGAGGCGCAACGCTGTGCTGCAGTATCAATATCGAACTTTTTGACCAGTTTATCCTCCTGGGTGGCGATACCGCGGGGACACTTGCCGGTATGGCAGGTCATACAGCCGCTGCAGCCCATGGCGACCAGCGTTGCGGTGCCAACGGCTACCGCGGTAGCTCCCAGCGCTATAGCCTTGGCGGCGTCTACTCCATCTCTAATTCCGCCCATCTGTACTATCTGCAGCTGGCCGCCGCAACCGATCTCCTCCAGACCGTCGGTAGCCTGAATAATAGCGGCTAGAGATGGGATGCCGACATTGTCGGTAACCACGGCGGAGGAGGCGCCGGTGCCGCCTTCCATACCGTCGATCTCGATAAAATCAACGGTGTCCTTGAGGGCTATCTTGATATCGTTGCTGACCCGACCGGCTCCGATTTTGAGGCTGATAGGGACTCGCCCACCGGTGGCTTCGCGGAATTCCTCAATCTTGATGATCAGGTCGTCAGCTCCGAGGACATCCGGGTGGCGGCTCGGTGAGCGGATATCTATGCCCTGGGGCAGCCCGCGAATTCGGGCAATATCTGGAGTAACCTTTTTGCCCATGAGCTGACCGCCGAGTCCGGGCTTGGCACCCTGGGAGATATAGATCTCGACCGCGTCGGCTTTGAGCATATCGTGTATGGAGAAGCCGTAACGCCCGGAGAGGCACTGATAGATCATCTTATCGGCGGCGGCGCGTTCCTCCGGCATCATGCCACCTTCGCCGTTGTTGATAGCGATACCGGCAAGGGCGGAGGCTTTGGCGAGAGCGATTTTACAGGGCTTAGAAAGAGCTCCATAGCTCATCGGCGCAATAAGTATCGGCATCTCAAGCTCCAGCGGCTGGCTGGCGTACTTGTTGCCGAGGGTTGTCTTCAGATTGCAGCGGTTGAGCATACCGAGTTGTTCGCTGATATTGCCCGGGGTGATGCGAAAGGCAATATCGTCAAAGGTTGGAATATGCCGCGATGCACCGAAACCACGTACGCGGTAGCGCCCGAGTTCGGCTTTGGTCGCAATGTCATCGGTGATGCGTTTTGGCCACATGGCGCCTAGCGGCGAATCTACCTGTACGCGTTTGCCGCTGCCTTCATACTTCTGGTAATGCAGATCCTTGCCTTCTGGTACAACTTTTTGGAATTTTTCGGGTACATCAAGACCAGCTTCCTCCAGCAGGGCGGCAATCTCTGCGTATTCCTCCGGTGTGGTCTCGACTATCTTTGCATCATCTCCGACCGATTCGATATGGCCTCCACAGTAGATGGCGCCATTTATAATATTCTGCCCGACTCCCTGCCCGCAGTCGCCACAGATTACCAGCTTGCCGCCCATCATCATGTAGCCGGCCATAAAGTTAGCCTTGCCGCCGACGATAATCCAGCCATCCTTCATCATCGCTCCGGCGCGTGAGCCGATATTGCCGCGGACAATGAGTTTGCCTCCGCGCATTCCTACTCCCGCAATTGCGCCGGCATTCTTGCCGACGACAATCTCACCGGAGAGGATATTATCGGCTACACCCCAGCCGGCGTTGTTGCGGATGAAGATGTCGATACCGTCTGACAGACCGCCACAGAAATATCCGGCGCTGCCTTCTATCTTGATCCTGGATTTACCGATCATGCCCACGCAGATAAGGTGTTGGGCATCAGGATTCTCAATAATTATCTCTTTTTCTTGGCTCTCTATGAGCTTATGGATTTTTTCATTGACCTTGGTTACACCAAGCTCAGCGTTGATCGTTGCCATGTCTTGTATGCTCCTGGGAATGGTTCATAAGTGTCTAGTCCTACGCCGGGGAAGAGGCGGTTCAACGCTACCTCTTCGGAGGCTACTGCTACAATTTCTTCGGTCTCAAGTACGACCATCGGCTTTGCTGCTAGATGATCCTTGGCGAAACCGAAGCCGTCTCTGGTACTGACCAGGAAGGAGAAGGTACCGTCGAGTTCGTCTACGGAGCGCTTGAGCACCTCTTCCAATGATAAACCTCGGTCAAGCTTGTCGGCGAGATATACCGCGACAAGTTCGGAATCATTGTCGGTTCGAAACTGATAGCCGTGTTTCTCCAGGCGTCTTTTCATCTTGAAATAGTTGGTTATTTGTCCATTATGAACTATGGCTACATCTGAAAAACCGTAGGCCCAAAAGGGGTGAGCCCGGCTGGTGTCGACAACACTCTCGGTGGCCAGGCGCACGTGGCCGATGGCATGAGTGCCGGTGAAACCGCTAACGCCATAGCGTTCATCGACCTCGATGGCGCCGCCGATATCCTTGATGATCTCTAGAGCCGAGCCGATACTCAGAATCTCAACCCCTGCTTGATTCTCCAGCGTATAACTGAGTTCCTTCACCGAATCAAGGCCGGGTATCTCTATCCGATAATGTTCTTTATTATATTCTTCAGATAGGATCTTCAGTCCAAAGCCGTTGATAATCGCTTTGACCTTCTTGGCTCGGTTCTTGCCTTCAACCGATTGGCTCGAACATTTTAGGAGGATACGTACTACCAGACGTTCCGGCAGTCCCTCCCGGTATAGTGCAAAACCCGTTGAGTCGGGGCCGCGGTGCTGTAGACCATCAAGCATGCGAACCATCTTTTTGCCTATATCAGCGGGTGACTTGAGCATTATTCCTGCAATTCCACACATAAGTAACTCCTCTTGCTGCTAAGTAAATAATCTATGCTGGTGTATATTCAATGTACGTCTTTGTACGTTATTGTCATTTAAGCCTGGTTTGCCGGCGGGTAATTACAGGCAAACCAGGATTATTTCGGTTAATTACTACAGCAGCTGGTTTCCGGGGTGTTCTGTTGCTGGTAGAGAGTGACATCCTTGATATCCGGGAAGTCGCTGCGAATTTTAGCGTCTATTGCTGGGTCAATACCGAGCGGGGCGTGTTCCGTGATAAGCTGAACCGCTTTTTCATGGGCACGGGTGAAGGCGTCTCTGCTGCCCTGGGCTTCCCAGTTTTCACGGTATTCACGGTCACAGGCGGCTGGATCGGAATCGGCAAATTCATCGTACATGAAGTCGATAGTGTGCTCCTGACCGAGGTAGTGGCCGGCAGGGCCTACCTCCTTCATTAGATCCAGTGCTATTCTCTCTTCATCTACCTCAATACCGCGTAGAACCCTGGCGGTACGCGAGAGGATCTCGTTGTCTATGACTAATTTTTCATATGACGCAGTTAGATCGAACTCCATCAGACCGGCAGCATCATGGATATAGTTGGCTCCACTCATGGCTGTAAGCAGGCTGCCCATTCCTGACTCGTAACCTGCTTGTGCGTCAACGGTCTTAGAGTCGGTCATGCCGGCGGTTGAGTAGTACGGTAACTGGTAGTATTGGGCGAGCTGAGATACCCCGGAGTTGATCATGGCGCGCTCGATGGCGCCGGATAAATGCCCCATGGTTCGGAGGTTGGTGATAGTACCGACACTGCCGCAGATTGTTGGGGTGCCTTTATTGATAAGCTGTGTCTGTACTACCCCGGACAAGGTCTCGGCCATATGCATGGTGACATTTGAGGCCATTGTGATTGGTGAGGTATTGCCGCAGAGCGGTTCTGTCGGTACGACTACGGGCAAGCCTTCTTGAGCCACATAGGCGGTGAACTCTCCGTAGATATCATCAATCTTGAAGGGACTTATCAGCAGGGTGATGAAGGAGACAAAGGGTCTGGCTCTGAGTGCATCCATGCTGCCAGCAATCTCTGCGGCCATCTTGACTACGTTACGTAGACCCTGAGCTCCGTAGATGCCGCCCATAACATGCTTGCTGGTATTTTTGAATGCATGGTAGAAGCGGTTGATATCCACGTGATCGTCGCCTTTGATATCATTAGGGAATACATTGATTACGAAGAAACTAATATAGTCAAGTGCATCCATTACCCGTGCCATCATTGCAACATCACTGTTGAGTGATGGCCGGCGGTTGCCAGTATCCAGATCTAGAACATTGATCGCGGTACCGCCGGTCCCCAGATAGCAATTACTCGCTTCAAGGGTAAGGTCATTCTCTTCGCTGCGGCCACATAATACTACTTTTGACGGCGCAGAAGCGATGCAATCATCCAGACAGGACTTTGGAATCTTTACCAGGTTACCATCCTCAATGGGTAACCCGGCTTTTTGGAAGACATCCAGTGTCGTCTTGGAGTATACCCGGATACCTGATTCTGAAAGCAGGTTTCTGACGGCTTCATCTAACTTCTGTACATCTGCATCGGAGAAGGGTCTATACATCCCGCCCTTCTGTCCACCCTTTACTGCCATTTCTCTCTCCTCTATAAATATTGGTGTTTGCAAGCAGGCTTTTACTCTGAATACCTGTTTGTAGTCTTTAGGTTGTCAAGGCTTTGGCCGTTATAGCCGAGGCAGTAGTAAAATTGCAAGAGGTGTACCAATATTAAATTTATATTAAAAATAGAGTGGTAATAATGAGCTGCGGTTTGATTATTAGTTTGTATTTAATGTAAACACCACTCTTTTTGCTTGGGATATATTTTGTAAGTAAAATAATACTCATAAATATTTGGCCCTTGTATTAAGTACTAAAATGTATCTTTGCTTATGAGATGTATTGCATAATTGAATAATTATAATACATTCTTGTGTATTTTGTCATGAGGGTCGGTGGCTTTTTGAGATTAGCACGAATTTGTAGACAATATTTTCCATTGATTTTTTTACCATAATTATAATATCTTGTTGTAATGTTGTTTGTGTATTTTATACATTTGTGTGATATTAATTATTAGCATGATAGTACTATTGCTGGCAATTGTTAGGGGATTATTTTGGTCAAATGAGTATAATATTCAAATCTTGATAAAAAAATACATAATTGTAATATAATCCTTCAAAATTGATATGTGTGACAATTTTGTCAGGCTTTGAGTGCTGGCTGTCGGTAAGCTTGGGTGATTCTTTCCTCAGTACTGAAAACAAGCTTATTACCCGGTATTTGAAGTGTTAAGTGCAGTGTTCAGCAGCTTTATAGCATTATTTTAACATAAAAGCCACTTGCTGGAACGCTGATTGACTAAAGCCATGCATAGTTTATTAATTTTGTTAGCTACTCCTGATATACATGTATAGGTGACTGTATGACAGGAGGGCTGTCGCTACAAAGAGAGGCGCGAGAGAGAGAAGAGAGAGAGGGTTGGTTATGAAGAGAGTAGTGAGTGCGCTAATTGCGCTGACGTTAGCTCTGTATTGCGGAGCGAGTCTTAATGCTGCTGAACCAGATAATATTGTTGCGGCAATGGCACAATATGATCAGGGGTTGTTCCAGGGCAAGTCGCAGGAAGAGATCAAGGCGGAGCTTCCAGTATCGGGATCGTATGTCGATGAGACTTCACCGATAGAGGAGACGGTCGAGGTCAAGGGAGAAGAGGTTACTATTTTTCGTTATCTCAATGATATAGAAATTCTGCAGTATCGAGGTAATGTGCTCTGGACCTGTATTGCGGCATTTCTGGTATTTATGATGCAGGCAGGGTTCATGTGTGTTGAGGCTGGTTTTACCCGGGCGAAGAATTCAGTAAATATTATCATGAAGAATGTGCTGGATTTCTGCTTCGGTACCTGTGCTTACCTGGCTATCGGTTATCACATTATGTTTGCCGGTGATGAGCCGCTATACTTCCTCGGTTCGACCGATATGACCGATTGGGGTTTCGCCTTCTGGCTCTTCCAATGTGTATTTGCAGCAACAACTGCAACAATTGTGTCTGGGGCGATGGCTGAAAGAACTAAGTTTGTGGGCTATATTGCTTATAGTATTGTTATCTGTGCGGTTATCTATCCGGTATTTGGTAATTGGGCATGGGGTAGTCTGCTCGATAGTGGCGGCTGGCTTGAAAATATTGGCTTCTATGATTTCGCTGGTTCGACCGTGGTGCACTCAATCGGTGGCTGGCTGGCGCTGGCAGGAGCGATTATTCTTGGCCCACGTATCGGTAAGTATGGTCCTGACGGCAAGGCACGAGCCTTCCCTGGACACAATCTGCCACTTGCGGCACTGGGCGCGCTGATACTCTGGTTCGGTTGGTTCGGCTTCAACCCCGGTTCTACTACTACCTTCGACGGTAATCTGGCTCGTATTGCGGTAATGACCAATATTGCCGGCGCAACCGGTGCTATCGGTGCACTGCTTACAATCTGGTTGATCATCAAGAAGCCTGATGCTTCGATGACGATAAACGGTTTCCTTGCAGGTATGGTAGCTATCTGTACCGCGGTAGATTGTGTTACCGTCTGGGGAGCAATCGCTATTGGTCTGGTCGCAGGTGTGTTGGTTGTGTTGAGTGTACTCTTCATTGACAATGTACTCAAGGTCGATGATCCTGTAGGTGCGGTTAGTGTGCATGGTGTCTGTGGGGCGTGGGGTACCTTCGCCTACTGTTTCTTCAGTACAAATATTACTGATTCTGCTGCCTTCTTTGCGGCTGTCAAGGCGCAAGCCATCGGTATCGGTGTGGGCTTTGCTTGGGCGTTTGGAACCGGGTATGTCCTCTTTACTCTGATCAAGTACACTATTGGTCTGCGTGCGCACAGAGATGAAGAACTCAAGGGTCTGGATATTACCGAGCATGGAAGTGAAGCTTACAGCGGTTTCCAAATCTTCGCCAACGAGTAATGTGGTTTTCTGCTGATTTTGCGCAGGTCTGAGCGGTTATTGCGCGTGTTGGTTGTGCGCTCAGACCTGTTAATTTAATTGATGATACCGATTTTTGGAGAATAATATGAAATTAATAGTAGCATATATTCAGCCGGAGCGTTTGACTGATGTAAAGCAGAAGCTCTGGGAGGCTGAAATTAGGAAGATGTCTGTGACCAATGCTCTGGGCTGCGGACAGCAGGGAGGTTATCATGAGTCTTACCGTGGGGTAGATATAGAGGTTAATCTTCTCAAGAAGATGCGTATTGAGATCGCGGTCAACGATGAATTTGTCAGCAAGACTATCGATGCTATTGTCTCCGCAGCCAGAACCGGAAATGTCGGTGACGGTAAGATCTTTGTGACTAATCTTGAAGAGTGTTATAGAATCAGAACCGGTGAGACCGGAATTGATGCTATAGGTTAGATTTTGCCTTTGTACTGTGAAGGTAAAATAAGAAGTAGTAGAAGTAACTTACAATCAGGGCTTTGACTGGTAGTTGATTCTCAAGGTAAGTGGTAATGCTGGAGCTTTGGCTTAGTTGATACTGACGGAAGAAGCCCTCTAACATAGTCTGCGACTAGGAGTAGTATTGAGTATGCTCAATACTTTCCTGGTCAATTTTTTTTGGTTTTGGTGTTTAGTACTATATGTGTTTGCTTTTCATTTTATTTTGTTGGTTTACGAAAGGGAAAGCATGAACTCAGAAACAGCAGTAGACGGAATTTTTAATGCGCTACAGGAGCCTTCACGTTCGATTATCAATATCAGAAAGACTGGAGAAATTCTCGGTATTGAGAGCGCGAAGATAGAGAATCTTATCGCTCCGCAGGATCTGCATGTATACAGACTTCATCCTAATATTGGCGGATTCCCGCTCAGTGTATGGGGGTGTACCGCGTTTCATAATAGAGCTCGGGGTATTTATAAAGGTGGTATCAGGATTTCTGAAGATGTTAATACCGGTGAGACAATGGAGCTGGCGCGGTTGATGACTCTTAAGACTGCTCTGGTCGAGCTGGAGCTGGGAGGAGCCAAGACAGGGATTCAGTTTGATATGGCTCAGGCTTACCGTATGATGCATAAAGATGAGTATGACCCGGAGTTTGAGCGCGGCGTAAAACGGGCGATAATGCGTGAGTACGCGCATCACTACCGCGGAATGTTGAGTAAGACGAGGTATGTACCGGCTCCCGATGTGGGCACTGGCCCGAGTGAGATGGTGGTGATATATGATGAGACAAAGAATCCGGCTTCGGTTACAGGTAAGCCTGAAGGCGTTCCAGGTTGGCTTCCCGGAAGAACAGAAGCAACAGGTTACGGAGTCTATTACGTAACAAAATCCTGTCTTAAACGTGAAGGCAAGAGTCTTGAAGGTGTGAAGGTCGCTATTCATGGATTTGGTAATGTTGGATCTAATGCTGCGAAGTTCCTGATTGCTGAAGGTGCAGTGATTATTGCAGTTGCTGATAAAGATGGTGTGGTTATTGAAAAAGAGGGCATAGATGTTGTGGCTATCTGTGAATATGTGAAAAAACATGGAACTGTAAAAGGCTTTTGCAACTCTCAGGCGGCTCTTCTGGATTTCTTTGCTGTGGAGTGTGATGTCATGATACCGGCTGCTATTAATGACTCAATAAGTGAGAATAAAGCTGCCGTGATCAAGGCCAGATATGTTATCGAAGGAGCAAATTTCCCAACAACTTATGCTGCTTTAAATATGTTGACAGAAAGAGGTATTACGGTAGTGCCGGATATAATCGCTAATGCCGGAGGTGTGATTGCCTCCTGTGAGGAGTATACTCACCCAACAGCCACCAGTAAGCTTACGCATCATGATGTGTATAGAACAATCGAGTCCTCTATAGGCAAAAATTTGGATGAAGCATGGAATGTTGCGGAAGAAAAAGGACTGACTCTGGATATGGCTTGTACGCTTATAGCTGTTGACAGGGTGTATCGTACTATGAAGAATCATGGCTGGGTATAAGGAGTGAGGTGGAGGACATATGTATAATTTCAGACGCGCTACATACAGCGATATTGATTCAATGGTCGGTCTGCTCAAAGAGCTTACCGAGCTCGAGGAGGATTTTGATTTTGATGAAGAAAAGCATAGAACAGGAATCGACTTACTCTTAGCAGCTCCAGAGCAGAAGGCCTGTATCATAGTCGCTGAAGTGGATGGTGAGGTTGTCGGGATGTGTTCCGGGCAGACGGTGCTCTCTACAGCTATGGGCGGTATCTCTGTCTGGGTCGAGGATGTCGTGGTTACAAAGCTGCATCGTGGTAAAGGCCTTGGACGTAAAATTTTAGAGAGGTTGGAGGAGTGGGCTCAATGCGGGGCAGGGGCAAAACGAATGCAGCTCTGGGCGGATAAAGATAATACTCCGGCTATTACTTTTTACAACCGTAATGGTTGGAAGAAAGCTAATGGTATCGTTCTGAAAAAAAATCTTTCCCGATAAATTTTGCCTTTAGTGTTTTGTCTCTAATAAAAAGCAGTTACCCGGAAACTATCTGAGAATTATGGGTAACTGCTAGGGCTTTGGCGGTATGGTTTTTACGCAGTTTCGTCCAGAATTTTTTGCAGCATACAGTGCTTTGTCTATCCTGGATAATAATGACTCTAGATTGTCTGTGTCAAGAGCTTCACTTAGACCTATGCTTACTGTAAGGGGTAGCTCAGGTTTTTTAATTATTTTCGTAACTTCTATATTTTGGCGAATTTTCTCCGCCAGCTCGTAACCGTGCTCTAAGGAGCAATTATGGGATAATACAACAAATTCTTCACCGCCCCAGCGGCAAAGATGATCTGATTTTCGAATGCTTTTTTGTATTATCCGGGTAGTCTCAATCAGTGCCTGGTCACCCTTTAGATGTCCATATTTATCATTGATAATTTTGAAGTGGTCAAAATCAATGAGTAAAACACATAATGGTTTTTTATCACGTTTTCTGAGATTAAGAGCATTGGTTAGAGTATATTCAAAAAATGGTCTGTTGTAAACCTTGGTAAGGTTGTCGGTAATGGCTAAATGCTGTATTTTTTTATGAAAAAATGCAACAGTGAGATATACAAGTAGTATTGACAGCGATATTGCAATGAAGTTGATCACTATATTTATTATAGTTACTTTGTTAATATTTGACATTGCTTCAGATTCATTTATCTCAACAAATAAATACCAGTCAAGCTCAGGAATATAGTTGGAGTTAACCAGGATATTTGAATTCTTGGTCTGGAAATCAAAGGAATGGGTTTTGTTTTGGCGGGTTTTCTGCAGAGTCTTTGAAAAATCTCCTGAGTTCGTATAATGCTCACTGGCAATAGCTGATAAGGCAAAATCTGGAATAAGCTGTCCTGATGAGTCTGTAAAGAAGATATTTCTGTGGTATTGTTTATTAATATCTTTGATAATACCCTGTATGTTTTTTAGATTAATTCCCATACCGGCGACACCGATGGGATTATCTGTTTTGTCAAATACCCTGAAGTTTATAAACAGGGTTGGAAGATCTTCGAGTCTCTCATTCTTTGTACAGTTTAATGCAAATTTATTATTTGATTCAATGAATTTGAAGTACCATTGAGCAGCTTCACAATCCTTGGTCTCTAAAAATCTTTCTCCGGCTGAATTATAGTAAAATGAGGTTTTGTCTGAAACGAGAAAGCTGCTTATTGCGTTGTATTCAGTCATTATATCTTTTAAATATCTGGTAAGAGCCTGCCTGTTATTTTCATTACCTTTTAGCCAGTCGATAATAAAATAGTCTTTGGCCATTCGTGATGAAGCAATTATGGGTGGGAGTAATTCTAATTTTATTCTGGAATATATTGCTTCACTGGTTGTTGGCATTACGTCGTTGATTAACGATTTGCGTAAGGCATCCCTCGTTGTCAGGTAATTAACAGTTGTGGTAATTACAAAACTGGTAATCAGGATTGTAGTGATAAGAAGCAGGATTATTTTTTGCTTGTTATAAATACTCAAAGATTTTGGCATATAATTCTCATAATATAACAAATAGTATTCATTTAATGAATAATAATCTCGGATTATTTTATTATAATCCTTTTGCTTGATTTAGTCAATATGTTGATATTTACTGACTGTTTCAGTTGTGGATTTGATTGCTATAGCCACTTCTTCTTCTTGAAGAGATAGAGCATGGAGCCAGCGATAAGTAGCATCACCCCGACTACTACCGGATAGCCATACGGCGAATCCAGTTCGGGCATGTCTTTGAAATTCATCCCGTAGAGGCTGGTGATAAAGGTGAGCGGGAGGAAGATGGTACCGATGATACTCAATATCTTCATTACTTGGTTGAGGTTGTTGGCGATACTGTTGAGGTAAAGGTCGATCAAGCTGATCGTCTCATCGCGTAAGGATTCATTGATTTTCGGCGGCCTGCAGGGCATGATCGTGCAGATCGCGTAGAAAGGGCGTACACTTTATAGGTAAAGTGGTGATGCTCGTCGCCGGTCGCGTATCAGGGCGCCGAGAAGTTCACGCAGTGGCCAGATGCCCCGGCGCATAACGATAAGCTGGTGCTTGATACGGTGGATAAGCGTAAGGATATTGTCTTGTTCCTGATGCGAAATATCGAGTTCGATAGCGTCAAGTTTTTTCGCCGACTATCTGAAGTGTGGAAAAAATCTGGTTCGACGATACCGTCGATCATAATATATGAGAAGTAGTCAGCTCCATTCTGCCTAATTTTACCCAGACCGTGTTGGAGACGATTGATAATGGTTTCCAGATACTTTGAACTGAACTCGTGGAAGGTGATGGACGAAGTCCTTGAGCAGCAGCAGGCTGAAACGGCTCTGAATAATTTTGGCTTTGCTTTCGTCGAAGAAGTATACATTCATGGTGATGAAGCAGTATTTGGTGGTAGATTGAATTTTCGGGCGTTCGAACGCGTTCATTAATATCTTCCAGAACCAGAGGATGGATATCGAATTGTCTGCCGATGGATTCGATTATATTTAGATCATAGCCGGTAATCTGTATCCAGTTAATATGGTCTTTTACCTTGAGCGCTTTGAGATCGTATGGGGTTTCGATATAATTACGGTGGTAATTCTCTTCGTTATAGTAAGTATGATAGACCCTGGCTTCTTGAGTATTGTCTAGATCGTAGTCAAATAGTTCGCCGGGTGCTTTACCTAGGCTCTCAACTTTTCTGCGTTTATTTGATCGGAAAAAGTCAGTATCCATAATCTCTCTTTTATCTTGCAAGCTAGTAGAAAATGCGCATATTATACATATTGATAAATGATTGTAGCAAATAAGTGGTTTTCCGGCAAGCAATTAATATAGAACTAACAATTGCTCGGATCAGAGCAATTGTCGGCAGTCAGGTTGCAGCAGGCTGGCAAGGGGTGGGAGAGTAGGGTTGGGGATTATCCAGACGGCTGAACCGCTGCCGCTCATGCGCGCCATTTGCTGTTGCTCACGGAGTCTCTTTTGTAACGCTTTTTGGCGCGGTTCAAGGGAAAAGGCGATATCTTCGAAACGGTTGAAACTTGCCTGGTACAGGGCGTGCAGGTCGCGGTTTTGTTGGCAGAGTAAGCTGAGGAAGGGGGCGATGCGGACTTGATTAAAATCCTTGGGGTTGAGCCGGGAGAATGCTGCCGGGGTTGAGATGCCCCAGTCCGGGGAGAGAAGTTGGACTTTTAACGGTTCAACCTCGGTTAGCTGGGTGATGATCTCGCCGCGCCCTTGGCAGAGGCAGACACCGCCGTAGATAAAGAAGGGTACGTCTGAGCCGATTTCAGCGCCGATAGTCGATAATTCTGCCTGGCTGAGTTTTAGCCCCCAGAGCTGGTTGAGCAGGATAAGCGCGGTGGCGGCATTGCTTGAGCCGCCGCCGAGTCCGGCAGCGTGAGGTATTTGTTTGCTAAGATGAAAACTGGCACCGTAATTTACTGCGCAGTGGTGCTGTAGAGCCGACGCGGCGCGGAGAATAAGGTTTGAACTATCGGTGGGGACGCCGGGGGTCGTACACTCCAGTTGCAGCTCTTTGGCCGGGAGGACACTGAGGGTATCGTACAGGGGGATGGTCTGAAAGACCGAGATTAAATCATGATACCCGTCGTCACGTTTTCCCAGTATCTCCAGAAAGAGATTGATCTTCGCGGGGGAGGTGGCTCGAAGCTCCACCTTAGTGGCTCGCATCACGCAGCCAGCGGGCGGCGTCTAGAGCGTGATAGGTGATTATAATATCGGCTCCTGCGCGTTTCATACCGAGAAGCGTTTCCAGCACAACCGCTTTTTCATCGATCCAGTCCTGCTGCGCGGCCGCTTTTACCATAGAATACTCACCACTGACATTATAGCAGAGCAGAGGCAAAAGGGTGCGCGCGCGAATGGCACTGATGATATCCAGATAGGCTAGAGCGGGCTTGACCATGAGCATATCGGCTCCCTCTGCTTCATCCAGCAGGCTTTCAAGGATTGCCTCGCGGCTATTGCCGGGTTGCATCTGGTAGCTGCGACGGTCGCCGAATTGAGGTGAACTGTCGGCAGCTTCGCGGAAGGGGCCATAAAAACTGGAAGCGAATTTTGTGCTGTAGGCAATGATTCCGCACTCGTCAAATCCGGCATTGTCCAGCCGTTGGCGCATCGCTGCGACCCGACCGTCCATCATATCTGAAGGGGCGATAAAATCGGCGCCAGCAGCAGCCTGCGAGAGGGCGGTCTTGCAGAGTGGTTCTAGACTGTCGTCATTGTGGATGCGGTTGTCTTTGATTATTCCGCAGTGGCCGTGATCGGTATAGGCGCAGAGGCAGGTGTCGGTGATGATGATAAGTTCGGGGGCGATCTTTCTGATTTTCTTGACCGCCAGTTGGGTAATGCCTTCTGAGGACCAGGCGGTACTGCCATGGCTGTCTTTGTGTGAACTCGCACCGAAAATTAGTACTGCTTTAATCCCTGCTTGGAGTAACTCGGTGATTATATCTTCAAGCATATCGATCGAGTAATGATACTGACCGGGCATGGCCGGTATTTCGTCCCTGACGTTTTTGCCTTCGACAATGAAGAGCGGCATGATAAGATCGTTAACAGTAAGCGTGGTCTCAGCGAGAAGACGGCGCAGGTGCTTACTCGAACGTAGCCGGCGTAAGCGCCTTTGGGGAAAGCTCATGATAAAATCTCCTTCGTAGCGGCAGGGAGCAGAGGTCTAAAAGAATTTGGACTTGATGAAGGCGTCATTGGCCCAGTTGAGCAGACGGCTTCTGTCCTCGCGCTCCGGTATAGCGCTGAAGACCTCAAATAAGATCTTCTGCGCTGCACGGGTTTGCACCAGTGGATCGGTGTTACTGCTAAGAAGCGAGCTGGTGTCCACTACCGGTAGCTCACTACCTGGATTAATCGCTGCTGGCTGCGGTGTAGCGGCAGGAGCAGAATTGAGTGCGGTCTCAGGTTTGGGGCTGGGAACTGGAGCGTCAGGTTCGATATTCAGTGCAGCGGCATTCTCTTTTTCGATTTGCGCAAGTCTTGCTGCCGCATCTACGGTTTCATCCTTGTCCTCAGGTAGACCACCTCCATTGAGTAGCGCATCAATCTCATTCTGGTTGATATCCATGGTTATTCCTCTGTATCCTCATCATCTGCGTTGTCTTCGGCTTCATCAAGTGCCTGCTGCTCGGCAGCAGTCCGTGGTTTCATGGTGGGGAATAATACAACCTCTCTGATACTGGTCTGGCCGGTAAGCAGCATTACCAGACGGTCTATGCCGATACCGAGTCCGCCGGCCGGCGGCATACCGACCTCGAGCGCGGAGACGTAATCATAATCTATCGCGTTACAGTATCCTTCTTCGTCCGCAGGCGTTACCTGTTCCTCGAAACGTGCAAGCTGATCGATAGGATCGTTGAGTTCGGAGAAGGCATTACCGAGTTCCATGCCTGCAACTATGACCTCGAAGCGATCGGTAAATTCTGGGTCTTCGGCATTGCGCTTGCAGAGCGGGTTGAGGATCGCCGGGTAGTGGGTGACGAAGGTCGGCTGAATCAACCGTCCCTCGACGATCTCATCCATAATCTTGGCCATCAGTTTGCCACGGGGTAGATCTGCAACATCGGCAGCTTCGAAACCAGCTTTCTGTAGCCGTGTGCGCATTGCTTCCAGATCGGTGCTGTCAACTCCAGCATACTCCTGGATCAGTTCACTCATGCGTTTGCGCGGCCAGGGCGCTTTGAAGTCTATCTCCTGTCCGCCGTACTCCACCTTGGTGGTGCCGAGGATCTTCTCGGCGCAGGAACTTACTAGGGTCTCAGTTAGATCCATCATGTCGGTGAAATCGGCGTAAGCCTGATAGATTTCAATCATGGTGAATTCAGGATTGTGGGAGGTGTCGATACCCTCGTTGCGGAAGCTCCGGTTGATCTCGTATACCCGATCCATACCACCTACCAGGAGGCGCTTGAGGTAGGTTTCGGGAGAGATGCGCATGAAGAGATCAATATCCAGTGCGTTATGATGAGTGGTAAAAGGACGGGCGGCGGCTCCACCATAGATACTCTGCAGCATTGGAGTCTCGACCTCAAGAAAATCTCGGTTGTCAAGGAATTCCCGGACATAGGTGATGATTTTGCAGCGCTTGACAAAGTTGTTGCGCGCTTCGTCATTGGCGGCGAGATCAAGATAGCGTCGACGGTAGCGAATCTCAACATCCTTGAGCCCTTTGAATTTGGCTGGGAGCGGTTCGAGACTCTTGCAGATGATTCTGAACGAACTGGAAAAGATGGTTATCTCACCGCGGCGGCTCTTCATAATCGGTCCGCTGACCTCTAGAAAATCACCGATATCCAGGAGTTTGGTCTGCTCGAAATTCTCAATTCTCTTCTGAAGTAGATTTATCTGTACCTTGCCGGAGCGGTCTTTGATATCAATCCAGACGCTCTTACCCATATTGCGCACGGCAACTGCTCTGCCGGCGATAGTAACTATCGGGGCGTCTTCGAGCTCGACTTCACCCTCCGGACAGAGCGAGCGTACATGCTCTATATTACCGGTAATCTCAACTTTTGAGCCGAATGGATCTACTCCCAACTCTCTAAGCTTGGTTAATTTCTCAATTCTCTCCTGTCTTATCTTGTTCTTTGCCAATTTTAACTCCTGTGTCTATTAGAATATTCAGCTATATATAATACTGATAATAGGATATCAGGTATGTTGCAGGGTGTCAAGAAGCGGAAATATATTAATTCCTTTATTTTATCCGGTTTTTCCTCGTGTGAATCGGCGACTACTTGTAATCTTGCAGGAGGTATGGTATCCTGATAGTAGCGCTGCGGTTCGGCGATGGGGGCTGGGGTGTCTGAGTAGGAATTTATTTTACTGCGGGATAGAGCGTAGGGAAGGAGGAGCAGAATGGAGAATTTTGTATATCAGGTGCCGACCAAGATTGTCTTCGGGCGGGGGACCGAGGAGAAAGTCGGCTCAGAGGTAAAGGTCTGGGCGGAGAAGGTGCTGTTGCATTATGGGGGCGGAAGTATCCAGCGTAGTGGTCTATATACCCGGGTGACCGAGGCGCTCGCACGCGAAGGAATAGAGTATGTCGAGCTCGGCGGGGTGCAACCCAATCCGCGTCTGGAACTGGTGCGAGCTGGGGTGGAACTCTGTAAACGTGAAGGAGTGGGGCTGATCCTGGCCGTAGGTGGTGGTTCGGTAATCGATAGTGCTAAGGCTATTGCCATTGGGGTCGCTAATGACGGGGATATTTGGGAGCGTTTCTTCCTGCACAAAGAGGTAGTTGAGAAGGCTCTGCCTGTAGGCGTAATTCTGACTATTCCGGCTGCTGGTAGTGAGTCGAGTAACGGCTCAGTGATCTCTGAAGCGAGTACTGAGCGTAAGGTTTCGGCCAAAGGGCAGGCGGTGGTACCAAAATTCGCAATTCTTAATCCCGAACTCTCAATTACTCTTTCGGCTTTTCAGACAGCCTGTGGGGCGGCGGATATGCTTTCACATATTATGGAGCGTTATTTCTCTTCATCTGAGCATGTGGAACTTACCGATCGGCTCTGTGAGGCGGCAATGCAGACGGTGATAGACATTGCGCCCAAGGCTATCGCTGATCCGTTGAACTACGATTACCGGGCGGAATTGATGCTTACCGGTATGGTGGCGCATAATAACAGCCTCGGTGTCGGGCGGGTACAGGACTGGGCCTGCCATGGCCTGGAGCATGAGTTGAGTGCGATCTGGGATATCGCTCATGGTGAAGGATTGGCTATACTGACTCCGGCGTGGATGGAGTATGTGGCGGAGTATAATCTGCCACGGTTTGAGCGCTTTGCCGCGAAGGTATGGGGTATAAACTCCGGGAGTACGCGCGCGAAGATAGCCGGGGCGATTCAGGCTTTGCGGGATTGGTTTATTGCTCTGGGGCTGAAGAGTCATCTGCGGGAGTATGCGTTCTTCGATGAGTCACGCTTGGAGGAGATGGCGCAGAAATGTCTGGGGCTTATGCCACGAGGTGCGATCAAGCGGTTGAATGTTGAGGATGGGGTGGCGATTTATCGCCTGGCGCTCTAGGTGAGTCAATTCTTCCTGGATACATTTTTTTTGGAGGCTGTCTGTACCCTTAATACGGGCATCAAGATCTTCAGGCCTGAAAACTTTGAAAAAGTTAAAAAATCACTTACGTGATTTTCATAGTCTTTATCAATGATTTAGATACACTAATAGACGTCTTTTTGTTCTGCATGCGGAGCAGTTGTTTTGTTGGCTTTATTTTCTGAGGCGTTCCTGGCCGTCGGGGAGGCCGATATACTTGAGGATCATCTCGTATACTTCATAATTTTTGTAGAAGAGTTTTTTGCCAGCGTCATTGGCACTCTGTAGGAAGAGTTCATAGTGTCGGCGCCAGTTAGTGCGGTCATTCTGGTCGTTGAAGATCAGCGCTTTCTCGCGGTTCTCTTTCTTCTTTTTTCGGTAATTCCAGCGGCAGGTTGAGTAGGCGGCGACCAGAGTGTCACTGGTGAGCAGATCAATGCCGGCTTCAGCTTTGCTGGTGTCCCAACGGAAGTCCGCCAGCATATTGTAGATCATTCGTTCCTTGATGTTGGAGCGGGGACAGTAACCGGGGACGACGAGTTTGCCGGCTTCTACTCCGCTGCGAGGATTCCAAGAGTAGCCGATAAAACCGCAACTTGGGGTTATCAATACTACTGGAGAGACTCTAAGGTAGATCCGTGAGGCCTCTTTCTTGGCGTTTACCAGAGTCTCGTGAAAAATATGCTTATCAGCGTACTCGATGTAATTGAGTACCTCGGTCATTTCTTTGCGGTTGTTGAGGAGTTCGGCTTTGAGTTTGTATGATTCACGTAGGACAAAGGGCAGGAACGGATCTTTGAGTCGGGCGCAGAGACGGCAGACGCGGTGAATGGCCTGAGCTTCGCGGCGCGCAATAACAAAGGGATTCTGCTTGGTGCCACTCTCTTGTAACTTCTCTTTGGCAATCAAAGCTTTGTTCTTGAGTGAGGGTAATTCTATCTCGTCAATCTTCTCAATAATGCGCTCGTAACGTGCGGCCTCGACCTTGTGGCGTTGGTTGGACTGGAGGAGAATGTTGCGCTGCTTTTTATAGTCAGGGGCGGTTTTGAGCATCTTGTCAAGACGGAGGGTGTCTTCCTTCTGTTTGGCGCGCAGGGTACGGATCTTTTGCAGTAGATCAGCGCGGATCTCACTGAGAATCATAGCGCGATTCTTGCTGTAGGAGATACGCCTTATGGCTTTGTCAGCATGCCACTCCGGACTGTTTCTGCCGGTGAGCTCTAGTTCTTCATCGATAGAACCGGTAATGTTGTTGGCAATTATCTGTTCGAGGTATTCATCAGCGTAGAGGATTTTGTTGGTTTCCTGAGTATGGGGCAGTTCGCGGATAACATCTTCAATACAGTCTTTGAGCAGTAGTTTTGAAAGCTCTGACGGGATAAACCAGGGTGCGTGTCCCAGCAGCGCATGGCGAATGAAAACGCGAATGATCGGCTCACGTCTGGCATCAAGTTTTTTGCTGATCAGCAGACAGGCGCAGAATTCATAGCATTTCCAAAATTCACTTATTAACTTCTTGTCCAGATTCTGCAACTCCTTGTTGATGGTAGCGATAATATTGGTGCAGAAGAGGACGCTATTCTCGGCCTTGGTCATCTTCTCCTGAGATTCTTTAGTTGTGCGTTTGAAGATACCGCTGGATTTTGCGCTGAGTTTTTTGATATTCTGTTGCTCCTGTTTTCGGGTATTTTTGAGCATATCCGACCATTTCTCAAGAGCTAGAGAGTATATCGCGATGGAGAATAACTGTTCAGCAGCATAGCCTGAGGCAATGAGCATATTGTATAGCGGTTCACTTTTAAGGTATTTCTGGGTGTTGGGGATGATTTCCTTGCCTAGTTCAAAGCGCTCAAAGAGGAGCTTGTACTGATCGTTGCCTAATTGCCAGGCTTGTTGCAGCTCCGGGGTGATAAGAATTTTGGTTGACTCTTCGCCTGCAATTACAGCCTGTTCACGGGCTTCCTTCTCTGCGGCTCTGGTCTTTTCAATCTTCTCTTTGAAGAGTTCAAAACGCTTGATAAGTTCGGTTTTTTCCGGTAGCTGGCGGTATTCACTGCTCTGGCGGTTGAGCTCAGCGCCGATTCCCGGCAACTCACCTTTGCTCTCCTTAAAGGCGGCTCGCTTCTCCTCTAGCTTATCGAGCAGGATCAGATTGGTGATACGTTTTTCTGACAATTCTTTGAGCTCTTTAGATAACGGAAATTCTGTGACGCAGGTACTTGGTGAGGTTGTGGTGAGCAGGGAGATTTCTTCTTCTCCCGCTTCGTCATATTCGCCGACGATACCGACATCTTCGCTGTATTCTTGGGGTATAATATTGATCTCTTCACTCAAATCGTCGTCGGTGAGGTCTGGCGCTATTTCATTATATTCAGAGGTGCGGTTTTCGTGGGTCATAAGCGTTATTGAGCCGTATGGATAAAGGCGATTAAAGCCGCCGGGATAAGTAAGAAGAGGATTAGGGCAAAGCCACTGAGCAGTAAGAGTATGTTGAGCATAAAGTACTTGCCGAGATTGGACAGGGAATCTTTGGCCTCGTCGAGGGAGCGGCTGGTGTAGGCGCGCTGCATGCTCCGTGACGCTGTGAACAGGAATATCGCGGAGATGAGACCGACGATACCAACAATAACGCCGATAACGTCTGATTGAAACAGGGCTTGAATAAGGCTGAGAATTGCCACGATCAGGCCGAGAATGGCGACAAAACTTACCCACCCTCGGTTCTGGGTAAAAGCGTTGATGATTCTCTCGGTAATTATAGTAGTGTCTCCCGTGCCGGGTGTGTTTTCCTGGTTTGTACTGTTGTTATTGTTCTCAGGGGCAGGATTAGCAAAACTCATATCGGCTCCTTTAATTGGTTGAAAGATAGAAGGCACCGCCGATGACACAGGCGAATAGACCGAGGATTAACATGATAAGGCTGACAATACCCGTGATTTTGAAGTAGAGATTGAGCTGGGAGAAGGCATACTCCAGATCGTAGATACTCCCGGTGGTATAGGCTGTTTTGATTGATTTTGCAGAGCGGATCAGGAGAATGCCGAGCCAGATACCTATCCACGTTACAACCAGCGCAACAATGGTCAGCGAGAGCAGGATAGAGATAATCAGGGAGGTGTACCCTGCCAGCATTACCCAGATATTATACTTATAGATAGCCAAAGCAATATCCTGGACTATCCCGTTGTTGTTCAAGGTACCGCCAAAGGTGGCGTCTTGTTGGGTGGAATCGGAGTGAGATTCATTTTGCGCAGTATTCATGCTTTCTCCCGTATTAATATTCCAAAGGTGTATGTTATACTATAACTTATGTTACAAAATTAGTCAATAGTAGTAGAGGCGATAATGTAAAGACTAAATATTATTAGCCTTTTTTGCGGGCTACTCATTATTTCTCGGTTGCCAACATCTAGGGTGGAATACCTGGAGGCTTGAGATAGGTATAGTTAGTACGCCGGCAGATCGGGACGGAAAAAGATGATAATAAGTAAAGTAAGTTGGATAATTAAATAACAGCTTATGACGATGGCACTAATCTTGAAGTAGAGGCTGATTGCTCTGAATGCTTCCGAAGCATCATACAGGTCGCCTTTGGTTTGGGCTTGAGTGGCGTGCATATTTGCTTTGAGTAGATTGTAGCTGGCGCCTATCATTGCTAGCCCCAGCGCTATTCCGAAATACTCTTTGAGTAGTATACTGATAATAGCCAATAATATAGTTGCAATACCGATAAGAACCTGCCAGCCAGCACTTTTATTGAGAGCTTGGGCGAGCTGGGCGGCAGTAGGGTTGTAATCAGGATTATTATGCATCTGGAAACCTTTATTTACTTGAGATGATGGTGGCAAAATTATGCTATTTTAAAAGGACGGTTTGCCGGGATAGATTAAGAATACTATGAATTCGAGAAATGCGGAGCGCCAATGCTGGCCAATAAAGCTATAAGAAAACAAATACAGTAGAGTTTAAAGTATAAACCATAGCTGGCGAGGGCATCGGTAACGTCATATAAATCGCCGTTTTTTGCTGCTTTTCCGGCGACGATATTGGCTTTGAGGAGTCTGTAGCTGGCATACAGTTCCAACACGCCAACCAGGATAGCAAAAGGGTTTCGGTAAAATATACCAAAACCTAATAAGTATAATAGACTTATGAGTATACCAGCAATAGCGATTATTATCTGCCAGGTTGCACCGGCGCGTAAGGCTCTGCCTATTCTTTTGCCTACCGGGTTGGAGAGAGAGTCGTCATTGTCAGCTAATTTACCGAACATTTTATCTCCTTGTTGGGGGTTTGAGTTATATTAGATTCTTTCCGTAATTCTGGTGGTAATAGATGTTATCTCAAGTATGAAGAAAGAAAATAACCGGATCCGGCTATGAGAATAATTATGGCGTTAATGCCCATAAATTTAAAGAAATTGTTGAGGTATTTGATACCGGAAAGGGCAGTACTCTGTTCTCCGGTCAGGCTGGCGCGTCTTATCCTATTGGCGCTCTTCCAGAGGCTGATACTACCAATAACGGGAAGACAGCAGCTACAGGCTAGAGTAAGCATACAGAGTCCTTTGAGCGCCCCTTCAGAGCCCCCTCTGAAGGTTAGTGTCGTAAGTGCTAGAATAGCTCCAAACCCACAAATAAAGATTATTGGGATGGTTATGAGTTTGAGCCAGAAGGTAGAACGGGCTAGATCGGAGACGGCATATCTAACGCTATCTCTCTCTTCTTCTTGTTGTTTTATTTCGGATTGGTCTGTGGAAGTGCCGGTGTTAGCTTGGGTGGTTGTACTTACGCTTGCGTCTGTAGAGATGTCTGGAATTATAAAGGCATTATTGTTGGTTTCGTCGTTATTCATGGTGGTCTCCCCGTGTCTTTTTGATGAATATGTGGTAAAAGGTTTATGTTTATATATTTTGTATAAATATACGTCTGGCGGTGGGTGTTGTCAATAAAAAAAGCTTATGATATATATCATAAGCTTTGAAATATAATGTGTATGAATAATGTGCTTATCCTTACTGGAGTAGCTCACTGATAGCAGGCTCGACTGCGGCGAGCATCTCCTCCAGCTTCTCTGGATTTTTGCCTCCGGCCTGCGCCATATCGGGTCTGCCGCCGCCGCCGCCACCGACGATCGGCGCGATTTTTTTGACAATATCGCCGGCTTTTATCCGTTTAGGGGCAAGGTCTTTACCGACGGTGACGACAATACCGACCTTCTCGGCGTCGGCTCCGACAATGACTCCGATGCCGCTACTTCCGAGCTGTTTCCTGACTGTATCGGCAGCGGCAGTCAGATCTTTGCCCAGTACCGTTCCGGCATTGACCGTGGCGTAGGTGATATCTTTCAGGCTGATCGGGGTGATGTCGGTAAGGCTGTTTTTGACCACTTCGCTCTTGAGGGTGGCTAGTTCCTTCTTCAGTTCCTTCTCAGTATTGAGCATGGTCTTTACTTTGTCTTCAAGGTCATCGATATGAACCTTTAAATCCAGACTCATGTTCATCAGAATAGCTGAGAGTCGGCGCATCATGCGGTGGGCGTAATGGCCGGTAACCGCTTCGATACGCCGGATGCCGGCGCCTACGGCTTCATGGTTGACCCCGCCGAAGGAGCCGATGAGGGCGGTATTGCTGACATGGGTACCGCCGCAGAGTTCGGTAGAGTAGTCGCCGATCTTTACCATACGCACCTGGTCGCCATATTTTTCACCAAAGAGGGCGGTGGCGCCGGCAGCTTTGGCTTCTTCCTGGCTGGTGACTGTGGTCGTTACCTCACTGGCTCCCAGAATGTAGGAGTTTACCAGTTCATTGAGTCGACGTCGTTCATCCGGGGTGAGGGCTTTGTTGTGTTGGAAGTCAAAGCGCAGCTTGTCTGGAGCGACGAAACTACCCTTCTGTACCGCACTCGGACCGATAATCTCCTGCAAGGCTTTGTGTAGAAGGTGGGTAGCGGTATGGTTGCGGCAGATATCCATCCGGCGCTGCTCGTCTACCCGGCAGCTTACTAACTGCTCAACCTGAATCTGCCCTGATTCGACTGTACCGATATGGATAAAGATGCCGTCCAGTTTTTCGGTGTCTTTGACTGAGAATTCAAGGTTGTTCAGCCCGACGATGGTTCCGGTATCACCGACCTGGCCCCCAGATTCACCATAGAACGAGGTCTTTTCAAGTACCAGGCTGATCTCATCTCCGCTCTCTGCCGAAGTTACGAGTTCTTCACCCTTGATAATGGCGAGAACCCTGGTGTCATCGAGGGAGGGAGAGTCGTAACCGGTAAAGAGGGTTTCACTGGTGAGTTTCTTGACCTCGGTCAGAGGCCCTTTGCTGAAGACATCACCCTTCATCTTGGCTCCGGCTCTGGCGGTCTCCTTGGCCTGATTCATCGCCTCGTCAAAGCCTTCACGGTCGACGTCGAAGCCGGCTTTTTGAACTACCTCTTCGGTAAGTTCATACGGAAAACCGTAGGTATCGTAGAGTTCAAAAGCATCAGCTCCAGAGAAGGTGGAGAGCTTCTCTTTACGGGTCTTGTTGATGGCCAGGTCGATAATGGTGAGTCCTTTCTCCAGAGTCGAGAGGAATTTTTCCTCTTCATTGAGAATGGTCTCTTTGATCTGTGCTGTCTGCGTTTTGAGTTCGGGGAAGGCTCCTGCCATAATGTTGGTGATCAGCGGTACCAGATCGTTGATAAAGGCTTTCTCGATTCCCAGACCGCGTCCATCGACTGCCGCGCGGCGGAGCAGGCGCTTGAGGACATAACCGCGGTGGGTATTGCCCGGCATGACTCCATCGCCGATACAGAAGGTGATGGCGCGGGCGTGGTCGGCGATACGGCGCATCTGTACATCATTTGCTATATTGGCTCCGTATTTCTTCTCGGAGATGTCAGCTACCGCCTGGACGATAGGGATGAAGATATCAATATCCATATTGGTAGGGGTATTCTGCATACAGCTTGCCATTCGCTCTAGCCCCATGCCGGTATCGATATTCTTCTGTGGCAGCTCCAGTAGGCTGCCGTCCTCCTGGCGGTCGAACTGGGTGAAGACCAGATTCCAGATCTCAACCCAGCGCCGGTTCTCCCCGGTAATGCCCTGATCTTCGCCGTATTCTGCCCCGCGGTCATAGAAGATCTCGCTACAGGGGCCGCAGGGGCCGTTCGGGCCGAGCTTGGGCGCATCTGCCGGCCAGAAGTTGTCATGGTCGCCCAGAGGGTTGATCTTCTCGGGGGTAAGACCAATATGTTTCTGCCAGATGCTGGCGGCTTCGCTGTCAGTGTGGTACACCGAGACCTGGAGTCGGTTTTCGTCTATCTGCATGACCCCGGTCAAGAATTCCCAGGCCCATTCAATAGCTTCGGCCTTGAAGTAATCGCCGAAGGAGAAGTTGCCGAGCATTTCGAAGAAGGTGTGGTGGCACGGGGTGACCCCGACATTCATAATATCCCCGGTACGCATACATTTCTGGGAGCTGGTTGCAGAGCGGAAATCCATCTTGCCGATACCGAGGAAGTAGTCCTTGAACTGATTCATTCCGGCTCCGGTAAAGAGGAGGGTCGGGTCATTGGCGGGGACTAGTGAATCTGACGGGCAGAGCTTGGCTCCCTTGCTCTGAAAGAAGTTCAAGTATTTACTACGGATATCATCTGTTTTCATTCTGGTAAAACTCCACTTATTGTTTTTAAATCTTTAAAAAATTTGAATGTTTGCTTAAATAACTCTCCAAAGCATCCCCGGCAGCGGTCGGGGGAGATCCCTTGAGCCGACTCTTTTTGAACTACTGTCTTTAAATTGAGCTGCCTGTAGAGAGCCGATTATGTTTTTATAATGTGAATATACTCTATGAAGTGTAGCGAAAAACCGTTTCTTAGCAATATTAAACTGGGCAATAAA
Source organism: Planctomycetota bacterium (assembly GCA_963556115.3). Lineage (GTDB taxonomy): Bacteria > Planctomycetota > SZUA-567 > SZUA-567 > SZUA-567. The sequence goes on along the minus strand of CAUVYI020000012.1, from coordinate 22,803 downwards.
AAGTATAAACCCTGATCTTTTTTGGAGGTTAGAACAGTAAAAAAAAGGTTGGAAGTACAGGGGGGGATGTTGTCTGGGAGTATAGGAGCAACCGGGTGTAGAGGCTTACGGCTCGCTTGAAGCGTAAGCAGCAGAGGATTATAGGGGTTGGCGGCTGAATATTCCTGTAAGTTATGGAAAAATAGATATTTGTATAACGTATTAACCGATAATGTGTTCTATAATCTCCGGATCTGTTGGCGGGAATAAAGGGGAAGAAATAATTTGACAAAGGCTGGGCTATAGGGTAAATGGTATATTATGAACATACCAATTGTCGGTTGAACTGAATTCTGAAGAGTATTCTTATTTGTGAGGCGGCTTATGCTAGAATATATCGACGGAAAGACCAAGGCGCAGAGTATCGCGGAGAGTATCTCGGCGAAGATACTCCACGGGGTGTATAATCTGGGTGAACGGCTGCCGAGTGAGCGTGAACTAGCCGAAGCCTATTGTGTGTCTAGAGATACTGTGCGTCAGGCTTATAATATTCTAGAACAGACTGGATTACTCAAGCGAGTGCGCGGATCCGGGACACATATCTCTACGGAACTCCGTGGGCACTCTGAGCCTATTCAGACTATTGCACTGCTTTGTCCTGATGTTTATGACAAATTTGGGATGAAGTTTTTGGTTGCGCTGGAGAAGGCGATTGCTCAACGCAATGTGCTGATGGTTCTCAAGATTACCAATAATCTCGACATGGATGATACGATACTCCTTGATATGATGCAGCGGGGTATCAATAATTTTATTATCTGGCCTACTGGAAATTCGGATTTGAGTGCGGTATGTTATCGCTTGCGGGCGTTGGGGGCGAATCTGGTATTCTTTGACCGGATTGTGCCTGAAGGGTATGCCGATTTTGTCGGTCTGGATAATAAGGATGCAATGGTCAGGATTCTGGAGCATGCACGGGTGCATAATGCCGAGACCTTTACCTTCCTCTCGTTGTCTGATATCGTCGGCGACAGTACTTTTGAGCGCAAGCAGGCATTTATCGAGTGGTGTGAGCTGTATAATTTTGATTATGATATCTTTTATACTGATACCTTGCAGGAGGATAAGACCTGTATAATAAATATGTTGGACAAGCATATGGTTGATGAGCGTAAACGCGCTTATGTCTGCGTCAATGATTATACGGCATTACAACTGGTGAGTATCTGTCTACCGTTTGGGTTACTGTATAGTATTGATGGGTTGATAGCCGGTAACAGTCATGGTATAATTACTATGAGTCAGCCATTGAATGAGATGGCGCGTATAGCTGTCGATTTGTTATTTGAGCAACAGCAGCAAGGGGATAAATGGAGAGCCAGGAAGGTTATTTTAAAAGGAGAATTAATTGAATAGTATTAAAAAAGAGGATTTGGCTGGTAAACCGCTGTTCTTTGAGCATGCCAGAGCGTATAGGATGTATACCGGGGGGAAGTTGATCGACCGGCTGCTGGGCAGCGGCAGCGGGGAGGACTGCTACTATCCTGAGGCGTGGATAGCAAGCACTACCCGGGCGGATAATGGCCCGGAGCATCCTGCTGATGAGGGTTTGTCGCGGCTGATCCTTCGGGACGGGAGCGTGGGGCCGTACTTTGCCGATCTGCTCCCTGAGTATGCTGAGGCGATCTTTGGCAGTGCGGGCAAAGGGATGGAGAGTTTTCCGGTTCTCTGTAAATTCCTTGATTCTGCCATGCAGCTGAGCTTGCAGGTACACCCGGACAGGGAGTTTGCCCGTAAGTATTTTGACAGCGAGTACGGCAAGACCGAGTGTTGGATAATCCTCGAAACTCGGGTGATTGACGGGGTTGAGCCCTATCTGCTGGTAGGCTTTAAGGAAGGAGTAACCAAAGAGAAGGTGGCGCAGGCGGTGGCGGCGGAAGACTTTGAGCTACTGGAGAGCTTCTTTCACCGGGTAAAGATAGAACCAGGAGAGGTCTGGTTCTTGCCCGGAGGATTCCCTCACGCCATTGGTTCGGGGGTATTCTTACTTGAGGTTCAGGAGCCGACAGACTTGATTATTCAGCCCGAACTCGAATGCGGCGGGGTGAAGATGACCGAGAGGGATCGCTGGAACGGCTTGGATATCGATACCGCGCTGGATTGTTTCCACTATGAGGAGAATACGGTAGAATCACTCTACGCTAGGTATTGCCTCAAGCCTCAGGAATTAGAGGAGCAGCCCGGGGGGCGGCGGAAGCTGGTTGTAGGTGAGGGGCATGACGAGTGCTTTCATGTTGAGATGCTGGAGATCAGCACTGAATACGCTTTTACCCCTGAGAGCTGGGTGTTGGCGATTGCGGTCAAGAATAGCGGTAAGCTGATTTGCGACGGAGTGGAGTATCCGGTTAGCCAGGGGGCGGCGGTACTCCTGCCCGCTGGCAAGGAGGCGCGCTTCAGCGCTGCTGCCGGGGCGGAGGGCGCTTTTGAGGTATATCTGATTACCCAGTAAGTTGTAAGCGCTTGTAAGTGTAGTTATAAGCAGAAGCTAGAAAATTGCGTATGCAATTTTCTAGCTTAGCTAATAAAGGATAACTCAGCCAGTAACGCAGTTACTGGCTGAGGTTACTTCTGTAGCCCGTTCAGCTTGAGCTGAACGTTTTGGCTACTTTTTACAAAAGTAGATCGATGGTTTTATGAGTAGGCGAATAAAACCTGAGAATTTAATTATAGGAAGCTGAGGGGCTATGCCTAGAGAAACGCTCTGCGTAAAGAGCTTAGTTTTTAGTGTCTCTTTTATCTTTACCCAAAGGTGTAGGCGGTCTGGCCGGGTGGCTATGGTTGGAGCCTGTCCAGCTTTTTTCCGGGGCTACCCGTACCCTTTGTGGGCATCAAGATCCCGTGTATCCCGGCAAACGCTGTGCGTTTGAGCACAGCCGGTGTCGGGCAGACAGTTTTAAGCAAGAGCTTAAGTTGAGGGGTGAGGTAATATAAGAACTGAGCAATGTTTTTCCAGCTATATTTCTGTGTAAGTTCTGGGTCGGTAGAGGATTTAGGAGCCAAACATGGGCAAAGGAATTACTGGTTGAGGATCTCGTCGTAATACTCAAGGAGGACGCTGGCAACTTTTTTGGAGCTGAATTCCTGCTCGACCTTCTTTCTGGCATTTCTGACCAGTCGATGTCGCAGTTCGTTGTCACAGAGGAGTTTGCAGATAGCCTCGGACATCGCCTCGGTATCCCCTGCCGGTACGAGTAGGCCGTTCTCCCCGTCCTTGATCAGCGAGTAGATCCCTCCCACACCGCAGGCGACCACTGGAACGCCACTGGCCATAGCCTGGAGTACCGACATGCCGAAACCTTCCTGTTTGGTGGGTTCGACAAAGATGTCGATGCTCAGGAGGTTCTTGGAGTCGGTTATGGTGCTGGCGGAGAAGGTGAGGCGGTTGGCAATCCCGAGTTCTTCGGCGATCTCGCGCAGACGAGGTTTGTCCGGCCCGTGCCCCATGATCAGGAATTCTGCATCTATGCCGCGCTCTTTGAGCCGGGAGATGGTCTGGAGGAAGTCGCGCTGACCTTTGGATTCAAGCAGAGTGCCGTAAGTGCCAATTACCGGCAGGTTGATCAACCGGGTGGAGCTCTCGTCACTATCGAGATCCTTGTTCATGGGGAAGTGGCGCAGATCGATACAGTTGGGTATGACACAGACCTGATCCTGCGAGAAGCCGTCGCGGTTTATCAGTCGCTCCTTTATCGCGTCGGAGAGGGCGATGATATTGGAGTCCCGGAAGGCACTGATGTCCTCGGTTTCACCGATATCGATCCGGTTGACGGTTACTACCAGCGGGCAGCCGATCTGGCTTACCACCCCGAGCACCTTTTTGACCGTCTTGAGCGACTGGACATGGATGATATCTGGCTGGAAGCGTTTGATCTCCTCCATGGATTTACGCCCGAGCAAAGGCATTCCGAGTTTGGGCATTATCTTTACTTCACAACCGAGTTCACGGAAGAGTGCTTCACGTTCCCCGCTTTCCAGACCGACGACCATGACCGACTTGCCGTTGGAGAGGATGCTGGGGATAAGATTGAGAGCGGCAAAGGCCGGTCCGCTCATATCCAGAGCTGACAGCACAATAACAATTCTCTTGACGTTATTATTCATTTGCTCTCCACCAGGTAGTTGCTCTGTAAAAAAACGAGTATAAAGATAATATTTTAATGATATTCCTTTGTTTTTCAACTTGAAAAGGCTGGTTTAAGGTAAAAATCCTACCTGCTGCAGCGTCTGGTAGGATTTATAATGGGGATAGATTTCGGGAGTTCAGGCAACTAGTAGTTTTAAGGTAAGTTTTTCCAGCGATCTGGTCAGGCGGGTGATCTCGTTCTGACTCTCGGTGATAGCTTCGCTGAGCATATTATGGGTGTGGCGTGAGTGGTGGAGTTCATCAATCAGGGCTTGACGTTCTTCTGCGTAGTAATGGGTCTGGTTGGTAGAGGAATTGTCACGGGCAAGATCCAACTGGCGGCGTAGTTGCCCGGATTCAGCAATGGCGTCGAGGGCTTTCTGTTCCATCCGCTTTAAGTCACTCTCCAGAAGAATATTGGCGGATTTGAGCATTTTGACCTCTTGCGTTAGCTGTTGAATCTTCTGGAGGTTGACTGTGTTTGCCGAGTTTTTTAGGGCAGGAGCGGGATTGTACATAGTAGCTCCTTTCTTGGTGCTTGGCTGTGCATTTCCACGTAAAAGCTCAAGGCTATCTATTAGAATACGTTTCTGGTTGGTGGTGTCGGTGGTTTTCTGGTTCTTGACGCTTTTGCGTGGCATTTAACTATCTCCTAATCGGGTAATTGTGAACAGCGTTACTTTTTGTACAAAGAGCTTATCGTCCGCTGTAGGGTTCTGACTTTAGAGCGATAGGGGTAGATTCGGCAGAAGTGGATTCTTTTTCATGCATATTCTCGTTTGAGTTGATAGTGGGAAAATCTAAAAGCGGATTTTTGCTGGATATAGCAGGGTATTAGCCTTTATGAGTGGAATAAGGTTGCAATTAAATTGTTGAAATATTATGATAATAGTTGAGAACTCTCCGGGTATGATTGAGAAGTGCCTCTGGCGTGGGCATTATAATATATTTTACTTTTGCATTTTTGATTATTACGTATAGTATAGGTGTGACTTAGGTGCAATAACAGTGACACGGAATACGGTGTCACGATAGTTTTTTTAGTTTTATTTTAATAATTCGGGTTGAATTTTCTTATGTATAAGCCTACAGAAGTACTTAAAAACAAGATACTTGTTATCGATGATATGCCAAACAATGTCAAGATTTTGAGCAATCTTCTATCTAAGAAGGGTTATGAGGTATATTCTGCAGAGAATGGTAGCCTAGGCCTAGAAGAGGCACGGAGGGTAAAGCCGGATTTGATACTTCTGGATATTATGATGCCGGTTATGGACGGATTTACTACCTGTAGAGAGATTCGTAGTGACAAATTGTTGGAAGCAATTCCGGTTATATTTATTACCGCCAAGAATCAGCAGGAGGATGTGGTGCAGGCTTTTGAGTCCGGAGGTAGTGATTATATTGCCAAGCCCTTCTTCTTTCAGGAGGTTCTCCACCGCTGTCGGGTGCACATTGAGAACAAACTGCTGCGTGAGCAGTTATATGAACTCTCGATGAAGGATGCGCTCACCGATCTCTGGAACCGTCGTTATTTTACGCAGAATGCTGAGCATGAATTTGAACGGGCTATGCGTTATAACCGGGATCTCAGCTTTGTTATCGCCGATATCGATGATTTTAAGCTGGTAAACGATAAGTACGGGCATTATGTCGGAGATATTGTGCTGAAGAAGGTCGGTAAAGAGCTGGAGCGTCTAGTGCGCCAAACCGATATCGTGGGCAGATGGGGTGGCGAGGAGTTTGTGATACTCTTTCCGGAGACCGCTAAACAGACCGCTTCGGATTTCCTTGAGCGTATACGGGAGAAGCTAAACAGTATTGTTTTTAGTAGTGAGCATAGGGACCTTTCAGTGACTCTGAGTTATGGGGTCGCGGATATGACGGATCTGCTCGATAAACAGAAAGAGTTTGAAATACTCTATACCACCGCTGATGATCGGCTCTATGTCGCTAAGAAGAACGGGAAGAATAGAGTTGTATATGTCTAGAGGAGTTATAGTATTATGGCGGTTTCATTCAATATCAGTACGAGTAAGGCGCTTCAACTGATAAATATCGATAGTCAGGTCAATGCGGCGTTAGATGAACTTGGCGCGGTCGACGGGGTTATCACAATTTTCTGTCCGCATACCACCGGGGCGATAACCATCAATGAGAATGCCGACCCTGATGTTTGCAGGGACTGGGTGGAGAATATGCGTGAGCTAGTGCCAGCGAATAAGCCATACTATCGACACGGGGAGGGGAATTCGCATAGTCATGTCCTCTCGTCACTCGTCGGAGTCTCGGAGCAGGTGATTATTAGAGAAGGCAGGATGTTGCTCGGAACTTGGCAGTCGATCTACTTTGCTGAGTTTGACGGTCCGCGTATCCGTAGCGTCTATGTCGAGTATATTCCAGGCAAGTAAGGGTTCTTATTTATAGGCCGCCGGTAACCTCCAGGGTCGAGCCGGTGATATAGCTTGATTCTCTGGTGGCCAAGAAGGCGACAGCGTGGGCGATATCCTCTGGCGTGCCGAAGCGCTTGACCGGTATGCTGTTCTTATACTCTTTGACCAGTTCGGGCGGGAGATCACTGAGCAGGTCGGTATCGATAAAGCCGGGTGAGACACAGTTCACCGTTATCTTACGTTTGGCTACCTCCTTGCTCAGACTCCGGCTGAGTGCTACCATCCCCGCCTTGCTGGCGCTGTAGTTACACTGACCTTCAAAGCCGAATTTTCCCGAGGGGCTGGTCATATTGATGATCCGGCCGTAGCGGTTGAGCAGCATCTCTTTGACTGCGAATTTACACATATTATAAACTCCTCCGAGGTTGACCTGGAGAACTCGGTTGAAGTCCTCCGGGCTCATCATGGCTAGAACCGCATCACGCCGGATGCCGGAGTTGTTTACCAGTACCTCCAGAGTCCCGTACTTTTCGGTAAAGTCGGCAAAGAAGCTCTCTACTGCTGTATAGTCGGAGACATCGAAACGCTCGATAAAGAGGTTGGGGGAATTTATTTCGGACTTGAACTCTTCGGCGGCGGTGGTATTGCCGAGATAGGTGGCGATAACCCGCGCTCCGGATTCGATGAAAAGGCGGCTGATGGCTTTGCCGATAGAACGGGTGCCACCGGTGACGATGACTGTGGTGTTGTTGAAATCATACATAGGATTTTGGCTTTCTTCTGAGGTAACTAATAAAGCATTGCGCTCTGGATCTAACTGGGTAGGGTTACTTATTGTTCTCAATGCGGTCGTAGACATTCTGAGCGATATGGACAAGAATGTCGCTGTTAACCGGTTTGGAGAGGATTTCGGTGAAGCCGCAGTCGCGCAGGTCGTCTTCCGCCCACATATCCAGCGATGAGCAGATAGCGATAATAGGAGCCTTTACCCCATGGCGTTTCAGATACCAGGCTACCTCGGCCCCATGTTTTCCCGGCAGGAGCAGATCGATGATAAAGAGATCATACTGTTTCTTCTGTACCTCTTCCAGCGCCGATTCTCCCGTGAATACTGATACGGTCTCAATGCCGGTGGTCTCGATTATGCCGGCGATAATCATGCAGGTACTCTCTACATCATCGACGATAAGTGCTCGCGCTTTGTGGCTGGAGCGGAATCCCTCGACAAACTGATGCTTGCTGATATCCACCGCCGGAGCGATACGTCGGGCATTGATATCCAGCACTTTTAGTAGATCCAGCACCTCCTGAATATCCAGGCCGTTAGTGATGGCGAATTGTACTACATCGAGATTCTCGCCGCCGCGCTTGAAGATATCAACTATCTGCTCGACCAAATCCATGTTGTCATGGAATTGGTGTTTGAGCAGGCCAAAATCGCCACTGTCGAGTTCTGTCCAGAACCTCTTACCACCGAGATGCTCGATATAACATTCTCGGCAGAAACCGCGCCAAAACTCCGAGTACCAGGCCTCTATAGCCCGGTCTCCAAGGTCGTATCCGGCTTTCTCGGACTCAATCCATTTATGTCTGTGCGCCTCTATCGCTGCTGCCTCAAATAAGCATTCATGGGATTCAGGACTAGGCTCTTCGATCTCGGTAATTTTCTGGATATTCTCCATTATAGACCGCTCCTTCGTGATTTACTCGCTCTGTGCTGGGAATCTCCGACAATATTTTATAATACAGTATTTGTCTGTATTGTACATATTTAAAAGAGAAAATTAATTTATTTTTCGAGAATAAGTGCGGATTTTCTCAAAATAGCAATTTTTTTTTACTGGATAAATCCTTATACTTAATATGATTTGCACGCTGGTTACAAAACAAATGAAAAGATCTTTGAATAATTACTAGAATAGTAAAATGTATGTGGTATACTATGAAAAAACAGCAAAGCAAACGTTTTTATTCATTTATGTAGTTTTTACAGGAAAGGTTAGTAATGGGGTATATTCTTGGAATTGATAATGGAACTAGTGGTACAAAGACAATTCTCTGCGATGAGTCTGGGGCTATTTTAGCCGATGTTACGGTTGAGTATCCGTGTTATTCACCCAAACCCAACTGGAGTGAGCAGGATCCGGCTGATTGGTGGCAGGCGGCGGTGAAGTCTACCCAGTTGGCGATAGAGAAAGCGGGCATTAATGGCAGTGAGGTGGTCGGTATCGGTCTCTCAGGTCAGATGCATGGTCTGGTCTGCTTGGATAAGGCCGGAAGCGTACTCCGTCGGGCGCTACTCTGGAATGATCAGCGGACAGTAAAAGAATGTGAAGAGATAACTGAGAAGGCGGGCGGACTCTCCAAGTTGCTCGGAATGGTCTCCAATCCGGCGCTTACCGGTTTTACCGCACCGAAAATTCTCTGGGTGCGTAATAATGAACCGGAGAATTATGCAAAGATAGACATGATGCTTCTGCCTAAGGATTTTATCCGGTATAAGTTGACCGGAGAGTATGCGACCGAGGTCTCGGATGCTTCCGGTACTCTGCTGCTGGATGTCAAGAATCGGTGTTGGAGCAAGGAGCTTCTGGGCAAGCTTGATATCGATATCGCCAATCTGCCCAAGGTTTATGAGAGCCAGGAGGTTAGCGGCCGGGTTACCCGCGAGGTGGCGGCGGAGTTAGGTATTCCTGAGGGTACGCCGGTTGCCGGCGGCGGTGGTGACCAGGCTGCCGGGGCGGTCGGTAACGGTATCGTCAAGACCGGCATCATCTCGGCGATGATGGGAACTTCCGGGGTGGTGTTTGCTCATGCTGATGAGGTGCAGACCGATCCGCAGGGACGGGTGCATACCTTCTGCCATGCCGTACCGGGTAAGTGGCACATGATGAGCTGTATCCTGGCGGCTGGAGGATCTTTTCAGTGGTTTAGAAATACCCTCGGCGGGGAAGAGATTGCCAAGGCGAAGGAGCTCGGTTGCGACCCATATGAGTTGCTGGTGGCGGATGCCGCCAAGGTTGAGCCGGGGAGTGAGGGCTTATACTTCCTGCCGTATCTGACCGGTGAGCGTTCACCGCATAATGATCCGTATGCCCGAGCTTGCTTTATCGGCCTTACTCAGCGCCATACCAAAGCGTATATGGCTAGAGCGGTTATGGAAGGGGCGACATATGCGATGTATGATACAGTCGAGATTATGCGTGAGCTTGGAGTGGAGAGTTCGCAGATTCGTCTCTCCGGCGGCGGAGCCAGGTCGCCGATGTGGGCGCAGATGCAGGCAGATATCTATGGCTGTACTACTGCGTTAACCAGTTCTACCGCCGGCAGTGCGTATGGGGCGATGATCCTTGGCGGGGTCGGAGCAGGTGTATGGCAGAGTGTGCCTGAGGCTTGCGAGGCGGTGATCAAGGTGACAAGTACTACTGAGCCGAACCCCGAGGTGGCTACGATTTACAGCAAGCTTCATCCTATGTATAAGAAACTCTATCGCTCACTTAAAGAAAATTTCAAAGAGATCGCTGATCTTATGCAATAAGCTGTTGCTACTTTTTGAAAAATGCGTTTAATTAAAGGCAGGTACTCTTCGTAGTGCTTGCCTTTTAGCTGTACCAAGGGTAAGGGTGTGTGTTTGAACTTTGTGAAGCAGGAAGATAAATTCAGCCATATGCATAGACAGAAGATTCACATCAAATGTAGCCGTAAGGATAGAGTTCGCGCCGATGTTGTGGGGATTATCAGTTCTATTATTCTCTCGGAGTTTGCTGATGTAGAGAAGAATATTCTGATAGTTGTCGGTGGACCCGGTGGAACAGGGAAGACGACCTTCTCCAATGAGCTTGCCGAGGTACTGCAGCAGGCCTCGGTATTAAGACTTGACGACTATAAACTACCGCGTCATGAGCGCGAGTCGCTCAATGTCTTCGGAGCGCATCCGCAGGCGAATGATATGGCACTCCTGCTGGAGCATTTTGCGCTACTCAGCTCGGGAAATTCTATCGAAAAGCCGGTATATGATTCAGCAAGCGGCAGGGCTGAGGTTACCGAGACTTTCACGCCATGCAAGTATGTTATAGTCGATGGTGAAATAAGCACATATAAGGACTTTGCCGATTATATAGACTTCAGCATCTTTATTGATTCTGATTGGCAGACCCAACTCAATACTAGAATAAGTCGAGATATCAGTGAGAAGAATTATGATAAAGAGAAGGTGGTTGCCACCTTCCTGCACAGCAATATTTGGGAGTTTGAAGAGTATGGAGCTTCTTCGAAGAATTCGGCCGATATTCATATCTACTGTGAGAGTGATTACCGTTTAACCTTGGAGAGCATGTCTGAGGCGCTGTATGGTAAGTATAATAAGCTTTTGGGTGGAGATTATTCCAGGGTTGGTTTTAGGGGTTTTGTCATAGCGGTTACGACTCCGTTTACCAGTGACGGTCGGGTGGATAAGGGCGCTTTTGTCGATCATTTGCAGTATCTACATGAACATGGCGTGAACCGGATCTGTCTCTGCGGGCATACCGGTGAATTTTATCTTCTTACTCATAACGAACGTCTGGAACTATTGGTTGCTGCCAGCCGTTACTTCCCGGGATATATCACCTATAATGTCACCTCCTTCTCGCTCTTTGAGTCAGTTGAGCATATCAAGGTAGCTGAAGATATGGGGGCTGACGGGGTATTTGCCCTGCCGCCGCTTGCTCCGGTCGGTATCGCGGATTCGGTGCTTGAACGTTATTTCCGGCAGCTTTATGAAGCGGCGGAGAGTAATAATCTGACGATGATGATCTATAGTAATCAGTTGTGCGGAATCAATGCGATAAATAAGACGGTACTACGTACCTTACCTGAGGTTTATATCAAGGACTCAAGCCGGGATTCCGATTTTATGCAGGTAAGCGATAAGTACTTTTGCGGTGAGGATAGGCGGATTGGGACTAGCTTGCAGCAGGGGGCTATCGGTTTTATCTCCGGGGCGGCCAATGCTAATCCAGCTTTATATTGTGAGATGGAGAATGCAATGTATTCCGGGGAAGATAAACGCATAATCGAGATGCAAGGGAGAATAAACAATCTGCTCTATCATGTGGGAGATGGGAGCATCATCACTCAGAAGAAGATCAAGATGCATATAAGCAAGTATCTGCCGGGCTATCCTATAGGTTCGCGTTTGCCGTATGAGTAAGGTCGGTTTATTATTGTTTTAAGATTCTCAAGACTCTTCAAGCCGCTGTGATAGTGGCTTTTTGTATTATTTAATGCATTAATAATATGTTTTTGAGTTGTACAGTGTAGTGATAGCGTAATAGGATGAAAGGTGGAGTATTGAAAAAGGTCAATGAAAAATAATACTAAGTGTTATTCACGCTCAGGCTGATTAATAAATATTTCTGAATAAAAGATTCGGATAGCAGTTAAATTGTATATATGCGGTTCAGTTGAGCTTTAGGATATATAGCGTGCAGAAAACTTTGGCGATATGAATTATCTGTGTAGTAGTGGTAAAAAGATAATGACTAATAAGTTTTAAGAATGAATATACGCAGAGAGTAGAAGATATATTAACGTGAGCGAAGCGTTTCAGGATGTAATGGTGTTTTGAGGTAGGAAGTACTAACTTTTACTGTATTACCCCTGTAGGGGGCAATACAGTAAAAGCGTGTAGTATCTTAGGAATATTTTGGTTGATAAATATGACTGCGGATAAAGCTGATCATATCCCCATCATCGGGTTTTTCTACCGTTGCCAGACCTGAAGTGAAGATTAGTTCAGCAACTCTAGCGGCAGTTTTAGTCTCAATTTCCAGAATGTTTGATTGTGGGGGGTAGAGCATGCCCTGTGCCAGAAGCTCAGCCGGTACTTGATCGCCAACGGCTCTGGCAGCTTCAATAAACATTTGGTCAGTAACTCGTTTAGCTTGAGTTGCATAAATAGCCATACCCACAGCTGGAAATATATAAAAATTATTCGCCTGCCCTGGCAGGAAGGTTTTTCCGCCAAATTGGACGGGTGGGAACTGAACTCCGGCAGCATATATGGCCTGGCCATTTGACCAGTTATATGCTTGTTCAGCCGTGCATTCAGCCTTTTGCGTGGGATTTGATAGAGCCAGAATAATCGGTCTTTCATTGATTCTTGCCATAGCTTGAACAACTTTTTGGTTAAAGGTTCCTCCCACTGTACTTACTCCGATAATAGTGGTTGGTTTAAGATCTTCAATCGCCGCAACAAAATCTTGCATCGGTGCATGTTCATGTGCATAAGGTAATTGAAAATCTACTAGATCAGTACGACTTGATTCGAGCAGACCGTTGATATCAAACATATGTATCTTCGCTTCAGCTTCTTTCCGGCTAAGCCCTTCCTCAACCAATGCAGAGCATAATAGATTTGCCAGACCAATACCAGCTGATCCTGCCCCTAAAAATAGGTAACTCTCGTCTTTAAGTTGCGTATTTTTGATCTTTACCGCATTGATCATACCTGCAAGTGTGATTCCTGCTGTACCCTGAATGTCATCATTATATACACATACTTGATCTCTATAACGTGCGAGAAGATGCACCGCATCAACCCCGCCCCAGTCTTCAAAATGAATACAGCATTTGGGGAATACTTTTTGAACTGCTTCGACAAATTCATCTACAAATGAAGATAACTCCTCCCAGCTTGGGCGATTTTTACGCAAACCTAAATAGAGGGGATCTTTGAGATACTGCTCATTATTTGTCCCTGCATCCAAGTATATTGGTAATAAATGTTTTGGCGGTACACCAGCTGCAGCGGTATAGAGTTGTAGCTTACCGATAGGAATGGGCATACCATTTATTCCCTGATCTCCCAGACCAAGTATACGGCCGCCATCGGTTACACAGATAAAGCGTACATCTTTTTCCGGCCAATTTTGCAGTATTTCCTGAATATTTCCCCGACGTTCAATAGAGAGGTATAGCCCTCGGGGTTGTCGGAATATATGGCTATATTTTAAGCATGCCTCGCCAATGGTTGGATCATACACAATTGGTAAAAAGCGAGCAGGATCACTCATGACTGTACGGTAGAATAAGGTCTCGTTATGGTCTAGCAGACTCATCAGATAAATATATTGGTCAAGATCGGTATTTTTATGTCCAAGCTGTTTGAGTACTCGCTGTAATTGAATATCTTCAGTTTCTGTTATGTCAGGAACAAGTCCTACTAATCCGAATCTCTGTTTTTCCTCTTCCGAATAAGCTGTTGACTTGTTTAATGTAGAATCTTGCAAAAGCTCAATACCTTTTTTAAATATACCCATCTGGCACTCCTTATAATTTTGAATAGTTATCAATATATTATTAACTCTACTTACATCTTGGCAGCTTTGTTCTTCTCATAATTCAGTAAATAACCGGACTGGGTTATTTCGCGACATAAGGCCTGACCATCTTTGCCGGATCTACAATTCTATCAAAATCATCTTCACTTATTAGATTCAGTTTGAGTGCTGCTTCCTTCAAGGTAAGGTCATTATCCAAGGCATAATGCGCAATTTTAGAAGCGTTATCATAGCCAATTGCCGGCGCCAGGGCTGTCACCAACATAAGTGAGCGCTCAACATATTCAGCAATTATCTTGATATTTGGTTCTGTTCCTTCTATCAGGAATTTGCGGAAATTATCACAACCATCACTCAGAATGGTAATTGAGTGGGTGATATTGTAAATAATCAAAGGCTTATAAACATTCATCTCTAAGTAACCACTGGCACCCCCAAAGCCAACAGCTGTATCATTGGCCATTACCTGCACTGCGAGCATTGTCAGCGCTTCGGCTTGGGTGGGATTGACTTTTCCAGGCATTATTGAGGATCCGGGCTCATTTGCAGGAATGTTAAGCTCATTGAAACCTGCTCTTGGTCCACAGGATAAGATTCGGATATCGTTAGCAATTTTATATAAAGATACTGCAAGTGTACGTAGTGTTCCAGAGAATTGTACCAGTGCATCGTGTGCTCCCTGAACCGCAAATTTATTTTTAGCGGTAACAAATGGGAGCCCAGTTAGAGCGGCAATCTCGGCCGCTGCCGCCTCTGCAAAGCCTGGCACGGAGTTTAGCCCGGTACCTACCGCTGTTCCTCCAAGAGCTAGTCGATACACTCCTTGAAGGGAGTGCTCAATACGTTCAAGATCATCATCCAGCATTCCTGCATACCCCGACCACTCTTGCCCCAGCGTCAGAGGAGTAGCATCCTGCATATGAGTACGTCCGATCTTAATAATATCCTTCCATATTTCAGCTTTTTTGCTTATGGCGTCACGTAAGGCTGTAACCGCTGGAATCAGCTTGTTTTTGGTATTTATGGCTGTGGCAATATACATTGCAGAAGGAAAACTGTCATTTGAAGATTGTGCCATATTTACATGATCATTCGGATGCACCGGCGTCTTGCTGCCAATTTCAGTTCCGGCGATTTGGCAACAGCGATTGGAGATAACCTCGTTGACATTCATGTTGAACTGTGTACCGCTACCGGTCATCCATACATGCAAGGGAAACATATCACTATGCTCTCCGGCAAGTATTTCGTCGCAGACTTTATTTATCAATTCATATGCGGTGTTATTAAGACGGCCATCAGTATGATTTGCCGTAGCCGCACCTTTTTTCAGTATGGCATATGCGGTAATCATTTCACGTGGAATCAAATCTTTGCCAATACTGAAATGCTCGAGTGAGCGTTGCGTCTGGGCTCCCCAGAGCTTATCTGCAAGAACCTTTACTTCTCCCAGGCTGTCTTTCTCTATGCGGTAGTTTTTCATGTTGTTCCTTTTATTAAAAGTATAGAATTATTTGACAATAAATAATAGACACTAAGAGTTTAACATAATAGCGAAGTACAAATTTTGATCATATGATTATTGGTATTTTTCATTGTATTAAATAGTGAACTTTTTTTCAATTAAAAATTAAACATTAAACATAATATGCTTGATTCAAGGGAGTTTTAGTCGACTTGTTTGATATCTAAGTTACATTGCATCAATGCGTAATAGATATTCAAGCGTTCAAGAAATTTTAGTGTTATTTTTGAGAGAATGGTAAGCTATTTACTTTTTATATTGATGTCATACAAAATTGCTGGCTGTATCGGGTTGTCATGGAGTAGTATTAACTTTTTTATAACTTTAATTAGGGAAAGAAGTTATTGGTATTGTAAAGATGAATGGTAATTATTTTAATGATTTAAGTCCATGATAGTTATTTTGAGCGTGACAATTTATGGATAAATAAGGTGGGGGAGTATCTGGTAAATAGACCGTATCCTACTTAATTAGGCAAAATATGGTGAGATATGTATGCAGAGTAGTTATAAATTGTTTGGGGCATGGTTTAGTCTTGTTTATCTTGTTTAATATACACAGAGCCATGTATTCGGTGGTGATTCAGCGTTGGTAATGTAGGGTTTAATCCCTTATGTATTTGATAGTTACTGGATTCTTAACTGAAGCCTAATAATGTACATCAGATCCTAACTTGCGCATGAGCTTTTTGGCAGTATAGTTCGCAATTAGAGTGATTGAGTTATGGTGTGCTTTGGAGGTTACCTAAAATTTTAGGAGATTAGTGATGATTGAGCGTAAGGGTGTCAAGAGTTTTATTATTCTAGCATTGTGTCTTCTTTGCAGTGCTGTTGTCGGCAGTGCCGCTGAGCAGCAGGGGGCAAAGTATGTCTTTCTCTTTATCGGTGATGGTATGGGACTGCCACAGCGGGGAGCGGCGAATGCGTACCTGCAGCAGGAGATGAGTATGGGTGGTCTGCCCGCGCAGGGTATCACTACTACCTATGCCAACAACCGTTTCATCACCGGTTCAGCAGCAGCGGCTACTGCAATTTCTACGGGTCATAAGACCAATATTAACTATATCGGGGTAGATCCTAATTTTACCCCTCAGAAGACTATTGCGGAAATGGCGAAAGAGCAGGGGATGAAGGTCGGTATTGTCAGCAGTGTATCGATCGATCACGCAACCCCAGCGGCGTTCTATGCCCATGTCAAAGATCGTAGTATGTATCATGAGATCGATATGGCGCTGGCGAATTCTGGCTTTGATTACTTCGGAGGTGGTGGTCTGAAGGATCCGGAGGGTAAGAAGTCTGACAACCCTCAGGGCAATGCGTTGGATGTTGCCAAGCAGAACGGCTATTCCATCGTCGATAACAAAAAAGACTTTATGGCTATCAAGCCAGGTGACGGCAAGATCATTACCTGGAATTCCTGGCTCCAGGATTCACAGGCTCTGCCGTATGCTATCGATACTACTGACAAGGATGTGAGCCTTCCTGAGTTTACTGCTAAGGCGGTAGAGATGCTCGATAATGATGATAAGGGATTCTTCCTCATGGTCGAGGGCGGCAAGATTGACTGGGCCTGCCACGCTAACGATGCAGCAACTGCGATCCTTGATACCCAGGCTTTCGATGAGTGTGTGAAGATTGCGCTTGATTTTTATAAGCAGCATCCGGATGACACTCTCATCGTAGTTACTGGTGACCATGAGTGTGGTGGTCTGACCCTCGGTTTTGCCGGAACCAAGTATGCTTCACACTTTACTATTCTCAGCGGACAGAAGGAGTCTTTCCAGAAGTTTGTGGCGCAGACGCTCAAGGATTTTATGAAGAGTGATGGTACTTATGCTGATATGCAGCAGATAATCACCGCTAATTTCGGTCTCAAGTTCTCTGGAGCCGAGGATGATCCAACTGTTTTGAGCAAGTATGAGCAGAAGCTGTTGAAAGAGGCGTATGCTCGGAGTATGGGCGATCAAAAGATTGCCAATGATGCGGAATTTGACAAGAAGAATCACGAACTCAGCAGTATCAATGACCGGGAAAAGGGCAGTGTCTGGGAGCAGGATACCGAGAATGCCTATCTGGCATACGGTGATTACAATCCGCTGGCGGTAACTATTACCCACCTTCTTGACGAGAAGGCAGGTATTGGCTGGACCTCTTACGAGCATACCGGGGTGCCGGTACAGACATCGGCTATAGGCGTAGATGCTGAGATTTTTGACGGTATGTATGACAATACCGATATCTTCAAAAAACTTGCAAAAACAATGAAACAGCAGAACTAGATTCAGGTACTTATTGTGTAACAAGTGGACTAGTGACTCTGTCACCGGTCCACTTGTTTTATTTGTAGGCTTTAGCCAGTTGAGTACTCCGCAGGAGTGCGAAACAATAAACCACCCGCTATGCGGGTGGATAATAAAACGTTATACAAAGATACACCTTTCCAAAATATAATAGAGTTGTTCAAGCTGCTATTATTTAGAAAGGAAAGGTGTAATGGCTAATAAGTCGAATAGTTTATCACATACAAAGTGGTTGTGCAAATATCATATAGTATTCAGTCCTAAGTATAGGCGAAAGATAATATATGGTCAATATCGCGAGAGTATAAAAGAGATAATTCAGCGGTTATGCAGTTATAAGGGAGTTGATATTATAGAGGGGCATATGATGAGCGATCACGTGCACCTGTTGTTAAGTATTCCGCCAAAGTTCAGTGTGGCTCAATTTATGGGGTATCTTAAAGGCAAGAGTGCGCTTATGATATTTGATAAGCATGCAAATTTGAAGTATAAATTTGGTAACAGGCATTTTTGGGCAGAAGGTTATTATGTAAGTACGGTGGGTTTTAATGAAGCTACGGTGAAGAAGTATATCCGTGAGCAGGAGAGTCGAGATATAGCTTTAGATAAATTGAGTGTGAAAGAGTTTGAAGACCCTTTTAAGGGTGGCAAGTAATAATAATCCCCCTTTTAGGGGTAGCAACGAGTTAAAAGCATTAGTAGCTTGAACGAAATGAAAGCAGAGCGTCTTGAGACGTTGCAGGTAATAAGGGCTTATAGCCCCGAGCGAACCACCCGTTTGACGGGTGGTTCCGATTACCGAGAAAGATATTAAGAAATGCGAATGAAACAGGATATTATACTGATAGTTGTCTTCTCATTGCTGACCTGTGGTCTTTATTTAATTCCTAACCGCTATGAGAATAAGGAAGAAGGGATTCGTTGTACCGGTACGGTGCTGAGTGTAGACAATACCGGGGTTCAGCAGTTCGGGATAATCCGCCAGGGTAATCAGCGCCTCAGCCTCAGAATCGACAGCGGTAAATATGCAGGTCGGGAACTCAAGGCGTCCAACCCATTGCAGGGGCAGCTGTCGCTGGATACGGTATTCCGCCCCGGGGATACCGCTTATGTGATTCTGACTGAGAATAAGAGCGGGGAGTTGGTCTATGTAAATCCGCAGTCGGAATACCGTCTGGGGGATGAACTCTTGCTCTTCGGGCTGTTTGCGGCACTCTTGATAATCTTCGGCGGGTTTATCGGGGTGAAGGCGCTGCTCTCCTTTGTCTTTGCGGGGATGATGGTCTGGAAGGTCTTTATTCCGCAGTTGTTGGCAGGGAGTGATCCGATCTGGATGGCGCTGCTGGTAGTGGCGGCACTCTCGGTGGTTATTATCTTTCTTGTCGCTGGTATCAACCGTACCGGTGTAACCGCTTTTCTCGGTGCTTTTCTCGGAGTGCTTACCGCTTGCCTTCTCTCTATCTACTTTACCTCAAAACTCAAGGTAAATGGGGCGGTGATGCCCTTTGC
The DNA here is from genome assembly GCA_963556115.3 of Planctomycetota bacterium. Lineage (GTDB taxonomy): Bacteria > Planctomycetota > SZUA-567 > SZUA-567 > SZUA-567. The sequence goes on along the minus strand of CAUVYI020000012.1, from coordinate 3,593 downwards.
AGTTACCTTGCTCTACTCAGGTTATAATCATTTGGATCTGACACGGATCTTTATTGCTGGGGTATTTATCTCCTCCTCCGGGGCGATGATGGATCTGGGGATGGATGTAGCTGCGTCGATGCGCGAGATCGTCGCCAATAATCCAGAGATCGGCAGGCGGGAGTTGATGTGGTCGGGTATCAGGGTCGGAAGGGCGGTAGCCGGTACTATGACCACGACCCTGCTTCTGGCGTATTCCGGAGGGTATGTAACGCTGTTGATGTCATTTCTGGCTCAGGGAATACCTCTCAGTGGGAGCTTCAACTTTGTTTATGTGGCTTCGGAGGTGCTCAAAACCCTGGTAGGGAGTTTCGGCATGGTGGCGGTGGCGCCGTTTACCGCAATTCTTGGGGGTTTTATTCTGTGCCGGAAGAAGGCGAATTAGTTTGGCTGAGATATGCTGGCTGATATTTTTTGTCCTGAGATGGGTAGGGAGTGTTATCAATCTTACCGAACGGCTCCGGCGGTGGATTTAGGAGTATAATTATACCGGGGGGGGAGCAGCTATTGGTGGTGCCTTCGAGTTAATTCTGTGACGTAATTTCAAGTATAAGTTATTATAAGGATTAGTGATTGTGCAAGCTTATTTCAAGATAAAATTTAACAGTGTTAAATTTTATCTTGAAATAAGCTCTTTAGGTTGTATACTTGTGGTTGTGTTGCAGGTGTATATTACTATTAACTATAGGAGAAAGCTTATGGCGAGTACAAAGGATAAGTATCTGCAGGTCAGGGTGGAGTCGAGAAATCAACGTATGCAATATGCGGGACTCATTCCCGGACGGGAGGAGATAGCAATTGATTATACACCGCCGTTGGGCGATGACTCAGGGGCGACCTCACTCGAATTGCTGCTGCTGTCCCTTGGATCATGTGTCTGCTCTACGCTTGGAGTTCTCCTGCGGAGTGAGGGTTGGGTTATTGAGGAGATATCCTGCGGACTCACCGGTACGCGGCGGCAGGAGCATCCGACAGGGTTTGAGTCTATTGCGTTAGAGTTGGATCTGGTGGCAGCTGAACTGGATGCGGAAGCTGTGGCTAAGGCTATTGCGCTAGCCGGAGGCGGGATCTGTCCAGTATGGGCGATGCTCAAGGATAGTGTCGCGATTAAGCTTGACTATAGTATAAAAATTGTATGAGGTGGCCGGTAGTCGATGATAGGGGAAGGACAAGTTTGTGCCGAAGAAATCAGTAGCTGAGAGTAGGGAGGAGTATATCCTAGCGGCGAAGAAGATACTGCTGGAGGAGGGAGCCGGAGCGATATCGGCTCGGCGACTGGGGCTGGAACTGGGGTATTCGTATACTCGGGTTTATACGTACTTTGATGATATCGATACACTGATCTGGCAGGTTGGATTGAGTGTCAATCGGGATTTAGGAGAGATTTTTACTGCTTACCCTAAGCGTGAGGGTTTTGTGCGGGAAGATCTGAGGGTGCTGGTAGTAAGGTATATCGAGTATCACTTCGCCAGTCCCAATGTCTTTCGCTTATTTTTAAATCAGCAGATACAGGAGCCGCCGGAGAGTATTCTTCGAGAGATGGCCGAGCCTCGACATAATGCATATCTGCAGTTGGTAGTGGAGGAGGTGGTGCGCAGTGAAGGGAAGAAGCTGGATGTGCAGACAGTCTCAAGCTTGCTGCAGAGTAGTGTCTATGGCTTGCTGGCGATGTATTTCGGAAGTATTCGGGTCGTCAATAAGGAGACGGTTATACAGCGGGCGGAAGCTTTCATAGAGTTTATTCTTGGTGCTGGTGTAGGTTGAAATTGATAAATTGCGTAAAGGAGAGTGGAGATGGTGGGTCAGGATGGAGCAGAAGAAGTTGATAAGAGTTGTGCGGCGATATGCGGTTTGTTCTGTGAAGCGTGTACGATCTATATTGGTTCTACCGAGGAGCCGGGGCGGCTTGAGTATATTGCGCGTGAGCATAATATGACGGTGGAGGAGACGCGGTGTTTGGGGTGTCGCTCGGAGAAGCTCAGTCAGTTCTGTTTGGGGTGTAAATTTGTCGAGTGTGCTGCCGGAAAGGGGATTGATTTCTGTGTGGAGTGTGACGAGTTCCCCTGTGCCGAGCTCAAGGAGTTTCAGTGCGCCAGAGCACATAGAATAGAACTCTGGGAGGATTTTGCGATGATCAAGGAGCTTGGCTGCGCTGCGTGGCTGGAGAGAGCGCGTAAGAAGTATGCCTGTAGTGTTTGTTCGACCCTGAACTCAGCTTATGATCCGGTATGCAGAAAATGTGGTAACGATCCGGCCAATGAGTATGTGGCTAGGCATAAAGACGAGATTCAGGAGTTGCTGCGGCAGCGGACGCAGGGCTGATTTATCTCTCTGGTAAGATGTTTCGTGACAACTTACGTCAGGGCAGATATTCAGTCGTCGCTTGCGCCTTTGCCGATTTCGAACTTGGTGGTAAAGTACTTGTCTCTAATCTGCTCTGATTTCCTGATCCACTCCCCGATTCCGAGTTTCTGCATCAGGCAAAGGTTGAAGAGCTTGGTATTGTGAGGATAGGTCTCGGCGCCGGCGGCGGTGGGCATGAGATAGGCACAGGGGAAATCGGGACATTCAAAGCAGTAGTCGACCCCATGGTCGAGGGCGCAGTTCTGGGTGGGGCAGTCTTTGCCCTGGAGCTTGAGTGCGATACAGGGGTTGCCGTCTTTACAGCCGGCACAGTCTATGTCCTTAGCTTTAAATGGGGTGTTGGCGGCGAGTTGTTCTTGCAGTTCGGGGGTGATATTGGCGGTATATACCGGGCAGGCACTACAGTTTAAGCCGCAGGGGGATATGATAGTCTGCATCTGTCTCTCCTCTATAAATAAGGTGTGCTTGAACGTATGCTTCAAGTTTACGCAATTTTACGGTTTATGCAAATAGTAAACCTCTACCCGCTGGGGTAGAGGTTTACTATTAATGTACACTTTTAAAGTGGTTATTAGACACTTGGTACGTAAGGCTGAGCCGGACGGATAATAACATGTGCTCCGTTGGCTCCTGGAACTGAACCGCGAACCAGAATAAGGTTCTTTTCAGTATCGATCTTGGCAACCTTCAGACCCCTTCTGAGTTACCCACTTGTTGCCCATGTGCCCTGGCATCTCGGTACCGAGTACGGTGCGGGTAGGGGTGAGTGAACCGATAGAACCACCATGACGGTGGTTGGTCTTCACACCGTGGGTTGCGCGCAGACCGTGGAAGTTATAACGCTTCATAACCCCGGCAAAGCCCTTACCCTTGCTCTTACTGGTAACCTGAATCTCTTCTACATCATCCCAGCCTTCGAGGGTGAGTACCTGACCGGCCTCAATCTCTGGCTTGGCTTCGCGTAGACGAATCTCGCGGATAAAACGCATTGGTTTGTTGCCAGTCTTCTGGCAGTGACCGATTATCGCCTTGGTGCTGTTCTTCTCTTTCTTCTCGTCGAAGCCGAGTTGAATGGCATCGTAGCCGTCTGCTTCTTGAGTCTTTACCTGTAGTACCGGACATGGACCTGCTTCAATTACAGTAACGCCCATGCGTTTGCCGTCTTCGGTAAAGAATTGAGTCATTCCCAG
>CAUVYI020000011.1:0-151069 GCA_963556115.3 Planctomycetota bacterium | reverse complement strand
CTGGAGGTATCGGCGTTATGTCTGGGGACGATGTACTTCGGCGTAAAAGTTGAGGAGACGCTGGCAGAGCGCTTGCTGGATATTTATTATGAGCGGGGCGGACGCTTTCTCGATACCGCTAATAAGTATGCGACCTGGGTGCCGGGCTTCAGTGAGCCGGTAGGGGAGAAGCTGCTTGGACGCTGGCTCCGGAGCCGGGGGCACCGCGATGTAGTGGTGGCGACCAAGTTGGGGTATCCGTATCAGGAGGTGCCGCAGTCGCTGGCGGGTGGGATTATCCGTCAGGAGGTGGAGAAGAGCCTCAAACGCCTCGGGGTGGAGTGTATCGATCTGCTCTACGGCCATGTCGATGATTATAGCACCCCGCAGGAGGAGTATATGCAGACCTTCAGTGAATTGGTGGCGGAAGGGAAGGTGCGGGAGTTGGGTATGAGTAATGTGCTGGCCTGGCGGGTGGCGCGGGCGAATATGCTGGCTGCGTCCCGGGCGTGGCCACAGTTCAGCTGCGTGCAGACCCGGCTCTCTCTGCTCTGGCCGCGAACCGATGCTGATTTTTCCCGGCAGGTACCGGCGACTTGCGAATTGCTTGATCTGGCGCGAGTGGAGAAGTTACGCTTGCTCTGCTATTCGCCGCTCTTGCAGGGCTGCTTCGGGCGGAGTGACCGGGGGCTGCCGGAGGGGTATGTGACTGAATATAACCTGCAGACCATGGCGCTGGTCGGGACTCTGGCAGCGAAGTACGGGATTTCAGGGAATACGCTTGTAACCTCCTGGCTGCTGGAGCAGGGCTTTATTCCGGTAATTACCGGGAGTAATACGGAGCAGATTATTGAGAATTGCACAGCGGCGCGGGGGGTACTGGAGAGGGCGGATTTGGCGGCGCTGGACGCACGTTTCTATCCTCGGTGGTTGCCCGGACGGGATGGGGCTTAGTACTGAAGAATTACCGGTGGAACTAGGAGGTTTTTTAGCTACGGTTGGAGTCGGTGCTGGCTGCACTGTGGGCTGCGGTCTGGGATCTCTTCGGCTTAAAGAGTCTGAGGTAGGCAGTGGTCAGGAGGGTGAGAATATTTATTACGCCTGGCTCTGGAGCAAGGTATGGGGCGTGTAACCCCATACCTCGAATTTTGTTGTTATTAATAAGCTGTTGGTGTTGGCGCTTACTTTTCGAGCGGTTTGTGGCAGAACCACCAGTCGAAGTTTTCATATTCATCGAAACGGTTGCAGGCGGTCTTGACATCCTTGGCCGGCGGGACGATAATCCGGTCGCCGATCAGGCTGTTATGCGGCCAGTCCGCAGGTACGGCTCCCTGCTTATCAGATACCTGGAGCGCGGTAACGGCGCGCAGAATCTCGTCCATATTCCGCCCCACCTCCTGCGGGTAGTACATGATCAGGCGGATCGCTCCGGTAGGATCGACAATGAAGACGGCGCGCACCGTGTTGGTACCCTTACCTGGATGGAGCATGCCGAGCTGGTTGGCGATAGTGTCATTGGCAGCGACGATGGGGAACTCAATCTTGACCTCAAGCTTCTCCTCAATCCACTCGACCCATTTGATATGGGAGAAGACCTGGTCTATCGACATGCCGATCAGCTCACAGCCGATATCGCGGAACTGGGTATAACGTTGCTGGAAAGCGACGAACTCAGTAGTGCAGACCGGGGTGAAATCTGCCGGGTGGCTGAAGAGAACAAACCACTTACCACTCATATCATCCGGTAGTTTGAGAGCGCCGTGGGTTGTCTGGACATTCATGCTGGGAAATTTGTCACCGAGAAGAGGAAGGGAATTCTCTGATTGTTGCATGGCTTTACTCCTTTGCTGTTGCGGAAAGAAATGAAAATTTTCAAGTCCGGGCTAAATGTTATGAGCAAAAGACCGGGCTCAACCGTATGTTTTATTTTTTGTGCAACCCAGGAAATTTTTTGCGTTGCTGTAGGGGTGAATAATGTCTATACTGTATATTGATAAGTTTAAAGTTTTTTTTTAGAACTGTCAAGCTTATTTGCGCTTTTGCTTACAAAATACTGGTGTGGCTGTATGGTAAGGGAGATGGTGTCATGAAGGTGATAGAAGGGGTAAAGGCTGGGGAATATAGCGAATTTCCTGAGGGTGGAAGGTACAGGTATGTCGCTGTTTCCAGTAAGCTGGTAGACTACCAGCATAAAGGTCTCTGGCCGGCGCTGTCACATATCTACTGTCAGTTTAAGACGGGTGAGGGCACACATTTTTTTCGGCTGCTCAATGACGAGCTGATCAGTCTGTACCGCGGTGAGGGCATAAACCTCTATCTCTGGCGGGGACCGGGAACCCAGGTAGAGCGGGTCGAGATTTCGGCGGCGAATGATATCTTCTGCTGGCGAGTGCCGAGCCTGGTCTGGCAGGCTTTGGAGCCTATCGGCGAAGAGGTGGTTATTGGGCGCACTCTGGCACCGGCCTTTGATTTTGAGGAATTTGAGATACTTAGGGAAGATCGTGAGAACAGTGCTATCTTTCTCCAGGAGCATGCCGAACTGGCGCATCTGCTGGGAGAGGAATTATACGGCAGAGAAGATTATTGTCCGCGTTTGAAGGATTAATAACTACTGAGTGGAGGAGAAGCCATGCATGAAACATTCAAACCGGTAAATCTACAGCCGCACCTGGAGGGCGGGAGTTATAAGCTGCTCTGTCTCTCGGAGATTATTGTTACTACTGAGCATAATAAGCAGATGCCGGCGCTGTCACACATCTATTTTGAACTGCAGCCGGGCGAGGTGAGTAAGATGCATTTCTTCGACCGGGATGAGCTGTGGAATCTTTACCGCGGAGCTGGGGTCTACCTCTATCTCTGGGAGGGGCCGGGTCATGAACTCGAGCGGGTTGAGCTCTCGGTGGCGGCAATGGTATATGCTTTTGCTGTGCCGGGGAATGTCTGGATCGGGGCGGAGCCGATCGGCCCGGAGGCGGTACTCACCGGCTGTACGGTAGCTCCGGCCTTTGATTATGACGATTTCAAACTGCTGCAGACTGACGGTGAACTCGCGTATTGTTTCAAGGTGGAGAACCCCGAACTGGCTTATCTGGTCTGAGCAAGTATGGTTTGGCAGAGGCGTAGAAGCGGTTTTGTGGCCGCTTCCGGGGGGGGGTGCTAATACGGTTTCACCTAGAGGAGTAGGGGTTCAGCCCGCAGTTCTAGCGGATTGCGGGCTGGAGTGGAGCGGCGTAGTTTAGAATTCGGGGTTGAGGCGCTGCATGATATCGCTGAGGCGTTCCTTCTCCTGGCCATTCTTTTGTGCCCAGATCAGCACATCCTCGATGAGCCGGTAGATCTCCTCTTCACCCTCAACGATCCGGCTGAAACCGGCGAGGCGTGGCTTTCTGCCCATCTTGCCCCCGAGGCTGACCTCCCACTTGTCTTTGCCTCTGGCCAGCAGACCGATACAGTTCTCCTTAGGTTTGGCGCAGCTGTTGGGGCAGCCGGTGATGGCGACCTTGATCTTGGTCTTCAGCCCGGAGAAGTCGGCGAAGCGGCGCTTGATCTCCTCTGCCAGCCTCTGGGTATTGCCGATACTGAAGCGGCAGACCGGATCGCCCGGGCAGGCTACGATACTGCGTAGTCGTGGTCCAGAGCAGGAGAAGGGTATATTATTTTCTTGCATAAACTCCAGCGCGGCTTCTACCTGCTCCAATGGGACGTTGTAGACCTCTAGCACCTGCCGGGTGGTGGTACGCACCGAGCCGTCGCCGAATCTCTCGGCCAATTCCGCCACCTGGCGTAGCAGCTTTGCGCTCTTGGCGCCGCCGCAACTGCCGATCTTGATCGTGAAGAGGTTTTTATCCTTCTGTACCAGCACCCCGCTGCCTCTTAGTTCCTGTATTCGTTCTGCATTCATAATTGATATTCTCCTGTAAGCATGCGCTTTCAACCGCTATATGTACGATATATTATAGAGTAATCGGGTTATAATGCCATGGTTAATTTTAGAGTTGGTTGGCTGGAGCAGGTTGCTAGGGAAAATCACTAACGTGATTTTCAGGCTTAATCAGAGATTTTAGCTATAGGCAATTATACCTTTGACCAAGCCCACTCCTTTATATCATGCTTACGAAAACTTTCTGCCGGAGGCTGGATGTGCTCAAACGCATAGCGTTTGCCGGAATATAAGGGGGCTTGATGCCCGCAAAGAATACGGGTAGCCCTGGAAAAAAGGGTAAAGGGAATAAGTTTCAGCAAATGTAGGCTGCTGGAGACCGGTCTAAATATTGCCGATTATTCCTTGTTGTTTTAGGTATTTAGTGTAAAATGTAGCAGGACGAGGGCTTTGAGGCAGGTTAGGAGAAAATGCGTATAATCGGAATCGATCCGGGGACGAGAAATGTCGGCTACGGGATAATTGAGGAGCAGGGCAGCGGGCTGTGTTATATAGCCAGTGGCACAGTGGTGACACGCGGTACAGAGCTGGCGCAGCGTTTGGTCGAGATTTATAACGGGCTCAAAGGGGTTATCCAGCTCTATCAGCCGGATGAAGCCGGGGTTGAGACGGTATATGCGGGAGCCAATATCCAGACGGCGATCGCCATTGGTGAGGGTAGGGGGGTGGCGCTCTTGGCGGCGGCGGAGTCCGGGATTGCGGTGTGCGGCTATGAACCGAGTCTGATCAAGAAGGCGGTAGCGGCCTCGGGACGGGCGGGCAAGGAGCAAGTGCAGGAGATGGTACGGATTCTGCTGGCGCTTAAGAGCCTCCCTGAAACCGATCATGAGGCAGATGCACTGGCGATAGCTATTACTCATAGCCGCCGCCGCGGGGTCGAGAGTATGGTTGGGATGAGTGGTTCCAGGCGTAACTCCAGAGGGCGTAAATTGAGAAAGAGGTAGGATTTGCTTATGTTTGAAGATTATCTGAAGTGGTGGCGGGAGCCACGTCGGTTCGGCTTGATACTCTGTTTACTGGTATTGCTGCTGCCGTCGGTTCCGGCCGGGGCGCGGGAGGACAAGGAGAAGCCGGTACGCGATCTTGAGGTAACTCTGAATTACCGGGTCGATGTCGAGTCGATCAGGAGTGCGATCTTTACCCTGACGGCGCTCTTGCCCCAGAGTATCAGCGGTCAGCAGGAGATCTCGGGGATGACCTTCTCCCCTGAGCCGGATACGACCTTTAAGCGTAATGGCAATACTTACGCCAAGTGGCGGCTTACTGGCAAGGGTATTGCCAATGTCATCGAGGTGCGCTTCAACGCCAAGATCTACCAGCAGAATATTAATGAACTCAAGAAGCGGCGCGGAATAAGCGTCAGCACCAGGCGTAAATTGCTCAAACGTGAAGACAATATCAATGTCGGCAGTCGTAATATCAAGAAGGCGGCGAGCCAGATAGAGAAGAAAAATAGTGATGTCGAGCAGGTCAAGGAGATATATGAGTATGTCAGGAAGCATATGAAACCGGCGAAGGCGACGCGTGAAACTTTGGGGGGATCAAAGGCGTTGCAGGCAGGTAAGGGTGACTGTACCGAGTATACCGATCTTATGGTTACGCTGGCGCGGCAGCTGGGGTTGCCAGCACGGCATGTCAGCGGCTATATCTTCGGAACTATGACCGGTATCCCTCACAGCTGGGCTGAGATTTATACCCGGGATAAGGGGTGGATGATTGTCGATGCGCTCCACCTGGATCTCAAGGAGGGGAATTTTAAGAAACATGATAATAAGTATATCGCTTTCTCCGGCATCCGTAACGATCCTGAGATTCGCGGTGGGATGATCTATGGCTGGCATGTGCAGAATGCCAAGGGCGCGCGCTGTCAGGTGACGGCCAAGGCGGTAGACAGGCGCTGAGTACGCTAGGGTTGGAAGAGGGGAATAGAGGGTAATGCAGATGAATGAAATAGAGCTTGGCGGGGTGTGCCGGATACTCGATGCCAATATAAACCGGGCGCAGGAGGGGCTGCGCGTCTGTGAGGAGTATGTGCGTTTTGTGCGTGAGGATGTCGAGCTGACCACCAGGCTCAAGGAGCTGCGGCATAGCTTCCGCAGTGCTGAGGATATCTTGCGCGCTATACTCGGTTCGCGCCTCCTGCTACAGCGTGATACGCCGGGGGATATCGGGACGCAGATCTCGGTAAGTACCGAGTCGGAGCGCCGGGGGATCAAAAGCGTGGTCAAGGCGAGTCTCAGGCGGCTCGAGGAAGCGCTACGGGTGCTGGAGGAGTACAGCAAGACCCTTAGCGGCGAGGCGGGCGGTATCTTTGAAGGAATACGTTATAAAGTCTATGATATAGAGAAGGTCTTATTAGGAGGTAGTGCGATGCAGGACAGACTCAGAGAGGCGGCACTCTATGTGCTGATTACCGATAATCTCAGTTCGGTGGATGCGCTGACCGCGTGCCGGGAGGCGGTGGACGGCGGGGCGGATGTGATCCAGATGCGGGAGAAGGAGATGGAGGACGGGGAATTTTACGAACTGGCGCTCAAGATGCAGCAGATGTGCGCCGGGAGGGCGCTCTTTCTGCTCAATGACCGGCCGCATATTGCGAGTCTGATCGGTGCGGACGGTATCCATACCGGGCAGGGAGATCTGTCGGTACACCTCTGTAAACGGCTGATGGGTGAGGATAAGATTGTGGGTAAGAGTACCTCAGGGGCGGTCTATGCCGAGCAGGCGTATGCCGACGGGGCGGATTACATCGGGGTGGGGCCGGTATACCCGACCAATACCAAGGAGCACCGCCAGGCGGTGGGGCTGGAGTATGTGCGCTGGGCGGCGGCGAACGCCAAGATCCCGTACTTCTGTATCGGCTCGATCAATCGCGAGACCCTGCACGGGGTGTTGGAGGCAGGGGCGCGGGCGGTAGCGGTCTGTACCGCGATTATCAATGCCAGCGATATTGCGGCGGAAGCAGCCTGGTTCAAAGAGGAGATCCTCAAGGCCAGAGGTGAGGCGTAGCTGGGATTTGGGGTTGGTGTGGCAAGTAACAGTGTAACTGCTATTTGAAGCTGCAAGATGTAGCTTGCAGCCGGTAGCTGAGTTAGCGGCTGGTTTATTGGTGTCAGCTAAGTATGAAAGTCTCATTGGCGATTTTCATGGGAATATAAAGGAAAATTATATGGTGAAGCAGCGTTATATCTTCTTTGACCGGGACGGTACGCTTAACCGGGAGGTGGAGTACCTCAGCGACCCGGAGCAGGTCGAACTCTACCCCGAGGTCGTCCCAGCGCTGCAGCGGCTGACTGCAGTCGGCTACGGTATAATTGTGGTGACCAATCAGTCGGGAATTGGACGGGGTTTCTTTACGGTTGAGGCGATGCAACGGGTAAATGCCCGGGTTGAGGAGATCCTTGCCGAGTATGGGGTGCAGATTGCACGTTTCTATTACTGTCCGCATCTGGCGAGTGACGGTTGTAACTGCCGTAAACCCCGTAGCGGGATGCTCGAAGCGGCGGCGCAGGATTTCGGCATAGACCTTGCGGACGGGGTGATTACCGTCGGGGACAAGCTGATGGATGTAGAGTTGGGGCAGCGGGTCGGGGGTAAGGGCATACTCCTCAGAACTGGTCACGGCATGGAGTTTGAGCTTGAACAGGAAGCGACGGTGCCGGACTTTGTTGCGCCGACCATGAGCGAGGCGGTAGACTGGATCCTTAGCCGGTAGCTGAAGAGACCGAGACGATATAGGAAAATTGCGGGAGCAATTTTCTGTGTGGCTGAGGATATGGGGTGTTGGTGTTCTGGCTGGGAGGGTTATGGCCGGAGACTTCCGCGAAGGACAGAAAATCACTCACGTGATTTTCCTTGTTTGGTTATAAGGATTATCCAGCCAGCAACAGAGTTGCTGGCTGAGGCTGCTTCTGCAGCCCGCTCATCGGCATGAGCGTTTGGCATACCTTTTTCAAAGGTATGTCGAAGACGGTGCGAACTGGTGAGCAACGGTTGAGAGTGTAATCATCGGTGGCTTAGGGGCGAGGTATGGCTGAACGCTTGGCGCTAAAAGCTTTGACTTGAATCGTCCTTTATCCTTAATCTGAAGGTGTTGGCGTTCTGGCTGGGAGGATTGTGGTTGGAGTCTGCCGCGAAGGTAGGAAAATTGCGGGAGCAATTTTCTGTGTGGCTGAGGATATGGGGTGTTGGTGTTTTGGCTGGGAGGGTTATGGCCGAAGACATCCGCGAAGGTAGGGAAAATCACTCACGTGATTTTCAGAGATTGGTTCAAGGTTCTGGGTGTGGCTGGTTGGCTGGAGTGTATAGGCCTGCGGGTTGAGTTTGTCGGCTTGGCTGGGGTCAGGGCTGTTTACGCGAAGCGTTCAGCTTGAGCTTACCGCTATTCTGCTTACGATTATACTCTCAGGTTTTATTCGCCTACTCATAAAACCTTCGACACACCTTTGGAAAAGGTGTGCGCACGACTCATTGCTCACCAGTTCGCAATTCGCATGCGTCCTCTCGGAAAACGTCCATGGTCTGAAAATATTACACCAGTTCATATTTTCAGACATCTAGGGACAGCTGAACGGGCTGCGAAATGCAGCCTTAGCAGGTAGCTTTGCTACCTGCTGATTTTTTGGTGTTTGCTGAGCATGAAAATTGCGTTGGCAATTTTCGGGGTTCGGCTGGGTTTTTGGGCGTTGGCGGTATGGCCGGGAGGGTTGTGGTTGTGGTCTGCCGCGAAGGACAGAAAATCACTCACGTGATTTTCCCTGTTTGGTTATAAGGATTATTCAGCCAGCAACAGAGTTGCTGGCTGAGGCTGCTTCTGCAGCCCGCTCATCGGCATGAGCGTTTGGCATACCTTTTTCAAAGGTATGTCGAAGACGGTGCGAACTGGTGAGCAACGGCTGAGAATGTAATCATCGGTGACCGAGGGGTGAGGCTTTGCTGAACGCTTGGCGCTAAAAGCTTTGACTTGAGTCGTCCTTTATCCTCAATCCGAAGGCGTTGGCGTTCTGGCCGGGAGGGTTATGGTTGGAGTCTTCCGCGAAGGACAGAAAATCACTCACGTGATTTTCATATTTATTTGAAACGATACACAACTCGACCGGAGGGAGAGCTTTTGGCTTATCCTTTTGCTTGCAAAAGGTAAGTCGAAGACGGTGCGAACTGGTGAGCAACGGCTGAGAATGTAATTATCGTTGGCTGAGGGGTGAGGCGTGGCTGAACGTTTGGCGTTAAGAGCTTTGACTTGAGTCGTCCTTTATTCTTAATCCGAAGGCGTTGGCGGTATGGCCGGGAGGGTTATGGTTGGAGTATGCCGCAAAGGTAGGAAAATTGCGGGAGCAATTTTCTGTATATAATAGTAATGATGATATTATTGTAAATTTGCTGGTAATTTTGTCAGTCGCTAAAGTAAATATGAAGTACGTAGATTATCTGGCAATCAGAATTATTTGTCTGAGTCAGTTTTAGTTGTATCAGAGTTGATTTCTTGAGGTTTAGTTTTGGTATAGTAATTTGGATCAAGTTTACTGTGAAGTCCTTCAATTGATTTAGCGGACTGTAGTTGTTCAAGGGATATTTTTGTATATTTATTTAAATCAGCATCGCTTAAATCAGCATGCCATAAATTAGCCTCCCTTAAATCAGCATTCCATAAATCAGCATAACTTAAATTAGCCATTTTTAAATTAGCTTCTCTTAAGTCAGCATCGTATAAAACAGCTTTTGGTAAAGAAGCACTCCTTAAATTAGCATTTTTAAAATTAACTCTACTTAAAGTAGTCCGAATAAAAAAAGTATGGCTTAAATGAGCCCCAATTAAATTGGTATTCCATAAATCAACACCAATTAAAATAGCCCATTTTAAACTAGCCTTCCTTAAATCAGCATTCCTTAACTTAGCATAATTTATTTCAATTCCACTAAATTTGCACTTACGTAAATCACACCTGGTAAGATCAGCTTTTACCATAAAATAGCGCTCATGAAACTCAAATTTCTGTAAATTGCACTTCTTGAGGTTTACCACCGGGAAGGACAGTACGGTAGAATTTACGTTATTATCTTTAAACTCACAACACCCCATCAACTCAGTATAATAATCCCGCATCAAGCGGAATATCCGGTCGATACAGTGGCGGTAGTCGGTATCCCAGATTGGTTCTTCTGTGGGTATGGTTGGTTCCTGAGCCTTGGTGGTTTTTTCAGTAGGAGTCTGCTTCTGAGCAGTATTGGTTGTTTCGGTTTGAGTCTCGGTGGTAGCTGCGGCCTCGGCGGTATCCCGGGGCGCCTTGTCTGCCTTGGCTTTGTCCCGTTCACACTTCTTTTCTTGACAGCGCTGGCGCGCAAAGACGCAGAGCATACTTACTGCCCGCTGGAATTCGCCGTAGTCTGGCTCTTCATCTTCGATCATCAGTCGGGCGTAACGGTCGGTAGCCTCGATACCGCTGAGGCGGACGACCTCATTACTGCTGCCGAGCTGTTCTCCCGCCTTGACCAGCAGGGCTTCGTTGGCAGTGCGCTGTTGAATTTTGAATTCGGTGAGGCGGTGGGTATTGCGCCATTTCCACATAACCAGAATTAATGGCGCAACTGTTACGGTGAGCATGCCGGTAAGGAAGGAGTTGCTATCTTTGAAGGTGTCAGCAAACAGCCAGTAGTATATTCCACCCAGAATCAGACCGAGAAGGAGCATCAGAATATACATCGGGTATTCCGGTTTGCTGGTCTCCCAGGATTTTTGGTAATTCCTGATAATCCGCCTAACCAGGGTAGAGGGATACTTGCAAAAGAAGGTTGGGATATATCTGGAGAAAGACCAGTATATAAAACCGGGTGTAGAGTCTTTATGTTTACAATTGAAGTGGGTATGCAGCCAGCGGTGAAAGCCTTTGCGGTATCTTCTCAATCTTGATTTGAGCGCGTGGATGCGGTATTTTTTCTGAACCATGAGGGTTGCGACCTTTGTACAGGGTTGTGTGGTTTGAAGGTATAGGGTGTAATTATATACTGTAGCGTATTTGTCGGCAAGGAAGTTTTGAGTTTTTGAAGATTTTGGGATGTGGTCGGTTGGCTGGAGTGTGTAGGCCTGTGGGTTGAGTTTGTCGGCTTGGCTGGGGTCAGCCGCGAAGGACAGAAAATCACTCACGTGATTTTCCCTGTTTGGTTATAAGGATTATCCAGCCAGCAACAGAGTTGCTGGCTGAGGCTGCTTCTGCAGCCCGCTCATCGGCATGAGCGTTTGGCATACCTTTTTCAAAGGTATGTCGAAGACGGTGCGAACTGGTGAGCAACGGCTGAGAATGTAATCATCGGTGGCTGAGGGGTGAGGCGTGGCTGAACGCCTGGCGCTAAAAGCTTTGAATTGAGTCGTCCTTTATTCTTAATCCGAAGGCGTTGGCGTTCTGGCTGGGAGGGTTATGGCCGAAGACTTCCGCGAAGGTATTGAAAATTGCGTTGGCAATTTTCGGGGTTCGGCTGGGGGTTTGGGGCGTTGGCTCGGCTAGTAACTTTGAGTGTAACTCTTTTTTTTCCTGCTTAAATCTCTGGTTTTAGTTGCAATTAAATCCTCGAAATACAAAAGGATAATATTGTCAACTATTACCGTACGTATAAAGCCTGTATATATAAGGAGTAAAATATTCTACAGATTTTTTGGGGAAATCCAATCAAAATGTTTTTTTTTAGAAGGAGAGGTAGGAGGTATTGACATTAAGTATTGAAGAAAGAATTTATTATCCCAACTAATAATCTTCCTTCACTCCTTTTCCCCATGGTGAAAGACTCTTCCCCCAACTCGAGTCTTTCACCTTTGTTTTTAGGTAGTGGGTAGAGGTTATGGCTCGGAGGGGGGCTTCAAAGCTACAGGTAGCGGGTGCAGCACTGGGTGGTGAATTGGTGCGGCGCGGCCGATACTGTGGGCGCTAAAAAAAATAAATATTCTGCGAGGGGTTGGATAGCGCAGTAGACATAGAGTAGTGAAGGGTACGAGGTGCTTTTCGAACTTCTCCTTAAAGACAGCAAAATAAGTATTTTTCCCAAATACAGTAGTACAAGCAATAAGAAAAGCACAATAAGTACAGAACAAAAGCAGAACAAGTACCCACAAAAGGCGCCACAACGCCTTTTAAACAACCAGGGGATAATCCACAATTTGTCCCCACTTCTCAGACCGTTCCTGCCTCCCCCAGGAGCGGTCATTTTTTTTACCCTGAAAACTTTTTAGCACATAATTAAACCATGCCGGAATGCCCGGCCTTGTCATTATTCTAGTGCAAAATGACATACTGACATACCTTGGCGCTACGCTCTGTCCAGTATCTGCAAACTCTCCTGAGAAAAAATAACATTATTTTAAGTCATTTAATAACAAAGTGTTATTTCGTTTTTAATTGTTTTTGGGGTTTTTAGAAAAATCATGTTGGCACACTTGTTGCAAATGTGAAGAGTGTTCAGAAGCACTGACAATGACAGGTTTAACTTTACAGGAGGATATACAATGTATAAGAGTAGACTAGACAATATTTTTGGAGATTTTTTTAACGACACATTATTCTCTGCTCCTTGGGGACGGCGTACTCAGCCACGTTCAGAGGTGAATATTTATCACAGTGACGCGGGTTATGAGTTGGAGTTCAAGGCGGCCGGCTTGCAGAGCGGTGACGTTGACATCTCAATTGATGACAATAAGCTCCGGGTGGCGACGGTTGAGGCTATAGCTGACGGGTTCAGCCGTACCTTCGAATTGCCGCAGGATATCGACCAGGAGAAGATCGGGGCTGAGATCAAGGATGGTATCATCCGGGTACTGCTGCCGAAACTGGCCAAGGCCGAGCCGCGGAAGATTGAGCTTAAAGCGCTCTAGCGGCAGTTGCGGTGGCGGTGAAGGGCTTTTTTTGGAATAATAATTAATTTTGCATAGCATTGACTGATATAAGGAGGTATTACCATGACCAATGATACAGTATTAGAGCAGGAGAAGCAGGAGGTTGTCGAGGCTGCAGCGGTAAAACCTGAGGCCAAGCTGATCCATGGAACCCAGATAAATGAGGATGAGGAGGCGGTGGAGATTATCTCTGAGGCTGCCGGCTATAACCGGGATAACCTTGAGATTACGGTCGAGGCACGCCAGCTCAAGATAACCAGTAAGGAAGAGGCTGCTGCAGCGGCGCCTGGGCGTGAATTGATCCGGCAGGAGTATGCAAGTGGCGGCTATGCTAGGAGTTTCCGTCTTTCGGAGAAGATTGATGTTGAGCAGATCACCGCTTCGGTCAAGGACGGGGTGCTGCGGATCCGCCTGCCCAAGCATGCGGCGGCACAGAAGCGGCACATCGAGGTGAAATCTGTTTAAAACAAACATTTGTGTTTTTCCTCTCTGCAACAGCGGGTAGCTGATAAGATAATATGCGACGAAAGACTGCGTTTTCGCGGTCTTTTGTTATTATTTTTGTTATTATAATTTAGAGGCAATTGTTGATAGATGCCTTGAAAACACGAATAATTACGCTATACTATAAAATTGGTATTCTAAAGGGTAATTACTGGTCAGAAGTGTACTGCGTCTTGGGATAGATAATAACGTTAGGGAGAGTGAATGTTTTTTAGAGTTCTCAGATTATGGAGATATCTCTTCAAATATAAATACCGCTTTTTTGGTATGGTCTTTATCGGTATTTTCTATGGATTGGTGAATACCTCTCTCGCTGGAATAGCCGGGTTTATGATCAAGCTTATTGATCCGGAGGTTCCGACCGACAATGCCCTGGTGCTGATACCTCAGGTAGTTACTGGTAATGCCGCGTTTAAATATCTGCTCTCCCTCTGGCCGTCACTGGTGAGCAAGTATACCCTCTTCTATACCTGTCTGGGGCTGTTTCTCGTTCTGGTGATCTGTCTCTCGCTGGCGATATTTCTGATGAACTACCTCTCGCAGTGGGTCAGTCTCAGGGTGACGATGGATCTGCGTAATATGCTCTCTCGGCACATGCTGACCCTGGATTTTTCGTATTTTATCAAGAGCCGCTCCGGGGATCTGATTACTCGGGTGAATGGCGATCTCGATTCGGTGACGATTATTCTCTCGGTTATGGCTATTATTCTCAGCCGTCCTATCGCGCTCATAATTTGTTTGATATATATCTTCTACCTCAACTGGCAGCTCACCCTCTGGGGGTTGATCGGGGTGCCGCTGGCGACCATCGCCATGAAGAAGGTCTCTAAAAAGATTCGCTGGACCTCGATGGCGTCGCGGCGGAAGAACGCCAATGTGATGGATGCGATGATCAGGTTTCTCAGCGGTATCGGTACGGTCAAGGCCTTCGGCTGCGAGGAATTTGAGCTGGAGAACTATAATAAGCATAATGAGGACTTATTCGATATCAGTGCCAAAAATATGCGCGCCGCCTGCAGTGAACGCCCGATAACCAGTCTGACCTCCAAGTTCGGCATCTTTCTGGTACTCTTGATCGGCGGTAATATGGTACTCGGTGGAGAATTGCAGATCGATAATGTGGTCTCTTTCCTGGCGGCTCTCTCGCTGATGTATGCGCCGGCCAAGGAACTCAATGGTGCCAATGTTAATTTTCAGAACAATGTCAGCGGTGCTGAACGCGTATTTGAAATTCTCGACACCGAGGCGAGCATCGGCGAAGGGGAGAAGGAACTTGACGGCTTCAAGGACTCTATTGTCTTCAAGGAGGTGAACTTCGCTTATGTCGAGGATGAGCCGGTGGTCAAGGATTTCTCGCTTACGCTCAAGAAGGGTGAGACTGTTGCTCTGGTTGGCGCTTCGGGTTCAGGTAAGAGTACGATAATCAATCTGGTGCTCCGCCTCTTTGAGATCGACAGTGGCGCAATATTTATCGACGGCATCGATACCCGTGAGCTTACCTTCAAATCGCTACGCGATCAGTTTGCCCTCGTGGGGCAGTCGCCGTTTCTCTTCAATAGTACTATAGCCGAGAATATTGCCTATGGGCGAACCGATATCAGTATGGAAGAGATCGAGGCGGCGGCCAAGGCGGCAAATATCCACGAGGAAATTATGAACCTCCCCGGCGGGTATCAGTATATGGTTGAGGAGCGCGGGGATGACTTCAGCGGCGGACAGAAGCAGCGTCTGAGTATTGCCCGGGCTATCTGCAAGAATTCACCGATTCTGCTCCTGGATGAGGCAACCTCGGCGCTTGACAGCGTAAATGAGCGGGAGGTGCAGGCCTCTATCGAACGTATGATGCAAGGGCGAACCTCGCTGGTCGTGGCGCACCGGCTCTCGACGATCAAGGACGCCGATAAAATCGTGATGCTTCAGGGCGGGAGAATTATCGGCTGCGGCAGGCATAATGAGTTGATCAAGAATTGCCCGGAGTATGCTAATCTCGTCGTGCTGCAGGGGCTGCATTAGATTTTTTGAGGCGCTTGCAGGGACTGCGCGGGCGTAAAGTATTATAAAAGGCTTCGCGTAAAGAAATGTATTATCTGGAAAAAAGGGAGTGCGCGTTTGCTCGAACTTTTTCAAGCTTTATTCATGCCTCTTTGAACAACGAAGATTTGATCCCTATCGCATAAAGAGCTTCAAGTGGAAGACTGCTGATAGGCGTCGATGCGTTTCTTGACATTGGCCTTGAGGTTCTCATAAAAGAAAGCGTAGTCGTAGCGGTGGAAGACCCCGCTAGGCCAGCGCCCCAGATGCTCTAGATCTACCTGCTCAGGATTTTTAGCGATATCTACGATCAACGCTCCACTCTGCGTATCGAGGTGGGCGCCGCAGAAATTCCTGATCTCTTCTCTTACTGTACCTGTATGATCATCGAAGAAAACCGCTTTGATATTCGCCGTGGCCGGAGCCGGGGTAGAATCTCGCCGCCAGTTGAGCGGGTTGATGCCGACCGCACCGTCGAGTAGTACCGGTGAGCCGTCAGCGTTTTCGGTCTGGGTATTGTAGCTGATAACCCTGCCGGTATCGACTTCGCCTTGCGCCAATGCGAGCTGGGGGCATTCTTGGATGTCGGATTCCCGCACCGAGTAACCGATAGCGTAGGCCGCTACCAGCCGTTGGTGTAATTCCGGCGTACCCAGACGGCGGCGCAGCAGTTCGAGCAGTACCATTGAGCCTTGGCTGTGTCCGGCGAGGATGAAGGGGCGATCCGGGTTGAGCCGCTGCAGATAGTAGTCGAAGGCTCTGAGGACGTCACTGGCGCCGAGCTGGAAGGCTGGATCGGCATAGGCGTCGCGCCCGCCGTTGTTGCTCAGCATCGACTGGGTGGCGGCGGTCTGCTGGCGGTAGAAGGGGGCGAAGAGATTGCTCCAGGGCTGGTAGACTCCGGCCTGAGCGCTGAGCAGCCCCCGGGCATTGGCTCTAAGGTCTGCACGGGTGATATCCATATTAGCCGGTTCAGGCTCAACATAGATAGTCGGGTAGACATAAAAGGTGTCTATCGGTTTGCTTAGCTCTTCAGGCTTACTCACCCAGGCCGTCTCGGCAGCGTAATCAGGGCTGGGCGGAGTCTTTGAGCTGGGCATAAGTATTCTCCTGCTGCGAGGTTTCGGGATAAAAACAGCGCTGGCGGTTAAAACTTTTCACCGCATTGGATCGCCTCGCGCATCTCCCTTACGGCTTGGGGCAGGCCGGTCATTACTGCCCGGCTGATAATGCTGTGTCCGATATTGAGCTCGTGCATCTCCTTGATGGCGGCGATCTCAGCGACATTATGGTAGGTAAGCCCATGTCCGGCATTGACCCGTATTCCGTGACGCCCGGCGGCGTGGGAGGCGATAATCAGCTTCTCCAACTCGCTCTCGCGGGAGGTTTCGTCCGAGTACCAGTTGGCATAAGTGCCGGTGTGCAGCTCGACAATCTTCGCTCCGCTCTTGTGGGAAGCCTCAATCTGTTCGAGCTCAGGATCGATAAAGAGGCTGACCGCGATCTCGGCTTTGTGGAATTTCTCAACTACCTCTTCTACCCTCTCAAACTGTCCGATTATATCCAGACCGCCCTCGGTCGTAACCTCTTCGCGGCGTTCGGGTACGAGCGTGACCTGATCAGGCTTGACCTCCAGTGCGATAGCGATGATCTCATCCGCCATGCCCATCTCCAGGTTGAGGCGGGTGGTGATGGTCTGTCTGAGTATTCTCAGATCACGATCCTGAATGTGGCGGCGGTCTTCGCGCAGGTGGATGGTAATGGAATCTGCCCCATTCTTCTCGGCGATAAAGGCTGCCTCGACCGGATCCGGTTCGTAGGTCTTTCTGGCTTGCCTGATGGTGGCGATGTGGTCGATATTTACTCCGAGGTGAACCATAGTATGCTACCCTTTCGTTATTCAACTTAGTTGGCGGAAAACACACAGTACCAATAACATCCAGTATACAATTTGGGTGAACTTTAGCAACACTCTTTCGTTTTTTTGTCACTGCTCTCAGTACTATTTTTTGTGGGCAGGGCGCTGCGGCGGGAGGCGCGGTTGCCGTTGCCCGAACAGGCGATAAAATTTATTTTATCCTATTGTTTTGAGCTTGTTTTATAATATGATATATATAACTGTATGGTAAAACTTATTGAAGGAGATAGCGATGAATATGATTGAGCAGATAGCCCGGGAGAAGATTGTGCCGGTGGTTAAATTGGAGCGGGTGGAGGATGCGCTGCCGCTGGCCGAGGCGCTCAGTGCAGGTGGAATTAATGTAATGGAAATAACCTTCCGTACGGCGGCGGCGGCCGGGGCGATTGCGGCGATAGCCAAGGAATTTCCTGATATTATTCTGGGTGCGGGTACGGTACTCACCCTTGAGCAGCTTGACGCTGCCGCGGCGGCCGGGTCGACCTTTATGGTCTCGCCCGGGTTCAACCCCAAGATTACCGAGGCGGCTATTGAGAAGGGTTTTCCTATCGTCCCCGGGGTGATTACTCCGGCCGAGGTCGAACAGGCGATGAATTATGGTCTGCGCAACTTGAAGTTTTTCCCAGCCTCAATCGCCGGGGGCATACCCATGCTCAAAACCTTCAATACGGTCTATCCGATGGTCAGTTTCATGCCTACGGGCGGGTTGAATAACGATAATTTTATCGACTATCTCGCCTGTCCCAACGTTATCGCCTGCGGCGGAAGTTGGATGGTCGCGCCGCAGCTTATCAGCGAGGGTAATTTTGCCGAGATCACCCGTCTCAGCCGTGAGGCGCGGGAGAAGATCGACGCTTCCGGTTTCTAGCCGGTATGCTTCCAGGAGTGATGTTTGCGCCTGGCGACGAGGTTTTTTAGAGCTGCGCCCCTTAGACGGGTGCGGCTTTTTTATTTTTCTCGGTAATGTTCTGGTGGGGTGTTTTGTCTTCGTATGTTGGCGTATTCTTAGGGGGTAGGCCGCTGTTATTCAGGGGCAACTCATAAAAAATTTTAAGATCGGCGTAAGTATTTTTCAAGTAGAGTAGCCTGCGCAACGTTGTTATGGCGGTAGACTACGAGGATTAGGCGGCGTAGCTTAATTAGTTCCCAAGGGCTTAAAGCTGAAAAAAACCTTGAAAATCATCTTTCGGCTTGTAAAATTGCAGAAATAATTGTATACTGAGTTTAAGTGATATAGGTTGCGGGGCGTGAATTCCGCCTTTTGCAGTAAAAAATCGGATCTCGGGGGTAATCGTGATTGTAATGTATCGCACTTTGGTGTATAATAATTTTATTGCTATGGTACCGGATTAGGCAGGTTCTATCCAGGTTGGATAATTGTGTGGACTTTTTTAGACGAGGATTATTATGATAAACTCCAATGAAGAAATGGGAATGCGGTTGGGGTACTTGCGGGATGTGAAGTTTGGCAAGATGCATGGCTCAAAGACGATGTGTGCAAATGAATTGAACATTTCTACCGGGTATTGGGGTGATATCGAGCGGGGCAGAAAGAAGATCGGTATCGACCTTATTCAAAAACTTGCCGCTTTTTTCAATACCGACTGCGAGTGGTTGATCACCGGCAAGAGCTTTGATACTCGCTTTTTGGTAGAGTATCATACCGTCGAGTACCGTCAGGATTCGCTCTGGTATGAGAGTTTGGTTTATTTGCTTGATCTGGCGGTGAAGTTCAGAAAACAGAAGAATAACAAGTTTTTTCAGGCTGCCGCGATGACCTTCAAGTGCCGTGAAGATCAGGAACTCTGGGCGGAGCTGGAGGGCTTATATGCTGATAGTAGTGCTCCAGATGTGTTGATTGAGGAGTTGGTTGCCCGCGATGGCGGAAAGTCTGCGCGGAGCAAACTCGGCAGAACGGTACGTACCATCATCAAGAATGTTGAGGCGGATCTGCTTGTCATTGAGGATAGTGGCTATGACGATTTGCCGTCTGTTATACCGCAGATTGATTCGGCGATGGACAGCGAGACGGTCATCAAGCTCCTTGAGGACAAGGTGCTGGAGCTTCAGGAACAGGTTGAGAAGCTGACCAAACAACTCCAGCGGGAGAAGAACAAGATCATAAAGCTCAAGTCGAAGCAGGCTTAGACGCTTGCGGTGTCTGGCGTGGTGCACACGGTCTGCAGGTGGTGCAGAGAAAGGGCGGCTATGAATTCTGATGAACTGGATTATGTATTAATCGGGGATGATATGCAGGTGGTCGAGGTGGAACTCGATCCCGGCGAGGTTGTTATCGCCGAGGCCGGAGCGATGAATTATATGGAAGACGGTATCACCTTTGAGGCGCGTATGGGTGATGGCACTGAGGATCCGGGGCTCTTCGGCAAGCTTCTCGGCGCCGGTAAGCGCCTCCTCGGTGGGGAAGGGGTGTTTCTGACCCACTTCACCAATAAGCAACAAGAAAAGAGGCGGGTCGCCTTCGCTGCCGCTTATCCGGGGAAGATCGTGCCGATTGATTTGCAGAGTATCGGTGGGGAGTTGATCTGTCAGAAGGATGCTTTTCTCGTCGCGGCGCGCGGAACTAGTCTCAGTATCGCCTTTACCAAGTCCTTCGGCGCTGGATTCTTCGGCGGTACCGGATTTATTCTGGAACGACTCCGGGGCGACGGCATGGCCTTCTTTCATGCTGGGGGGACGGTCATCCGTAAGGAACTCAAGGGTGAGGCTCTGCGGGTTGATACCGGCTGTCTTGCAGCTTTTGCCGGAGATATCGAGTATAATATTGAACGTGCCGGTGGCTTGAAATCGATGTTCTTTGGGGGTGAAGGGTTCTTCCTTGCAACCCTCCGGGGGACGGGTACGGTCTGGCTGCAGAGTCTGCCGTTCTCCCGGCTGGCTGACCGGATAATCGCTTCCGCGCCGTCTATCGGCGGGAAGAGCCGGGGTGAGGGGAGTGTACTCGGTTCTATTGGAAATATGCTGGATGGGGACAATAATTTCTAGTAGGTTGACTCTTAAGTAGAGCCAAGATAAGATTGTAATTGGCCAACGCGTTAGGTGCCTGAGTGCATCTAACGCGTTTTTTTGTATACTCTTGAATTTTCGCTACTTGGAAATGGTTGGTTACGGCAAGGGGTATTCTGCTAACTGGCGTGAATATCAAGGTTTATAGTATGGCTGGCGACTTGCTGGCATAGTGTTGGTGGGTATTGCCGTCTCAGCAAATTTCTTGAGAATAAAGAGGCGTTGTAGCCGGGGCAGGGCAGCTAGAGTCTGGGTAAATGCGATGAAAAACAGCATATTCGGGTGGATGCAATTGGGAGCGAATATTTCTACCAGTGCCCGCTGTCTTCTGTGTCTGGTGGCAGGCCAATCTCAACCAGATACAGATCAGGTAAAAGTTATTACGTAGAGTGTTCAGCTTAACCTCACTCCTTATATCTCTGCTAAACAGAGAATCACGCTTGCTTAAAACTATCTGCCGGACACCGGCTGTGAGCAAACGCATAGCGTTTGCCGGGATGTAAGGGTGAGTAGTCCTTACAAGAGGGGAAGGTGTTCTTCATGTCTGTAAGTGGTACAGTCTTATGAAAATACAAGCCTTTGGTAGAGAAATGTTTAAGAAAAGTGTCTGCCCCTTGCGCCTCCGCCGGGCTTAGCATAGGGGGTAGCGTCGGAGAGGGTTTGGGAGCAGACAGGGAGGAGCAGGATAAATTGGGAACTACGGTTAAGCTGGGTTGGATCTGGTTTTAGCCCCAGGCTTGGAGAGTTTCTCGTCGTTTTCGCGCTTCGGCGGCTGCTTGTTGGAGCCGGAGGATAACCCCGAAGGCAAGGTTGTCGCTACCCTCTGCAGTAGTTGTATGCTCTAGAGCGTAGGCGAGAGGGGTAAGTCCGGCGGCGTTCTCTACTGAGAAATCGGCGCCGTGGTCGAGGAGTTCCTCAAGGATATTTAGGGGATAGAGTTTATACTCTGGGCGGTAGAGGTCGGTAGCATGACGGACGATTAGGTGCAGCACGGTATTGCCCTCAGCATCACGGGTATTCAGTGAGCAGCCGTGGTGGAGCAGAAAGCTGATGAGCTTGCCAGTGTTCTGATTGGGAGCATTGGCGGCGACCAGGAGGAGCGGGCTGCTCTGCTTAAATCCCGGTTTGAGTACTATACCGGCAGTCGGGGGAAGCTTGGCTGCCGGTAGGGATGTTGGTGCTACCGTTGCCGGAGTACTGGCGGTGTCGGGGGTGGAATGGGTAGGGTTAAGTTCGGGAGTTGGTTGGTGACTGGCGGCGAGGCGAACGATCTGTTTGTAGCCTTCATGCTCGGCGGTTTTGTACTGGCTCTGCTGGTCTTGCGCCTTTAGAGTTAACGCCGCTTGAGGGGCGCCGGTGAAGAGGCAACTGAGAATTAACAGGGTAAATAAACTACGTTTAAGGTTCATGAGCGTCTCCATGGGTAAAGCAAGCCGTTGCTGCATTTTACAGAATAATATCAAATCAAATTTCACCTTACTTCTTAGTGCATAACAAGTTATGTTGCTGCTAGTGCGAGCGAATTATCGGACTCGCCGCAAAATTATCGGACTCTCTACCCTCTAGTTACTACCTTTACCTAGTTTCTTTTAATAAAAATAAATATTTTTTTTTGCGTCCAGTTTTGGCTCAAAAAAATCAGCCTGATTTAAAGTAGGGTAAAGGGGAGGGAGGAGGGAGCCGTAAACCTGCGCTCCAGCCTTGGCGGTTACTGTTAGCCGACTGCTGTCGAATTTGAGCAGGCAGCGTTGGCGGGCAGTCCTAGGTTGAGGGCTGACAGTTCAGATGCGAGCTTGGGAAGAGCGAGACGGCGGCCAGGGTTATACTTTGGGGCTACGCCGTGGCAGAGTGGGTTTAGGCGCAAATTGTACTGTTAGGGCGAGTACGAAAATCAAGTTTTTTGTCAAAATTCGTCAAAAAGCGAAAAATATAATATGGGGTTTTGGTGTATTGTGCTTGTGTTTGAGCTTTGCTTTAACTCATTTCAGATTAGCTTGTTGTGTTGTCGCTGATAGGTATTGAGTCTGGTCGCAAGCACTAGCGTGTGGTTGTGAATAAGCTAAAAGGCGAAATAATTATATTGACAAGTTACGCCGATTAGAGTATTATCTGAAGTGTGGAGCTTGGGCGGTAGTCCTGAGCGGTTTTTGTGAACTTAGGGTCAGGGAAAGGGATTAGGATGAGTGCGTTGGATGTGGAGCCAAATACAGAGGAGTGGCTGGAAGAGAGGCGTCGGCATATCGGTGCGAGTGATGCGCCGGCAATAATGGGGCTTACCCCGAACTGGCGCAGTGCCAGGGATGTAGCCAGGGAGAAGCTGGAGACTTCGCCGCCGGCGTGCAGTCTGGAGAATAAATACCTCCGACGCGGACAGGTGCTGGAGCCTCTAGTCAAAGCCCTGTATACCCGTCAGACCGGTAGGGAGATCTTTGCTGCGCCGATGTATCAACACCCGGATTATGAGTGGATGTCGGCAACGCCGGACGGCTGGATAATCGGCAAGGATCTGGAGGCGCTGATCGAGTGCAAGACAGCGCTGCGTTTTAAGCGGCATGAGTGGCTTGATATCTGGGATAATGCTGAAGAGTATGATATCGTTCCGAGCCGCTACTGGGTGCAGGTGCAGCATCAGATGGCGGTTACCGGAGAGAGCAGGGTTGTGGTGGCGGTGATCTTTGCCAGTGATGATCTCTTTGATATGCTGGTCTCCATGCTTGATGCCGGTCGGGAGATGGAGGAGGTGGTGACGCTGGCGCAGGATGTGGTCGAGTTCAAGATTATCGAGGTGGTTCGGGACGAGGAGTTTATTGCGCGCTTGATCGAGGTGGAGCAGGGATTTTGGGAAGGGGTTGAGGACGGGATCCTGCCGCGTGAACTCAAGTATATCAAGGATAGTGGGTCGATTCGGGTGGCGAATTACGCTGAGGAGAACCTCCTTACCGCTATGAAGACCGCGTATTTGCAGAAACTTCTGGCCGAGGAGGATTTCGACGAGTGCTGTGAGCGGGTAAAGCAGGCTATTGGCGAGGATAGCGGAATCTATAGTGAGTTAATCGGTAAGGTTACCTACTGCAAGCCTCGGGCGCGGCATAATACCGACTGGAAAGCACTGGCGCAGGATCTCTTGGCTAAGCATGTACCCCAGAGTGAGCAGGAGCGCCTCCAGCAGGGCTATACCCGTAAAGCTGAGACCAGTCGGCGCCTGAATTTTCCCTATAAGTACTGGAAACTGAACTGAGTAGCTGGTAGCTGGTCAGGTTTGGGGTGTGTATCTGAGATTGACTACTAATTTAAGGAGGTGAGAGTTATGAGCATGATTGTACCGGGGGATGAGGTGGGTAACTTTAAAGAAGAGGTGGCTTTGCAACCGCAGGTCGGACTGGAAGCAGGGGCGGTTCAGGATGCCGGTAGGGGCATGGAGTCGGCAGTATTGAAACCTGACCCAGATATTTTGTCCGGGTCGGAAATGGAGACGGCGGCTGGCCGGGGAGCAGTGGCGAGACCGCAGCAGGTGGAAGCAGCCGCAGTAACTGGGGTGAACGGCATGAGTGAGGCTGAGTTGGGGCGTCGGGCAGGAATTACGGCGCAACGTACGGAAAAAGCTGTAGCGGTGGGAGCGCCGGACGAGCCGAAGACAGTCGCGGCAGAGGCGGATATAAGTAAAGGGGTTGGAGTTGGTGCCGTGGAGTCTGAATCTGCGCCGGATACCCGCATCGGGACAATTTTTGGGAGTGTCGGGAAGTTTGAGGATGGGGTCGGGGTATTAAAACAACTGAACCGCTATGATCAAGAGTTGGATGCCCTGGGGCGTGAATATACTCAGGGTTTTGCTGCAATAAATGATAGTGAGACTTTACAGCAGACCTGGCAGGAGTATCGGGAGCGGGCAAAGCAGCTGTATAACGAGTATCTGGAGTCTGCCCCGCAGGGCAAGGTGGCGGAATTGTTCCAAGAGAGTTATAACGAGCATCTGGCCGAGCAGGAACGGTTATACTCCGGTGCAGCAGCACGTCAGCGGCAAACAGAAGAGCAGAAGGATATCAGCTTTGGTACCGAGATTGCACTCAAGCGTCTACAGTATCGGAGTCGGAATGTTGCTGAGAGTATCAAGTATACCGAGAAGGCGTACCGTCAGGCGCGGGAAGAGGCATATCTCAGTGGGATCAAGAATCCGGAGCAGATCACAGAGTTTGCTGCCAGACGCCTGGTGCCGGGGATTGAAGGTATGGTGGATGGTCTTGCCGCTTCGGGGCGTTTTCAGGAGGCGTACCGTTATCTGGAGGCGGTGGAAAAGAAGATCGGGGCGCAAGAGGTTGGGGTTATACGTGAAGGGATTGAAGCGCAGGAGGTTACGACAAAGATCCGCGCTTTCGCCCGGGAGCGAAATTATGCGCAGCTCGCCGCTTATATCGAGGGTTTACCGACCGAACGACGGGAGTTGGCCGAGCTGACCTTGACCTTGCAGCAACGGAGTGCCGAACAGGCGGGAGCGGAACGCAAGGCAAGAGCGTTGGAGATGGCTAGAGCCGAGTATGAGCGGAGTGGGGCGCTGAAACCGTATGTGTTGGTGGATCAGGAGCGGGTAAAGCTGGATGCGGAAGATTACCGCCAACTCCTTGCGCGCTCGTGAGGCTAGGCGGGTAAGGTTTTAACTTATGCGTAAGTGTTGGGGGATACGCTAGCGCCGGCAGATTAAGCGGGAGCTAGCGGTACAGCAGAGGATATAACAGGAGAATAAGTAATGCAGCGTTATCGGGAAGGGGCGGTGCTGTTGCACCGCAAGCTGGTGGAGTGGCAATGGTATCAGGACGCTAATATCAAGGCGGTGTTTCTGCACCTCTTGCTGTTGGCGAACTGGAAGGATCAGCTCTGGAAGACGACCTGGATACGTCGGGGGCAGCGGTTGACCAGTTACGGCAAGCTTGCCGCAGAACTCGGATTGACCCTCAAACAGGTGCGGCGGGCGGTGGAGAAGCTCCGGAGCAGTGGAGAGCTTATTACCTCTCGGGCAGCCAATGGGCTGCTGGTAAGTATAGTCAATTACGAGATTTATCAGTCGGCTCGTCCGGTACAGAGCGGAGCTCAGGGCAGGGAGCGGGCAAAGTCAGGGCAACTAATAAATAAGGAGACTAAAGAGAATAAGCATAGAGATAGAGCAGGTGCTGCGGAAAAACAGGGAGCAAGAGAAGCGGCAGAGCCTGCTGGCGTCTCCGCCGCTCTACGCGTCGCTTTTAGCGCTGGGGGGTGGGCAGAGGTGCCGGAGGTTGTCGGTTGTTGGTTGGAACGCTACCCGCAGGAGTGGATTATGGAGGCGTTCGGACGGGCGGTAAAGAACTGCGGTTCAGCCCCACCCCCGCAGTATATCACCGTTACTTTGGAAAATTTCAGAAAGAATGGAGGAGTACGTGCAGATGCCGGAATTAGAGCCAAGCGTGACAGAATCAGCCGCAGTCAGGAAGCAAACGGAGCGAGCCGGAGAAAATTCGCCGATCACCCCGCAGGCAGTTCTGCCGCCAAATCCTAGCACTCCGGCGCCTACTCTGACTCCGCTTGAATCTAAATCAGCGGAACATCTTGGCTTGGAGGGGCTTATGGCGCGGGTGAAGGGCGAGTCGGGGGAGCGTTTTTGCCGGGTTTGCGGGGAGCGTTTGACTCCACGTTTTCTCCAGGAATATCCTGATGCTCGCATCTGTTCCCACCGCCGCTGTTATTACATTGAATTAGCCAGAAAAACCCCGCAACGCGCCGCCCTGCTCGCATTTCTACCCCGGCGTTATCAGGGAGCACGATTAAATGATTTTACGCATAAAGGCGTCTTATATTTGCGTGAGACACTTAAGGATAGACGATCGGTATTTCTCAGCGGGACGCAGGGGATAGGTAAGACCCATCTGGCTGCGGCGTTGGTAAACTCATTATTAGTGGAGCTGGCGAGTGAGCGGGGGTATGAGGTGTTGTGGGTGCGCAGTACCGATCTGCTGCTGGAGCTACAGAGTTGTTTCGGGGGGAAGGGGGATATGCGGGGGGTGATAAATAAGTATAAGCGCTGTGAACTCTTGGTACTCGATGACTTTGGGGCGGAGCGGATCAGTGAGTGGTCGCTCTCGGCTATTTACTCTATCCTGGCGGAGCGCGTAGATGAACTCCGGGCAACTATCGTGACCTCAAATCTGAATCTGGATGTTATTGATGAGTTTGAACCGCGGCTTGCTAGCCGCCTCGCGGAATTTGCTACGCTGACCCTGCCCCCGGTCGATCGGCGTTTGTGCCGAGAGTAGGAGATAATGCACCGGTCGAAACGGGATTGGCCGGAGTGGGGGAGAATGTGCAGCGAACTGAGGGGGAGAGGGAGTTGACTAAAATTGAAGATAATATACTCAGGTGGCGCGCTGATCCGCTCGCTTTCTGCACGGAAGTAATAAACTTTGAACCGACCGCGCAGCAGGCGCTGATTATCGATGCCCTGAAACGCCCAGGGGCGTGGGTGAGTGTGAAGAGTGGGCATGGGGTGGGGAAGACCTCGACGCTGGCGTGTCTGGCGCTCTGGTTTATCTCTTGCTTCGATGACTGTAAGGTGCCGGTGACCCATCCGGCGCGCGAGCAGCTCAAATCGACCCTCTGGCCGGAGCTTAGAAAGTGGCACAGCCGGATGGAGAGTCCGTTTCGGGAGGCGATAGAGATCAGCACGGAGAAGTGCTTTATTCGCAGTCGCCCAGACAGATTTGTGCAGGCACGTACCAGCCGGGCAGACAATCCCGATGCGCTCCAGGGTTTTCACGCCGAGCATCTGCTCTTTTTGATTGATGAGGCCAGTGGGGTGGCGACCAAAATATTCGAGGTCGCCTTTGGCGCGCTGACGACGGCGGATGCGCGTTTTCTTCTGACTGGGAATCCGACGCATACCAGCGGGTTTTTCTGGGAGACCTTTAATAAGTACCGCCAGTCCTGGGTGCGCTTTACCCTCTCCTGTCTGGATAGCCCGAATGTCAAGGAGGAGTATATCACCAAGATGCGCCAGCAATACGGTAAAGAGAGTAATGAATACCGGGTGCGGGTGCTGGGGGAATTTCCGACAGCATCGAGTATGCAGTTTATCGACTCGGAACTGGTCGCTGGAGCTATGGCGCGCTACAGCGAGGTCGAGGCGAATACGGAGCGCTATGACTTTGCGCCGCGCTTTCTCGGAGTTGACGTAGCGCGTTACGGGGACGACTCCAGCGTGGTCTATCTGCGGCAGGGAATATTCTGTAAGTTGTTGTATACTATTAAAGATATCGATACCCATAGCCTCGCCTGTAGAGTGGCGACGCTCTCCACCGAATATGCCTGCTCTGAGATCTTCGTCGATCTGGCCGGGGTCGGCGCCGGGGTATTCGATTATCTCTATAATCATGGTTATCCGGCGCAGGGGGTCGAGTTTGCTGGAAAAGCGAGCGAAGGGGTGTACTTTAATAAACGCGCCGAACTCTGGGGGCGACTGCGGGAGTGGCTCAGATGTGGCGGGGCGCTGCCGGTGAGTGAGGAGCTGCGTACCGATCTGACGGTGATTGAGTTTGAGTATGATGTGCGCGAGCGTATCAAACTCGAGCGTAAGGAGAGTATCAAGCGCCGGGGCTATGCCTCGCCGGATCACGCCGACGCTCTGGCGTTGACCTTTGCCGGAGCGCCGGCAGGCGTGACTCAGAGCAGGGCGCAGATACAGGTGAAGACCGCGGAAGAGGACGGACTCTTTACCGTTTAGGCGCTCGACGCTGTGGGTGTGTCTAGAGGACGGGGTAGGCGGTTTGAGTGTTTGAGTAGGGATGGGATTGTAGTTGTGGAAGGAGGAGGGGCAGCGTCACGGCGGTATGAATGCCAGAGAAATGCCGGTGAATAAGGAATACCGGGTTTAAAAAGTGGGTAGATTGCTTCTGCCGTAGGGTACGGCAGGGTTTATACAGAAGAAGAAAGGAGAAAAGTGATGGGTGGATTATTTGGAGGGGGCGGCTCGAGTACGCCGACATATATCCCGACGCCGACAGCGGTACAGGCGAAGAGTACGAGTTCGGTAGATGCCAATAAAGCGGTGGCCGACGCCGAAGAGAAGATCCAGAAACAGTTGGCGGCGTCGAGCAATACTTCGAAGAATATTGCGACCTCGGCGCTCGGGGTGCAGAATTCGGCGCAGATAAATAATAAACAGCTGCTGGGTGAGTAAGGTGGACGTCCTGCCCCTGATGTGAGGGGCAGGACGGTAATAGATTTATTAGTAGGGGTAATAATTGTTGCGGGAGGAGAAGGATGCAGAGACTGGAAGAGTTGGGGGAGTTGGAGGAGACGGCGGCGCTAAGTGTGCAGGCGGCAGAATGGGACGAGACCGAGGAGTTGGAGAAGAATCTCGAGCTGGTACGGGCAATGGAGAATGTGCGCGCTAGCTGGGAGGATACCTGGAGAGAGATCAGAGATTATATCTATCCGCACTCGGCACTGGCGCTCGATAATGACGTCGGTGAGCTACAGGGGCGCAAGCGTTATGCCAAGATTCTCGATTCGTACCCGGAGAAGGCGGTACGGGTACTCGCCGCCGGGATGCTCGGCGGCATGCTCTCACCGTCGAGAATGTGGTTTCAACTAGGCTTTAAAGATTGGCAGGCTAAAGAACTGAGCGCCGAGGCTGGAGCCTGGCTGGGTAAGGTGCGCGATATTCTGCTTCATTACTTCAATCGCGCGGATATCTATGGCGCGATGCATACCTTGTTTCGTGAGATGGCGCTCTATGGGCAGGGTGTGCTTTTGATCGAAGGGGATGCGGTAAATGGTTTTAACTTTACGCCGCTCTCTTGCGGGGAGTATTATCTGGATCAGAATGAGAAAGGAGAAGTAGACACCCTGCTGCGTAAGATCTATTATACGCCCCGGCAGATGCTGGAAAAATTCAGCCCTGAAGAACTCCCCGAGGCGGTACTCCAGGCGAGTGAACGCTCACAGGTGGATAGGAGGTTTGAGGTGCTGCATTTGATCAAGCCCAATAGCAGCTACTCTGACGGTCAGTATGGGACGGCGCGGATGGCCTGGGATGATATTTATATCATCCGCAGCGGCGGGGAGGGAACCAGACTGATCCGGCGCAACGGCTTTGAAACCAAGCCCTTTGTCGCGCCGCGCTGGGAAAAGATGAGCTCGTCGGTATACGGGCATGCTCCGGCGCGCACCGCACTCGCCGACGTCAAGACCCTCTATGAGATTGATAAACAGAATCTGACTACCCTGAAGAAGCATGCCGCGCCACCGGTGACAGTCAAGGGGAATATGAAAAATTCGCTGATTGATCTCTCGCCCAACGGGGTGACCTATGTCCCGGCGATGAACGCTGATGCTGGGGTTGCTCCGATATACCAGCCGCAGAACTCATTCCAGATGACCGAGGGTAAACTGGAGAAGCTCCAGCAGAGTATTCGCGAGGTCTTTTATAATGATCTCTTTATGCCGATTATGCAGCGGGATAAGAGTATGTCGGCTACCGAGATCAATTCGATCAATGTCGAGAAAATGGGCAATATTACCCCGGTGATCGAGCTCTTGGAGAAGGAGGCGCTCGACCATATCTTCTCCCGCTGCTTCAATATTCTGCTCCGTCTCGGCGGGATAATCCCGAGGCCGCCAAAGCAGCTTATCGGCAGTGAGATCAAGATTGACTATATCTCGGTATTGGCGCAGGCGCAGAAGGTGAGTGAGCTGGCGGCGATCGAACAGTTTGTCGGTTTTGTCGGTAATTGCGCTCAGTACAAACGTGAGGTGCTCGACTATATCAATGCGGATAAGCTGGTTGAGAAGTATGGGCGGGTGCTCTCAATTGATAGTGATATCATCGCCTCGGAGCAGGAGGTGAAGCAGCGACGCCGGGAACAGAAGCCAGCGTCTGGAAATCCGCTGGCCGCTCTGGCCGCAGCCGGTGCGGCGCAACCCCAGCCCGGAGCAGTATCGCCCGATGCGGGGATCAATCCGCTTCAAGCCGGGAAGAATATCGGCAAGCTCCTGGCCGGGGTGCAGTAAAGAACTGGTAAGGGAGTACTCGGTAACAGCATGCAGGTATGCCTGCAGGTTGGGGTTATGGGCTTAGAGAAGATGGGGAATATAAGAATGCGTGAAGTGAGTTACATCGGGAGGCCGCGGCAGCGGGTGGGGCTGCGGCTAGAACCGGAGCTGGATGATCTGCTCGACTGGCTGGAGATTATTCCGCTGGAGACCGAGAATAAACAGGCAAATGGTCTGCTTGAGACCTGGAACTGTCTGGGGGCAAGGTTGAAGAAGTCGCTGGAACGCTTGCAACGCCTGATGCGGCGGGCGGAAGAATTGGAGGCGCGGGCGGAGCCGATGCGGCGGATTGAAGCCTATATCCGCCGTAACCTCGGAACCGAGCTACCGCGGCAGCTTGAACTGGAGGCCACCGGTGTTCGTAGCTACTATATCCAGCGTTATGGACGGAGTTACTCGCCCTATACCATGGCGCTACAGTTGCGTGCGTCTGACCTCAAGCGTGCGGTAAAATACCGCGAGCATCTAACCTTTGACCTGGCTCAACTCGTGGCCGTAGCCGAGGGCAGAGCCCTGCTCAAACATATCGGGCTGAAGAATCTTGCTCTTGAGCCGCATTATAGCTATAACCGGGTACGGGAGGAGATACTGAAGATAATCGGTACACAGAATTTGGTGTGGTAAGTCTGACTGCTGCCCGGGGCTGAGTCTCACCCCGGGTACAGTCGGTCCCCCCGGACTAGAAGCCGCTGGCGCCGAAGTCGTCCGGTGCGGGCAGGCTGAGCGGATTAGCGGTGTACTCCAGCTCCGCGGCTTCGTTGTCGCTGTCTAAATCATCGAGCTCGAAGTCTTCACTGGAGCGGGGCTGTAGTTGGAAGCGCTCGGTCAACTCTTGCAGCTTCTTGGCGTAATAGTTGAGGGTCTGCGAAGAACTGGCGGTCTCCTCGGCGCTGGCGGCATTATGCTGGGTGATCTCGTCGACCTCGACCAGGCTCTTGTTGATCTGGGTGATCCCGGCGGACTGCTCGGTCGAGGCGGCTGCGACCTCACTGGAGAGGGTGGTGACCTGCCGGGAGTAGCCGACGATCTCGGCGAGTACAGCCGAGGTGTTGCCGACCATGCTGTTGCCGGAGCCGATCTCGTTGACGATATTCTCGATGCGACTGCTGGTCTCTCCGGCCGCTTTGCTGCTGCGGGCGGCGAGGCTGCGTACCTCTTCGGCAACTACGGCAAAACCCTTGCCGTGGGAGCCGGCACGCGCCGCCTCGACCGCGGCGTTGAGCGCGAGTAGATTGGTCTGAAAGGCGATGGTGTCGATAGTCTTGACGATGTTGGTGATCTCACCGGTGGCACTGTTGATCTCCTCCATCTTCTGGACGAGATTATTCATGCGCTCTGTACCCTTGACCCCGGCAGTGTTCGCTTCGCTCGACAGGTTCATTGCCTGAGTCGCTCCGGCGGCGTTGGTCTCGACGCGGCTGCTCAAATCATGCAGGGCGGAAGTGACCTCTTCCAGATTGGCGGCCTGACGGGTAGCCCCGTCGGCAAGCTCCTGGCTTGCGGCCTCGAGCTGCGAGGCATTCTTTGTGAGTTCGACGACGGTACTGGCGACCTCATTGAGGACATGGTTGACCTGGGTGATAACCTGATTGGTCGCCTCAATGCAGCCGCTGAAGCTTATACTCATAATGTTGCCCTCACGGCTCATCTGCCCGATCTCATCCTTGCGTTCGGAGAGCTTGTTTAAAGTTTCACGCTCTTGGGCGCTGATTTCGACGTCACAGTAGCTCGACCAGTCACCCGTGGCGAGATGATTCTCAAGGAAGGATACCAAGAGATTTTGCGCACGGCTTAAGTCCTCCAGGCTGCGGCTCATCTGGCGGATGGGGCGGGTAATATTGCAGATTAATAGTACTGAGAGGATGATGGCGAGAAGTACAGCCAGACCAGTAGCTGAATAGAGGATCAGCAGTGAGGTGCTGCTGGCGACTTCGACCGCAGTTATCGCCTGGTGGATATCGGCCTCGACGGCAGTGAGCTTCTCCTGCAGTAGGTCGGTGATCCGGGTGGTGATGTCACAGAGACGGGAACTGGTCTCGGTGTTGATACGGTCTCTGAGCTTGAACCATTTATGTAGCTCGTCACTGTAAGAGTTCAACCCCTTGATGATGGTGTCGGTGGTGGCGGTCTCTAAATCGGTCTTGCACTTGTTCTTGAGGCGCTCTGCTTGCTTGAGATTCGACATGATGACCTTGTCGATCTTCTCCAGAGCCTTGGCCGACTCGGTCTTGAGGTAGACATTCAGCGCGGAGTCCAGACGTTGAATACCTTCCTTCAGACTCTCCAGCGATTCTAGGATAGCAGTGTTGACGGAGATCAGCTCCTCCCATTTGCCGCGGAGCTCGGCCAAAACTCTGTCGATCTCTGTGGCTTGGCGATTGAGGCCGGCTCTGAGCTCTTGACGCTTCGCCTCCTTCTCCGGCTCGGGCAGATCAGCAACTTCATTCTTGAAGAAGGCGATAACCAGCAGAGGATAATCCTCCAGCAGCTTTTTGAACGCTTCATACTCCTGGATCTGCTCTTTGTTCTGCACTAGATTGGCGTAGCGGTCGAGCTCCTCCAGGATCTTGTCGCTCAGCGGGGCTATCTCCTTGGGCGTTTGCATGTGCTGTAAGGGGGCCCTCAGGTTGCACGTGACCAGAAGACGGGTCTTGAGCTGGGCGATATCGATCTCCTTGAGGGCGTCTAGCAGGGTGCTGGTGTCAGCGTTGGCGTAGGCTTTGTCGTCGATGAACATGTTGATGATCGAGGTGAGGCTCTTCAGGTCGCCGTCGAGCTTGTCTTTGAGAAAATCAGACTCGTTGAGCTCACTAGCGAGGGTGTCGACATCGCTGTTGTATTCCTCAATGCTCGTGAGGATCAGTGCTGTTTCCTCCAGATGCGCAGTATTGGTGGGATTGGGAGCCTGCCGCGACAGGAGCTGCCGCTCATTCTCGACCAGGGCGGCAATCTGTCCCGTTAGCGCCAGGGTGGCTTCGCGGTATTGCTCACGTTTCTCGGCAGTGCTGGCGTAGAGAAAGTCCTTCTGGGTTGAGTGCGCCTCCAGAGCCGCGCGGGATTGGCTAGTGGCGCCCAGTAGTAGCGGGAGGCTATCGGTCTCTACCTCTTCGACCTTGGAATTTACCTGGTCAAAGCCGATGCCGGCGGTGAGCGTGACCAGAATAATAAAGAGAACCAGAACGGTAAAACCACCTGATAACTTGCGGGAGATCTTCATTGCACTACCTCTTGTCTGCTGGCTAAATAGTAATATAGAAAAAGGGGATATTTGGTTGTGTTGTCTTAATCCAAAATTTGGTTTTTTGGTTAAGTAACACTTATTTATTACTCTACAACACTAATCTAAATCTCGCAACTTTTTAATAAAAAAATAATAATATATTTTGTAAAGCTATTCAAAGTTAGCATTTATGTGCGTGTATATGCTTTTTAAAAAAAATTGGGTTTAAAAAAACTGGTTAGGTTTGGCCTGGACATAATCTCTAGCTGTGCACGGGCGTTGGCCAAGATCCTAGAGACGGCGCCAGAGCTTGAAGGTTTGTCGGAGGGTGGGGTGGCTGCTACGGCGGTTGAAAATTAAGGAATTATTGTAGAACTCTGAGCGGGGAAAAAGGAAAAACGGTAAAAACGCATGAGGGTAATTGCAGTTTTTACGCTGATTGGCATATTTTTTGTTGTTGGTTTTAGGCTTGTAACTCATTTGAAAGGAGAGAGTTGGGGGAAAATAAAAATTAAAATATGAACGTAAATCGACGTAATTTAAGAAAATTTACTTGACATTGTTGAGGGTAATGCTAAGCTAAGAGAATAAGTCTTTTGGCGAAAAAAAGGAGAGGGTGAGTATGCAGGAGTTGGAGGAAGAGGCGCTACTACTACGTGAACGGCAACGCAAGGAGCGGGAGCGCGAGCAGGAGAATATGCGCAGGTTACTTACGAATCAGGATGGACGGCGGTATATTCTGCGTCAGCTCAAGCGCGCCTTTCCGCTAGGCGGCGGGTCGCTCTGCAGCGAAGGAACAGGGACATTCTACAACCTAGGGAAATTTGAGAGCTATCTGGAGATACTCCTTGATCTGCGTCAGGCCTACCAGGAACGGCAGAACGAAGGAAAGGGGTTGATCGGCGAGATTCTCGTGGCGTGGTTCTTCGATAGTGAGTTGACGGAGTAAACCGCGTTCACCAGTGAATGCGAGTGGTAACGGTTAGAAGTAAATTTTTATGAAGAGTATGAAGACAGGAGGAGTCTGAAGAGTATGGAGATGGAAAGTGACGCGGTATTACGTAAAAAACAGCCGGGAAGGATACTGGAACAGGGTATGGGCGAAACAGGGCTGGAGCAGGAGAATCCGTTTGCGCTTGCCGGTAAGATGCTTAGCAAGCCGGAACCGGAGGAGATCGGGGTGGCGCTGCAGGAGAGACTCGATGAAAACGGGGCGCAGACGGGCGCGGCGGCCGGGACGGAGAGCCTGGCGGAGAGTATCCTCGGTGCGAGTGAGGAAGAAGAGGAGGCGTATGCTGATTTTGACCTGCCGGAGGGGATAAACATCGATACTAATATCCTGGCGCTGGCTACTGGCAAATTCAAAGCCTTGGGGCTTACCCAGGAGCAGGCGCAAGGAGTGGTTAATCTCAGTCCGCAAATAACCGAGACCATAATTCAAGCGCAGCAGAAAGAGTGGGATAATACTACCACGCGCTGGGCGCGGGAACTGCGCGAAGATCCAACCCTCGGTGGGGTGAACTTCAAACAGACCGTCTCGCGCGCCGAACGCGCCCTCAAACGCTTCGACCAAGGGGGTAAACTCAAAGAGTTTCTGGTCTCGACCAAGGCGGGGAATAATCCGGAATTGATCCGCTTTCTGGTCAATGTGGATGGAGCGCTCGCAGAGAGCTCGCTGCGTTCGCCGGTGGCACCGGTCAGACGCAGAGAACTGAGCGACGCGGAGATCTTCTTTCCGGAGCAGGCACGACAAGACGCTCTGACAAGGCGCAGGTTGCAGCAAGGGTAGAACAAATTGTGCTGTGGGGCAGTATAAAAATTAATCCGCTGTGGGGGTGGAACAGAAAAGGTAAAGTAAGGAGAATATATGGCAATAAAAAATAATCATATGCGAATTGCAGACGTTAAGAACAGACTGATCGGTAAGGATAATATCGTCGGTAGGACAATTGAATTTATGCGTCAGTCCGATCCGTTTATGGATGATATGGGGTGGGTGCAGTGTAACTCGGGGGAGAATCATGAGTCCAAGTATCGTACCTCACTCCCTTCGGCGCACTTTAGAATGGTCAATGACTATATCCCGCGTGGCAAGTCCACCACCCAGAAACAGATCGATACCACCGGCTCAATCGAGGCGTGGTCGGAAATCGACGCTGAGTTTATTGATGGCATAGCAGCTGAAGGACGCGGAGCAGAAATACGTATTGATGAGTCCAAAGCGACAATCATGGGTATCGGTAATACCGCGGCAGAGATGATGCTCTACGGCTCTCTCGCAGAAGATCCGCGCGCCTTCGACGGACTGGCAACCCGTTACTGCCGCCTCTCAGATGATAAAGAGTCTATCGGCTATAATGTGATCGACGCCGGAGGGCAGGGAGAAGACAATACCTCAATCTGGCTGGTGAACTGGTCGCCGCAGACAATCTACGGGATCTATCCGGCAGGAGGTACCGTCGGCGTGAACCGTCAGGACTTTGGCCGAACCATCGATAAAAACTCTGAGGGTGAGGGTAGACCGGTGTATCAGGACTACTATACCCGTAAGCTCGGACTCTGCATCGAGGACTGGAGATCTACCGTGCGTATCGCCAATATCGATGTAAGTGATCTGACCTCGCTGGAAGCTGCGGCAGATATTATCGACCTGCTGACCGATGCCTTCTACCGTATACCCAACGCAGTGCGCGCGATTGATCTGGTCAATCCGGTTATTTACTGCTCTACGCCGGTAGCCGCAGCTCTCACTAAGCAGTCGCAGCAGAAGACCAGCCCGATAACCGTCGATAATTCGCACGGTAAACCGGTGAAAAACTTCTGGGGGTATAAGATCAAGGAGTGTGACGCTATTTCGACCAGTGAAGCGCGGGTCGTTTAAGCTCATTCCCTTTTTCAAATTTTTGAATTTAATACAAAGAAAGGATGGAAATATGTTACTGGATGTATCAAGCTTGTTTGCCAAGAATCTGAGTCTGGTGGACGGAGAAGTCGAGGTGCTGGATATCGGCGAGAAAGGACTGGGACGGGTGCAGGGAATTAATTTCTTTGCCGAAATCTCCGAGGACGTAAGCGGACTCAGCACGCTGAGCTTTTGCCTGTATACCGCGGGCAATGAGGAAGGAACTGAAGATAAAGAGGAGATCCTGGTGACCCCGGAGTATCCGCTCAGTCGCCTCAAAAAAGGCTTCAGTTGCAGCTTTGAACTCCCTGCGACCAAAAACCGTTACCTGCTGCTGGAAGTGAATAAGACAGGTACGGCTACCGGCGGTAAATTCTGGGCGGGCTTGAGCTCAAGCGAGCAGTATGCGGCGCATAATCTCTAGACGCTATTAGCAAAAATGTTGGCTGCAGGTTGAGAAGGCGTTGTGAAGCTTGACGGCGAAAATACATAAATAGTATACGGCTGTAACCTGCAGCCTTTGTCTTAGTGATCAAAAATGTGAAAGGATGGATATGGTCTGTGCAATTGATATCTGTAATCAGGCGCTCTTTCATCTGGGAGTGGCTGGAATCAGCGATCTTGATGACAGCGCGGATGTGAGTGCGCTGGCGTGTAAAACCTTCTATGACTCGGCGCTACGCTCGGCACTGCGCGATCATCCGTGGGGTTTTGCCAAGACCGAGGTCGCACTGTCGCTAGCTGAAGATACAGGTGGTTACCCCAGTTATGACTATGCTTATCAGTACCCGCATGATTGCTTGCGTCCTTTGGCGATACATACGGCTGATCGGAAAAAGAACCGAAAGATCGAGTATGATGTGCAGATAAATAAGTCGCGAACGGGTAAGGTGATTCTAACTAATCAACCCGAAGCAATCCTGACTTATATTGTTTATATCGATGACCCGAATCTTTACGACGGCTGGTTTGTTGAGATGTTCGTGCTCTGTTTAGCGTCGAAGATCGCCGGGAAACTCACCGGCGATACCGGTAAGGGAAAGACGATGTTGAACGCTTATCTACAGGCGCGTGATCAAGCGCAGGCGATAGCCGGGAATGAGAACTATCAGGAACAGGTGTTTTACAATGATTTTCTGCAGGTGCGGGAATAACAAGGGCAGCATGGGCTGTCACGGAGGGAGAAAGTATGCCGGTATTTGATCTTAATAAACTCTCGTTCAACGCGGGAATCTGGTCGGAAAAGCTCGACGCTAGAGCTGATCTGGCACGCTATAGTGCGGCGTGTTCGGAACTCATTAACTTTATTCCGCATCCGTATGGCGGAATCTCCAATCGCGCCGGGAGTGAATTTGTGTTTTCGGGTGGTAATAAACGGGTGCGGCTGATCAGTTTTCAGTTCAACTCGGAGCAGTCGTATATCATTGCGCTGACCGCCGGCGAAGGGCGTGTACTCAAAGACGGGGGGCTGGTAGTTGATGACTCTGGAGCTGAGGTGTGCTTTAGCGTGCCGTACGCGCAGGAGGATCTACAGAAAATCCAGTATATCCAGTCGGCGGATGTGCTCTATCTGACCCATCCGCAGTACCGTCCGGCAAAATTGACGCGTAGTTCGCATGTGGATTGGGAGTTTTCGTATATCTTCTTTACCAACTCTGTGCCGACACCGACGCAGTTGACGGTGAGCGCGGCGAGTTCGGTGTCGGATAGTACCGAGTATAACTATGGAATTACTCTGGTTGACAGCGATGACAATGAAGGGGAACTCTTTGAGGCTAGTGACCCTGCACGCATCGGGGATACCTTAAACTTTGGCCAAAGCCCTGAGGCGTATGATTGCGTTAAATATAATATTTACCGCGAGAAGAGCGGGGTCTTCGGTTGGGTCGATAGTACTACAGGATCATCCTGGGTGGATCCCAATGAAGGCGGGACTAACCCGGATATGGATGCTACACCGCCGATAGATAGAAATCCTTGCCCGGAGGAAGGAGAGTATCCAGCCTGCGCTTGTATTCATCAAGGACGGTTGATATTTGCCGGGAGTAATAACAAGCCGCGTACTATCTTCGGTTCACGTAGCGGCAGCTTTACCGACTTCTCGATTCGCAACCCGCTTCAGGATGATGACTCGTATGAATTTGAGATCTCTGGCGGGCAGGTGGATAGAATTAACTGGTTGCGCTCTTTCAACGGGGTGCTGCTGGTGGGTAGTGGGGGCGGGGAATATCTGGTGACCGGTGAGAGCGGTGAAGGAGCAATAACGCCTAATAGCGTCAATGTTAGGCAGCAGACCAATTACGGCTCGGCCTGGCTGCCGTCCTTGATTGCCGGGGCGACGGTACTCTTTGTACAGGAGGGGAAGAATATCGTGCGTGATATGTTCTACTCGCTGGAGTCGGATCAGTATAACGGAAATGATATCTCGGTGCTGGCGGAGAACCTCTTTAGCGGGAGGAAGCTCGTGGCACTCGCCTGGCAACGCGACCCTGATTATGTACTCTGGGCGGTGCGCGATGACGGGATGCTCCTGGGGCTGACCTATATCAAAGAGCAGCAAGTATGGGCCTGGCATAAGCATCAGACTACCTGGGGGAGCTTTGTCGATGTGGCGGTAGTACGGAATAACGACGGGGCGGATGATCTCTATCTCTGTGTTAAACGGGGAGAGGAGTATTACGTGGAGATGCTGCGCAGCCGAGATATGGCCGGGGATATCAACAAGGCGTGGTTTCTCGACTCCGCGGTGGAGTACGCGGGAGAGCCGGTGACGACGCTGAGCGGTCTCGAGCATCTGGAGGGTAGAAAGGTGAGCCTGTTCAGCGAGGGGGCGGTGTTGGAGGATCTGTTGGTCAGTTCCGGGAGTATTACTCTGCCGTTTCCGGTGCGGGAGGCGGTGGTGGGGCTAGGCTACTCTTCCTTGATGTCGAGTATGGAGGTGAGTATGAACCTTCAGGGGCGTAATTCTATGAGTGTGCTCAACTCGATAATTGGGGCGACCATCTATTTTCAGGATACTTGCAGGGTCTCGGTGAGTGCGACCGGGGGTGAGGACAAGAGTAAATGGAAGGATATTGGCGTCTCGCTCCAGCATGATCTGGCTTCGCCTTATACGCTCTGTAGCGGTAAGTTCTATTATACCTTGAGTAATGAGCAGAAGCTGGCGGATTCCGAGGTTGGACGGTACCGGATACATCTCAGGTGTGACCTGCCGCTGCCGGTGACGGTGTGTGCCATCGGGGTGCGGGTCAATGCGGGCGATATGTAGTCGGTGTAGATCGGGGTTTACGCTTTCGTAGGGTGCGCTTAGGTGTGGATAAGATGTTGGAGGTGAGGAGTTGGGGCGCTGCAGGAGTTAGTGGGGAGGCAGCAGGGTGGGGTTAGTTGGAATTTGGCAGAGTACAACCGAGGAAAGGGGAACTATGGTGATAGAGGTGAGGCGGTGCCGAGCGAAGGATATTCGGGCGATGCGCGGCAAGCTCCGGGCGGAAGACGTGATTGAGATCAGGCGGCGGAATGGACGGGAGCCGTACGCGGTGTTGATCGATTCCTTTCGACGTTCAGAGGTGGCGTATGTGGGGCTGATCGACGGGGAGATTGCCTGTGCCTGGGGGGTAGCGCGGGAGTCTATACTCTCCAGTGCCGGAGTGATCTGGCTCTTGTCGACGGCGGTGATGGAGCGGGCGCCGGTTGCGGTAGCGCGGCGCACGCGCCGGGAGCTGCAGGAGCTGCTCAAGGTATATCCGGAACTCGGAAATTACGTCGATAGCGAGTATGAGAAATGTGTACGCTGGCTCGAGTGGCTCGGGTTTACGCTTGAACCGCCGGAGCCGCTGGGGATCAGGGGCGGGATGTTTCGTAAGTTCTATATCACGCGGGGAGAATGCCCTGGAATTATAGATAAAACGCGCCGGGAGCGTCCGATACGGATGCACTCAAGCGGGACGGGAGGAGACTATGTGTGAGGTGGCAGGGATGATAACGGCGATGACTGCGATTGCCGGGGGAATAGGTAGTTATGCGGAGAGTGTGCAGAGGAATCAGCAGGCCAGTGCCAATCAAGCGTATCAGATTGCGATAGCGCGGAGTAATGCCGAAGCGGCGCTGATCAACAGCCAGTACGC
The DNA here is from genome assembly GCA_963556115.3 of Planctomycetota bacterium. Taxonomy (GTDB): domain Bacteria; phylum Planctomycetota; class SZUA-567; order SZUA-567; family SZUA-567. The sequence continues at coordinate 110,475 of CAUVYI020000011.1, read as the reverse complement.
ACTTGACGCCGGTAAGCGCAAAACAGAAGAGCTCGATAATCAAAAAGCGCTTGCCGTGGGGAAACTCAAATCTAATTATGGAGCGAGCAATGTTGAAATCAATAGTGGTTCGCCGGGTGACTCGCTAGTAAGTATGTCTACCGTCTATGATACGGAGAAGACGGCGGTGCAGGAGGATGCAGAGAAGCAGGCATGGAATTATCAGGTGAATGCGAATAATTCTCTGAATCAGGCCAATTTCTTAGCTAGTCAGAACATTTCTGGGGTAGGGCCGTATAACTCGCTGATGAGTATTGTAGGAACTGGTTTGGACGCTATGGCCAAAGCGATTAGCTATGCTTGAGGCTGAGGTTGCAGACGGGTGGGTTAGTCATTGGTGAGAGAAAAAATTGGGAGGAAGGGATTGTGCCGGTAAATAATAATTATGAGGTGGTTGAGTATCAGGGGAATGCGAGCGGGAGGATATTTAATTTTCCTTTTCGCTGCTTTACGCTGGAGCATCTGGTGGTCGAGCATATCGCGGCGGACGGGAGTCAGAGCGTTCTGGTGCAGAATACCGATTATGCGGTGACGGGGGGGCTGGATAACTCGGGGGGGATGATCACCTATCCCCTGGCGGCGGAGATTCCGGCGCTTACCGCGGCGGAGACGCTGCGAATCTACCGTTCTACTCCGATGGAGCAGGCGATAGACTATCCGACCTATCAGCAGGCGATCGAGAATGCGCTGGATAAGTCGGCGATGGTGCTCCAGGAGGTGGCGGCAGGTTCGGCCGGAGCGCAGGCGGCGCTAGCCGGTTTTGAACTCCGCGTGACCGGGGTGGAGGCGACAGCCGCAGGCGCGGCAGACGGCGCGGCAGAGGCGCGGACAATTGCCGGAGCCGCCAGTTCGGCGGCGGCGGCGGCTGTGAGTACGGCAAATAGCGCTGTGGCTACAGCGGAAAGTGCAGATACCAAGGCTGAGGCGGCACTGGGAGCGGCGAACACCGCCAGCAGTGAGTCGTCGGCAGCGTTGAGTACTTCTACGGCTGCTAACAGTAAGGCCGAGGCGGCGGAGAGTACAGCGGCTACAGCTGCTGCGGACGCGGTAAATGCAACGGCTACGGCGAATTCTGCACTCGCCCAGGCGACCGCCGCCAATACTCAGGCTGAGACTGCGAGCGTAGATGCGGCGGCGGCGCTGACTACGGCAAATAATATGCAGGCGGATGTCGATGCTGCCCGGGTAGCGGCTGAAGAAGCGTCGGCAAGCGCGCAGACAGCTATCGCTGCGGCTGCCGACTCAACTCACGGACATGCCAATAAGGCGGCGCTCGATGCCATTGCCTATAACAGCACTACCGGGAGCTTTGCCGTCGGCGGGGTAGAGCTGGCACGGGCGGATTTGGGTAATGCCTCCGGCTTTGCCGATACCGCCGGGAGTAATATCAGTGTCAGTGATTTTCAGATCCGTCTCGGGCTGCCGGAGGATACCGCTGGAAGGGTGGGGGCGCTACAGACGCAGCAGGACGAGGCGACTACGGCAATTGCAGAGCTTGAAACTGCATTCGCTACGGCGCTGCCGACTCTGGCGCGCAGTGATGCGACCGGGATCGATAGTACCGCTTTCAAGACGGCGCTGGCGCCGAGAGTTGTAACGACGCTCTCCGGCGTGGTTGGTAATTACACGGGGGAACAGATTCTGCGCAACTCTGGGGTGGCGGATGATCCAGAGAATGATATGTACTTCTGGGATGGTTCCGAGTGGTTCAAGGAAGGTGTCTAATGACTTGGATAACTGGTGAGGTTGACGGCGTGACCATAAAGCGGCGGTCGATCGTCGGCTTGGATGGGTGGGCGGCGGCGAAAGATGCAGTGATCGCGCTCATGGTCGCACAGCTCTCTGATCGTTTTAATATGGGCGACAGCATTGCCGATTCTTTCGCCGATAGCGGGGATGTCGCGGGTGGGGTGTGTACCAGCGGGTATGTGAAGAATACCGAGACTGCGGCGGTACCAGCGCAGAGTGCGGCCAATATCGTACCTGTGCTTACCAGTAATACCAGTGCCAGCGGTTATGTGGCTAGTGCGAGTACAGAGTTTGCCGATAGCTACGGTGCGTGGAAAGCTTTTGACGGGGTACTTAATGATTTTTATAACCAATGGAGCTCAGCAAGCGGAGACACAGCCGGATATTTACAGATCAAAATTCCGTCAGCCAAAGTAGTAGATAGTTATGCCATTGTTTTTCGCGATTATGATGGTCAAGACCCGACGTCCTGGAGTTTTCAGGGGTCAAACAATGGCAGCAGTTGGGTGACCCTCGACAGTCGTTCTGGAATTTCGCCGAGTAGCCGGCTGGAGAAGAAGACTTTTTCATTTACTAATAGCTCCTCTTATACTTATTATCGGCTGAATATTACGGCAAATGCTGGGAGTGTGTATACGGCAGTAATTGAGTTGGAGATATACAGCAAGGCAATTGCATACCAACCAGCGTATCCCAATCCCATGACAATCACGGTCACGCCGTATACTCCGGACAATACTCTGGAGAAGGTACGAGTTACCCTGATGCTTCAGGATATGAACAATACCGGGGCGCTCGCGGTGGGGAGTAGTTCGAGTGATCTGATTCAGGCTTATCTCTCGTATGACGGGAATAGCAGCTTTGGTTCTGCTCTTGGCTTCAGTGAGGAACCGGAGGAGTTTACGGCAGGTTCTAATATTTATGTCTTCAACAGCAATGAGGTTGACGTCTCGGCGGAGACGATATCCAGCTTGGGGTTGAAGCTTCAGAGCTTCGACCGCGGGAGTGGGGCACCGGCGTTCAGGTGGCATGCGTATATCATTGCAGGAAAGGAGAGTGCTTAATGACTTGGATAGCTGGCGAGGTAGATGGTGTGGCGGTACAGCGGCGGTCGATAATCGGTACCGGGGAGTGGGCGGCGGCCAAGGATAAAATGATTGAACTATTGGCGGCGCAACTCTCCGACCGGTTCGACCTGGGTGACAGCATTGCCGACTCTTTCGCTGACAGCGGTGATGTATCAGGCGGGGTGTGTACCGGCGGGTATATCAAAAATACCGAGACTGCGGCGGTAGCAAGTAGTAATGTTATACCCAATATGACGTCGGGGGTGCCTAGTGGCTATACGGTGTCGGCCAGCTCTGAATATTCTCCATACTATTATATTATAAATGCGTTTGATTTGGATACCAGTACCGCTTGGTATGCTGCCGCTACTACTGTTCCGCAATGGGTTAGCGTAGGTCTGCCGACGGCTATTGTTCCGGCTTACTATAAACTTCGGACATTAGACGGCTATGCTAAAAATATGCCCAAGACTTGGACATTTCAAGGATCGAATAACGGTAGCAGTTGGACTACGCTCGACTCTCGCAGTAATGTGTCATGGACTTCTGGCGTCGAGCAGACTTTCAGTATCAGTACGACTACAGCTTATCGTTATTATCGCTTGTATGCGACTGCGGTTCAGACCGCCGGGCAGAGGGTGGCTATCGGCACTTTTAAGATATACAACAAGGCTGTAGCCGCGAGCGACGATCCGACGACGATCACGGTCACCCCGTATACGCCGGACAATACTCTAGAGAAGGTACGAGTTACCCTGATGCTTCAGGATATGGATAATACGGGAGCGCTCGCGGTGGGGAGTAGTTCGAGTGATCTGATTCAGGCCTATCTTTCGTATGACGGGAATAGCAGCTTTGGTTCTGCTCTTGGCTTCAGCGAGGAACCGGAGGAGTTTACGGCAGGTTCTAATATTTATGTCTTCAACAGCAATGAGGTCGACGTCTCGGCGGAGAGTATATCCAGCTTGGGGTTGAAGCTTCAGAGCTTCGACCGGGGGAGTGGGGCGCCGGCGTTCAGGTGGCACGCGTATATCATTGCAGGAAAGGAGAGTGCTTAATGGCGTGGATAGCAGGTGAAATCGATGGTGTGCCAGTCAAAATACGGTCGGTGTTTGGTACCGGGGAGTGGGCAGCGGTCAAGGACAGGATAATTGCACTCATGGTCGCCCAGCTCTCTGATCGTCTTGACCTGGGCGACAGCATTGCCGACTCTTTCGCCGATAGCGGTGATGTATCAGGCGGGGTCTGCACCGGCGGTTATGTCTCAAATACTGTGACGGCGGCGGTACCGGCGGTACCAGCGCAGAGTGCGGCTAATATCGTACCTGTTTTAACCAGTAATACCAGTGCCAGCGGCTATGTGGCGAGTGCAAGTACCATAGAAGGCTCAAATTATGATGCTTATAAGGCTTTTGATGGTACGACAAATGTTGTCTCTAATATTTGGAGCGCATTGAGGATACCGCAGTGGTTGCAGATAAAGATTCCTACTGCAAAAATAGTCAATTCATACAAGATATATTTTCGCAACTATGGGTCGTATGATCCCTTTATCTGGCAGTTCCAAGGCTCGAATAACGGCAACAGCTGGGTGACACTAGATAGTCGCTCCGGCATTGTATCCAGTGGGGCTATCGGAGAGGTCAAGTCCTTCTCTTTTAGTAATAGTACGGCCTACTCTTATTATCGGTTATATATTACTTCAGTCGAGGGCGACGGCAATTGGACAAATATCTGTGAGCTACAGATTTTCAGCAAGGCAATACCATATCAACCAGCGATTCCGGCACACCCTGACCCGACGACGATCAAGGTCACGCCGTATACGCCGGACTCGACATTAGAAAAAGTTAGAGTTACCCTGATGCTTCAGGATATGGATAACACCGGGGCGCTCGCGGTGGGGAGTAGTTCGAGTGATCTGATTCAAGCGTACCTCTCATATGACGGTAACAGCACCTTCGAGTCTGCTCTTGGTTTCAGCGAGGAACCGGAGGAGTTTACGGCAGGTTCTAATATTTATGTCTTCAACAGTAACGAGGTTGATGTCTCGGCGGAGACGATATCCAGCTTGGGGTTGAAGCTTCAGAGCTTCGACCGCGGGAGTGGGGCACCGGCGTTCAGGTGGCACGCGTATATCATTGCGGGAAAGGGGGTTGAAAGTGAGTAGATTGGGATTTAGAGACGGTGAGCGGATAACGCTGGTAGGTGTGAATAGCTCTACAGGGAAGTATCATTACGCTGATTGTCGTTATTATGCGAGTACAGAGAGTGTGATGTCGGAGGCGAAAGCGATCGAACTGGGGAATGTTTGCGGGGCGTGTTGTAAGGAGGAGGAGTGAAATGTTTGGAATACATAAGTTGATTATTACGGTCGTGGCATATTTTGTTAGCTGGTGTAGTCTGGCTGGGCGATTATTGTACTGGCGGCGCTTCTGTTTGCCGGGTGTGCGCCGGAAAATAGTGGCACTGGCTCAAAAGGAAGTTGAGACGAGTACGAGCGATGAGTCGGTAACGTTCTCAGGGGAGGCGATTCTGACGGTTGATCCGCTTGAACTGATCCAGGCCAAGGCGGACGCCAAGGTCGAGACGATACGCGCCAGCGAGGAGAAGTGGCGGATACTCGCTTGGGTCGGCGGGATCGGGGCGGTAATTGTCGGCATACTGGCACTACTTGTCAGGTCGCCACTGGATAGAAAGGAACGGAATGCCGGATGATCAGATTGCGAAGATTCTTGACAAACTTGATGCGCTAAACAGAGCTATAGCCAAACTGGAAGCTATTATCGACAATGACCACCATGATGAAGACATTCGTGAACTCAAATCACGCGTAAGCGAGTTACGTAATAAGCACAGTAACGATATTTCTGATATTTACAGCCTACTTCGATCGCATGATAAGGAATACCACTCTAGTAGCAGCGTTAGAAATAACTGGGTGGGTATAGCGGTAATTGGCTGCACCATAGTTACGCTCCTTGTACCATTTATAAGTAAATGGCTAGAAAAATAGCTATGAAGCATGCTTTAAACGTATTTCTTCCACTAACAATATAAGTTCAAGTATTTTTTTATTTGTCTGTAATTTGGAATACCAACCCATACAAGCCTGTAATTCCTTACTCACAAGGACTTACAGGCTTTTTTAATGCGCGCAACACTCCTTACAACACGGAATTTATTGAGTAAAATAAGACTCAAAACACCCTTAATTTTAAAAACTAGTCACAAACTGGTCACAGATTACAGTCAATCCTCTATCTTGTCTTAATTTTTCTTATCATCAAGATCTATAATGGTCTAAGAAAATAGGACAGTTGAATAAGGTGGATTTTTCCGATAATATTAATAAATAAAGGAACTATCCATGAGAAAGAGCTTTACTGCTGATTTTAAAGCAAAAGTCGCTTTACAAGCTATCAAAGGTGAGCGGTCTATTTTAGAACTATAGACTAAATTTAAAGCAGACCAAAATCAGATCAGACAACAAAATAAACATATACTCGAAGGTTTACTTAATATCTTTGCAGTGATCTAGAAATGATAGACATAAGAATCAATATTTGTTATAATCATTTAAGGAAAATATTTCACAAGAACCACAAACTAATATTTAATAATAGTCTGATATTAAAATAGGTTCATGACAAGATAACTTGACAAAAATCATGCTTAAATTATTATGTCATAATGGTTAACAAGTACAAAAAACGTTCAAAAATTTCTGAGGCTAAACTTCGAGAGATAGTAAGACTATTTATTCTCGACATTGAAGCCACAAAAATAACTAGTGTCACAGGATTATCAAGAAATACTATTAACTCCATTATTAATGGAATTAGAAAAAGAATTTCTGAATACTGTGAAGATCAGTCTCCATTTCAAAAAGGTGAAATAGAAATTGATGAAAGCTTCTTTGGTACTCGACAAGTTCGTGGCAAACGGGGACGAGGAGCACACGGAAAACATTAGTATTCGGCTTGATCAAGCGCCAGGGCAAAATGTATACGCAAGTAGTTACAAATTGCTCTGCATCGGTTTTAATACCTATAATCAAGTCTAAAGTCGGTATGGACTCTGAAGTATATACCGACGGTTTTAAAACTTATGATGGTCTTGTGAACTTCGGCTACAAGAAACATCATAGAATAAACCATTCTAATAATGAATTTGCAAAAGGCAAAAATCATATTAATGGTATTGAAAACTTGTGGTCTATAGCTAAAACCAGATTAAGTAAGTTTCGTGGTATTAGCGAAAAGACTTTTTACTTGCACTTAAAAGAGTGCGAATTTCGTTTTAATCATCGAGATGATGATTTGTATAAATTAGTTTTGAAGATAATTCGTAAGAACCCTTTATAGGAGATTAAACGAAGTTATCTTGCCATGAACCTTAAATATTATAATAAGGCACACACGAATGAGCAATATAATCGATAAACAGAGATGCATCCAGAATTTCGATAAAACGATGCAGATTAACGAAACTTGTCACGCCCTGAAGAAAGCATATCTAACTAAAATGCATCCAGCACTCACAGATATAGAATTGGAAAGAAAAATAGCTAATGAAGCTGTTAAGCGCAAGGAAGAACAATGGTTAACAGTAACGAATTAAGTGTAGGGTTAAAGAATATATGCGAAATCTTGAATACCAACGAAATTCCATACTGCCTTGTCGGCGGACTGGCAGTCAGTATGCTTGCAGCCCCACGAGCAACCGAAGACATCGACCTTATGGTATTGCTTAATGATGATCAAAAAGCAAACATAGCCTCATTACTGGAAAATAAATTTCAAATTATACAAAACAAAGAATTATTCACTGTTCAGCAGACAACAATATGGCGCTTTATCCTGAAAGACAAAACCATCAATACAGAGAGCCTGCTGATACTTGATTTCATCTTAGCCGACAACGACATTTATAAGAATTCAATATCCGAAGCTATCGATATCGAATTAAATGGAACAAAAATATACGTCGTAACACCTGAGAACCTGATCAGTATCAAAAAGCTGTCAAATAGAGGCAAGGATAAGCTTGACATTGAAGCGTTAAAAAAGACCTTAGAGTAAAACTGATTACCACTATTAACTGAAGTGGTCTAATTTTCCAGACAAAAATAAGATTTAAATTACTCCTAACAAAATCAAGGTATCAAGGTATAATATATCTGGTTTGTTTTCTACAATCAATTTTCCGTTTACCTAAAGTGGCCTGATTTTCCAGACAAAGATAGAATTAATTCAAACTCGAGTACTGTATCAATTAAGGTGACCTCTGTTAATTGCTTATGAATTATTAGAGGTTGCCTTAAGCAGAACTGAAAGAATAAAATGCTTATCCGTAAATTACAGCCCGCAGACATCCCGAGCGTCGTCGAAATCTGGTACCAGGCCTCGCTTGTTGCGCATAACTTTATCCCGGCTGCATACTGGCAGGAGCATAAACCTGCCATGGCCGAGACCTATCTGCCCAACTCCGAGACCTATCTGGCGGTAACGGACGAACAAGTCTTCGGATTTATCTCACTGACCGGCAATTACCTGGCGGCGCTCTTCATCCGCCCCGAGGCGCAACGCCGCGGAATCGGCAAGCTGCTGCTCGATTATGTCAAGGAAAAGCGCGAGACCATAGAATTACGCGTCTACGCCAAGAATAGCGGGAGTATCGCCTTCTACAAGAATCAGGGCTTCACCGAAATCTCCCGAACTGAAGATGAAAAAACAGGTGAGCAGGAACTGCTGCTCACCTGGTCTGCCCAAGAAGAATAATATCCCAATCATTAACCTATTATTTGTAATACCCCTTTTTTTTACTTTACAAAAAGTGTATTTTATCTTATGCTTACCAGTAATGAGGATATGAATATTTATAGCTTATTGATTTTACCGTTTATTACCGGATCGGAGCCAGCTTATGCTTAGTAAAATTTTTAAAGCCATCGAGACTATCGATACCATTAAACTCATGCTCAACTCTTCCGAGGTCAACGATCTTGAGCAACTCGAAAATCTTGACGACTCACTCAAAGCCTTGCGCAACAGTATAGAAGAGAGCAAGGATAATAGCTCCTGCGAGGTCTGAGCTCCAGCCTCCACCCCGTTTACGCCCCCTATACCAGCATAATCGCCACTCCCTCCCCACAGACTCTCTCCCCCTTACCCCGGTATCCCTCTACTCTTATCCCGCTTATCCCCCCCCCTACGCCCCAGCTTTCCCGGCGCAGGCCTCAGCTCAACTCACGGGTAAGCCCGGCAATATCGATCACATCCACTTGCTCTTGCTGAAGATACATCTTGGCGTACTCTTCCGCCTTACCCGACTGCACAAAGAGCTTGAACAGCCCTGCGTCGATATGCTTCTCCCGCACCATCTTCTGCATAATACCGAGCGCTTCACTCAATGACTTACTCTTCTTATACGGCCGGTCAGAAGCGGTAAGCGCCTCAAAGATATCAGCTATCGCCATCGCCCGGGCGGCCAGGGGCAAATCTTTAGCTTTGATACTCCGCGGGTAGCCGCCGCCCTCCATCTTCTCATGGTGGCTGCCGGCAATCTCAACAATATTCTTCATCGTCCGCGGAAAGGGCAGCGCCGAGAGCATCTTGATCGAATGTATCATGTGCGCGTTTACAATATACCGCTCTTCGGCGGTAAGTGTTCCCTTACGGATACTCAGGTTATACAGTTCGCCGTCATTACTCTCCAATTCCGGCTCCTCAAGGGTAAAGCCCCACTGATTATCCGCGTCAAAGTCATGCTCCTTCTTCTTGCGGCGATGCCAGGCCTTGTCACTCAGCAGTTCCTCCTGTACCGGCAGTATACCTGCATCATCTACAGACTTACGACGCTTAAGCTCCTCTTCCGCCAGTCCAAGCGTATCGTCCAGTGTCCTGACCCAGGTCTTCTCCGCCAGTCGCTGTAGACGCGTAACCGCAGCGTCCGAGACAAACTCCCGCCCGATATTACACTCAGCCACAAAGGCGAAATCCGCATCGAGCTGGCGTTTCTGCGCGTCGCGTTCCTGCGCCGCCTGTTCCTGCTCTGTACCGGCGAGCAAGGCTTCCAGATACCCAATATCAGCATACGCCTTCAAGAGTTCAAAGCGCATCCTGATCTCATGAATCCGGTTATAATTACACTCAAGTTTGGTCGCCTTGTCAATGATATGCGCCGGAGTAACCACCTTCCCGCAATCATGGAGCCAGGAGGCTATCCGTATCTCTTCCCACTCACTGCTCTTCAGGTTATAACCTTTATACTCCGGCTCTTCCGAACGGCAGGCTTCTTCGATAATCATCTTGGTGATTATCGGCACCCGGTGGCAGTGATTCCCGGTATACGGCGATTTCGCATCAATTGCATTGGCGATGAGCATTATCAGCCCCTCCAGGAGTTCTTGGCGCTTCTCCAGCAGGAGGTGGTTCTCGATCGCCGCCGAGACAAACCCCGATAGCGCATTGATAAAGGTTAGCTGGCTGGTATCCTGCTTCAGGTCAATACTACTGCCATGCGCAAAGACAATATAGCCGATCCCCTCCCCCTCGGAGTCTTTGAGACTGATCGTCGAGAGCGGGAGCTCCTGATCATACGCCAGCCAGGGCCAAACCAGTATATGCTTCTCAATATAATAATTATCCCCGGCGTTGTTATTATTATAACCCTGATCCGTACTCAGGTATTTTTCAAAGACCTCGCGCTTGATCGCCCCTTGCCGCAGCACCTTCTCGTATAACTGCTGACAGACCTCTGCACTCTTGCCGTCGAGGTACAACGCCGCCAGCTCGAGCGACTCATCCTTCTTGTCAAAGAGATATACCGCCGCTCCCCGTCCCCCAACGATGGCCGCAGTCTCGCTCAGAACGGTCTTGAGGAGAATGTCATACTCCCGTTCTTTGGTAATGGTCTCAGCAATGCGTTGAAATTTTATAATGGTCGAGAGCATATTCTGCGACGAATTGATAAGCTTATCGATCTCGACTACTGAGGATTCAATATCAATCTTGGTTTTGAAGTCAAAATTCTTGATCTTATCAAGCTGAGTCGTGAGGTAGGTAAGCGGTTTAGCAATGACCAGAGCTACTACCCAGACAATCGGCACCGTCAGGATGATTACGACAATACCAATAAGGATCAACTTATACTTATACTCAGCGGCCGCCACCATCAGGCTTGATTCTGGAGTAACAGTTATAACGGTAAAGGGCGTTTGTCCTGGCACCAGGATAAATCTTTTTCTCTTACCCTTCCAGACTTCACCTTTGGACGTAAATAACAGATCATTATTTAGCGACTGATTCTTGGCATAATCATTGATGACCGGATCGACAATATTCTCCATAGTTGCTATCTCATCCGCCTGCGGACTCTTATATATTACCTTATCGGCGTAATTACCGGTCAAGATCTGCCCTTCGGCATTTATCAGTAACGTCCGGGTCTGACTAGAGACTGAGAATTTATTGACCAACTGCAATAGTGAGTCAAGAGTATAATCCACCCCGATAACATGCCCAGTACGGGGATTCTTCCTGGCTAGCGTCACCCCGATATCCCCGGTAAACAAAAACAGGTAGGGTTTCGAGATTATTACCTTATCCGTCTGCGACGCATCCTTATGCCAGACTCTTGTACGGGAATCGACGTAAAAATCCTTATCAGCCTTGCGCGCAAGTTCAGTAAAATCCTTGGAATAGTATACATGCAGCACGCCCTCCGTTAGCACCTTACTTTTAGAGTACGTAACCAGATAGCAGGTGGCTGCCGGAGCATTGAAGGTTTCATACTCCTGCTCGGTACTTAGCCGGCGCAGCAAGAGCACCCTGCCGTCACTGTAGCCGATAAAGGCCGCCTTTATATTTTGGTTATTATCCAACGCCGCCTTGAGCAGACTAACCCGCTGCGCATAAGCGGACTCCGTACCGTTGGCCAGTACCGTATTCACCAGAATATTCAGTTCAGACGAGATAGTTTTAAAATCAGACTTCAAACTCGCCACCGTATCATCAAGAATCTTATCAAAGGTTATCCGGTTGATATTCCTGATAACCTCGGTCAAATGAAGATAACTTGAATAGATGAGCGTAAATGATATTATCAGCATCAATACTGCAAACAACAAGGATATCTTGATATGAAGCTTCATCTTAAACGGCTGATAATTCATAACGCTATTCCTAATAATTTCAATACCGCACCCCGGAGTATAGCTCATAATCCCCTCTGCCAGGCGCTACTAAGTTATTATCTCATGCATAATTCTGACGCTTCAGAACTGTCAGCTGGCAGACCAACAAACCAAATGCAATGCTGTAAGCCTTTTCCCATCCAGCAAAAACCCCCTTAACTTGCCATTTTATATTACATAAATATTTTTTTTTTGGCAACTCATACTTTTTTTTGTATAAAATTTATAGCATTTGACACTCTGTATTTACCAAGCCTCCATCTCAGTACTATTCATTTCCTGACTATAGTATATATTTACCACATCAGACCGGCTAATAACATCCCACGCTAAGGATTGCAGCCTATGCCGTAAATTATTTTTATTAAAAAAAAAATATTGACATCACCCGAATCGAATGATATGATATTCCTGTCATTAAAATCACATAGGAAACTTATGATCTCAAAAGAAGTGGACTACGCCATACGCGCACTACTCTACCTGGCGCAGCATGCAACACCATATAAACGCCATTCCGTAGCTGAAATTGCTGAGACAATGCATATTCCTTACAGCTTTTTACGGAGTATTATCCGTCTGCTGGCTGAAAAAGGCTTTATCGAGAGTAAGCGCGGCAACGGCGGTGGACTCTGTCTGGCCATGCCTCCGGAGCAGTTCTCCCTGTATGACGTCCTCAAAGTGGTCAGTCCCAACAGCTATACGCTAAATTCCTGCCTGGTCGCAGAGAGCAAATGTGAACGAGATCATATCTGCCCAGTTCATTGCCGTCTCAATGAGGTACAGCAAAAAATTGATGCTAGCCTCAAGGCAATACGCTTTGATCAACTGCTTGAGAACTGAGTGTTTTTTTACAATTAAATGATATCAATTTAATATCATTTGTGCTTTTGGAAAAGGAGAAAAATAATGGTTCAGTGTGTGTCTGCGGACAAGTGTTTTCAGAATTTTTTAGAGTCGAAGAGCGAGTTCAACACCGCTTTTGACCGCTTCAAGGATCAGGAGGTCAAGTGTGGCTACGGCGAACAAGGCATATGTTGCCGCCTCTGCTCCAACGGCCCTTGCCGCATCACCCCGGACGCACCCAAAGGGGTCTGCGGAGCCTCTGCCGACAGTATTGTAGCGCGAAATCTGCTGCGCTCGGTAGCCGCCGGCTCAGCCTGCTACCTGCATGTGGTTGAAGCCACTGCCCAGCGCCTGCTCTCCATCGCCTCGGGTAACTCTCCCTTAAAAATCCGGTCGGAAGAGTCGCTGCGTGAACTCGCCGCAGTATTAGAGATAGACTTAGAAGATACGCTGTCAACAGCGGGCGCAGTAGCCGAACGCATTCTGAATGACCTGTACAAGCCCCGTTTCAAACCGATGGAACTGGTCGCAAAACTCGCACCTAACGCTCGGGTAGATAACTGGAAGAAGCTCGAAATCATGCCCGGCGGCGCCAAGTCCGAGGTCTTCGACGCTCTGGTAAAGACCAGTACCAACTTGAACACCGATCCAGTGGATCAACTGCTACACTGTCTGAAACTCGGTATCTGCACCGGGCTGTACGGACTCACTCTGACCAACAAACTCAACGATATCATCATGGGCGCTCCAGAGATCAGGATTGCTCGTACCGGCTTCTCGGTAGTCGATCCGGAGTATGTCAATATCGGGGTCACCGGCCATAGCCACTCGGTATTTGCCGGGCTGATCCAGCTTCTGGAATCAGCGAAAGGGCAGCAGATCGGTATTGCGGCAGGAGCCAAAGGTATCCGTATAATCGGGCTGACCTGTGTCGGCCAGGATATGCAGGCGCGTGCGGCCGCGGCCGGGGGCGAAAGTGTCTTCTCCGGTCAGGCCGGCAACAACTTTACGCAGGAAGGCCTGCTCGCTACCGGTGCGATAGATCTGGTCGCCAGTGAATTCAACTGCACCTTGTCCGGTATCGAACCGATCGCGGAAAAACTGGATATCAAGCTGGTATGTCTGGACGATGTCTGCAAGCAGAGTACCGCCGAACTGCTCAAGGACGATCTCGGAAAAGAGCAGGAGTTGGCGCTGCAGGTTGCGATTCAAGCCGCCGAACAATACTCTAAAAGGCGTGGCGCAGTTAATATTGATATCCCGGCTCACGGTTATGACGATGTCGTCACCGGTATCAGTGAGACCAATATCCTGGGCGTACTCGGCGGCACACTCGAACCGCTGATCGACCTGATCAAAAATGGCACCATCAAAGGCGTCGCCGGTATCCTCGGCTGCTCAAACCTCGCCGCTGGCGGGCATGACGTAACCACCGTCAAGCTCACTGAAGAACTGCTCAAGCGTGACATCCTCGTACTCTCTGCAGGCTGCACCACCGGTGGTCTCTGTAATAATGGCTTCTGTTCAACTTCAGCGATTGAGAAGGCCGGCCCCGGACTGCAAGCGGTCTGTAAGCAGCTCAATATCCCGCCAGTACTGAACTTCGGTCCCTGCCTGGCCATCGGGCGTATCGAGGTAGTGGTCAGCGCTCTGGCTGAAGCTATGGGTCTGGACATTCCGCAGCTCCCGGTAGTCATCTCAGCGCCACAGTGGCTGGAAGAGCAGGCGCTTGCCGACGGCTGCTTCGGTCTAGCTCTTGGGCTTACGCTCCATCTGGCGCAGTGTCCACCGATCCTCGGCTCCACTGTCGTCACCAAGGTCTTGACCGCAGATCTGCTGGAACTGACCGGCGGACGCGTTGTCGTCGAACCCGATGCCGTCAAGGCCGCCGATATTCTGGAGCAGATAATCACCGACAAGCTCAGCGCGCTGGGTCTAGCTCCTGCCCTTTCTACGGTGGAGGCATAAATATGAAGACAAAACAAATCGACCGCAGCAAATGCACAGGCTGCAAGAATTGTGAAATAGCCTGCATTGAAGCCCATAGTACAGGCGGTTACCGGCAAGGCATCGATTCCGGTATGCGCGCCCGCAACAAGATTGAACTAGACAACGACGGCCAACGCTTTCCGCAATTCTGCCGCCACTGCGCCGAACCGGCCTGTGTCGAGGCCTGCATGAGCGGCGCACTCCAAAAACAAGCTGATGGGCTAGTAATATGCGACAGCGAGAAGTGTGTCGGCTGCTATATGTGCGTCATGAGCTGCCCTTACGGCAATGCCCGTCCGAGCCTGGGCAGCGAACGCGGCATGCTCAAGTGCGACTGCTGTGCGGATAACGACTGTATGGCCTGCGCTGTTGTCTGCCCCAGCGGCTGTATCACCCTGGGTGAAAGTGACGAAGCGACCGTATATCTAGAGGAGGACTCAACATGCACCAGGTAATAGTCGGTAGCAGTGCCGCCGGTACCGCTGCTGCCAGCGCGATCCGCGGGGCAGACAAGAGCGCCGCAATAACCCTGATCACAGCCGACAACGCTTTCTTCTCACGTTGCCAGCTCCACCTGCTCGCCGCCGGGGAACGTTCGGCAGAGCAGGCGAATTTCCTGCCTGCAGACTGGGCTGCAACCACCGGAGTAGAGATACTCTGGAACACCGAGGTAACTGGGATCAAGCCTGCAGCACATACCGTTACTACTGCCAACGGCGCAAACTTCGAGTACGACCGTCTGCTCATCGCCAGCGGTTCGCGAAGCTGGACTCCACCGATACCCGGCATCACGGGCGAACTCTCATTCAGCCTTAGAACGCTCGAAGATGCCGAGCAGATATCTGCCGTACTCCCCTTTGTCCAGACGGTGAGTATCATCGGCGCCGGGCTGGTCGGGGTAGAGCTGGCTGCCGAGCTAGCTCAGGCTGGCAAGCGGGTCAACCTGGTCGAACTCGCCCCCCACCCCTTACCGCTACAACTTGAGGAAGCAACCGGCGCAAAAGCGGCAGAACTGCTGCGCAGCGCCGGAGTAGAGCTCTACTGCGGACGGAAGGTTGTCGGAGTACAGCGGCAAGCGAATGACACCCCCGAGTCTCTGCTCCTGGATGACGGCCAGATACTGCCGAGCGATATGCTGGTAACTGCTGCCGGGGTGCGCCCAAATATAGAGTGGCTGGAGGGATCAGGAATCCAGACCGAACCCAGAGGTGTTCTGATCAATGAGTTCGCCATGACCAGTGCCCCGGATATCTACGCCGCCGGGGATGTAACCGTCATGGAGGACGTTCTGCTGCGCGCAGTCATGCCCAGCCCGATCTGGCCGACCGCAGTCCATCAGGGGCGGATAGCCGGTCTCAATATGACCGGAAGCGCTGAATCCCTGACCCGGAACACCGGTTACCGCTCCGCGCTCAACCTGCTCGGCACCAGTGTAGTCTCACTCGGTCCGGTCAACAAACCAGATCCCGGTTGGGACAAAGAGTTACAGGCCTTTACCGACAGCCGGGGACAGGAGTGCCTCAAGGTTCTGTACCGAGACGCGGATACCCTGCGCGCCGCCATCCTCTGGGGCGATATCAGCGCAGCCGGAGTCTACGCCGATGCCATCATCAACCGACGCCCACTCCCTGAGCCAGCTCTTGCCGGGGCGCTAAGCGGCGCCAAGTTCGGCTCTGAGGACAGGAGTATTCTATAACGCCACCAACTCCATCATATACGCTTTTAAGCGGAATATACGATTACTAGCAACATTACGCTAAACCGCAAAGCCTAGCCTTTAAACGTAAAAACGCTCAAGCCGCCCTTCTTCGGCGGCTTGCATACTAATACCAGGTATGCACCAAAACCCCGGCTACTCCTTGCGCGGCAGACTGCCGACTAGCGATCGTAAGCAACGATATTAAGTATAGTACAGAAAATGGATCTGGTGCCATAAACTTCATTGTATCGCCGGCAAGCGTTCCTGGATCAAATTTTGTCCGCACATCTCCCAATTCAGCCTTGACGCCGTCACCCCGGCAGGGGTCAACATTCTCCATCTTGCTGCCGCCATTTTTACGGTAAACTTTGTTGCGCACCCCACTGCCATACCGCTCCGGCTCGCTGTAGTTTCCTACTACTTGCCCTAGCTTGTCGGAATTACGCCTCCAGCCTACTGCATTATCATCCCGGTTACTCAGCATATAACTTGACAAATACACGCTACAGATTAAAATTAAAGTAAAGGGCAAAGCCTTAGCTCTACCCCTAAGTAAACTCAACACCGATGAAAGGAAGAGACATGCTGACTCGCTATATTCTACTTATCACCCTATTCCTGACTAGCGCCGCTTTTGCCACTGAATATCTCAGAGAAGAAGTTACAGAGATTATCTATGACGATAACCAGGTAGTTGCCACAATTAGAGGTGAGGTCGAAGAGATCGTCAATGGCGATACTATCGTAATCGATACCGACAGAGGCGACATCGTGGTCAGGCTCTATGGTATTGATGCCCCGGAGAAGACCCAGGAGTACGGGCGTAAGTCACGAAATATACTCAAAGATCTGATTGATGATGAAGAGGTAAAGGTCGAAGTTATTACCGTAGTAGATAAGAAGGCGGTTATCGGCAAGGTCTACTATGACGGCGAGTATATCAATGCGACCATGCTCCGGGAGGGCGCGGCCTGGTATGACCACGAATTTGCCAACGACCGCAGACTCGAGAAGGCTGAAATTATGGCACAAGAACGCGGCAGGGGTCTGTGGCAGACGCAAGATCCTACCCCGCCCTGGGTCTTTGTCGAAGAACACAGCGATAATACCGAGTACTATGTCGATGATGATAACGGCATCTCGTTGATTCTTGATTTCTTCGGAGGTTACAACCGCAGTCATCGCCACCATAACGACGACGACTACCATCACCGCCGTCCTCGCGACAATCCGCAGCATCACCACTATGATGATCACCACCATGATAATCACCACCATGATAATCACCACCATGATGATCACCACCACCATGATGATCACCACCACAACCATGACTAAGCCTCAAAGCTTAAAACAGGTTGTAATGTACGATACCGTTGCGCCGCGATACGCCTTCACTTCCTTGTAACCTGAGCAAGATAATCAAAGAGACTCTGGAGCAGGTGTGTGCGGCGGGACAACCACCCGCCGCACACACCTGTCAGCATCGCAAATATCTCTTACCAAGCAGCTCAGGCATAGCCGACTCTACCAAAAAACCTACCACCTGCCGTCAGCTCTCGTTAGTCTGCTGCCTGTTACTCCTCCGTCTGCGCATCCAGCTTCTGCTGTAGATTACGTCTACGTCTTACATACTCCCACTCATTCTTCACGCCATAGGGCTCGACATGGATCAAGGTATCGGTAATCTCCGGGATCGCCTCAAGTATCTTCATACTAAGCTCTTGGGTAAGCTTATGCGAGTCATAGACGCTCATCTTGGGATCGACATCCATATGCAGATCCACCAGAATCTGCCCCCCCAAGCGACGACAACGTACCGAATGCGCATTGACAATACCCTCTATCTCTGCGGCAATACCGGCAATCTGCACATTGAGCTGCTGATCGGGCGCAGCCTCGATAATCTCAAATATCGAGGGCTTGGCCAACTGCCAGGTCGCTCTGAGGAGCATAATCGTCACTATAATCGCCGCCGATTCATCATAATACTGAAACGCAGGATAGGCAAATTCACCGATAACTGCTGCCGCCACCGGGAGTGAACTGAGTGCATCGCTACGGTGGTGCCAGGCATTGGTCGCCAGAACCCCCGAGCGTACCTTCTTGCCTTTGGCCAGAGTCCACCTGAAGAGGATCTCCTTCGCCGCAACCGAGATCAGAGCTACATAGAAGACGCTCCATTCCGGCTGTGACTGCGGCTGCCCGGAAAAAATAGAGAATACTGCTCTCCAACCGATACCAGTTCCAGCAAGCCCGAGAACTCCAGCAATAAAGAGATTCACCATGGTCTCAATCCGCCCGTGTCCATACGGATGATCCTTATCGGGCGGGGCACTCCAGTAATGCACCCCGATCCAGATCGCCGCATCGGTCGCAAGATCACTCAAACTATGCACTCCGTCAGCAACCAGCGCCATCGAACCTGTCGCCAATCCGACCATTATTTTTACCGCTGTCAGCACCAAGTTAACTATCGCGCCGACAACTGTCACCTTCCTGATTTCCTTTAGCTGTTCAGACATAGCAATCCTTTATTTATATAAGCACATATCAACAATTTAGTTACAGGAAATACCCAAACATCGCCGCCAGAGCTATTAATAAGCATATACCCTATACTGCAACTAGCTATAGTCTATGATAACACTTATTATTAATTTTCAATTGTTTTTTTATTCCATTATCATTAAATAAATCAAGAAAGTTCCATAACGCACGCGCTGTCTCTTCCTCCACCCTTCCCTCCTGCACGCTCAGGCATCCTGCTTTTTCCCAACCAACCGCGACCTTATCTTAAAAAAAAAAAGCTGCAAAAAACTATACATTATATACGAGCAGCGCGCTTTAGCCTCAGCCCACAACTCTGCTCAGGGCTGCAATATAGCTTAACCAAACCTTACTAATACTGAAAAAAACCACATCTTTCCTACTACTTTCTTACATATTTGCAACAATCAAGCGTTTTTATTTGATTTATCCAGGCCATATTTCGATATAAAGAGTAATTTAACTTGTACTTACTACCCTTATCTACAGCCGTTATATGTCAAAATTGGGTCTGATCCACCCAGAAGGAGAAGAATGAAAAACCTACAGCTACTTGAGAAAGAACCGCTCTGGCTCAAAGTCTGCGAACTGTCCCGCCTGCTTTTAAAGATCGACAAAGAGGCTGACTCCAGTATCAACCACGTCGACCTGAGCCAGCTCAAAGAATTCGGCCGAAGTATCCTCCTGCTGATCAGTCGCGCCCTGATTGCTGGCAGATCAGCCACTCAGGAGGAGTACTTTGCCGAAAGCTTGCAGAGTGCCCGCAACCTCGACTCCCTGCTCAACCGCCTCCAGCAGGCACTACTCCAGGATTCAAACTTCAGAGAGCGCCTGGCACTGACCCAAAACCTTATCCTGGCCATCATCACTGCCGATCAGCTCCGCGAGATGCTATTCAACGCCCAGAGCGAACTGGACAATCTCAGAGCCTCATAACCACCTACCAAATCAGCACATTTATACTAGAGAGTT
The DNA here is from genome assembly GCA_963556115.3 of Planctomycetota bacterium. Lineage (GTDB taxonomy): Bacteria > Planctomycetota > SZUA-567 > SZUA-567 > SZUA-567. The sequence continues at coordinate 90,365 of CAUVYI020000011.1, read as the reverse complement.
ACACCCATTGAGGAGAGTTGCAGACCCACCTGCGACTCTCCTCAATCCAGCAATATACGCCAACATAACGCGACAAACCCACATACCTCCAACCAACACAGACTCAACGCAAAACCAGAATCACCCGCACAACAAACAACACATTCGTAAAAAAAACATACAATTTTGGCTGTTTAAGCGTTATCTTACCTTCATTTTTTTACTTACATCTGTTTTTAGCTTGATTAAAGCAGACCATGCTGTATATTGTACAAATATGTTTATACAATATACAAATACCGTAATAAGCAATAATGAACCTATTCTTCTTCACCACGAGTAACTTATAGAGCTTTTGCTATTATTGCTATGGTATAACAGCACAGTAATGCGACAAATGGAGTGTAACTTATTTAGATTATGGAAGATAACAACGCTGAAATCATGGCTGAATTTATCCTGGAGAGTAAACAGAATCTCTCCGAGGTCGAGGCTGATCTACTAACCCTCGAGAAGAATGGGGCGGACTCTGAGACCATAAATCGGATCTTCCGGGCAATACATTCGATGAAAGGCAGCAGCGGTTATCTCGGGCTGGAAAATATTCTCTCTGTCTCCCATCTCGGTGAGACCCTGCTCGATGAAATACGGAATAATCTGCGCCCGCTCACTCCCGAGGTCGTAGACATACTCTTGTCGATGCTTGACGCCCTGAGTGAGATGCTGGAGTTAGAGGATCTTGGTGCGAGCTACGATGTTAGCGAGGTTATCGCCAAACTCAAGAATATTCTGCAAACAGGAGAACCCTCGACACCAACCAAAAATTCTCGAGCAGAACTGCAGCATAACGATATCAGCGACTCCTTAAAATCACTCAACCTCTCGGAAGCAGAGACTGAGCTACTCCTCGACTCCGCCGCCGGAAGGATGAATATCTATAAACTCACCCTCAAGTCTGGCCTCAGCGCCGAGGCCACCATACGTACGGCGCTGGAGGAGATTGGCAAGATCATCGCCGTCCGGGATGAAGGAATTCTGCTGGGCACCGTACTGGAGGAGGAGATGCTGGATATGGCACTGGATGAGCTTATCCAGTCACACTACCTGCTCTCAGCGCTGGAGATCAAATTCCTGGATCCCAGTTCGGAGATAGCGCCAGGCAGGAGCAATCTCCCGACTTCCGCCAAACCCACCGCCCCCAAGACCACGCTCAAGCGGAGCAAAAATAACGAAAAACCATCTCAGAAGAATAGCAACAAGAATAACGGCAGTAACGGCACCGGCAAGGATGAAGCGCAGATGATCAAGATCAATGCCCGTCTCCTTGATGAGCTTCTGCGTTTTACCGGCAATATGGTTATGAGCCGTAACCAGCTCCTCACCAAGTATGACTTTTCGGATGATCCTGCCTTCTCTACCCTGTCCCAGGCGATCACCGAGGTACATAAAAATGTCGTACAGACCCGGATGCTCTCAGTGGAGAGTGTCTTCGAGCGTTTCCGCCGTATGGTACGCGACCTGAGCCGTCAGCTCAACAAGAAGATAGACTTCAAGATCTTCCATGGCAACCTCGAACTCGACCGCACCATCCTCGAAGCCTTTATCGACCCTATCACCCATATGGTGCGTAACTCAGTGGATCACGGAATCGAGACCTCGGAGGAGCGCTCCCAGACCAATAAAAATCCCATCGCCAGCGTCACCCTCCGCGCCTTCCAGGAGAGCGGCGAGATAATCATCTCCATTGAGGATGACGGCAAAGGCATAGATCCGACTAAGATAAAGACTATCGCCGTTGAGCGCGGGGTCATCACCCTGCAGCAAGCCGAGTCACTGAGTGAGCAGGAAGCGATAATGCTAGTCTTCGAGCCGGGCTTCTCTACTGCCCAGAAACTGAGCAAGATCTCCGGGCGCGGAGTAGGTATGGATGTGGTCAAGACCAACATCGAGAAGATCGGCGGGGTGATCGACTGTGTAAGCGAACTCGGTATCGGCACCAAGATGCAGGCGCGCCTGCCGTTGACCAAAGCGATGGTCACCTCTTCCCTCATTTCAGCGCTCGTCGTCAGCGTCGACAAACAGCGTTTCTGCATCCCCCAGAGCGCAGTCAATGAACTAATCACGATCTCCGAGCGTGATTCGCGCGACAAGATCAAGATTTTACAGGGGCAGAAAGTCTTTCAGCACCGGGAGCTAGTACTGCCCATCCTCAACCTCAAAGATATTCTAGAGATAGGAAACACGCCCGACAGCGAAGAACCTGAGATCAAACCGGCTTCCAAACCCACCCTCAAAATCGATACTCACACCCTGATCGTCTTACAACACCGGAACAATCTCTTCGGGGTGATGGTCGATGCCATTATCGGTATTGAAGAAGCGGTAGTCAGGGATATGCCCAAGCTGGTGGAGCATGTCGGCATCTTCTCCGGGCATACCGTCCTCGGTGACGGCCGGGTAGTAATGATCATCGATACCAACGGCATTGTCGAAAGGATGCAGATGAGCTTTATCACCAAAACGCACAAGGATGACGACAACCTGCCAGCACTCAGCGTGGGCAAACGCGCCGACCGCCAGAGCATGATCATCTTCAACTATGCCGACAGCGAGTACTTTGCCGTACCGCTAGAGCTAGTCTCATTGATTGAAAAGATCCATCGTAATGATATTAAAACCGTCGGCAACCGCCAGTACTACCCGATGAAGGATCACACCATACCCCTGCTCTACCTGGACAAGTATCTCCCGGTAACTCCGATCTCGAAGAATCTGGATAATTACAACCTTATCCTGCCTTCCAGGGTCAAGTATCCGGTAGGAGTCATAACCAATTCCAACATCACCGTCTGTGACGTCTCCGGCAAGTTTGACGAGACAATAACCGACAATAACGGCATTCTCGGAACCTTTATGCATAATGACAATCTGGTAATGCTCCTGGATCTGTATTCACTCTTTGAATGCGACGACCCCAACCGTTTTGAAAGGGATAATGAATATCATGAGGCGGCACATATCCTCATCGTCGAGGACAGCCTCTTCTACCGCCGCCTGAACGCAACCTATCTCCAGGCGGAGGGTCGAGAATTAACCCTGGTCGGTGATGGCGTTGAAGCTCTTGCCGCCCTGCGGGACAGCAGCAAGAGCTTCGATCTGGTGGTATCAGATATTGAGATGCCAAATATGAACGGGTTCGAACTAATCAAAGAGATACGGGCAGACCCAAACCTCAAAGATATTCCGGTCATTGCGCTAACCGCCCTGCAGGATGATCAGAGCCGGGAGAAGGGCTTGAGCCTCGGTTTCGATGAGTATGTAGTCAAGGTCGACAAAGACGGCCTCAACGATAGTGTCAACCGCTATGCCCGTCAGGCACATGCGAGCCGGGTGCATACCCTGCCACCGGCATAATTTTTCTGGACTTGAGTCTATATCAGGACGCTGTTTACCGGCCTGAAGAAATGGAGTATATATGCAGATTGCCTCTTTCAGAGTTGCTGATGGGCTGTACGGAGTGCCGGTGCTGATTGTCGAAGAATTCTTCAGACCCATCCCCGTCACCAATATCCCGCTTACCGATTCACGGATAGAGGGTTTGGTACATCACCGTGGCAAGACCGCGACCGTGCTTGATCTGCGCTCCTGCCTGGACAAGCCAGCGGTTCAAATGAAGACCAACAGTAAGATGATCCTGCTGGAGACCAATGCCGAGCTGACCCCAGATGCAATCAAGCTCGGGATAAAGTCCGGTGAAGAACCGGTAGTCCTGCGGGTAGACCGAACCGAGTCGATCATCAATGCAGAAGAAAAATATATTAAACCCCGTCCGGCACATATACCCTATGACTTTGTCGAGGGAGTCTTCAGGCTCCAACATACCGAAAACTACCTGATGCTCCTCAACATCGCCACGCTCGTCAAGACCATTCTGCAAAGTACGGGTTCAGGGGTTGAATAGTATATTACCAAGAATAATAACGAGAGATAGTTAGGAGTCAGACAATGTCAGTTGAAGATAATACCCAAGCATGGAATACCAAATTCAGCATTTTTGACCCGGTGATCACCTATGAGCATAGAGAATTCTATGAGAAGATAGTAAACGAACTCAACGGGTTATTCCCCATCTGTAATCAAGGAAAATGCTCGGCGGTTGAGATCAGTGAGGACGCTACCGAGCAGGAGCAGATAACCGACCTCATGGTACGAGTAGAGAATTTCAGTGACGAACTCTTGGAGGTAACCAAGAAACTCTTTGATCAGTTCTACCAGGCCAAGGAGGAATTCTACTGCATGATCCTCTCCAACGTCGCCTATGTAAAGATCAATCTGATCGACCGCAATCTCCTGGAACGAACCTGTGATGTCCGCTGGTGGGCTCTGGAACGAGCCTTCGGCGACTGTATCCTCTCAACCAACACTACCAAGGAACTGTTGAATTCCCTTACCGAAAAGATCTCCCTGCTCAGCGGGAAACTGAGCAAAAATCTGAGCGAGAAACAAGACTTACTGCCTTCAGAGATAGAGTTACATACCCTGCTGCAGAAGGTACTCGAGTACCTAGCGGATAGCGGCATAAAGATTATCGTCTCGGATGAGACCTGCAAGGAATTTTCGCAAGATATTCTCCGGCTGGAGCAGATACTCAGTGCTAGAGCCGAAGGCAGCACCCTCTCCGCCGCGATCAAAAGCCTACTCCAGGAGCTGAACAAACTCCAAGCCAAGGTCAAGTTCTCCTGCCAGCGCCTTGAAGATATCAATAGTTCGTATACCCTCTACCGGGATTTAGTTATCTGTGACAAGGACGGTTTTATCATTGCCAATGCCAACCGTAAGGCCAGAAAATCCCTGCTGGGAGTCAATATCGCCTGTGAAGAGTGGTTTACGCAGGCGATGGAGACCAAGGACGGCACCGAGTATTTTGCCCAAGATCTCTCCACGAGCAAGGTCGAGAAGGTTCCCTCCCTGGTCTACACCACCGCCATCCGCGAGAACAGCGAGAATAACGGCGCAGTTATCGGCGCCATGGGCATCTACTTTGATTTTCAGGGAGAAGCCAAGATCATCATGGAGGACTATATGCCAAAAGGCGAAGATGGCAACATCGCCTCCGGCTGGCACTCGTTCATTACCTCCAGTACCGGTAAGATCATCGGCTCAAGCGACGAAGCCATATTCGAACCGGAGCATCTAGCGCATGTCCCGCGCAACCACCGTACACTCAGCCCCGGGGAGAAGATACACTCCTACGCAATGGTCGAGGGGCAAAACGCCGCCATCTTCTCCGCCAAGACCAACGGCTACCTCGAGTACAAAGGTCTAGGCTGGAGTTCACACGTCGTAGTTCCGCGCGACTGTATCTTCGGAGGCAAGTATCAGACCGAAACCACAGATATTCCAGCCGAAAAACTGATGGACTCCAAGATCATCCCGCAGATCAACAAGGACACCTACCTCAAGATTCAGGAAGACAAGGAGTCGATACAGCTCATCTCGCTCAACGGCATTGTCTTTGCTTCCAAGCTCGGCAAGCGTGGGGTCGCGCTCGGGCCGATCTTCGATCAGATCACCAAGACCGGCGACTTTGCCACTAACCGAATGGAGTACCTGCTAGCAGAGATGGCCACCGGTGAACTCGCCCTCAACCTACAGGCACTGGAGATGTTCAGCAAACAGGCCATTGATCTGATCGACCGCAACCTCTTCGAACGCTCCGCCGATATCCGTTGGTGGAGTACTGACAGTTATTTCTGGGAAGCCCTGCAAAATCCTGAGGAGAAGAAGTTTGAGAAGGCCTGCAACCGGCTCAAGGTCATCAATAACAGCTATACTATGTACCGCAATCTCATCCTAGCCGACGGCAGTGGCGAGATCGTGGCCTGTTCAAAGATGGAGCTGCGCAACGAACTGAAGAAGATCAATGTCTCCGATCAGGAGTGGTTCCAGAGCGGCATGCGCACTCAGACCTCGATGGAGTATGAAGTACAGGATACCCAGAAGTCAATTCTGGAGAAGAACAAAGAACGTAGCCTGATCTATTCGGCGGGGATACGCCGAGGCGGCGCGCGAAAAGGCGACTCCATCGGCGTTCTTGGTGTCCTCTTCGACTGGGACACCGAGGCCAGAACCATCCTGCAAAACTGCCTGCCGGTAGACAAGGATCTCAACTTTATTGAAGGCTGCGCCGCCTGTTACACCAATAGTCAGGGCGAGATCATGGAGACTACCGACCCGGATAACTGGCCGGTCGGGCTGGTACTGGAGCTACCGCAGAAGCACCGCCAACTTGGCAAAGGCGAGAGTACCTCGAGCCTCTTCATCCTCAATGACGTAGAGTACATCATGGGATCGTCCAAGACTCAGGGTTACCGTGAATACGCCGGACTCTCCTGGAGTGCGCATGTGGTACGACCGATGAACTGAACGGAGAGTAAGGCTTATGGCACGACCAACACGTACGCGCAAGAGCTATCGGGAGTGGATCCTCACCCCGGTATATGTCGCCGTGCAGCGACCTGGATTTATCCATCATGAGATGGCGGTACAGGCCTGTATCTCGATCGAGAGTACAAACTCGGTCAATGCCATGATCATCAAGAACCAACAGACCTTTTCCATTGCGCTGGAAGATCCGAGTGAATTCGAGCTCAAGTGCGCTGCGAGTATTATCGACAACCTTCTAACGGTCGACCGCAATATTAGCTGAACCCCAAGCCGCTGTCACCCCGCCCTACCCTCTGCTATAACACCGCAGCCCAGAGCCGTAATCTGGTCGACAACAACCCTCGCGTTCACCTCCTACAACGCACATAGGCGCATATCCCTAAATCCACCGCAGCAGACAGTTTTTTTTTATTCCGGTTGACCTTCGATCCCGTAAACCATACCATAATAAGCGGTAAAGGCCGACACTACCACTCTACAGACTTACTCAATATAAGCCAAAAAACTAAATCAAACAATGAGAAGGAAGAAAAAAAATATGGATATCCCGCAACGCGCCACCCGGCTTCTGCAAGAATACGCCCAGGTTACCGCCCTGCTGAACAGCCCGGCGCTAAACGCAGCCGCAGAGACTATCCTCAACGCGAACAGAATCTTCACCCTGGCCGCCGGCAGATCGCGCTGTGTCCTCCAGATGTTTGCCATGCGCCTGGTACAGACCGGGCTCAATATCCACACCGTAGGCGATCCGACAACCCCGGCGCTCAATAACGGCGAACTCCTTCTCTGCGCCTCCGGCAGTGGCGAGACGCGTAGTGTCCTCACCCTGGCTACGGTCGCCAGAGCTGCCGGAGCCAGTATTTTAGCCTTCAGTGCCAGCCCCGAGTCGACACTCGCCAAGCTGGCGGACGAACTCGTCATCATCCCAACCCGTGAGCTCCAAAGCACCCAGCTCCTCGGTTCCTGCTTTGAGACCTCATTGCTATTGTGTACGGATCTACTCATGGAGTGTATTCTAGAGAAATCCGGCAAGACTCCGGCCGACCTCGCCGCGCGCCACGCCAATATAGAATAAAACGTATAACCTGAAATCACCCGCTCCAAACCATTTTCCCCGGGCTACCCGCCTCGTACCCCGGCAAACGCGGTGCGTTTGCTCACGACCAGTGTCCGGCAGACAATTTTACCCAAAAGCGTGACCCGAGAGTGTGGGGCTTGTTCAAAGATATCCTCCGTTAGGCCTAAAAATACCGCTAAAACCCTGAAAATTGCCGATAATTTTCAGGGTTTTAGCAAAAGCACTTTTTAAAGGGGCAGACCGTCCCCGGAAAAGGAATACTGAGATAGACCTACTTCCGTCCACGTTTACGGTTATTCTTGAAGAGATACTCCAGGCTGTCGATTATCGCATGATAACTCGCCTCGATAACACTCTCCGAAACCCCGACCGTACCCCAGATCTTGCCACCGCACTCGGACTGGACAATTACCCGTACCTTCGCGCTCGTCGCCGCCTTAGGGTTGACGATATGGACTTTATAGTCGATCAGCTTAATACTTTCAACCACCGGATAGTCCTCCTTCAAGGCCTTCTTGAGCGCGGAAAAGAGCGCATCCACCGGACCGTTCACACTCTCACTTACGGTATGATACCCGGTCTTGCCCACCGTCGTCTTGACCGTCGCCTCTGATACCGACTCTACGCCGTTATTCTCCACCTCACTCATCACCCGGTACGAATCGACATGGAAGAAGATATTCTCCCGCCCACAAATACGGTCGATCAAGAGCGCAAAGCTCGCGTTCGCCGCCTCAAAGGCATAGCCATCATTCTCCAGCTCCATCACCCGGTTGAGGAGCGTCTTTAGTAGCTCCGGATTCTCATCAATCTCCTTGATACCCAAGGTCTTGAGGTTACTCCTGCCTGAGAGTTCAGAGATCAGAATTCGCCGTTCATTGCCGACACTCTCCGGGCTGATATGTTCATAAGTCTTCTTATTGCGCGCCAGCGCCGAGGCATGCACCCCAGCCTTATGGGTAAAGGCACTCCGCCCGACATAAGGCAAGCCCTTAGGCGGTATGGTATTGGCCACCTCATCGATATAGCGGCTGAACTCGGTAAGTCCCTTGAGATGCTTGAAATTCCTGGTCTGATACTCGGTCTTGAGGTTTATCCCAGGGATGATCTCGATCAGGTTGGCATTACCGCAACGCTCCCCGATACCGTTCATCGTCCCTTGGACGTGGCTCGCCCCCTCCATCACCGCAGTTATGCTGTTAGCCGTCGCTACACCGCTGTCATTGTGGGCGTGTATCCCGATCTCTATCCCAGAGAACCGAGACCGCACCACGTCCAGAATAGCAGGCAGCTTATGGGTCAGGCAGCCGCCGTTGGTATCACAGAGTACGAGCAGCTCCGCTCCGCCGTTTGCTGCCGCTTCGAGTGCTTGTAGCGCGTACTCGGGGTTAGCAAAGTAACCGTCAAAGAAGTGTTCCGCATCGAATATCACCTTACCGGTCTTCCTCTTCAAAAACTTCACCGAGGACTCGATCATCTCCAGGTTGGTATCCAGGCTTACCCGCAGCGCATCGGTCACATGCAGATCCCAAGCCTTGCCGAAGATGGTGATAACCTCGGTCTTGGCGGCAACGAGCTTACGGATATTGGGATCCCGCCCCGGGGTATTTTTAGCATGCCGAGTCGAACCGAAAGCCGCCACCCGGGCATTCTTCAGTTTGAGCTGCTTTACCTTCTCGAAGTATTCCGCATCCTTGGGGTTGGATCCCGGCCAGCCGCCTTCAATATAATCGACCCCGAAGTTATCCAGGGCAATAGTCAGGTTGAGCTTGTCTTGTACTGTAAAGCTCACACCCTCCCCCTGGGCTCCGTCACGTAGAGTCGTATCATATATCTCGATTACCTTCTTAGCCATAAAGATCTCTCCTGCAAATTACTGCTCAAAACAAAAATAACCTCCAAACCGCCTGCACCTGCGCCCCGGTTCCCGCAAATAGCCGACAACCGACCCGCCCACACAGCCCTTATAATCATATAACCACAATAATACTAAACTGTTAGTTACCTACACCAGCTTAAACAAATCATATAAGAAATACCGATTCAAGTCAACCGTTACTTGCAGTGCAAATACGACTAAAATACTGCGGTCGTCAAGCGCGCAACAAACCGGGTGCTGCAACCCGCTTCAGCAGCAAACATAATATTTCTCAGTATTATACAAAGGATAATGACGGCGCCCTATTCCAGCCTCAGTTACGGTCCTGCTCATCTTCGTCGCAGAGTACGATCGATTCAGCCTGATCCGAAAACTTACCGTGTGTATCGGTCATGTCTCTGTATCCCTGCTTGAAGATCTTGACGTGAATAACCAGCAGGTAGATCACCAGCGCATAAGTAATTCCCGAGCGCACAGCCTGGCTCATCGGGATTGTCTGCTGCGTCCAGAGGGTGAGGAAGAAATCTGAGCACAGAAGGAAGGTAAAGAGCAAGAGTACATTCTTCGCCCCGATTCTGACCGCAATATACGAGGCCAGAAAGAGCCCTGCCAGGGTCACCCCGGGAATTGCCGAGTACCAGAGGGCAAAGGGTACATCATTATAGATAATATTAAGGAGCGTAGCAAAGATCGAGGTTATAGCCATCAGGCAGATTGAAGTAACAATCGAGATTGCGGGATTGATCTTGAAGCCGATAGTCAGGACAAAATAGAAGATGGTATCGATACCGAAGCCGATCCAGCCCGAGATCACCCCGCCTAGCAGTGAGATAGCAAAGAGAATCAGCCCCCGACGGCGGGTAAGCTCAATTACAATATTCGGATACTGGCATTTGAAGAGGATAGAGAAGAATACCACCTGGGTAAAGATAAACGCCACCGTATTAAAGGTGATGATCAAGAGTTCCGGGCTCTTGAGCGGAAAGACCACAATCCCCAAGGTCACTCCGATCATCCCACCGAGAATGCAGACCGGCAGAATATTCTTCAGGAAGAGCCGCTTATTGAAACGGTACCATTTAAAAGTACCGAGGCTCATACCGTAAGCCTGAATAATCAGGCTGAACTGAAAGGCGGTGAAGGGGCTTATCTGGAGCTTGGTAAGTACAGGAAAATAGACGATTCCAGCCGCCGCCGGGGTCGTATTGGCCACCGTCGCGGCGACAATTCCCAGAAGCGGCATAAAAGAGTACTCCTTGAGAAAACTCTCCTTGAAGTAAGGAAAGGCGATTATCCAGCCTACCGCCACACAGATGGCTATAATATATGGTGTTTTATCTTTGACCTTCATCGGCAGACCTTGTAAATGAATAGCAGATATCGTATATATTATTCTATTCTACCGCCTAATACAAGTCAATGCTTATGACAATATGCCTAGAATCATCCTTCGTTAAGCCTGCACCGCGTGCGTAATGTATCATCAATAAAATAACACGCGTTCGTTTGAACTTTTCCAAAGTTCATTCTTGCTTCTTTGAACAAAGAAGATTCAGCTTTACTGAATAAGAGCTTAGGGTTTTGCGCGGGCTGCAGCCTCAACCAGCAACGAAAGTTGCTGGCTGTGTTACCTGTATTTTCATCCCTTTCTCTAGACTTCGAAAAAACTTTGAGTATAACACATTACATATAAGCACAGCAAAATAACAATTACATTTTTTTTATAGCAAAATTTCTTCCAACCAGGCATAATAATAGGTATTAACTTATAATCAAATCCCGGTAGAGTTGCAGCCAAACCCTACCCAATATTTAAGGACACTACCATGAAGAGACTGCTCGCCTTACCCACACTGCTCCTTTTTTTAACCCTACTCATAGCTCCCGCCCCGGTACAGGCAGCCGGTACTACCGCTACCACGCCGGAACTCGCCACCCAGGCGAAGAAAGACGGCTACTACCTGCTCACCGTCGACCTCAGCCAGCCCGGCTGTAGCCGCCACGCCGCCGGTGTCGCCCATGGCGCCAAGATCAAAGAGGCGGTAAATAATTACGAGAGCCTCCTCGACAGCTACTTTGTTGACTTTCTCACTAATAACGAGAATTATAACCTGATGCTCAGCCGAATGCAAAAAATCTGGCCGAATACGCCGCAGACCTTCCGCGACGAACTCGACGGCATGGCCGAGAGCCTCTGCTCCACGCAGCAGAATGTACTCGGCGACGGCCTGCTCTCCCCGGACGAGCTGCGCCTCTTCAATCTCACCGCCGATGTTCTGCGCGCCACCAGTTGCAGCGCTGTTGGAGTACTGGCGCAGTCCTCGACCACTGGCAACGTCATAACCGCCCGTAACCTTGACTGGGACGACGGCAAGACCTTCCAGCTCTCCGGCCTGCAAGCGGTTCTGAATTATAAACTCCCCAATAGCGACTCCCTCACCCTCGTCGGCTACCTTGGACTGATTATCGGCGTCAGCGGTTACAGCAGCCACGCTACTGCCGAAGCTCCAGATGCCCAGTGCCTCTACTTCGCCCTTCTCGACTCTGATATCGGCGGCAAGTACAGCGACGAACATAAACGCTCCTACCCTGCCGATCTCCGTGCCTACGCCGAAGTTGCCAGGGATATCGACGCGATGACCAAATTACTCAATAAGACCGCCGCCGACTACACCTTCGGGCATCTGGTCTTCCTTGCCGACACCAAAGACCTCGGGGTCTACGAGGACAACCTCACCTACGCGGAGAACCGGCTCCGCCGCGTCGCTGATAATCCCGATCTTTACCTGCCCTGGCGCATCCCGCAGAGTATCGGCGCGGTAAACTGCTACATGCTCAAGACCAGCCTGGACAATGTGATGGGCGCGGCCAAAGCGCGGGACAATGTCGCCAAGCAGAACCTCCTCGCCGGGGACAACACCCTCTATGTCGGCAACAAACTGCGCTGGGCAACGCAGCAGCGCCTCCTCGCTGCCAACGGCGACAAGCACAGCCTTGCAGACCTCAAGCAGCTCGCCGGTTACGGCCCCGGTAAGGCTACCGACGGCTTTATCTACCGCCCTTCCACGCTACAGATAGTCATCTTCGAACCGGCCACCCGCCGCCTCGAAGTCGCGTTCCACCCGATCGGCCGGGATATCCAAGACGGCGAGAAACCGGTCTTCACCCCGATCCCTAACGTTGAGTAGTAATTATTCAGCCAGCAACTTTCGTTGCTGGCTGAGGCGGCATCTCGCAGCCCACCCATCTGTCCCTAGATGTCTGAAAATACGAACTGGTGTAGTATTTTCAGATCATGGGTGTTTTCCGAGAGGACACATGCGAATTCCGAACTGGTGAGGAATGAGTCGTGGGTTTACTTTTTCCAAAAAGGAGCAAACCTCTGAAACACGCTCTGCGCCAAAGCTCCAACCTCAGTCAACCCAAAACCTCACCCCAACGGCCTACACGCTTTAGCCAACCAACACAAAACCCTCTGCTCTTATTCAGCAAAGCTGAATCTTCTTTGTTCAAAGAAGAAAGAATGAACTTTGAAAAAGTTCAAGCAAACGCACGCTTCCTCTTTTTTATATATATCATTACACGTGCGAAGGTGCTGAAGCACCTCTACCCAAAGCCTAGACCCAGCCGACCTCTCTCCTCATGCCGCCCCATCACAGAGTCACCACAGGGTCGCACACTTGCGCTTCTGCGCAGCACAGAGTCGCAATAACGCAACCGGCAACAGCAATTCCCAACATGCCACATAATCCACAACCACTTATCCATAAAGCAGATATAAAATATCATCCATAATTACAATCATTGGCACACTTCTTGTTTCATACCAATTGTCACCTGCAACCCAGGCAGCAAAGATGCATCCGTCAAATGTAACTTACGCTTTACGGCTACGAAATACCCAACGCCAGCGAATTACCAGAACGGAGGGATTTTATTCACTTTTTCAACAGGAGGATCAATTATGCCAGGACAAGACGGAAGAGGCTCAGCCGGTGGCGGCATGGGCAGAATGGGTGGTAACGGCGGCGGTGCCGGTGGTTTCTGCATCTGCACCAACTGCGGACACAAGCAGCCGCATGACCGCGGTCAACCCTGCACTTCGCTACGCTGCCCCACCTGCGGCTCTCCTCTCAGCCGTGAATAACTGAAGCCTAAAAAACACGAGAGGTTTGGCTTACAACCGAGCAACACGAACATTTTTTTTTAACAACCTAACAACTACATAATAAGGAGAAATATTATGCCAAGAGGAGATGGAACCGGCCCCCAGGGAGCCGGAGCAATGACCGGACGCAGAGCCGGATACTGTGCAGGCTTTGCTGCACCCGGCTTCGCCGCCCCAGTCGGCGGTATGGGAATGGGCAGAGGCTGCGCTGCTGGATTCGCCCGTAGACGTGGTTTCAATCAGGGGTATAACAACCCCGGAATTATCCCCGGTAGGGGCTCAGCTCCGACCAAGGACGAACAGATAAGCGCGCTGAAAAATCAAGCCTCCTATCTGGAGAATACCCTCAAGGGTATCGCCGAACAGCTCGAAACGCTAGAAAAATCCGAGAACTAAGCGAGAAATCACTTGTGACCGGGGCGCGAGTATATATAATAATTTTGAGTATTCTCCTATATTATATTACTGCGCGCTCCAGTTGCGTACCAAGGATAGCCTTATGCAGAACCCTACTACCTACCTTGCCACCGAGATCGACATCGGTTATCATCCGCAAGGGTACCGTATTGACAAATCGGCTGAGCCGCTAGACCGCTACACCCGTTGGAGCATAAGCCCGAGCGGAGAATGGTCGGCGCCAGTTCCGGTCTGCTTTCATAGCCTACCGGAGTCCGGTTGGGTAAAGGTCGAGAGCTTCACCGAGTAAGAGTATAGACCCGAGCAAGACAATAAAGCAGTTTATAAGCTGCAAACAACGAAGAAGAGAGAGATTATAATGCACCTAGCAGAAGCATTCTGCACCCCGTGCCGGAGGCAGAGTTCTTACCGCCTCACCCGGCTGAACCGGGAATAACAGATTTTTCGCCGAGCCGACTCGGCTCTAGACTTATCTGCCGCTCTAATGGAGAGCGCAGGGTTTTTAATGAATAACCCCGAGGTTGAGCCAATGAAGACTTATTTAGAGTGTATACCCTGTCTAGTACGCCAGACCTTTGAAGCTGTGACCTTTGCCACCGCCGACGAGAAGATCCGCGAAGAGACGCTACAGAGCTGCTTGCAGCAGCTATCCCAGATCAGCACCCAACACTCTCCCCCCTACATGTCCGCCCTGATCCATCGGATAATCAAAGAGAAGACCGGCTGCATCGATCCTTACGCCCAGATACGTAAAGATTCAAATACCGCCGCGCTCCAGCTATACCCGGAGATGAAGCGCCTCGTCGCCGAATCGGCTCAACCGCTGCAAACCGCGATCAACCTGGCAATCTTTGGCAATATTATCGACTCCGGCGCCCCCAACTGCCCGCCCCTCAGCAAACTCCCCGAACTTCTGCGCAGTGCCGCCGAGGCCACGCTCCACGGCGGCGCGATCGGCGAATTTTTGGAGAAGCTCCAGAAAGCCAAGCAGATTCTGATCCTTGGCGACAACGCCGGTGAGATCGTCTGTGACCGAGTACTGCTTGAAGAACTCGGCCCCGAACGCTGCTGCTATGTAGTACGGGGTAAGCCCATCCTCAACGACTCGGTCTACGCCGACGCGGTTCAAGCCGGGATCACCGAGAAGGTAGAGGTTATCGACAACGGCAGCGACGCCCCTGGAACCGTACTCGAGTGGTGCTCTGAGACCTTTCTGGAGCGGTATCATAACGCTGAGCTCATCATCTCCAAAGGTCAGGGTAATTTCGAGAGCCTCAGTGGTAATTCACGCCCCGGCATCTTCTTCCTGCTCCGCGCAAAGTGTCCGGTGATCGCCGGGCATATCGACTGCGAGATCGGCAACCACATCGTCACCACCAACTGTTAGTACGGCTACAGCCGATACGGCAGACAGCCTACGCAAGCGTGAGCCTAAGGATCAAGGTAATCCGAAGCGATAAGATAAGAATTAATCTATGGCTTTTTTTCTTGGGGATATTCTATCCCCAAACCCCTCGAGTAAAGGCTACTCGCCCTTACAACCTCGGTGCGCAGCCCGCACAGGGCAAATTTCGCAAAGCGTGTTACAGAAGTATAGGACTAACTCAAAGGCATTACCCGCTACACCCAAATCTTCTCGCCAATCCCTGAAAATTGCCTACGCAATTTTCATATATATTCAAGGCAATACACCAGCCGGTAGCAACGCTACCGGCTGAAGCTGCATCTCGCAGCCCACCCATCTGTCCCTAGATATCTGAAAATTCGAACTGATGTAGTATTTTCAGACCATAAACGTTTTCCGAGAGGATACATGCGAATTCCGAACTGGTAAGAAATGAGTCGTGGGTGCACTTTTTCCAAAAGTAAATCTCAGTTACTGCATGCAGTAACTGAGAATAGAATCACATAAGTAGTGCCATAACCTCAGCCAAGCTATGCATAAAAGCCTCGACTCCAGTAAACCTCCAACCTCAACCAGCAGGCCTACACAAAACCTCTTCTCTTATTCAGCAAAGCTGAGTCTTCTTTAGAAAAGAAACAAACGCACGCTTCCTCTTATATATATATCATTACGCGTGCGAAGGTGCTGAGGCACCTCAGATCTGTTCCAACTCCTCAAGCTGCTCGCGCGCCAACTCCAACTCCCTACCGAGTACCGCCTCCTGCAATCCGCGTAGCAACGCCTCAATTACCCGTCGCCGCCGCAGATAGATCAGCTCCCTGCCCTCGGCGATATTCTCTACATCATTCTCCCGCTGCTTCACCGCTGCCAACCACCTCCCCCGTTGCAAAATTCTGTACATCTCCATAATTCATCCTCATTATTGTCTACCAACCACACTAACCCCGAATAAACCAGCCCAGAATCGCCCCAATCGACCCAGACACACCCTGCCCAAACTCATCAGCGTTTAATGTATATATCCTGAAAATATTCACTAAACAACCAACAATTCCTCTTGACAACCGTATTAATTTTCCATACAATACATCATATATTTCCCAATATACACTTTTTATTTAAATAATCAAGGTTAATTTGAAAGAAATTTTAAGACGGAGGCAGTGATTTGCCTAATATATTTAGCAATAAAGAACTTATCGATCGTATTTTTCTTACGTTTATTGAATTGAGCTATAGTGAAATTGCTGCGATACTGGAAGTGAGTAAGGGTACGGTCGGTGGCTGGCGCAGCGGGGTAAGCCTGCCACGGCTCCCCGAACTCTACAAGATCCAACACCTCTGCCAACTGGACTGGCAGTGGCTGCTCACCGGGCGCAGCCGGAGCAGTTTGGGTCTGGCGTATGCCTACTTCCCCTGTTTTACCCGCAAAAAACACCTTATTCGCCCCGAAGCGTATAATATATCCCGCCGACTGGCTGCCTCCAGCCTGGATTTGAATGAAGAGTCGGAGCAATACCGTAATACCGTCTTCGCCGCGGCCGCCTACTACAGCTACGCCACCATCGCCGCGGCCGAGCCGCCGCTGCAGACCGCGAGCGCACTGAGCACAGTCCCCCTCCCGGCACAGGTACAACAGATAGCCGAGGCGTCACTTGGTTTTACCGACTATCTCGCCACCTCCCGCCGTATTGAAGCGATGCGCGCCGCCTACCAGCCCCCTGAGCCTTCAGCCCTTACGGCAATAGCCCCTACTGCTGCATCCCTAGCCGCCGACTCTGCCGCCAACATGCTTGAGATCCCCTTCTACCCGGATGAGATTGCCGCCGGTCAGCCGCTGGAGATACGTGACGCCCCGGAAGGCAGGATCTGCCTCGACCCCAAATGGTGCCGGCATCCAGAGAACATGGTCGCAGTCCGCGTCAGCGCTACCGGCAGCAGTATGGAGCCGACGATTCCGGCCGGTGCCATCGTCACCATTGATCTGAGCCTCCACTCCCCGGAAGCTCTCCACGGTAAGATTGTCGCCATCTACAAAGATGGTGAAGGCGCCACCATCAAACGTCTGCGCCGTATCGGCAGCGGCTGGTGCGGCATCCCCGACAACCGCGATCCGCAACACGCAGTAATCACTTTAGACCCCGGCGACCGCCTTATCGGCAGAGTAACCTCGGTTCACTACGCGCTCTAACCTGCGGCACTCGGCAAATTCTCACCCGCCGCCCTCCAAAGCCTAAGAACGTATAAGTAGCCTATCCCTGGTTCAACACCTCAACATCATGATCAAGCTGATCCACCTCTTGATCAAGCTGATCTACCCCCTGGTTGAGAGTATCGACCTCACGGTTTATCTGCGCCTCTGAAGGGGAGTAAGCGCTGCTCGTTCCCGAATCACTCCCGCCACACCCGGCTAATCCCAGGACTGCGGCAACAACTATCAGAATTAATCTCTTCATATCTCATCCTTAATTCAATTGTTATAAATAAGCATACGCCCCAACCGCGATACGCGCAACCCAATCGCTAATCCGCCGCACACCCTACACCCAGACTATATCTACCGGGCGCTTAGGCGCCGAGACAAAGAGCCACATCCCTCCCTCAATGATATAATCCGCCGGCGGATTCTTCTCACAGCCACCTATCGCCACGATATACGCCCGTTTTTGTTCCAGCAGTAACTGCATGCATTCGCTCAGAGACATCTGTCGCGTTCCCTTGGGTATGTCGATACGGAAGATCGACGAGCCCACGGAATTACGCATCAACCCGGAGATCACCGCTGCCACCCCCGGATCCTGCATCTCCTGCACCGCCACCAGATCCTGCACCGGCGTCACACATTCAATCTTATTACTGATGTTCTTACAATATGGCGCATTTTCCGCATCATGGATCACGGCAACAATTGAGGTCTGCGGATTGAGCTGATGAATCGCCAGACAGGTGAAGGTGGTCTTACTGTCATCGGCGGTATTGACAACCACCCTGCGTGCAGCCTTGATATTGGTGCGCTCGAACATTTGCTGATCAAAGATCTTCTCAGAGAGTTTATACTCAACCTTATGCGCGTAGAGACGCTTGTCATGGAGAATGGCGTTGTGGGCGGGATTATCCGAACCGACTACGATATGCGCCGCGGCATGATCAATATCGGCGAGTATCTCCACCACCATCTGAGTAATTGTCTGCAGGCTCTGCCCACTGAAGAGCAGCACAATATGCCCTTCAAACTTCGTACTCATATACCCTTTGAGCCTCCTTATCGAGAATAGATACAAAAAATTCGCCACCCGCGTCATAATCACCGCCGAGAGTCCGATACCACAAACTATTAACAGCACTGAGACAAACTTCCCGGCGGTCGTATGCGGGATAATATCACCATACCCAACCGTACTGATCGTAACGATAAAATAAAAGAGATAATCCACCGGATGAGCAAAAGGGCTATCCAGCCCCTCGGTACAGAGAAACCCAGCCCAGGAACCGACAAAGACCATGAAGAGTGCCAGCAGAATATTGCTGGTACGGGCATTGCTAAATACGGTCCACATCTTTTTAAGCATATTAGGCAGCATTGCCAAGTTCCCCCAATACCTCCCCGGCACACCTGCCCCTAAGCCACACCCCGCGTCTACAGCCCACACTCACCATCTTCTCTTTCCCCAACCCAACTCACGCTTCACGGAAGTACAACTCGCAGACTATCATTACATCCCCAGTGCGATAATCTCGATATCTTCAGCGTAAATATTCTTGGAAACCCAGATATCACACCCCCAAGAATCAGCGTCCCTAGGCGAACTACTCCAGGATTCAACGGTAAACCAAAGTCCGAACCCACCTTCAAACTCAGCCATATTTATATAAGTCGACGCCCCCTCCTCCGGTTCATAGACCATATCCGAATCTTCTCTATACTCAAACACCTGATTATCAAAGCAGAGCTTCTTCTGCCCCTTGCAGATTTTGGCGATATCGGCAATATCTACCGGAGTACCGTCAGTATAGAATATCTTCGTCTTGTCCTCGGGACCCAGTTTTTTAACCCCCAAAGTTATCTCAATCTCAGACTCCGCATTCAACGACCAGTCCAGATACCAGATCCGCGCCGTACCGAAATCAAAGAGTACCAGCTCGGTCAGGGAGTCTGCCGCCGCGGTCTTCTTCTGCCAGTTACTATCCGCCGCAGTATAGCTAGATACCCCAATCACTTTGAAAGTACGCTGATCAAACCTTATCACCCCGTCCTTCTTCACATCGGAGATCTTGTATTTGAAACGCTCATTCTTAGGCAGAATGCCAGAAGGCCGTATCGAACGAATCATATCAATACGCCTTTCAGCTACATTTGATCTTGGCCGCATACCAGACATCACTTCTCCTTATCTCAAGACACTTATTCCTTACCGGCTCAAAGTACGCCCCGCTCAACCGGCACCTGTAGCAACCAACAAGACCCAGAGTTCATACCACTCACACTCCAGCCTAAACCTGGCTAAACCTAGTCTTCAAAAACCCGCTCGCCCGGTCAAACTCTTGCGCCTGGCCTTTATCCAGCTTACCAGCCACATCGGTAATATACTTGAGTAATTCATCGAGCTGATTAATCAGACCCTCCTCATGCTTCTTCCTCCCGGTCTCACTCAACTC
Source organism: Planctomycetota bacterium (assembly GCA_963556115.3). Classification (GTDB taxonomy): domain Bacteria; phylum Planctomycetota; class SZUA-567; order SZUA-567; family SZUA-567. The sequence continues at coordinate 70,336 of CAUVYI020000011.1, read as the reverse complement.
CAGATACTGCCTGAGCAGTCCAGGCAGATATGACTCAGCTAGACGCACGAGTTCAAAGGTAGTCTCGGAACGTATCATCTTATCCAGCGCCTTGGGGATAATCCTGAGCAATTGATCTATCATCCCTTCACACCGGTTGACAATAACATGAGGAACTCCCCGCTCCAGGCGGAGACTGAGATTCAGTTTACAGAGTTCATCCGCGTATGCCTCAATCCGGTTATGTTCATCCTTCTGCGGATCAAGGGTATTATTTATACGCTCCTTGAGTTTCTCTGAATCATACTTGCAACACTGCCGCCGCCAGTAGATCAGCACCACTATCCCGACCAGGATCCCCACCCCGCCGCAGATCTTGATGTATTCAAACTTCTCCGGACTGAAGAGCAGTAGCACCACCCCGAGTACTATCAGCAGTAGCGCCACGATCTTCAACATCTTACCTCTATTTTGCTTATCCATTCCATCCCTCAATTATCAGTGTAAGCGACCACACAACCAGCCTGTTCTACACGACACTCCTAACACAACCCATTCTACACATTTTTTACTATTGATTCTATCAAAGAATACACAAAAATAACAGCCTATTACAAAAAAGCCAAACCTTCTTAATATTAACCTAACACAATCCCGTTAAGTGTCAATTATCCTGTTCATACAGACGTATTAATCGCTTAGCCGCCGACGCAACCAGGCAGCAGTGGCATACTCTGGGAAACCACACGTTTCCAGCGTAATTTCTTGAATAAAGCCCTTGCCTACGCCACTAGGAAGAGAATAATATAGCTTAGATTTAATTATTTATTCAAGACCAGCTTATAGTGAAGAGAAAACATGAATACACCCTCAACTAAAGCCATGAAAGCTATTGAATTCTTCAATAGCGGCTATAACTGCAGTCAGAGCGTAGTCTGCGCCTACTGCAAGGATTTCGGCATAACTCATGATATCGGCAAAAAACTCGCCTCCGGCTTCGGCGGTGGGCTCGGCAGCCTGCGCCGCACCTGTGGCGCACTGAGCGGTACCGCAATCCTTCTCGGCCTCAAATTTGGTGATTATGACCCCACCGACATTGTCGCCAAGCGTAACTACTACCAGTTGATCAAGGACGCGGAAGCCCTCTTCAGCCAGATGTTCCATAGCAGCATCTGCAAGGAGCTACTCACCGAGGCCAAGGCACATTTCTCCAGTAGCCCCATGGCGCGCACCAAGGACTACTACGCAACCCGCCCCTGCGCCGTATTTGTCGGCTATGCCTGCAACATCTTCGAAGAACTGAGTGCCAAGCACGGCTAAGCCCCTATGCCCGCCTTTGCGCACATAGCCCGACTAAGCACTAGAAAACGGGGATACAGCCGCCTGTATCCCCGCTCGGAAAATTTTATTCTACAACCACCCCAGCTATTTCCGCTGAATAATTCCGGCATTCTCCAGCATCAAAGTCGCAACCTCTTGCGGATCCTTGCCTTCATCAACCATGAGATTATACTTCTGCATAGACACGTCATCCCAATTACCGCCGAGTTCCTCCAGTGCCTCGACCACCTCCGGATGCATCTCTGCGAAGATGTTTATACGTATAAAATCAAGCTGCTTTTTTGTCAAGTTCTTTTTGATCCGCTTTGTTTCAAACAATATTATTTACCAGAGATAATATTGTTGCAAAGCAAGACGTCAATATGTAATCTTGAAGATGTAGGCAGAGTCAAAGTGTAGGCGTAGGATCCAAACAGATACACCCAATCCAGAGCAGAATAGGCATTTCTTTTGAATTGTCTTAATATAGGTTATCTACAAATACTGTTTTGTAGTCTTTTTTTCTTGGTTTGGAGGAGTGTTATGAAGAAGAATTTTTCCTGGCGACCGTACCTGGCGGGCGCACTCGTAGGTCTACTCGCGGTAATCTCGGTATACATCAGCACCCAACAACTAGGCAAACCCAAGTATCTCGGCGCCTCGACTACCTTTGTCCGAGCTACCGGCATGCTCGAAGAGGTGGTCGCTCCAGAGCATGTAGCAGAGAACCAGTACTTTCAGAGCAAGAAGGTAAAGCTAGACTGGCAGTTCATGCTGGTCATCGGCGTACTCATTGGTAGTTTCCTCGCCGCAATCCTCACCCGTTCCTTTGCCGTAGAATGCTCCCCGCCGATCTGGAAGGATAATTTCGGCACCAGTCGACCACTGCGCGGCTTCTTCGCCCTGCTCGGCGGCGCGATCGCCATGTTCGGCGCCCGTCTCGCCGGGGGCTGCCCGAGCGGCCACGGGCTGAGCGGACTGATGCAACTCTCGCTCAGCGGCTACCTCGCTATGGCCGGCTTCTTCATCGCCGGGGTCATTACTGCCAACCTAATCTATAACAAGAAGGGGGAATAACTCATGTCTACAGAACTCTGGCTCGGTCTCATCACCGGTATCATCTTCGGCGCCCTCTTGCAGCAGGGCAGGGTCGCCAGATTTGAGAAACAGGTAGGCGCCATGCTCCTCAAGGATATGACTATCCTCAAATTCATGCTCACCGCGGTCATCGTCGGCATGATCGGGATCAATCTCCTGGTCGAATTCGGCCTGGTTCCCCTCAGCATCAAGTCAACCGTCTTAGGCGCCAACCTGATCGGCGGAGCTATCTTCGGTATCGGCTGGGCGATAGTCGGCTACTGCCCCGGCACCTCACTAGCCGCTATCGGTGAAGGGCGCTTCCACGCTATTCCCGCAGTGATCGGCATGCTCGTCGGCGCCGGGATCTATGCCGAGGTAGAGCCTGCACTCAAAGATAACATTCTCAGTTGGGGCGCCTACGGCAAGCTCACCCTCCCCGGCATCCTGGATATCTCCCCCTGGCCGATCATCGGGGTGCTGACCATCCTCTTCATCGCCCTCTTCAGTTACTTTGAGCAGCACGACCTGTAGCACCCCATACGTAATCGTTACAAGCACAACTTACTTACAAAAAATGTAATCCCCAACCCGAATAATACTCAGAGTTGGGGATTGTTATTCAACTAGTTCAGACAGACAATAGGTGCAACCAGCAAACTAAGCAAATGTATATTGATGCCGTGAAGCCGAAACATGTTAGGATGAATTCCTGCATTACGACCAACAGCACACGGTACTCCATTTGCTCTGGCAACAATTCAAGTCTGACAAATCAATCGTAGAGTAGCCCCTTAATGTCAGGGTCATCCATGTTCTTACTGTCATAGAATTTAGCACCGGTATCGACATCGGAGACCTTTTCACCTGTGTATGCCTTATACGCAAGTTCAATCGCACGGTAACCTATAGAGTATGGATCCTGAGTGATTGAACCAAAGAAATAACCCTTGCGCACCGCATTCTTCTGACCGGCACCGGCGTCAAAACCGATAATAACCATATCCTTGTAATTATAGCCAAGATCTTCTCCGTCACTGGTTGCAGCGAGCAGCCCTTTTACCGTGCCTTCATTAGAGCAGAACATCCCGGCAATATTATCTGATTCAACCTTATTAAGCACAGCATAAGCCGCAGCAGTCGTATCAGTAGCCGAACAGGATGCGGGAACCACCATATTAATAATTACCTTATCCCCCTGTACCGGACTTTTTTCCGCAATATAGGCGGGATTCCCGATAACTTTGATATCATCAAAGGTCTTTGAGGTATTCTTGGTGATAATATCTACCATTGCATCTCTAAAGCCTTTACCTCGACTGAGCAGAGATTCGCCGGAAGCATCGGAGTTCATCACGACAATGGTAACCGGATTCTCAGAGTCAGCCGCAACAATTTTATCCTTTATCTGGGCAAAGAGTTTTTCCGCAGCAATACCGGCAGCATTATAATTATCGGTAGAGGCGGTGGCATAGATTGCGCCCTGGGGAGCGTCTGGCACACCTGAATCAAAACCAATAACCGGAATATTATTATCCAGACATGACTGCAGCTGATCGATAATTGCAGTAGTATCGATAGCTGCAAGTGCGATTGCCACCGGATTTTTCGCCATAGCATTGTTGAAAATATCCACCTGAGTTGCAACATCACTCTCCGCCGCTGGCCCCTCAAAGGTATAGTCGACACCGTATTTATCCGCAGCAGCTTTCGCTCCAAGCTTTACCTGCTGCCAGAAATCATTCTGATCGCCCTTGGAGACAATGGGTATAAACGGTTTTTCAGACGCCGACACATTTGACATTACTGCACTTGAGATTGCCAAGACCGCACCCAAGGCAAGCAGTATACTCTTTTTTATATTCATGTTAACCTCTCTTCATGTTAAACGAATTCCATAGCTCATACAAAATATGCACTGTTTTCTCTAGAACTTATCTCTGTTAACTATTCTTTATAGAGCTTAGTTGCGTTTTCTTGTGTAACCATCTGTGAATCTACAGCATACTGTTTTTCAGGGGTGAAGTTAGGATCACTCAGCATTTCATATCCAACCTCAACCGCCTTGTCAGCACACAACGGATAAACAAATGTCGCATTGATAACCCCATCCTTTACCTTCTGGATACCGCCACCAGGGCCATTCAGACCATCAACCCCGACAAAAATCATCTCTTCTTCACGACCTAGATCTTTGGTTGCAAGATAAGCGCCAACCGCCATTGGGTCATTATGCGCGTAGACCACATCAATCTCCGGCTGTGCGCGTAAGATCTCGGTCATTCGTTCACGGGCTTTACTCTGCAACCAACCAACAACAGACTCCTGAACAAGTTTGATTTCCGGATACTTATTGATAACATCCCAAGCGCCATTATAACGATTAATTTCCGCTTCAACCCCTAAAGTACCGCGCAGATCAACGACCTTGCCCTTAGGCTCGCCGAATTTTTCTGTCAGATAATTCACAATATAATATCCTGCCTGCTGGCCAATAACATAGTTATCAGAACGCACCCAGGTTGTGAAATTATCATGATTTTCAATATCTCTCTCCAGACAGATTACCGGTATTCCAGCAGCTTTGGCTTTGCCGACAATGTTTGAAAGCGGTCCTCTTTCAAGCGGCGCAACAATCAAGAGATCCGGTTCTTTACGGATTGCAGTCTCGATCTGCGATATCTGTCTACTGCTATCCATCTGCGCATCCATTATCTCAAAATCAACATCATCATAATTTGCCCACAGTTCCTTAAAACGCGCATTCTGCGCCGCACGGTACGGCTCCGCATTATTGCACTGACTGAAAATTACGAGTTTCTTCGCTTCTTCAGCCTTGGCCGCACTTACAAACAAAGTCAATACAACCACCAAACTTAGTAACAATAAATTTTTCATATTTACTCCCAAACAAAAGCATAACAAATAGTATAATACTCAACACAAGTATTACCGACACACACATCTACCTCACACTTATTTTGATGTCTGAAGCTTTACCGCAACCACAATAATCACAGCTTTAAACATCATTTCAATATTTATATCAATACCGCGCAAACGGAACATATTGGTCAAAATTCCAAGGATCAAGGCACCGATAACGGTTCCGACAATCGAGCCTTTGCCCCCATTCATACTCGCACCTCCGATCACGACTGAAGCAATAGCGTCAAGCTCATATGAAACTCCGTCATTCGGACTCCCCTGATGATTCTGCGCGGCATGGAGAATACCGGCGATGCCACACATCAGCCCTGATATGGCATATACTGAGATGAGTATTCTTGAAACCGGAAGTCCGGCATACTTTGAAGCGTTTGCATTGTCACCGATGGATTTGACCCTCAATCCAAATACCGTTTTAGTAAGAATAATGTAAAATATTACCGCCAAGACAATAAAGACCCCGATGATGATGGATTTATGCGATATAGCGTTGGCAAATATCGCTGAGGTATTGTCGCTGAAGCCGATATCAATATTGGTATTGCCGGTGATATATCTGGCAAAGCCCCTGAGTCCGATCATACCAGCAAGGGTCACAATAAAGGGTTGAATTTTAAAGCGTGAAATTACTCCGCCCATGATCGTGCCACATAATGAACATACAGCCAGGGTAATCATAATACATGCAAAGATATGCAGAGTAGGTGACATACCGCCGGGATTCCACTGCGTCAGCAGTTTTGCCACCAGTGTAGCTGAAAGCGCGAGGATACTCCCTACCGAAAGATCTATCCCGCCCGAGATGATAACCAGAGTCATACCCAAAGCGATGATACCATTTTCCGACACCTGCCGCATAATATCGGAGAGATTATCAAATGTTAAGAAAATCAGATCTCCGGATTTTCTTTTAACCGGGCTCATAAGGATAGCTATAATAAATACCAGAGTAAGCCCTGTCAGGTACCTGAATTTATTTAACACACCAATTGTTTTTCCCACAAACTGATTCATAACCGACAACCCTTTCTTAGAGATATTTCATTGCCAGATCCATTATTTCTTCCTGATCTGTATTCTCTTTTTCAACAATCCCAGCCAGTCTCCCGGCACTCATTACCGCAATTCTGTCACAACAACGCAGTAGTTCCGGCAGCTCAGAGCTAACCAGCATAATGCTCTTGCCCTGAGAAGCCAGATCTTCAATAATTTCATAGATATCCTGTTTGGCACCGACATCAATTCCCCGAGTTGGCTCATCAAGAAAGATAATCTCGGGATCAACCAGCAGCCACCTTGAAAGGAGCACCTTCTGCTGGTTCCCTCCACTCAAGGTACCAATCCCGATCCTGCTTGATGCCGCTTTGAGTTTGGTGCTTACGCTTGCCTGCAGATAGGACGCCTCCACCCGACTCTTTTTTATAAATCCCCGACTACTTATTTTTTCGTGAATAGACATACAGAGATTGTCCTCAACGCTCTGCTTCATCATCAGCCCCTGCCACTTGCGATCCTCCGGCACAAACCCGATCCCGGCATTCATCGCTTCTTTAGGCGTAGTGATAACCACCTCCTTGCCATTGAGTATGACCTTTCCAGATTGGGTCTCATCAAGCCCGAACAATGCTTCCGCCAGTTCGCTTCTGCCGGCACCGACAAGCCCTGCCATACCGAGTACTTCGCCTTTACGCAGCTTCAGACTGACATCAGTAACATGCCTGGTGGTCAAATTTCGCAACTCCAGTACTACCTTCTCCTGTAGATAGCTCTTATTTATCGCGGAAGAATCTATAGCTCTACCCACCATCAATGAAATAATCTCATCTGGAGTGGTATTATTTTTATCTTTTTTACTGATGTACTTTCCATCACGCATTACCACAATATCATCGGCGATTTCAAAGATCTCACTCATTTTGTGGGATACATAGATAATGGTAATACCATGATCTTTGAGCTCGCGAATAAGATTGAATAAAGTTGCAACGCCCTCATCCGTCAGCGAACTTGTCGGTTCATCCATAATGATAAGTTTGCTGTTCATCGAAAGCGCTCTGGCAATTGCCACGAGCTGAACCTGACCAATAGGAAGCAGGCTCAATGTCGTCGCCGGGCTTATTTTCAGCCCAACCTTTTCCAGCCAAGGTTTGCACTCATTATTGAGCTTTTTATGATTAATAAAACCGGAAGAGTATTTGGGAAAATTTGCATTGGCCAGCGCAATATTTTCCGCAATTGTCTGATTGAAAAACAAATCCAGCTCCTGCATGATTATGGCAATGCCTTTTTTCTGCCCTTCAAGCGCAGAGTGTGAATGCAGTTCTTCCCCCTTAAATTCTACCACCCCTGAACTTGCAGGTAGTACCCCTGAAATTATCTTTCCCAGCGTACTCTTTCCCGCCCCGTTTTCTCCCATCAACGCAGTAACTCTGCCCTCGGTAATATCCATAGATATATTTTCGAGTGCACAGACACCGCCAAAATGCTTGGAGATATTCTTAACCCTTAGAATAGACTTCCCCATAAATAACTCCTTAAAACAACTTCATCGATTTATTAAAATAATATTAGTATGAAATAACGTATGAAAATGCAACATTACGGTAAATTACTGAACACACCTGTTCAAGTCATCATCCAACCATAACAATTTGCATTTAAACAACGAAATGTAAAAACAAGAAGACAAAAAGAAATGGAAATGATATGTAATTATTGCCAAATACTTATTCTTTCTTCCAATGATATTTTCACTTTACACTCAAACAAACTATTATGCAAATTAAATATTATAAATTCATATTTCTATTTTGCGAATAAATTACCAAATAATTACTGTTTTACGAATACAAAGGCGGCTTTTAAAGGTTATTTCTATTAATCATGCACATACAGCACACTAAAGATTATCAATAGGTATCTTTTTATAACAACACTAGCAAATGCCAACTATTTGTTATTATTAGTAGCTAATTTTGTGACTTTAAACTAAACAATATACCAAGTATTTCCTACTATACAGCATGTAACCTCCTGGTTAAATTTAACTTACACAAAATCAACCGGAGGCTCGAACAATATGTTGAAATGAGATACAGAGTTGACAAGAATATTCAATTTCTGATAATATATATATGCTTTCTATTATTAATCAGAGTAAGAATTCAATTATGAAACCCAAACATCCTGCATATATCTCAGTCTGTAATTCATTGAAGGACGCCATAAACAATAATGAATTCCCGGTAGATTCTTTCCTGCCGCCAGAGGCTGATCTGGAAAAACATTATGGCGTGAGCAGGACTACGATACGCCGGGCAATTGAGATACTGGCGCAGGAAGGTTATGTTGAAGTTACTCAGGGACGGGGGACAATGGTTCTCAACCAGAGCAAAAAGCAGAATGTTGGGATGCTGAGCTCAATATACCGGACGTTGAGAAATAATGGCCTGACTATTCGCCCACGTTCAGTACATATTGATACCATCCCGGCAGAACGAAAAGTCGCTTGTGCCCTTGGCCTACCGGAAGGGAGCGCTGTCCTGCGTATTCAGCGAATTCAACTGGCAAATGAAGAGCCGATTTCCATTATCACCAACTATATTAATCCTGAATTTGTACCTGATTTTGAAAAAGACTTTGAAGATATGGAATCACTTTACGAACTTCTTGAAGTGAGATATGGTATAATCATCGACTCGACATATGATGTTATTTCCGCCAAAGCCGCTGACTTTATGGAAGCGGAGCTGCTGCAGGTCAAATCCGGAGCGCCCTTAATCACCTTTGAACGCCACACCTATTCCAACCGTATCCCGCAGACCTATGATAATAATATTATTCGCGCCGACAAGTTCCAGTATGAGATCAAACATTAATCCCAATAATCAATCTATAGAAGAAGAATAATCAAACGACTCAAGTCCACATACACTTGCCACGCCAAAGAGCTAGCTTATTAATAAATTATGTTTCTGTTATTGATTATCAATCTTCAAGTTACAAGATAACCATTGAGCATTCAGGTATCAACCATTTTAGGTCACTGCACCTGCCCGAGTAATTTAAAACAGTTACGGGATATACCTAATATGAAGACTAAGAGAGGGACGATAAAAAAGCATAAGGCTTAATGTGCGTTGTCTCCCAAACTTATACCACTACACTCGTTAAAATCACTCAATATAAAGAGTATTTGCCACTTTATATCTCTGATCAGGATGAGTTAGATTATCTGGAATTGTCTGTTCTAACGCTCCCGAATCACACATTACACGCAAGTAATTTTCGCGTATAGTTCTTTCATTTCTAGCCAGTAATTCTGAAATTTCTGTTGCTTTCAATGGCTTAACCTTACATAACTCAATAATTGTGTTTTCCAGTTTATTTCGATCTATCTTTTTAGTGTTTCTAATGTCCTCTGATATTTCGAGTAATTCTAATGAGTATTTTGCGTCTAAGCTTACCGCATTTGCATCTAAGCTTACCGCATTTGCGTCTAAGCTTACCGCATTTGCGTCTAAGCTTACCGCATTATTTGTGAAATCAATATCAAAATCTTCATTATTTGGCTCATTGTCAGGTTTATAATAATATGTCCCTCTGCCAACACCTTTACTATGGAGCAAACCTTCTTTTACCAACCCATGCAGTGTTTTTGAAAGGTCTGCATTATGAGCTTTTGTAAGTTCTGTAAGCCTTCTGTGAGTAATTTTCTTTTCTGTGCTGGCTGTAACTAAAGCAATAACCTCTTCTTGTGAAAGACATTTATAGCGCTTACTGCCTAATTCTTCCTCTAAAGCTTTGAGTTCTGCATCAGGTAATAGTGAACTGGTCTTTAAAACCATTATTGTAGAATTATTCTCAATATTTTCATCTATTTCTGGTTTTTTCCAATGTTGTGACTTCCAGCCAGAATATATTTTAGGTATCCCTGAACCGGCTTGTTCTCCAAGCCCTATAAGCTGAAACATCTTCTGAAGTGTTCTATTTCTACAGTCAGAATTGCCGCCACGGATAGCTGCTTCTCGTGGAATTCGTAGTGTTCCGGGGTTTCTAAAACCAAACAAATCAGGACGTTTGACTACTAAAATTGAGAGCCTTCCTGAATAATCCGCATGAATCATCGTATTGACAAAAGCTTCACGTAGCGCCGTATGAACTTCAGTATCATCAATTCTCTGATCACCTTTTAAGACAAAAGGAATTTTCAAATCTGCATAGAGTTTTTGTATGACTTTCCTATAAAAAGAGTATAAATTTCCAGCCCAGGAGTAGTCTGTAGTAATGCGGTCAGTCCATCTGGTTGTATCATTATTTGCACGTTCCTGATAATCAACAACATAATTCGGGAAAAAATCAAGAATTGCTTGTAGCTTACCAAACATCAATAAACCAGCGCCCGTAAGCCCCTGATTGCCTGACTCTCTATCAACCTTCCAACCACGAATATTTCGAAGAAATTCAATATTATCATAATCATTAAATGGATGATCGGGTTGCCTGTTGGAGAATACCTGCCTGTATATTTTCAATGTCTCGGCATCAATATCATTCATATCAAAGTTATATGCCAGTTGATAATCTCTTGTCTCATACTGTTGATCTGCAAGCATGTGTTTGACATCTTCTTCACTGCACTGATAATCACCTTCAAAATTACGCCTGTATGTACCAGTTAGCGGGTTGTTATTAAGATATACAGGACGTTGTGTGCGCTTCGCACGAGGAATTGCAATACGAATTACAAATAACCCTTCATCTATCGGATGTACTGTTATATCCTTGCCAGATAGAAGATTAATACTAACTTTTTGAGGGTTATTCAAACTGTCAACAAGTTCTTTTCTTACTTTATCTGGATTACTGACCCCCATAATAACCGGCATCCGGTTTTTGTCTTCAGATACCCCTAAATAAACTAAGCCTCCATCTGTATTCGCCATGGCCGAATATGATTCCCAAAAATCTTTAGGGAGTTTTCCTGTACCATCATTCCCTCGAGCTAATTTGAATTCAACATCAACCTCTTCTTTTAGGGACGGTGAAATTTCAAAAAAATCATTATTGTCCATTGTTTCTCCAAATACTACTCATATATCAATTTCCATCTAATAGTAGATAGTGTTCCATTTTCAAAACAAATATCTAACTACATCTCTACAAAGATAATTGCATAATCAATAGTACTATAGATCATGCCCCTAATCAACTCATATTTATGCTTTTGAGACGAGTTATCATATGCTGTTAAATATTAATTTAGATATAATCTCTCAGCAAAAACGACTAGACTTTTAGGTTAAAGTTTTAGATATAGCGAATAGTCCTTTGAAACAAACACCCAAAACTCCAGAATCACGCTTGCATAAATTTACCTGCCGAACACTGTCTGCGTAAACACCTAACATTTGCCCAAAAAAAAAACGAGTCGGCATGGGATAATGCCGACTCTAGCGTAATCATAAGTACGCCTCATAGGAGAAATCTAACTACTCAACAGTACCGCCCAACCTGCTGGTATACTCGCCGATAGCCTTATGCAATACCTCGGCCGCAAATACCGAACAATGCAACTTCTCATCCGGCATACCGCCAAGCGCCGCCACCACCTGCTGATCGGTCAACTCTGCCGCCGCCTCCAGCGTAAGCCCGGTAGCCAGCTCGGTCAACATACTGGAGCAGGCAATTACCGCCGGACAACCAAAAGCCTTAAAACGCACCTGTGCGAGCCTGCCCTCGGCCACCTTTATCCAGATCCGCACCGCATCGCCACACTCCGGCTCACCCAACTCTGCACTCGCATCCGCTCCGGCAAGCTCACCAACATTCCGCGGATTATAAAAGTGCTCCAGCGCCTTCTCCGTATAAAGCATCAGACCAACTCTACCCCAACCTTACGTTTGACAAAGCGCGCCGTTGCCCGCGCATAATTCTCACCGGCAAGGCTGACCCAGGCCTCGGTCTTATACAACGGACCACGATCATCAACCACCACCGCGCTGACCAGCAAACGCGAACCGCATGGGATTTCTTTGAAGAAGGACACCTTCATATCCCCGGTCACCGCCTCAACCCCCAGGCTAAAGAGCGCGTGACACATCGCACAATCAAGAATCGAGGTAATAAACCCGCCATGCAGAATTCCAGCATACCCTTGATGCACAATCCCGGTATCTACCGTTGCCGCAACCATCCCTTCCTTGTCCACCTCAAATTTCAGGTTGAGCCCCAGCCGGTTTTTTTCCCCACACAGGAGGCAATTTTCATGGCTCTTCGGCCCTCTAACCACCATAATTAGCCCTCACTTTGCGCCTAAAGTTCGAGTTTCTGCACAATTTCCGCAAAAGCTTGTTGCGCCGGACCAGACGTCGCCTCAGCACTGAAGACCTTTCCGGCATCACCCATTTCAACCACTTGCGGATCAAGCGGAATACTTCCGAGGAACTTGACCTCCATCTGCTGGCACATCTCCTGCCCGCCGCCACTCTTGAAGATATTCACCACCTCACCGCACTTGGGGCAGACAAAACCGCTCATATTCTCGATCACCCCGAGTACCGGTAGCTTGAGTTGTTCACAGAAATTAATCGACCTGCGTACATCGGCGACAGCCACATCCTGAGGAGTAGTCACCACCACCGCCCCGTCTGCATCCTCAATCGTCTGGCACACTGAGAGCGGTTCATCGCCGGTTCCTGGAGGAGAATCGATGATCAGATAGTCCAACTCACCCCAACTAACATAGCCGAGCATCTGCTTGATCACATGCATCTTCATCGGGCCACGCCAGATAACCGCAGCATCCTCCTGCCCAACCAAAAACGGAATAGACATCACCTTGAGGTTCCCTTCCTCATACGGCAATATCCCGTCACGCCCCTGTATCGCCTGATACCCTTTGAGTCCCAGCATCACCGGCACACTCGGACCATGAAAATCAATATCAAGTAATCCAACCTTGGCACCGGTATCGGCAAAGGCCTTGGCGAGATTCACCGCCACCGTACTCTTACCCACACCGCCCTTACCGGAGAAGACCAATAACTTATGTTTTATCTGCCGCAGACAGTCCTGTACCGCTTTATCCAACTCTTCAGGATTTGATTCTCCTGTATGACTACACGATGAGCCGTTATTCTCAGCCATTACGATATAACTCCTTTTCTCAACACCAAAACTCAATTATGCAAATTATAGCAACCTTCATTATGACCAAAAGACCATAAGTTGTCAAGAGCTTTCACACATTATTTTTTTTAAGCGGCGACAATAACCTCTTACATGAGCATATGTTACAACACACTTGCAGCAAGCAGACAATTTCAACAAAGTAGCTCATCGAAATCGGCAATAAGCAACCAGAGACCAACAGCTCATTTTTATTCGGCGCCAGCCAGACACCAGACAATAGTCTCAATAAGCCAGTATTATCCCTTGCAATGATTTACTTTTAACCTACAATTATGTAGTGCTCTGGTATACTCCATGGTATAAAATTAACGCGTACTGTTTTTTATTCTGGATTTTCAAATGTCTGAAAGCCTACTCTACCGGACAATTGCCGACTCACACTTTGACGGCCTCTTCTCTGCCAACAGAGAACGCCTCATTACGTACTGGAATAAAGGAGCAGAACTCCTCTCCGGTTTCAGTGCGGGCGAAGTTATCGGCAGAATGCGCTCGCATGAGCTTCTCACTTCGACGCAAGCCCCCATGCGCCGACAAGAGTACCCCGATTCCATACCTGTTGCCAACCCAAGCGCTACAAGCGCTACAAGCGCTACCTTTCTCCAGCATAAATGTGGCAGTCGAATTGAGATCGCCTCCCGCTCCTATCCGATTATCTCTGCCGCTGGCGAGTTTCTCGGTGACCATGAGGTCTTTACCGCAATCGATACTCCACACCCCTTCCAGCAGCATCGGCATGAGCTTCTCAAACTATCCTACCTCGACATACTGACCCAGCTCGCCAACCGCAGTTATATCGAGCAAGCCCTGAGAGCCCATATCCAGGAGTTCAATACCTACGCCCTGCCTTTCGGCGTACTTCTCATTGAGATCGACAACTTCCAGCACTATATTGACGCTTACCCTACCCCGACCGCCAACGACATCCTGGCCTTTGCCGCCCGCAACTTCAGCGCTCATGCTCAGCCTTTCGATCTCTATAGCCGTCTAGAAGAAGGCACCTTTCTCGGTATTATCAAGAATGTCAGTGAAATCGGGCTCACTCTCTATTGCCAAGAACTCAAACGCCGTATTGAGCAATCCTACATTATCTGTAATAACCACTGCCTCGCGGTAAGACTGAATATCAGCGGCACCCTGGTTAGAGCCACAGACACTGCCGAGAGTATGATCTCGCGCTGCCACGAACTCCTCGAACTCAGCCAGAACAATCCTCGCACCCGGATAATCCTCAGCAAATAACCCGGTCAGCCTCCAAGCACCGCCAATAATCCCTAATAACCAGAAAAAAAACTCAAAGTTCCTCTCCTCAAGCTCTGCGTCAAACCGGCAGATACTTTTTCTCCCAACTTCATCTCCCCGTCACTTGCTAAATAGCATCCCAATATGTTATACTAAATATAACCCGATACAAAACAAATAAACCATGACACTGCTCCCCTGAAGACCGGGATAGAAACGAGGCAAAGATGCCAGAGTGTATCTATAAAAGTATTGTAGACTTCCTCCAGGAAGGGCTCTACTTTGTCGATACAGACCGCACCATCACCTACTGGAACAAGGGGGCAGAGCGTATCTCTGGCTTCAGCGCCGAGGAAGTAATCGGCAAAAAATGCTCAGACAACATTCTCACCCACGTGGATGAGCACGGCAACTCCCTCTGCCTCGGCTCTTGTCCACTACTTGCAAGCATCGAAGATCAGCAATCCCGCGAAGCTGTCGTCTATCTGCACCATAAGAATGGGCAACGTATCCCGGTACAAGTATGGGTCAACCCTCTCTTCGATTCCACTGACAAGTTAATCGGCGGTTTTGAGGTATTTACCGATATCAGCAATAAACAAGCTAACGAGGCGAAAATTATTGAGCTGGAGCGCCTCTCCCTGCTTGATCATCTGACCCAGCTCAGTAACCGCGCCTATGTTGAAAAAGAACTTGAAGCCTTCTTTGCCGAAAAAGAACGTTTCGGCATGCCCTTTGGCATTATCTTTATCGATATCGACTTTTTCAAAAAGATAAATGACACCTACGGCCATGACATCGGCGACGAGGTTCTCAAGTTTGTCGCTAAGACCTTCTCCAGCAACTCCCGTCCCTTCGATCTCTATGGCCGCTGGGGCGGCGATGAATTTATTGGGATTCTCAAGAATATCGATCAAAAAGCCCTCTGCTATTACGGTGAAAGGCTGCGCCAGCTCATTGAAAACTCGTATATTATGACCGGAACCTCAAAAATCCAGGTCACCATCTCACTCGGCGGCACCCTAGCCAGAAATGACGACACCCCAAGCAGTATCCTCAAACGTGCCGATGAGCTATTATACCGGAGCAAGAAAACTGGGCGCAACCACCTGACTAGCGACTGACAACCAACTGGTGAAACCGCTGAATTTACCCAAAAGCTTATATACCGTAAACTCCCAAGCCCCACTCCATATCTTCCACTCAAGATTTATCTTTATGTGCAGAGTATCCCCGGGCGGCTCTCGCCTTCCCGGGGATACAGTTAGCTCCCGTTGATTTCTCTTCCCCCCCCCCCAACTTGCATACTAGTACTTAGCGAACTCCAAGTCTTTCAGGATAATCTCTATACCTGGCTTGACGGTCTGCCCCCCCCCCCGTCGTAAAGCTCTAGCCGACTCCGGCGCAGCTAACCTGGCAACCTTCTTCCGGCTGAGTCGGTTACGCTCCCGTTTAGGCTCTTCACGTTCGCTAATTTCCACCTCACACTCCCGTCTCACACATACTTTTTTACCAGTCCCGAAAGTTCAGAGTAGCAAAACGGCTTCTGCAGCATACCTAGTGCCCCCTCCTCCAGCACCCGTAGAACATCCTTATTCGAACTATAACCAGAGGCAATTATCACCTTTACCTCTTGCGTAATTCGCCGCATAGCGTGGTACACATCCCGCCCATTCATCCCCGGCATCACCATATCCAAAATTACCAGATCAATACCAGCATGCTCCGCTTCAAAGATCTTCAGCGCCTCTTTACCATTGCCGCAACTTATCACCTCATGCCCTAACTGCCAGAGCATCTCCGAACAAATCATCAATGACATTTTCTCATCATCAACCAGGAGTATCCTCTTCATCTCTGGACAGGATCGCACCTCCGTTTCCGTCTGCTCCAGACCACCCTCATCGCTAGAAGCCAGAGGTAAAAGTATGGTAAAGGTACTGCCGATACCTGCTACCGAATCCACCTTGATAGCCCCATTACAGCGGATAATCGTCCCGTAAACCATCGATAGCCCCATCCCGATCCCGCCTCCTTGCTCCTTGGTGGTAAAGAATGGTTCAAAGATTCTGTCCTGTATCCCTTCGGATATCCCGGAACCGGTATCGGTTATCTTAATCTGTAAGTACAGACCGGCATTGACATAACCGCATATCCGGTCATGATAGCCCTGAGCCACCGTAATATTGGCGGTCTGGATCCAGATTTCACCGCTGTTATTCAGCGCCTCACGCGCATTCATCACCAAATTCAGCAGCGCACTCTGTATCTGCCCTTCATCACCTTTGACCACCGCCCTAACCGCATTGAAGTCATAACCGACCTCGATACCCTTACCGACCATCCGGCAAAGCACCTTGATCACCTGGAGCAGACAGACATGCATATCGATCATTTCCGAGAGATACCGCCCTTTGCGCGAGAAGGTCAACAACTGCTGAGTAAGGTTTGCCGAGTGGCAGGCGCTGGTGATTATCTTATCGACATACTCTTTGAGTCCCGGCTGGTCATACTTGCTCAAAATGATATCGGCAAAACCGAGTATACCGGTCAACTGATTATTGAAGTCATGAGCTATCCACCCAGCAAGTTGACCGATCGCCGACATCTTCTCAGATTGACGGAGTTGTTCATGGAGTTGGATAATATCGGAAATATCCCGTATAGAGACAAAGATATAATCCTCCTCGGTAAAATGAATACTCTCGGCATAAACCACAGCATTGAAGAGTTCCCCGCCCTGGCGCTTGAGGAGCACGTTCTCCTCGACCACCGTCTTGGTCTCCTCCAACATGCAGTAGATATTATCCCGTTCTGCATTATCATTCCAGATATCCAGTTCCTTGGTCGTAGACCCGATAACCGCGCGCAGCGGTATCTTAAACATTACTTCAAAGGTCTTGTTCGCCTCGATAATAACCCGATCTTCAAAGCGGATCATCATCAATGCATCTGGAGTGGCATGAAATACTGCGGCAAGCTTCTCCTGAGAGAGCTTTACCGCACTCTCCGCCAGCCTAGTCTCGGTAATATCCCGATAAATATTTACTATTGAAGCGAGTCTACCCTGGTCATCAAACTCGGGATTTGCCCGCCAATTGAATACAGTTCTGCCCCGCAGCGTCTGCACCTCAAACTCCAGCTCCATAGGTTCCTGATTATGCAGAACCTCTTTGAATTTGATTTCGCTCAATTCACAGAAATCACTGGGTAGATTCAATTCACTCGCCCGCTTACCCTTGACATCAATGATATCAATCACAAAAAAACGCATAATAATCGGCGAGATATACATATATCTGAATTCACGATCAACCCTGGTCACCACATCCGGCAAGGTCGTAACCAGAGTACGGAGCAACTCCTCACTATCATGCACCTGCTTCTCCTGCCTGCGAATATCAGTGACGTCCTCCAACGATATCAGAACATTCTGCTGCCCGCGAATAATCAGCGGATGGGTAGAGGCCAGCAAGCAGAGTGCCTTCGGCTCGACATCTGATCCCAGCTTCAAGAAGACCTCATGCCTGATAACGGCTTCACCGCTGCGCAGCGTCTGCTCTGCAAGCCTCCGGAGCCGACAGCTCTTGCAGAGTTTGCCGGTGCCACACCCAAGTGGTGCCGTAGACAGATTTGCACACCTGAGAGCCTTCCCTACCGATAGCCCCCGGATTTCAGCCAGCGGCACTCCGGTAAGCCGTTGCGCCACCTTATTGCTGTTGACAATCTGCATCTGCTTATCTACCACAATCAGCAGTACCGACATGCCCTCAAAAATTGCCTGCAACTCGTTATTCTCACCGTGAAATCTCTGCCCGTCAAAGAGTGCCGTAATAAAGGTCTGCAGTAACCCAGCCGCTCCCTCCAGCAGCTCCAACTCCGGCGGCACCAGCAGAATATCTTCGTCCACCTCCACCCCCACAGCATAACCGAGTTGTATACAGCCACAGACCTCTCTGGCGTTATAGAGCCGGAGCTCAAAGCAGGTGGAATAACCGCAACCTGCCCCGCCTCGCGCCCCCGGATAATTACGTGAGACATACTCCGCTTCCAGATACTGTAACCTACAGAAACCAGACTCAGGATAGTTCATATACCCCGGCAGCAATTCTGCAACCCCGGAAAAAAAACTGGTTGAATCAGCACCTGCAGACCTAAAGAGTTCTGCCATCCGGTCACGCATAGCAGAGTAACGGCGCTGCCAGACAAGTTCCTGCTCCAGACCAGCCCGCTCCAGCAACGCCCAGAGACTCGCACAATAATCCTCGAACCAGAGGCGTCCCTCCTGCACAGTCTCTACCGCCGCCGCGCTGCTGAGTAAGAGTAAGGCCTCAACCGAGTCGCCGCTACCTAGCGCAAACAAAGCCAGCGCCGCACTCTCGGCCAGAATTACCGACTCAGTCTTGTTTGTACAATCTGTAGCCGCCTTTACCTGTCCAAGCGCACACCAGCGACTCCCGGTTTCAGCATACTCTGCACCCTCACCATAAAGCTGCGTTTCAATCAATCCGGCAAGTATAGTTAGATCCAGCTCCTGGGGTTCACACCAATACCCCTGAACAAATTCCGGTACCTGTTGGCAATAGGCGAATAGTGGAATTGCTTGTACCTCGATCAGAACTGCCGATACCAGCCCCAGGCTCCCGCGCAGAGACTTCAGGAGCCCGGCAAATTTCTGCGCCAGTGTTCCCGGCGCCTCGATTATTCTGCGTGTTTTACCGGTCAACCCCAGGCTCACCAGTTCATTTAATGTCAGCATACAACTCCTCATATAACAGAAGAATACCTAGCACAATTATACCTCAAACTTAATGTATAAACGCAGGAAAAAAATTTTTCAAGATATTTTTCTCAATTATACACATATGCAATATAATTTGAATACGCAACCATACATCCCAAATCCGGGATTCTCAGTACATATTATAACAACTCCTTATATACCAAAATAATATACCCTGCAGCCACCCGGCTACAGGGCATATTTTTCTTCCCCCGCTAAATTCTGTATAACCTTCAAATCACGATTATATTAAAACCATAAACCACCCACAAATTATTCCTTACAGCAAATACTAGCAGTGAACCAGCACCAACCGCCCCCCCAAAAAACAGCTAAGCCGATGCCTTTCGAGAATTAATATTACGAATAATCACATCGCGAATAATCATACCCGCGATTATAACCAGTACTGTCAACCTGTACTTGTACAGCGCACTATGATGCGGAAAGCTGTCACCCCAATATACCCCGATCAGCCCTATAATAATCACCCCAGCCAGTATTCCAAGCATAATACCAAAACTACTCCGTTTGATCCTAAAGAGATTTACCCCTCCCATAAATACCGCAGCCAGAGCATAAAGCTCATAATCGGCACACTCCGTCGGTACATAGGATCTATAGGTAGCTGTAAGGAGTACTCCAACACAACCTGCAAGAAAGGATGAGATCAGATATACAAGCAGTACCGGTTTGAAGCTGATCTTGGCCACAATATTCTTCTGAGTTGCAACCGAACCCAGAAATTTTCCAACCGGGGTGAAGAAGAGCAGAAACCCCAGGCAGAATACTACCGCAAAGATCACCACTATCACCCAGAGCTGACCGAACTCGACAAAATATCCTGGAAGGTAGATATACCCGTTGAAAAACTCGGATTTCAAGGTGACAAAAGCGATTATACCGAACATCTGCAGGAGCGTAACCAGTACCGACGGCACCTTGAGCAATCCGACAAACATCGCCGTAACCACCCCGCAGAACATACTTATCAGTAACGCCAACCCGCAAGCCTGGTACAGAGGCAACTCATAATAATTATAAAAGATCCCGACACAGAGATTGGAGAGAGCGATTATCGCCCCCAGTGACACATCGAAATTCCCCTCGATCATAACAATCCCTAGTCCAACCGCGACTATCCCCAGAAAAGCCAGATTTCTGAAGAAATCCTCAGGATTAGGGATATACCCCAAAGCCGTACTCAGATAGAGAATAACCAATGTAATTACCAGCAGCCCGGACTGGATACAGAAATTAAAGTCCACAATCTTGAAGTTGGCGGCGACCTCAGACTCTGAGGGCACCTTATTATCTGCGGTACTAAGAAACTCTGAGGAGGGTGTACCACAGACCTTACAGAACTCATGATCGCTAACATAGGCCGCGCCACAATTAGGGCAGAACATTTTTTTCCTCCGTGCTGCTGACACCCGGCTGGCAGGCGCAGACAAAAAACCGTGAAATACCCTGATATTCTTTACATTATTCCGGCAAAGACCCTACCCGCCGGAGTATTGCTTCATAATACCTTTTTTTCAACAGCACAAAAGTAAAAAATTGCTTCAAGACAAGATAATACCGGTATTTTTTGATAATTCCAGAATTACGCTTCGCTCATCCCGAAACGTCAAACAGGCACCAGCCCTGACATCCGGTACTCACGCTACATTCCGGCGCGATGCAGGCGCAACCGCTAAACCCGGTTTCACAGGTATTAAACGCTACTAATACCAACACGCGTCTGGCCAGTACCTGCAACACAACTAGTCGCCGCAAACGATCAGCGCTACAACTTTACTCAAAGACATCTGGAAGTTCCAGGCAGGTACGGCTATAAAGGATTTCGAATTTTTCGACAACCTCAGGGTCAAACTGCTTACCGGCACAGCTAAGCACCTCGCAAACCGCCTCCTCCGAGGTCAAGCCCTTATGGTACGGCCGGTCGGTGGTCATTGCATCAAAGGAATCTGCCACCGCAATAATACGTGAATCGAAGGGAATCGCCGTTCCGCTGAGTCCATGCGGATAACCTTTACCGTCGAAGCGTTCATGATGGTACAAGACGATCTTGGCGATAGGAGTCAAAGATTCCAAGCGGCTGATTACGCTATAACCGTAGAGGGAGTGATGCTTGATCAACTCAAACTCCTCTGCAGTCAGCGGCGTAGCCTTATTGAGAATCTGGCTGGAGATACCAATCTTGCCGATGTCATGGAGGTGTGCAGCGATATGCGTCCGCTGATGCTCGCCCTCGGTGCGGGAATACTCCCGAGAAATCTTCTCAGCCAGAAAAGCGACCCGATGCGAATGCCGGGCGGTATATGGATCATAGAGATTGAGCAGCAGGGTAATCATATCAACTAGGAAGTGTATGCCGACATCCGACGGAATATCCAGATGACGAAACCGCGAACGGATCACCTCCTGCTCTAATTGGGTCTGCTGAGTAGATCTAGTTACAAAACTTCTAAAGGACTCAAAGCTACCATACTTATCGACCATGCCAGGATCCTTGACATTTATTAATAAATATATAAACCAGACGCCTCCTGCCAATGCCGGAGGACAGCATCAAAGCATAATTTTCCCTTCCCTCTGCCCAGCCTTGCGCCTCGGAGAAAAAACGGAAAATAAGTTAGCTTTCTCTAAGTTATAATAACTTCTGAATATTTGTCAATAACTATTGGAAAAAAATGCTCATTCACTAAACCCGCCTGCAGACTCAGGCGCTACTGCGCGCCCCCGGATCTGTGCTTCAGTCAACCTAGACCGAACTCTGTCATACCGCAGCACCGAGTCCACCTCTGCGCCTGAGGCAAATAATCTCAGAATATGCGAAATTTCTAGTTGCACTCGCAAGAATAATATGCTATTAGTTAATAAACATATTGTATTTTTTTATACTCAGAACCTGTCCAAGAAAGGATCAGACAGGCAAGCGAAGACCAAAGAAGAAAAAGGAATGTAGGTGATGCACCGCTTCAAAGTTGATAATACCGCCTGTACCCGCTGTGGGCGCTGCGTTGCGACCTGCTCACGCGGAGCACTCAGCATAAAAGATGAAGTAGGGGTCGTCATTGATATAACCCGCTGCTATGAGTGCCAACATTGCTTTGCGGTCTGCCCACAGGCAGCAATATCTATTTTCGGACTCAACCCGGAGCTAGACAGCACCGATTTCGAGGTCAGCGACCTGCCGGATCGTCATAGCCTGGAGCTCCTACTCCGGGCGCGCCGGAGTGTCCGGAGTTACCGGCAGCGGAATATCGACCAGGAGACCATCCTCCGCCTTCTGCACACCGTCGCCAACGCCCCCACAGCCATGAATAACCGCGGACTGGTCTTCGATGTCATCGGCAGTCTCGAGGAGATGCACCGTTTCAGAGAACACCTGATGCAGAGCCTGGTAGAGTATTCCCAGGAGGTAGGCTTCACCCCGGAGCAGCAGATTCTTGCCGTCAGTACCAGAGAATGGCTCAACAGCCGTAAGGATCTCATCTTCCGTACTGCGCCGCACCTGCTCATCATCTCAGCCGACAGGGACAACCCAGTAGCCTCGCTGCATGATGTCATAATCGCTCTGAGTTATTTCGAACTGCTGGCTACGGCTCACGGTATCGGAACTACCTGGTGCGGCAGGCTGAAATATGCACTGGAACTCCTACCCGGCTACAAGAAAGATATTATGTCCAATCAGACCAACGACTACTACTGTATGCTCTTTGGACTGCCAGCGGTACACTTCATGCGCACTGTCAACCGCGACAACGCCGCCAGAATCAATATACTACTCTAAGCTCTCGCCTCCTGGAGTAAACCAAATCGGCAGGAGGCAATCCATCTAATCTTCGGCCACAACCGCGACTTCTACCCGGCAGCCCGGAGCGGCTCATGCTTCAGTCAAGTACCGGACGCACCTCTATACCGGAGCTTCCGGGACTGAAGACAACCTCAACCCCGGTGGAAAAATGAAAGCTCTTCGCCCCAAGTCTCGCCCCAAGCAACTCCATTCCCCGCGCGCCAGTGCAGTGCGCCAAACCAACCGCCCCCACCTCCAGCTTTAGCAGCTCATCAGCAATATAGTTGATCACTGTATCCTCCTGATCCATAAGGTGAAAACCCCCGAGTACCGCCCTGATCCCCTTACCCGGGAATAACTCCTGCACCTGCCGAATAATATTTATCACCCCACGATGCGCGCAACCGGTAATAATTATGATACCGTCACCGGTATCCAGCGCCAGAGTCCGCTCGTCGTTAAAATCATCCTGCACCAGTTCACCCGGGTTCGCAGTCGCAATAACATGGCGCTCCGGAATAAGCTCATACGGGTCGAGCATCGGCGACGGGCCGAAATAATAAATCCCCGGACTCAATTCGCTGCAACCGGCCGCATGCTCCTGTAACCGCCCCCCTTTATCCTGCATCTCTGCTTTAGAAAGCAATAAAAATTTATCCTCCAACGGCTTATTCGGTTTACGCGAATACTTCTTATTGAGCGCCCCACTACCGAGATGCATAACTACCGGACGCGAGATATAAGTCAGCAGATCACCGATGCCGCCACCATGGTCATTATGCCCATGGCTGATAGCGACCCAATCCAATCCATCCAGTTCTACTCCGAGCTTCCCGGCATTCTGCACCAGCAGCGGCGGATTGGCATTCCCGGTATCATAG
The DNA here is from genome assembly GCA_963556115.3 of Planctomycetota bacterium. Taxonomy (GTDB): domain Bacteria; phylum Planctomycetota; class SZUA-567; order SZUA-567; family SZUA-567. The sequence continues at coordinate 46,113 of CAUVYI020000011.1, read as the reverse complement.
AGCCCGCGCACCTCACCGGCCTCGATATACACCGCTAACCCATGCTCCGGGGTTAGCTGCTCACAACAGGTAGTATTCTCTACCAACATCACTAGCCTCACACGCTCCATCCTCTTCTCCTTTGCCGTTACCGTATATTCCCGCAGACCTATCCAGACTCTACCGCAGCAACAACTGTTCGTCAATAAAAAAACTCCCGCCTCCGGTATTCTGCTCCTCCTTTCAACCCAACTCCGGTATAATCACGACCGACATATTCTCCTTGACAAGGCCGGAGCAGAGCGTATAGTTAATGCTAATGATTGACTACTTATACCTAGAGGCAATGCGCTTACTATGTTGAGACGAACCTTGAGGCTCAGAGCAGCCCTGCCTGCTCTCTTTGCAGCCCTGCTGATTATAACCGCCCCGCTCCTGCACCTGCTCCATCTCAGCAGTTGTAGCTGCACCAGTGGGCAACGAATTCGCTGCGTAACCAGCAAACCCCTCAGCCGACTCTGCGCACAACTCAAGCTCAATAGACCTCAGCCCAAGCCGACCCGCCCCCAGGCACCACACCGCCATGAGAGTGAACACTGCCCGCTCTGCCAGATGTATACAGCTATCTACACCGGCTTTACCCAGCCCCAGAATGCCGGTTTTACTTATACTATTATACGGTATACCCAGTCGGTAAAGACCTACCGGCAACCCTATATCCTAACCACCGAGGCCGACACCTTTCCGCGCGCACCGCCCATAGACTTAATATCTTAAATAAGACTCAATTATAATTATCCCTACACTTCAACCATTACCCGCCAAGCTGGTTGGCAATTGTTGCTGGAGTATACCGGCAGAGCAAAAACCAGAAATAGCGTGGAATAAGCCCTTTACTGGAGGCCTCACATGAAAAAATTACTTACTCTTCTCTTCTCCCTGTTCCTGCTCGGCAGCTCTGCTTTCTGTGCCGAGAAAGCGCCAGGGCAACTCGAAATTCTCTGCACCACCTTCCCGCTCTACCAGTTTACCCGAAACATCGTCGACGGCATACCCGGGGTCACCCTCAAACTCATGCTCCCAGCCGCCGCCGGCTGCCCCCACGATTATACCCTCACCCCCCAGGATCTGCAGAAGATAGCCAGGGCTGAGGTGTTAATCATCAATGGCCTCGGAATGGAGGAGTTTCTCGGGGCTCCGATCACGGAAGCCAACCCCAACATCCACATTATCGATAGCTCAAGCGGTATCGACTCACTCCTGAACTATAGCGAAGAGGAAGACGCTGACGCCGAACACCATGACGCTGAGCAGCATGAGAACCACGACACGCACCATGATACTGACCATGACGCCGAACACCACCACACGCACCATACTGACGGGCAACACCACCACCACACCGGGATCAATCCGCACCTCTTTGTCAGCCCGAACCTGGCCGCACGGATAAGCATCAATATCGGCAATGCTCTCGCTGCGATCGATCCTGCACACGCCGAAGATTATCTGAAGAATACCCAGCACTACCACGCGGTACTCACCGAGCTCAACCAGAAGTTTACCCAGACCGGCGCCCAGCTTGCCAATAAGAAGATAATCGAGCCCCACGGTGTCTTCGATTATCTCGCCCGCGATCTGGGACTGGAAATAGTCGCGGTACTCCAACCCCACGGCCAGGAGCCTTCAGCAGCCCGCCTGCACCATATCATCAAGATAATCCAGAGTGAGAAACCTGGAGCGATATTTACCGAACCGCAGTTCCCGGACAAAGCCGCCAAAACCCTGGCTCGCGAAACCGGTATCGCGGTCGTTGAGATCGATCCCGTAGCAAGCGGGCCGGAGAACACCCCGCGCGACTACTACCAGACAGTCATGGAGCAGAACCTGAAGCTAATCCGCCAGACGCTCGGCACGAAATAACCCAGCATTTATGATCTTATCACAAACCATTCCTCTGCCGGATACTACTCTCCGGCAGCGGAGTTACTCTAATCCCAAGAGAGGAAGCACCCAAATAATCATGAATACCTGTCAAACCCCGCCAGTTGCAACATCCCGGCGCCATATACCGCTCATTCTGAGCCTGCTCTTCATCTGCGGAGCCTACCTGCTGCTGATCTTCTACCACCAGCAGGAGTCTATCAAGACCTTCTCCGTCGTCTTCTGTGCCATCATGTTCGAGGCTGCCCCGTTCATGCTCCTCGGTTCGCTTATTGGCGGTATCATCGAAGCCTTTGTCAGCCGCGAACGCCTGAACCGCCTCATCCCCGCTGGCAAAGTCCTCCCTATCTTCATTGCCGCCGGACTGGGACTGATCCTGCCGATCTGCGAGTGTGCAATTGTACCGGTAGTCCGCCGACTCTGTGGCAAGGGTCTGCCCCCGGCCGCAGCCATTGCCTACCTTCTCGGCGGGCCGGCGGTCAACCCGCTGGTCGCCTTCTCTACCGCCCTGGCCTATCAATGGGACTGGCGCCTTGCCGGACTCCGCCTCCTCCTCGGCTACACCCTCGCCGTCGGCATCTCCCTCTTTTTACAGCGTCTACTCAGTGGCAAACCGATTCTTCTGGAGAGTCTCAATACACCTCAGGCTCACACGCACTCCTGCTCCTGCTGCACCCACACGCACTCCCACACGCAGCCCGATACAAGCACAAATCCAGTACAGATCTTTGCCCGCAAGCTCTACGCCGCAATAATTCATGCCTCTGAAGACTTCCTCGGCGCCGGGCATTATCTGGTCATCGGCGCCTTCATTGCCGCGCTGGCACAGACCTATATCGACCGCGAATTCTTCACTCGCTTCTCAGCCTACCCGGTACTACCTACTCTGCTGCTGATCGCCCTGGCGGTTCTACTCAACCTCTGCTCCGAGACCGACGCCTTCATCGCCGCCTCCCTACGCAACCTCCTACCGCTGAGTTCGCAGCTCGCCTTCATGCTCACCGGCCCTATCTTCGACCTCAAGCTACTGCTCATGTACCAACAGGTATTCACTCGACGCACAATCATAGCCCTGGCCTGTACCATTCTCTTGAGCGTCTTCACCGTGAGTAGCATCATCGAGATGCTGGAAAGGTACTGCTGATGCGACTGAACAAATTACTCAACTCCATTCCCTGGAAGATTCCGCTCTATACCTTCTGGCTCTCGGTTATCTCCAAGTTGCTCTACAGCGGGGAGTACACCCTCTTCCTGCGTCCAGAGTTCTCCTTTATCCTTATTGCTGGGGGTATAGCTCTGCTCGTCTTTCTGCTCGCGGCACTGCTCGCCCCGGCTCCAGATGCAGCGCATAATTCTTCCGGCACTATCCTGCGCGTCGCGATTCTCCTTCTGCCACTCTTCTATTTCCTCAATACGCAGGGGCAATACCTTGGCGGCGACAGCTACGCCAAACGCCGTATCGGCCCACCTACGATCAACCGCAGTCAGAATACAACCGCGGCAAGCGGAGCAACCGCATCGGTACCAACCGACTACTCCGAAGCTACAGACAACCCAGATCTAGAGGGAGAACTCCTCGCGCAGTATCCTCAGACCTTCGACCGCAATTCCGAAGCTATTACCATCCTCGATCTCTACGACTTCCCGGATAAATACTCAGGACAACAAATCAGCCTCATCGGCATGCTCCACACCGACGATCCAGAGATTGCCGCCGAGTATGGTGACGGGGTAGATATCCTCTACCGCTTCGTCATTACCTGCTGTGTCGCCGACGCCTTACCCGCAGCGGTTCTCGTCTCCGGTAAGACTCCCCCGGACTGCTCAGCGACTCCTGGGTTGAGATCAGCGGTACCTACGCCCCTATCACCAAGGGTGATCAACTCATCCCGATCATCAAAGATCCGGTTATCAAAGAGACCGCGCAACCAGCACAGCCCTACCTCTACTGATAATCCAGCCTCAAGTTACCAGGCTTCACTTTATGCATAAAGCAATTATAGAGCCTCAGCCCTCAGCAACGCTGAGGGCTGAAAATAATCGACCGTCTATTCTCTTGGGGATCATTGATCCCCAGACCACGTTCGTCACTGATGGTTCCGGTTATCATCAAAAAAGGGAGATCACATTTGTGATTTCCCTTACCTTACCAAATTACAGTAAAACTAAGCAAATTATACTATAGCGACACCTCCATTCAATTACCAGCCAATAGACTTAATAACTGCCAAGCTACAGAGAACGTCTACTCCATAATATCAACCAGCAAATTCCGCACAAAGATACCAGACTGCCTTACCGCCTCCTCAACCCGGTCATACTCCATCAGATCACGGTAGAGCGATACCGCCTTGGCGATATCGCCTTGCGCCTTGACAAACGGTTCCATCGATACCGGGCCCGTATAGCCAATCGCCTTGAGCGCACTGAAGATCTCCCGCCACGGCAGCATCCCAAGCCCCGGCATCTTCCGGTTATTCTCCCCGATATGAAAATGATTGAGTCTGGAACCGGCCTGATTGATCGCCTCAACAAAAGAACTCTCCTCAATATTCATATGGAAGGTATCCAGGTGCAGCCCCAGGTTCTCGCTGCCAACGTCATCAAGGTATTTATTTGCCTCAGCACAGGTATTTAGCAGAAAATTCTCAAAGCGGTTGACCACCTCGACATTGAAGATCACCCCGTTATCAGCGAATACCCGGCATAACTCCTGCATGGACTTCACACTATTCTCCCAGTATACCGGCTTCTCTGCAAGCTCTTTAATCTTACCATTCCAGGCACTATGCACCAGCCCGCTACACTCCTTGATCCCGGCTCGCTGCATATTCACCGCGCATTTGATAAGAAACTCCTTGCCCCGCTCCCGCTCGGCTGCGTCCGGACTACCGATATCACTCCCCACCGGCAACCCCATCGAACCGACCAGGGTTATACCCTGACGCTCAGACTCGGCTTTGAGCGCTTCGGCTCTGGCATTATCCAAGCCGACAATATACGCCCCGTCGATCTCGAGCAGATCGAATCCCGTCTCCCTGGCCTTGACAATATACTGCAACTGTTCATCCGCATAACTCTCTGCAAATACCGCAAAATGCACCCCGACCTTGTTTACACAGACCATTACGACCCTCCTTATACCCTGCCGCACCATAACCCGAAAACACCCACCGCACCCGAATCTTTAATTCCGGCACATACCTACTTCATAATACCCTCTCCTCCCCCTTAGTCAACTTTATTCAAGCATTTACTTATAAACACCAAGCCCAAATACTACTCATAAAATATGCAGCGCAACCACTCATCATAAGCAGTTGCGCTCGAATTATAAACTTTAAATACTTACTGGTTATCTTTCCAGTTTGCGTTTACAATATATGTTTCATTCAAAACTGCCTAAGTTGCAGCCTCAGTAGACTGCGAGACAATCTCCTTGATATTTCCGGTGGATATTACCTCACCCGCATCCAGAATCAGCCCCCGTGACGCAGTCATACTGGCAAACGGCAGATCGTGCGTAACAATAATAAAACAGGTCTCGGACTGGAGTTCTGAGAGCCAGGCAGCAAAGTCACCGGTCGTCTGCGCATCAAGCGCACTTGTCGGTTCGTCCAGAAGCATATACTTCGGCTGGAGCATCAGCGCCCTGGCGATGGCTACACGCTGCGCCTGCCCGCCACTGATCTGTGCCGGATATCTGTCTGCCAATTCGGCAATTGCCAAACGCTCCAACATCTCATGCGCTTCGTCCAAAGCCTCCGTCTCAGTTTTACCCAGAACCCTGGTCGGAGCCAGGGTCAGATTCCGCGCCACCGTCAGATGCGGAAAGAGATTCAATCGCTGAAACACCACCCCAAGCTGCGAGCGAAATTCTTTTCGCTCCATCTCTCTGATATTCTTACCCTCAATGGTAATAGTTCCTGTTGTTGGCTTGAGAAATTTGGCGATACAATTAAGTAGCGTCGTCTTGCCCGAGCCGCTCTGCCCGAGGATGGCGAAGAAATGCTCTTGCGGCAACTGGATATTAATATTCTTCAATACCGGCGTGGTACTGCCGGGATATTTATATGAGAGATCTTTTATTTCAATCATTGTACAAATCCTTTCTGACGAATCTTCTTCTCCAAGGCTCCTGCCAGCTTCATCAAGGGGAAGGTCACGATAAAGAACATTACCGCAACGATAAAGTAATACTTCGTAGGCTCAAAGGTAACCGAGATGATCGACTGCGCCTCCCGTATAACCTCAGCCACCGAAATAACCGCGACCAATGCCGTATCCTTGGTCAGAGCTACAATCGAATTCATGAGTGGCGGTATCGCTACCCGGAAGGCCTGTGGCCAGACAATCAGAGAAAAGGTCTGATACCGGCTCAGCCCCAACGCCTGCCCGGACTTGATCTGCCCATAGTCTACACTCATCAGCCCAGAACGAATCACCTCGGCCATATACGCCATCGAGTTGATACCAAGTGTCGCCACCGCCGCTACATACGGCGACAAACCCAGCCCCATCCAGGCGAAGAGGAGCTGAATCAATACCGGTGTACCGCGGATAAAGTCAACAAGCGTACGCACCGGCCAATAGACCAGCTTCCACCCTCCACTATAATTATTCAGCACCACCCCACAGGGAACCGCCAGGATAAAACCGATAATCAATGAAGCGGCGGCAATCGCCAGAGTCACCGCAAATCCCCTTGCCAGCTTGCTCACAATCACCTCGGTAGTCATCTTCTCACCAACCCCGTCGCTGTCACCGCTGGATAAGCCAAAGTACTCATCATTGATCTTCTGCATCGTACCATCGCTGCGCATCGCACTCAGAGCCTCGTTGATCTGCCCCAGCAAGGCACTATCTTCCTTCTTCACCGGGATAGCAATATCTTCGGCATAGAGCATCGGACCTACCGGCACAAAGGGTCTGCCCGCAGACTTGACCTGCCAGGCACCGACAAGCTTATCGGTTACAAAACCGGTAATCCGCTTCGCTTCCAGCATCTCAAATATATCAACACTTGATTTCAGCGTTACCACCTCAATCTTGGGGAAATTCTCCTCCAGATACCGCTGATAGGTCTCCCCCAGAACCGCCGAGATCTTCTTGCCATTACACTCTTTGATACTATAGACCTTATTCGGATTGTCCCGATTGATAAAGAGCTGCGCCCCTGACTGATAGTACGGTTCAGAAAAATTGACCACCTCGGCTCGCTCCGGGGTAATCGCCATCGACCCAATAATCGCATCATACTTATCCGCCAGCAGACCAGCGAGAATACCGTCCCACTCGGTCGCGATTATCTCAACCTTACGCCCGAGGCGCCTGGCGATTTCCTTGGATACATCCACATCAAAACCTGCCAGTTCCCCTTCCTTATTATAATAACTGAATGGAGGAAACTTTCCGGTAAGCGCCACCTTGAATGGCTGCTCGCTATCCGCCTCAGCTGCTGCCGCAACCCCACCCTGCATCCAGAGTAGAGCCAAGCAGAAATAGATGCCGCATATCACTGCAAATAGAGCTCTTTTCATTATTAACCCTTCTTCTTTCGTATCTGACATTACCCGTATCAACCACTACCCAAACGACCGCACTGCACCCCATTGCTGCATTTCCCGCCGATGACAATGCCGTTACAACCAGATATGAAGTGATAATCTTCTACCAAACTCTATCCTGCCGAGGCTCCTTACACACGCGCCAAACCCATATCCACAAACTCTTTAGAACATTCCAACACAACTCAACCGCAATCAACCGCGAACTCTTTATTACCACAGCAACCAGCTATGTGCTACAACAAGATACAGAATAGCAAAATATTTCAATACAGAACTTTTCTTCACTAAAACTTCATATCATAATATTTCATACACGAAAGATTATAACAGAAAATACAACATTGTCAAGAACAGCCTGGATATTATCTCCCCCTCCCTCAAACACTTCGACCCTCAGTCAAGCTGAGGGTCGAAGTATCGCTAATCATTATTACAGCTAGCTTAAAACAAATATGTTACAGACTGATGATATTTACCCATAGCCTTATCCTGCTGAAGTTACAACCGCCACCCGTTCTTGCCCAAAGATCAGCACCGGTTCCAGCAAATCAGTATCTATACGGTATACCGAGCTGAGATCTACAGCAACCGCAAATTCGGCTATAATCGTACTATCAGGTGTATGCATAGCGGTGAGCCGGTACCAGTTTATACCGGGAAACTCCGGCAACTCACTCCACTCCGCGGTCAATGTATACGGCCGGTTATAGCTGTTCAGACCGGTCAGTACCGGCGGCAACGACTCCACCAGCCTGAGCGCCGCCGACTCCTTAACCCTGACTCCCTCCTCCAGATACTCATAAACCCCATCCGGCGCAATTATTACGCCCTCACTACTACTGATAGTAACCATCTCATCTTCAAACTTGAAATTCAGGGTATACCCGGTACCTCCCGAATCCGCCCCCGTATACTCAACTTCATTGCCTGCAGCTATATCCACAATCCCACAAATATCCTCCTCCTCACCCCGCTCACAAAGCTTGAGTTCAAAGAGAAAGAGTTCTGCCGAAAGCCGCTTCAACGCCAGCAGAGCATTGCTGATCTCGGTACTGCCACGACGCACACAGGTCGCACTCTCCCGGCGCAGCAGAAGCGGTCGCGGCACAGCACCAGCAAGCCCTTCCCTCACCAGAACATCAGCCCTCGCTCCACCCGCCCCACCACCACCATACTCTATTTCACTACTCACCACCCGTGCAATAAGTATTGCCAGCAACAGCATAAATAACCTAGATGCAAATTTCCGCATATCCTTTATTCCTTTACGTAATACCGTTCAGTAAAAACAATGTCGTCAGGATATACAGCGCCGTCACCACCGCCAGCAAGCAACAGCAGCAGCTCACCGTCAGCAACAACTTGCGCTGCAAACCACCTGGCTTCCAGGTTACAACATAATAAAATCCCCAAGCTCCCCCAAAAATACCGATAAAAAAGAAGATAGTGATATCAATCAATTCCATATACAAATCCTCATAAACTTTATCCGGACACCAGCGCCACCACGCCTGTACACTCAGCAAAGCTGTAACCCGGCTAAAGCCAACAAAATATCCCAACCAGTCGTTAATCCCCAGCCCACATTATCGGACTCTATACCGAATAATTACAACTTACTCTAGACTTCTTTCAAAAATAATATAATTTGTTTTTACCTCCAGACAATCTGCTCAAAACCTGCCATATTTGCTCCAGTTAGATTTCATTTCTAACAGAATCATTTATCATTCAAACAATATTATATTCCTCGCCTGGATATTCATCCTCTACCTCAGTACGAGAGGGCAACGGTCAGCTTCATGCAGACAGCAATATACAAGACACCTATTAACTAAAAACGCTCTGTATACCTCAAAAGTATACAGAGCGTAAAAGAACTAACGTTTAAAACCCACAAGTTACCAGAACTGACTATTCATACCCCCAAGTTAAAGGTTCAGAATAGAGCTAATTATTACTACTGAACTTCACTATAGAGTATCAACAAATAACCAACTAAATCTTGATCAATAGTTCATCAATACTCAGTCGGGCCATTTTCATACCCAACCTCCTGCAACCACTCTACCGGATAGCCACTCCGATTGATAGTACCGTCTTCGTTGAGCACATAGCCGTCATTGTACTTCACTACCAGTTTATAGAATAGCTTCCACCACGCCTGCTGCACCTCTTCGGCGTTCACAATGCAGAATTCTGTCAACTCCTCAGCAGCTCCGGCAGTATCCCCCTGCTCAATCTGCTTCACCGCCTCTGCCTCAACCTCCTTTATCTCAGTAAAGACCTTATCTTCCAACTGCTGCTGCTCAGCCTTCAAGTCTTCGATCATATCCATATACCGTAGAGTTATATAGTTAGCGGTAAGGTTGAATATCCACCACATGCTATCTTCATCAAACTCGGTCAGCTTCCCGACTTCAAATGATTCAGGGATCTCCATAACCCCGGCAAAGATCGGCATAAAGACGCTCTCTGAAGGCTTATCAAAGCCGATCCAGGCTACACCGCCGACCGCATCTGGCAGCCAACTGCGCGATTGGGCTACATGATGATAGGCGCAGCGATATATGGAGAGCGGACGTTCAAATGCACCCTTGACCGAATTTTTACCAGCATTTACCTCATTAGCCGGGTTCTCATAGCGTGTCGGATTGTGAAAAGCCCCTGCTGCCGGGCCTTTGGTCAGATCAAACTCCGTCCCCTGATAATGATCCCGGTGCAGACGCATCACCTCACGCACCGAGACCTTCTTATCCGGTACAATCGCTGTCGGGTACGCATCCGGATACGGCCCGTCAGTCTTAGGAGAGAAATTCGCTGAGGGCTTTACCTGGCTGAATATTCGCCACACCCGGCGTAAAGAGTAATATGGGTGATGATACTCACCACCGCCGACAGTCTTACTCCAATGCAGATCACCGTCGCTCTCACTCCACCAACCCTTATCCTTACAGACCTTGAAGAGGTTGGAGCTGTAGAGCATATCCGGGCTATGCTTTTTTACTATACCAATACGAAAAGAATTGGACGAGACAAAGAGTTCATTGTCCGCAATCCGCCGCGCCACCCAGAGGCCATCGGTTCCGTCTTCGGCGTAGCCGCACATCTCGATGACCCAGGCCTCCTCTGGATCGCCAAATACCAGACACTCCCCCGTTCCATAATAACCGTATTTATCGATCAGCGTCCCGACCAACTCCACCGCTTCCTTGGATCTTGTACAACGCTCAAGGGCGATACGAGCGAGTGTACTGCTATAGAAGATGCGCTTGCCTGTTGCCGGCTCGACATTATCGACCTTGGCTTTGCAGGTAGTCTCACCGACACTGAGCTGGTGCTCATTCATAATAGGATATTCACAGTTCAGATAAGCATAGGTATGCGCCACCTGCGGAATCTCCCCGAGCGGCAGACTCGGAGTCTCACCCGTATTATAGACCGGAGAAAAATCCTTACCAACATAATAGCGGTACGGTACACCGCCGTACTTCTTATTCCACCCCCCTGCAGGGTTGTCATAATAGGCTCTGCGCATACTTCCGGGCTTATGATCCACCGCCGGAATAAACACCACGCGCGAATCATCGAGCGCATCATCAGAATGTGAAACAATTACCGACCCATCGGTACTGGCATCCTTGCCGACAGCAATTGTCGTACAACTATAGGAGATACTACAGAACACTGAAACAAGTAATGCAACAAACACCGTTTCTTTATAAAACATAATCTTCCTTTCGTAGTAACCTAACAAACGCCCAAACATCCAATCTCAACTGTCTACTAGTTCTTTACTCAAAATTTTTGTAACTTGATTTTCCCCTAGTAATAGGCTCAGCTATACGAAACTCTCATTTATTTAACCAGCACTAACCCAAGTCCCCCTAAGGGTGAAAACCAACACTAAGCATAATATTTAACACCTGAATTCTCTCTTTTTATCTATATTACGCGCGCATTGGACAGCTCAAAAGCTGAATCATAATTACTTAAAAACCATTAAAATCATTATAATTTTTTTTAAAATAAACAAAATCAAGAAAAACAAGATTATGTAAATTCTAATGCGAAATGCTACAGAGACAGAAAGAATACAGTAATATTTGCAGCTCTACTACAGTCAGACAAGCAACAAAAAAAAGCTCTGTATACATAAAGTATACAGAGCAAATAATATCTGGCATTCCCAAGGGGATTCGAACCCCTGTTTACAGACTGAGAATCTGTCGTCCTGGACCAGGCTAGACGATGGGAACCTATCCGCGTCAAAACACTGCTGAAAGCAATATGTTAACAAGAGAATAATACGGGATTACCCGCCAATGTCAATAGTCTTCCTAATTTTTTACTAACAATATTTTCAGCCGCGCCACGCCCCAATATCCAGCCAATGCCAAATTGGTATAAGCCTAACCAGTTATAGTAGAAAATATTATAAGAAGAGCAATAAACTCAGCGCCATCACCGCCATACCCGCGACCAAGCCGTAGATACAGAGATGGTGCTCGGCATATTTTTCAGCCGTCGGCAGCAGTTCATCAAGTGAGATAAAGACCATAATTCCTGCCACCCCGGCAAAGATCATCCCGAACATCGCCGGTGAGAACCAGCGCATAAAGATAAAGTATCCGAGCAGCGCCCCGATCGGTTCGGCCAGACCAGAAGCAAAGGAGTAGATAAAGGCCTTCTTCTTATCCCCTGTCGCGTAGTAGACCGGCACCGATACCGCAATTCCTTCAGGAATATTATGTATTGCAATCGCCACGGCAATAGCAATACCAGCAGCCGGATCCTGCAGCGCCCCGGCAAAGGTCGCGAGACCTTCGGGAAAATTATGTATTCCGATCGCCAGCGCCGACATCAGCCCCATCCGCATCAGCCGTTTGGACTTGTGTTCTTCGACCTGCTTCGGGGTCATCTCCCGCGCGTCATGCATCTCATGCGGGTTCTCAACCGTTGGTACCAGCTTATCGATCAAGGCGATCAACACCATCCCGGCAAAGAAGGCTCCGACCGTTGCCCAGGTTCCCCAGAACTCTCCGAACACCTCAGGCAAGGTCAGCTCAGCCCTAGCCTTCTGAAAAATCTCGACAAAGGAGACATAGAGCATCACCCCGGCACTGAACCCCAACGCGATCGAGAGAAACTTGGTATTGGTCTTCTTGGCGAAGAACGCCAGCGTACTACCGATACCGGTAGACAGGCCGGCGAATAAGACCAGACCAAACGCCGGTAATACATTCTCCTGATACATCTGCCTCCATCCTTTCCGCGTAGCCCTACCCTAATGCTCAATCTATACGGGTACTGACCGCCGCCTCTTCAAAGGTCATAATGTCCGTAAGCACCGCTACCGCCGCGTCAAGGAGTCCCATACAAACCGCCGAACCGGTACCTTCCCCGAGCCTGAAGTTCAGGTCAAGCAACGGATCAAGACCCAGGTATTTCAGCATCTGGATATGCCCCGGTTCTACGCTCTTATGCGCAGAGATCATATACTCCTTAGCCAGAGGATTTAGCGTCGCAGCAATCATCGCCCCGGCGGTAGAGATAAAGCCGTCGACAACCACCGGCCGGCGCGCCGCGGCCGCCCCAAGGATTATCCCGGCAATCCCCCCAATCTCAAAACCACCTACCTTAGCAAGAACATCCAGCCCGTCACTAGTATCCGGGTGACGCCGCGCCAGTGCTTCATCAATCACCTTGGCCTTCTTCAGGAGTGCCGGATCACCGATCCCAGTACCGCGTCCGGTCACCTCAAGCGCTGGCAGACCCGTCAACGCCGCACAAATTGCGCTTGAAGGCGTAGTGTTACCAATTCCCATATCGCCGGTGGCGAAGACGTCATATTTGTCCAGATTATCCTGGACAATCTCAATCCCGCCCTCTATAGCCCGCACCGCCTCTTCCCGACTCATCGCCGGTTCAACATAAAAATTCTTCGTACCGCGCGCAACCTTCTTAGCGATAAGACCCTCCCCGAGATCACTGAGATCTGCGTCAACGCCAAAATCCGCGACCAACACCTCAGTACCGCTCACCTTAGAGAGCGCATTGATACTTGCTCCACGCCGGAGAAAGTTCTTCACCATCTCTATCGTAACTTCTTTGGGAAAAGCACTCACCCCTTCGGCAACAATTCCGTGATCGCCCGCACAGGTAATTACCACTCGCCGCGCCACCGCCGGGGTCATACTCCCGCGCATCCCGGCCAGATTCAGTGCCAAATCCTGCAATTTACCGAGCGACCAATGCGGTATCGCCAACTTATCCAGGCGCTCTTTGGCTTCTTTTCGTTTTGTTTCATCCTGTGGCTGTAGCTGTACAACCGTCTCTTCCAGTAATCCCATTCCTACCTCTTTCTAACATTGCATGCCCTAGCCAGGAGTTTATCCAGGAGCAGATTCAGATACTCTCTGCCCTGCACCAGATTCTCCAGCCCGGCTAGTATCTCCTCCCGACTCTGTACCGACTCGCCGGGTTCAAGTGCCTGCGGGAAATTCTCCAAATTATAGCGTACCGCCGTTTCATCGTAATCCAGATGAAACTGAATACCGAGCACCAATTCTTTATATTCAAAGGCCTGTACCTTGCAATGCAAAGACCTAGCCAATAGACGTACGCTCTCCGGCGGGATACACTCATCGCTATGCCACTGAAAAGCACTGAACTTCTGGGGCAAATCCACAAAGAGCGAGTCTTCCCCACCTCGCGGCACCACACAGATAGTAGTATGCCCCACCTCGCGGCATGAGTTCTCCTCTACCCGCCCCCCCAAAGCCAGAGTAATCAACTGCGCCCCCAGACAGACTCCAAGCAACGGCACTTCGGACTCGATAACCTCCCGCAGCCAAGTCACCTCCCCGGCGAGCCAGGGATAACGTCCGGTAGCATAGACGCTCATCGCCCCGCCCATAATCGCCACCATATCCCCAGCCTCAACCTCCGGTAACGGTTCATCGGCAAAGAGCCTCACCGGGCATATTCCAATACCTCTCTCCGCAGCCCAGAGCCTGATATTGCCTCCATCTTCAGCCTCAGAGTGCATGATAATATATACAGTATCCATAAATACCTTCTAATTTTATCAAAAAAAAATCCTGACTATTGACTTAAGTCAAGGAAACTCTTCAAGCGTTAATGTACTCTGTAATTATAGATTTTAATCCCGTTGAGTGCAACAAACAAATACCCTCAGCGTTATTTATTATTCATATTTTCAGGTTAATTATAACTTGTTGTTTTTTTTCAGGTTAGAGTAAGGTCAGTACTCACTCACAGTGCGGCCAACCTTTACCACTCAAAAAAAGGAGAGATTATGTTTTGTTATCAATGCGAACAGACCGTCAATTGCCAAGGCTGCCAGGGCAAGCAGGGTGTATGCGGAAAGTCAGATTCTGTCGCCAGGCTACAGGATCTACTGAACGAAGTAGCCAAAGGGATCGCCTGGCTAGCAGAGAATTCAGCCCCAAACCATACAGAGGTAAGCCGTTATCTGATCGATGCCTTGTTTACCACCGTTACCAATGTGAACTTCTCAGAATCCCGGATGCAGGAGCTAATCCTCGCCGGAGCCGATCTGCGTGCCCGCTTCAAGCCGACTACCGCTTCCGCTATCACCGGGATCGACATCCCGCTCAGTTCAGATATAACCCAGAACGTGAAGACTGCCGAGAGTATCTCCATCACTACCCGGCAGGAGAAGTACGGCGCCACCGTAGCCGGTCTGCAAGAGGTAGTCTTCTACGGCCTCAAAGGCGCCGCCGCCTACCTCCATCACGCCCGTGTACTCGGCGTCGAGGATGAAGAGGTATACGCTAAACTCCGCGCCATACTCGCTTTTCTCGCCGAAGAACCGGACTCAGTCGAAAAGCTGCTAGAGCAGGCACTGGCTACAGGTGAACTGAACTTCCAGGCCATGGAACTCCTGGATAAAGCCAACACTACCGCATATGGCAATCCCGAGCCAACCGAGGTTGCAGTCACTCCCCGCCACGGCAAGTGCATACTCGTCTCCGGCCATGACCTCAAGGATCTCAACGATCTGCTCGAACAGACAGCGGGCAAGGGTATTGATATCTATACTCATGGCGAGATGCTCCCGGCTCTAGCCTACCCCGAACTCAAGAAGTATCCACACCTTGCCGGAAATTACGGCGGCGCCTGGCAGGATCAGCAGCAGGAATTCGCCGAATTCCCCGGAGCGATCCTCATGACCACCAACTGTATTCAGAAACCCACAACCTATACCGAGCGAATCTTCACCACCGGTCTAGTAGCCTTCGACGGCGTTACACACATCGGTGCAGATAAAGACTTTACTCCCGTCATCGAAACTGCGCTAGCAGCAGACGGCTTCAGCGAGACCGCCCCGGAGAAGAAGATTCTTATCGGCTTCGGCCACAACGCCCTGGAGCATGCCGCTGCCGCCGTAGTAGAAGCGGTCAAGAGCGGCGCGGTAAAGCACTTCTTCCTCATCGGCGGCTGTGACGGCGCCAAGAGCGGCAGAAATTATTATACCGAGCTGGCGGAGAAGGTTCCGCAGGACTCGATCATCCTCACCCTCGCCTGCGGCAAGTACCGCTTCAATAAGCTCAACTTCGGCACCGTCGCCGGCTTGCCCCGACTGCTCGATATCGGCCAGTGCAACGATGCTTACTCCGCCGTCCAGTGCGCACTCATGCTTGCCCAGGCCTTCGGCTGCGGGGTGAACGAACTCCCGCTCACGCTCATCCTGAGTTGGTACGAGCAGAAAGCGGTGGCCATACTTCTCAGCCTCCTCTTCCTCGGGGTCAAGAATATCAAACTCGGGCCGACCCTGCCCGCCTTTGTTACGCCTGAAGCGCTGCAGGTACTCGTAGACACCTTCAACATCGCTCCGACCACCACCGCCGACGCCGATATCGCCGACGCATTAAAGTAAGTAATCTCCAACGCCTCAGCCAGCAACTTTGTTGCTGACTGAGGTATCATATCATCAAAGAAGGAAAATTGCTTCTGCAATTTTCCTTCTCGTAAACTATCATTACTCGGCAAAACATAACTCAGCGCAGTTCCGCCCCGCAATTCTCACAGGTTTTAGCCTCATCATTCTTGATCTTAGCGTTACAAGCCGGGCAACGATTGAGGCGCATACACAGTGCCACCAGCACCGCCGAAACAATAACCACAATCACATCCCAGAGTGTAATCCTAATAAAGAATAACGAGAGCATCAGACAAGCCATTACAAAGAGCATTATGCTTATCAGCCTGCGCCGCCTGGCAAATTCGGTCTTGGTATCCATAAACTCCTCAACTACCTAGAAAAACCCTAATCTCCATAAATACCCAGATCTTACACGAATTCCCAGATTTTACAACCGCTTTGTTGAGATTATCCAGCCGCCTAGGCCAGCACGTCTACTCATTTCAAGATACCGCGATCCACAACTGCTACTCAGTCGGTTACCTGAAGCCAACCACCATCTACGGAATAGTTAGACCCAAGCGTATAGCTTGCGCACTCTGACGCCATAAAGAGATAGGTATAGGCGACCTCCTCCGGGCTGGAGAAACGCTTGATCGGCGCATTTTCCTCGGCGATTCTATCGAGAAATTCATCCGCGGTTATACCATCTTTCTGACAGAGAATACCAGCGGTCTTGCGCCAGTCAGGGGTGAGTACCAACCCCGGGCTGATGGTATTGACCCGGATATTATCGCCGACCACCTCATTGGAGAGGCATTTGCCAAGCATCACCAGAGCCGCTTTGGTAACATTATATATCGGCTCATACCCGAGCGGCTGCTTAGCGCAGATACTCGCAGTATTGATAATCGCCCCGCCGCCGCGCTTACGCATATACGGGATAAAGGCTCTAGCTGTACGTATCGCCGCCATCACATGCAGATCCCAGACCTGATACCACTTCTCATCCGGCGCCTCCATGATTGTCTCCTCGGTACCGACCCCGGCATTGTTGATCAGGATATCTATACCGCCGAACTCCTCCTCAATCCGCGCCCGTGCCCGCTCTATATCCTCAGGTTTGGTCACATCAGCAGCAATCCCGAGAGTCTTGACCCCGAACTCTGTCGCTATCTTCTCAGCCTCGGCCTCGACCCGCTCCTGATTACGCGCACAGATCGCCACTTCGGCTCCCTCTGCCGCAAAGGCTCTGGCTACACCAAGTCCGATGCCGACACTCCCACCAGTAATAAATACCTGTTTCCCTTTCAGCTTAAGATCCATAATTAACCCCATTCATCTATCAAAAAGAAAAAAAACTTCAGGCGCCAAACAACCTAGCGCTACAGCTCCACCTCCACCGGTTCCGGCAGATCGGCATATATCAGATCATTCTCACCGGTCTTATCCTTGAAGATAACCAGCACGTCGGCATTCTCCGTACCCAGAGGGAAGGGAATCCAGTGCCAGCAGGCCTGCGACATTACCAGCACTGTTCCCTGCTTTACCTTGAACGCCTTGAGTTTATCCAGTTCGGGCTTCTCGGCATTCTTCGGCGCCACACAGAGCACATAATCATTCTTGAGCGCCACCAGAATCTCAGAGGTATGCGCATGATACTCCATCTTCTGAAATACCCTCTCCCGATTCTTACAAATTAGCATCCCCGAGCAGCATTCCTCGCCTACTGGCACCCCACAGGTCGTACTGGTATAGGTATACGCGTCATCTACCCCTAGCGGCGTAAAACCACTCAGATCGCCCCCGGCCATTATCTCGCCATAAGGCGCGAATTCAGCACTCTGCAACTCCACACTCTTGATCTTCATAATATCTACCTTTCCTGTAACCCAAACACCACTCACTACTAAAAATTCAGCATAAATTAATATTCTATAAAGTCCCGCTTCTGCCCCCAAGATGTTCAAAAATACCGTTTTGCGCTCCCATGCTTGAGCCCTACTCGTACAGACTATCCTCTTCGAAGAACCGCGATATCCAGTACATCCCCGCCCCATGAATTCCTCTATCCATCCCAAAATCAGAAAACACTATTCTAATATCCCGGCGCAGTGATACCAGCGACAAGCGATCGACCTTATGCTTGATCTGCTGGATAAAGCCCTCTCCGGCCGCATTATACACACCCTGAATAATTATCATCTCGGGATCTGTCGCCAGCACCAGGTTATTTATACCACGGGCAAAATAGGTCGTCACCTTATCCATCACCATAAGCGCCAGTTTATCTGCGCCTTTAGCCGCGTCAAAGAGTTGCTGCAGACTCAACCGCTCCTGCTGAAACAGCACCGAATCCGGATACTGCTGCCGCTCCGCCTCAATAAGCCGATAAACGTTCTTCCAGGAAACTTCCGCCTCAAAACAGCCAACTCCACCGCAGATACACTTCGCTCCGCCCGCAGTATTGACGATGGTATGCCCGATCTCACCGGCCAGATTCTGCTTGCCGTGCTTGAGTCTACCCTCAAGGATCAAACCACTGCCGACCCCTTCCTCCAGCACATCGATCACCGCGAAATTATCCACCCCTACCGCCTTGCCGCTATGCATCTCGGCGAATGTCTGATAACGATTGACATTATCCACATAGATTGGAATATCTCTGCCGATACGCTCCTCAATCTCCCGCCGAAACTCAACACTCTCCCAGGAATCGAAATGAGGCGAATACCTGAGTCTCCCTTGTACTGGATCGACAATACCGGGTAGAGCCAACACAATAGCGCTTATTTCACAGTCTTTTATCCCCCCACTGAAGCCATGGATATGCCCCACCAACTCATTAATCACTTGAGTAAAACTCACTCCGACGCCAATTTCAACCGACTCGGATTTGACTACTTCACCCCGAAAATTGAGTAGGGTGCTAATTATAAAATTCGGCCCCAAATGGATAGCGATTACTCGCGAATAATCCGCGTTGAAGCTATAGAGTAGCGGTCTCTTCCCTCCCTCCTCGGTAGAGCTGCCCTTCCCAACTTCACATACCAGCCCCTGCTCGATAAAGTGATCCAGCACCTTCTTAATCGTTGGCTTGCTCAGCCCGGTAAACCTCGCCAACCCGGCTATAGAGATATTCTGCACCCCACGCAGGGTGTTGAGAATAATATACCGATTACTCTGTTTGAGCGATCTGCCCTTTTCATTTTTAAGCATAATACCTGGAGTATACCCCCGTAAAAATGCTTAGTCAAGTTACAAAAGCAGTTTTAATAACTTTTTTACTAATACAGAAGGAGTAGAATAATACTAGTTTTTCAGCCTGATATTCCACGCACCGGCGGCTATAACCTATTGATTTGCATTAACCTATGAATAACAGGTTATTCTTCTAGAGTAAGCTTCTTCTCATATTCGAGGTGAGCAAACAGGAGGTATGTCAGAACTAGAAATGTGTCGCTGATGGCCAGGAAATACCAGACCCCGTGCTTATAATTCTCTGCTATCAACAGCAGTATAAATATCGCTACAAAGGCCGCAATGAGTATTTTCCGCCCTTTCTGCCCTTCTGCTGCCAACAGAGTGAAAGCGACAAATAGCGCAGGGAATAAGTATACCAAATAATGTGTCTGCGACCTAGGGGACAACAACAGCATACCGAGTAAGTAGAGGGAGAAAATAGCTATATCCTTCAATCTGCCCCTTGCCTTGCGGCATACCAGCTCTATTACCCCAAAACCGCCTACCACCAGACCGAAAGCCAGCGGCCTGGCTACGCGCATAGGTAGATGCAGGTAGAGCCGGAGTGTATCCGCCAGATTATAACTCAAAAAGGTACCAGGGGCAGAGGTCTGATGCTGCAGATCATGCATGATAAACTCTTCAAACCATACCCCGTAATAAGTGAATATCTCAGCCCCGGTAATAATAATCGGGATAAAGAAGAACCCGAGGGTCAATAGCGCGGTCGCTAGCAATACTCGATACTCTCTCCTGTAGAGAAGAAAGAGGATTAGAAATCCAGGCACCAGTTTACAGGATATAGCCAGCGCCAGAAATACTGCGGCCAGGTACTTTCGCTCTACGGTATAACAATAGATAAACAATACGCATAGGAGTAACACCTGCAGATTCACCTGCCCGTTCCTGAAGTTATTCTGGAGTATCTCAAATAATAAGATGTAGAATACTAGTATTACCCCAGGGGCGCGTTGCAGAGCCAACCCATATCCGTTATCCTTAAATATCATGAGAAGCAACCAGAACACTCCGACCAGGCATAAGGCGGTTAGAATAAACCAGAGCGCAGCGGCAAGCCAATAAGGCAGGATTGCCAGGGGAATGATGGCGAAAGCCAGGGTCAGGGGGTAGACATAGGGGAAAGCGGTACCGTTATTATACGGATCTGTGCCGTTCAACAGAGCTTGTGCAGACATATAATATGATGTAAAGTCATAGCCTATGGGGCGGAGAGCACAGCCGATACTCTGAACAAACAAGAAGATAGTAATTCCGCCTATCGCCGCAAAAGCCGAATAGCGAACTCTATGATTAGCAAGAAAAGCAAGTATTTTAGCTGATAATTTCAACATAGAGTTTAATCCTGTATTTTCATATCCCGTTAAACCAAATACTCCAGCCAATCCACGAAAATCACTCACGTGCTTTTCATATTTGAATAAATGGTATAACAAGTAGCAGTACAACTGCTACTTGAGGCTGCTTCTGCAGCCCGTCCATTTGTCCATAGATGTCTGAAAACATGAACTGGCACAATATTTTCAGACCATGAGCGTTTGGCACACCTTTTCCAAAGGTGTGTCGAAGGTTTTATAAGTAAACGAATAAAACCTGAGAATGTAATCATAAAATAATTGACCTTATGACTCAGATACACGCTACGCGCTAAAAACTGTGATAACCGCCAAACCCATTTCTTACTCGAAGACTTAAATACTCCAATCAAAGAATGCACACCTTCGGATAAAAATTTTTTATTTGTCTGACGTCTGGTTTTTTACGTAAAGCACTCTTCCAAGTTTTCTCTCTCAGCCACCTACGATTACACTCTCAGCCACTGCTTATCGCAGCGCCTTCGACATACTTTTCACCAGAGCAGCGGGTAAAAGTATGCAAAAAAGGTCGCCTGCTTGGCGACCAATGTATCGCTTTCGTTAGAGCATGAAAATCACTAACGTGATTTTCATGCTCTAACGAAAGACTCAAGGTGTATCGTCCAGCTAAACCGCCAGCGCCCGAATCTTCTTAACATACGGGAAGAGATTCTTCCCCGGACAGGCTGTGCTCTTAAGTTCCCGATGTCCATAGAGCTTATTTGCCGGAATATTATAACCCTGCATAAGCCGGAGACAGAGTGTCTCCAGAGTCGCCACCTGGCAAGATGAAGGCTGTTGAATTTCAAAATTTCCCAAGCACATAATACCGATATTATGACTATTATTATGCTTAGCGTGCGCTCCTTGATACTTGATATTACGCCCCTGCCAGATTCTCCCGGCGCGGTCAATGATATAATGATACGCAATATCCCCAGCTTTCAGGATTCTGAAATGGGTCTTCTGAATTTGATGAATCGACCGCTCAACCTCTGCCGGGGCGGTAGCAATATTGGGTCTGGGGTTTCCTTCATGATGCACCGTTATCCGCTTCACTCCATTCATCGGCCGCATCCGACTGGGAATAATATCCTCAGCCTGCCATTTGCTTCGGGAATAAGCCTGGATACGCTCCCCTCGTTGCGGCGCAGAGTGAGTATCAAGACTTACCTCGTTACGCCCCAACTTCGGGGTAGTACTCGGGGAGAAATGCTTGTTACTTGCATACCTATCTCGTTTATGCGGAAACGGCCCTCCCGAGAGGATATCACCGCTATATACCTCCTGGCTATAGCTACTGCTCATATTCGTATTACTGCCACTACTGCAACCGGCCAGTCCGCCAAGCGCCAGAACCGAGCCGCACACCTTGATAAAATCTCTTCTATCCATCGAATCTCTAACCTATACTGTTAATATTAATAATAAGTTCTATACTCTATCGGCCATCGCCCGAAATAACTCCCTTAAGAATTCTAATTTCTGATCATAGTTGAGCCTCCACACACAGTCACGGTACAACCCCACAGCCAAACTCACTCCATTTAGTGGGTTATTAATTATCCCCCCAATCTTTACCGAAAAAATGACCTCAAAGCTCAGCGACCGCCTCCATCCCATTTTTAATATAAGCACTTACCAATTCAGTAATTAGACAAAACCTCCGATTATACCGATAAAACCTCACGATATTATGCTCATTATAATTATCCTTCAACGCCCAGCCTGTAATCACCTAACAAATTAGTATAAAATAAGTTATAATTTTATTAGCCTTTCCTGAGCAGATATCTAAAAAAAAATTAAGTTCAAAACCCTGATAAAACCAGCATATTACTCAAATATACCAATCTTCAAAGCAATCTTTTCTTGCATAGGGTTTATAAAGTGCTATAATAAAATATATGGCTCGTTATGAATGTCACGGGGCGGGGAAGCAACATGGCAGACAAATAAGACGAGCATACTAAAGGGCACCCTTGCATCCCGCAGGTGTCCTTTAGTTTTATCTTATTTTTGCCCCCATATACCCCCCTAGTCAGCCCGGAAGAAGCCCCACCCCGAGTTGTATTTACACATAATCTTAATACATACACCTTGTCATCCCTCTGCGATATTACTATAATATCTTGATCTTAGCGGAATAATTCACAATTAATCTCAGAGAAGTCCAACAGAGCTGATACGCTTAGCTAGACCTACAGCCCAGCGACTTCACAGCAAGGAGCAGCAACGATGAAAGAGTATATCCTCGCCCATGATCTCGGTACCAGTGGCAACAAAGCCACCCTTTTCTCCCTTGAAGGCGAACTAATCAAGAGTATTACCGAATCCTACAAATCAAGGTATTTCAATGACAACTGGGCCGAACAAAACCCGCAGGACTGGTGGGAAGCGGTCTGTAAATCCAGCCAGGAGCTGCTGATGGGGATAGATACAGACAAGATCGCAGCTGTCTGCTTCAGCGGACATATGATGGGTTGTCTGCCGGTAGACCGTAACGGCACCCCTCTGGCCAACCATATGCTCTATTGCGACCAGCGTGCCAAAACCAGTATAGATAGACTTCTGGAGAAGCTCTCGGTTCGCGAGATCTACGCTATCACTGGTCACCGCCCCAACCCGACCCTGACCAATCCCAAGGTTATGTGGCTCAAGGAGAATGCCCGCGACATCTATGATCAGACCTACAAATTCCTCCAGGCCAAAGACTATATCAACTTCCGGCTAACCGGTAACATGTATTCGGATTACAATGATGCTTCAGGCACGCTGGTCTTCGACCTGAACACGCTCGACTGGTCGGACACCATCCTTGAAGCTTCCGGCATCGACCGGGATAAATACCCTGAAGCCGTCCCCTCAGCCACAGTCATCGGCGAGGTAACCGCCGAGGCCGCCAAAGCCACCGGGATCAAGGCCGGCACCCCGGTAGTCGCCGGTACCGGCGACGGGGGCGCAGCGAATATCGGTATCGGAGCGATAGAGCCGGGAATCACCTACTGCAATCTCGGTTCCTCCTCCTGGATCTCTTCCAGCTCCACCGAGATGCTCGACGATCCAGAGATGGCAATCTTCACCCTTGCCCACCCGATTGAGGGTCTGCTCCAGCCAACCGGCCCGATGATGACCGGCGGACGCTCCTTCAACTGGCTCAAAGATGAGCTCGCGCATGCCGAGACCATCGAAGCCGCCAAGACCAGCAAGAGTCCGTATGAGCTGATCAACCGCCTCATCGAGACCTCACCTCCCGGAGCCAGAGGACTACTCTTCATGCCCTACCTCCTCGGCGAACGCAGCCCCTGGTGGAACAGCATGAGTAAAGGCGGCATTCTCGGACTCTCGCTCGAGCATACCCGCGCCGACATCTTCAGAGCAATTATTGAGGGTATCAGCGCCAATCTCGGGCTGATTCTCGAGGTCTTCGCCAACAATCAGAGCTTCGACAGAGTACGCGCCATCGGTGGTGGGGCGCAGGGCGAACTCTGGTGCCAAGTGCTGGCAGACACCTTTAATATGCATATCGAGGTACCCAATGTACTCGAAGGCGCCAGCAGTATGGGCGCAGCCATCATCGGCGGTGTCGGCGTAGGCGCCCTCCCGTCGTTTGCCGCCGTCGACCGCTTTATCAAGATACAGCGAACCACCGCCCCCAATCCTGAAAATATCCAGATCTATAAAGCCAAGAAAGACGCACTGCGCCGGGTCTATACCGTGCTCAATGACAACGGTATCTTCGAGCTCTTCCAGAACTAATCCTAAAAGCTGACCCATTATTTGCAAGCGACAAATTATCCGAATACCAAAGATAATAATACACCACCCTGCCCCGGCACAATCCAAGCCGGGGCAGGCTATATCCGGCAATAGAAGTGAGAATACCCTTCAACGCCTCATACCTCCCCTGACAGACGGCAATACAGCAATCACCTCTTGGCAAAGCTTATTACTCTGGGAATAAAATATTAATTTTCCCAGAAAAAACCTGCGTTCCCCACCAAATTATATTAAAATATACTATATAGGCTTGTTTTTAAAATACTGAAAGATCAGAGAATAATGAAAACTGCTTCAAGTGAAAAAAGTATAAAACAGCTAATCACTATCTTCATCACCTTCTCGCTGATACTCTCCCTATCCATCATGGCTATGGAGGATCTCTTCTTTGAAAAGGGTGCCCAGGCAGTAGCTCTGGATAATGCCGTAAACAAAATTAAAGAGCGTGAATCTGTACTCCGCGCCTTCCTCAACAGTGCTACAGAACACCTTGAAGCTATACGCCGGTCAGACTTCTTCACCGCCTACCTCCAGAATCCGGATAATACTGGAACCAAATCCAATCTGGAAACATTATTTCTTACCCTGGGTGCCGCCAATCCCGACATCATGAAACTCCGTTTTATCGACCGCCAAGGTAGAGAACAGCTTCGCATAAACCGACAGAATCGCGGTTCTCCTGTCCACCCCGTAGTCGCTGCCGAACTTCAAGATAAAGCCAAACGCTACTTCTTCACCGATTCACAGACTAAGCCTCTTGAACAGGTCTGGTTCTCCACCTTCGACCTCAATAACGAGAACAACCAGATCGAGGTACCGCACCGGCCGACCTTCAGAGCCACCCTCCCGGTGGAGCAGAATGGTGAATTCGCCGGCATCCTGATCATCAATTACTTTGTCGAAGAACTGATTGAACAACTGACTTACACCCCGCTCTACGATATGATACTCTGCGACGATGCAGGCTATACC
Source organism: Planctomycetota bacterium (assembly GCA_963556115.3). Classification (GTDB taxonomy): domain Bacteria; phylum Planctomycetota; class SZUA-567; order SZUA-567; family SZUA-567. Next base: position 20,341 of record CAUVYI020000011.1, on the reverse strand, counting down.
ATCTTCCATTACTGGCACTTCAATAATGATCACTCGCGCTGTTGGGGGCGTTTTCAGTATCCTACATACAATATCTCTGCCGAATTCCCCCAACACTTTCAAGAGATAGAGAATAACCAAATATACACCAACAGCTCCTTTGTCTCCAGAAAACTCGACCTGCCCATCACAGGAGGTCTGATCATGATTCTCCAACTCAAGCAGTCCTATATTGAGTCGCAGGAGAAAAAGAGCCAAAACCAGTACCTCACCACCTCGATAGTGGTATTTGTCCTCTCGCTCGTCCTAACCTTCTTCATCATCAAGATCTTCAGCCACACCCTGCTCAATCTGGACAAGGTCACAGGCCTCAACGAGCATCTCCGGCACCTCCAACTCCGTAATAATCTTGCGCTCAGGGTCTCGAAACTCGGGGTCTGGGAGCTGAATTTGCAAACCCAGGAAGTATCCTGGGATGCACAGATGCACCAGATATATGAGCTCAACCCTAACTCAGAAATTACGCTGGAATCCTGGTGGGATTATATCGACCAGGATGATCTGCAAAGAATTAAAGATATGCTTATGACAGACCTGGATAACGGAGAACTAGAGGATAACTCTAACTTCTGGATAACTACCCCGGGCGGTGAGCGCAAAAGCATCAATATCTTCTGGATCAAAGAATTCTCCGAATCCCAGAAACCACTGCGCCTTATCGGCACCAATCAGGACGTCACCAAAGATATTATATCCCAACAGAAATACAAAAGCCTGCTGGAAAACGCCGCCGATGGCATCCATATTCTCGACAATAACGGCAATATTACCGAGTGCAGCATCTCCTTTGCCGAAAATCTTGGTTATACCCTGGAAGAAGCGTACAAACTCAATATTGAAGAATGGGATAAGGATCTTTCACGCACCGGTTCCGATACTCTTGACGAGTTTTTAGCTAAAGGTCGCGACGCGCAGCAGACCTTCGAAACCATACACCAGCGCAAGGACGGTTCGCGCTTTGATGTCCAAATAAAGACCAGAATCATCGAGCTTGAAGGCAAGCTCTACATCTACGCCTCTCAGCGTGATATCAGCGCCCAGAAAGATACCGAACGCGCCATTATCCGCAGCCGGGATGAGTTTTCCACTATCTTCAATACCGCACTAGAAGGTATCGCCCTGCTGGGTTTGGATACCAGATTCAAACGGGTAAACAAGAAGTTCTGCGAGCTCCTCGGCTATTCTGAGGAAGAACTTACCTCGATTCACTGTTACGACCTGCTACTCCAGAATAATGTTGACCGCACCAGATGTGTCTATAATGATGTACTGCACAAGGGATTTGTCGAAGATTTCGAGATGGAGTATATCCGCAAAGATGGAGCCTCCCGCATCATCAGATCCTCGATAATACTGATGCCGAATAAGACCGAGTACCTGATGACCAGTATCGACCTCACCGAGCTGCACACCGCCTTTGAAATAATTAAGACCCAGTCCTATACCGACGAACTCACCCAGCTCCCAAACCGCAAGGCTTACAACGAACGGATAAACGAACTCATTGCCCAGCGCAACCGTTACGGCATTACCTTTTCCCTGCTAATGCTCGACATCGACCACTTCAAAGAAATCAACGACACCTGCGGTCACAAATCCGGTGACTGCATACTGATCACCTTCAGCCAGCTCCTCATAGCGATTATCCGCAAGACCGACTATATCTTCCGTATCGGCGGAGAGGAGTTTGTCATCCTCCTTACCAACACCAACCTGAATAACGCAGCCATCCTTGCCGAGAAGATCCGCCAGCAAATCGAGTCCAAGCTCAAACTAAACCAAGATAAGAAACTTACGGTAAGCATCGGTATTGCCGAGGTTAAAGCAAATGACGATGAGGATACCCTCTTCAAACGCGCCGATAGAAGATTATACTACGCCAAGGAACAGGGTCGCAATCGCTGCGTCACCGAGATTCCTCAAGACGCCCAAATACCGGATATCCCAGATCTCGACCTGGATAACCCAAACCCATAGGGCCCATACCTGAGCTGACTCCAAACCGCCTCTCAAACGGCAAGTAAGTATATTTAGCCAATACCACCCAGCCTACAACAAGACAGGTCGGCAAAATTACCGAATAATTCATCAAAAGCAATTAATAGAGTTCGCCTTAATTTTATTTCACAAAAAAACCTTTTCTTCATCATTATTTTAGGTAATATTGGAGATGTAATACAAGTAACTCAAAGAATCAACGGATCGAACTAATTCCACACCTTTCTAATAGGAGAAAAAAAATGCATATTCCTGATGGTTTCTGTTCACTTCCCGTAAGTATGACCACAGCGGCAGTCTCGCTGGGCGCTCTTGGCCTGAGTATTGCCAAGATTCGCCAGGGTCAAAGCAAGGCCAAGGGCTCAAGCCTGCTCCCAGCTACTGCTGCTGGTGTAGTCTTCTCAGCCCAGATGCTCAACTTCCCGGTAGCTGCCGGCACCAGCGGCCACTTTCTCGGCGCCCTGGCCATGGCTGCACTCTTCGGCCCCTGCCGTGCTTTTCTGATCATGCTCAGCGTGCTGGCAGTTCAGGCCTTCGCCTTTGCCGACGGAGGTATAATTGCCCTAGGAGCCAATCTCTTCAATATGGGTGTAATCGGCGGCTTTGTCGGCTACGGCGTTCTCCGCGGCTTGATGCTCTTCCTGCCCAAGAACCGTATGGGATTTCTCGGAGCCGTCGGTATCGCCAGTTGGGCTTCGGTAATTCTCGCCTCAATCGCTTGCAGTATTGAGCTGGCGCTTTCCGGTAGTGTTCCGCTTGCGGCAGGGCTGCCTGCAATGGTCGGTACCCACGCGCTCATCGGTATCGGCGAGGGTCTGATCTCCTGCGCCATCGTCGGAGCCGTTGCCTACTCCCGCCCCGATCTCCTTCCAGACTGGACAGGCTTCTCCAAGCTCGCTCCTTCCAGCCACCGTCCATCACGGATCTGGCCGATAGCCCTGATCGGTGTCGGTCTCTCCTTCCTGCTTGCAGCCTTCCTCAGCCCCTTCGCCTCATCTTCACCGGATGGTCTGGAACGGGTTGCAGAAGACATGGGCTTTATCGACCGCATCAAGGAGCTCTGGACCAGTTCCCCACTGCCTGACTATAGCCTCACCAGTATTACTGACCCGGCTATCTCTACCGGGGTAGCAGGGGTCATAGGTGCAGTCATCGTAATCGCTGTCTGCTACCTGCTCTACCGTCTGTTCACCGCCGGTGCGCCGCGAGCCAGCCTCTAAACGCTCGTTATATGCGCCTTAAGACTGACCAACAATCTTTACAGCATTTGTTCGAGCTCTAAGCCGTAAGCGGAAATATCAATGTGACTCACGCTTAGCTCGCGCAGAGGTAGTGATCTTTAACCAAAAACAGACAACTCCCCGGCCAACAACCAGGGAGTTGTCTGTTCTATAATCAGACCTAATAGCGACATAATGCCAATACCACAACCCAAGTTATGTCCGCCAAAATTTCTATATCCAACCCCTTTCTAACCTAATATTTGCTGACAGTTAGAAAAATATAATAATCATATTTAGAAAAATAGATAGACTAATCCAAAATTTGGTCTTACAATTAAATATAAAGCAGTGTGTTTTGTGTTACTAAAATTAGAGCTTGGGAGATTCATATGAACATAGATATCAATCTTGCCTCTGCCATTCGCGAACTTGCTTCGGCTAAGACCCTGCAAGGGGTCATGGATATTGTCAAAGTAACCGCACGTGATACAATCGGTGCCGATGGTGTTACCTTTGTCCTGCGTGACGGTGATCAGTGTTATTATGCAGAAGAGGATGCGATCGCTCCCTTGTGGAAAGGCAAACGCTTCCCCATGAGTATCTGTATCTCCGGCTGGGTAATGCTCAACCAGCGGGAGGCTATTATCCCCGATATCTTAATGGACGAACGTATACCGGTGGAAGCCTACCGTCCAACCTTTGTCAAAAGCCTGGTGATGGTACCGGTACGCCGGGCAGATCCAGTGGCAGCAATCGGCGCCTACTGGGCGCAGCCCCACGCTGCAACCCAACAAGAATTAGAGATTCTGCTCAACCTTGCCGATGCCGCCTCGGTGGCTATGAGTAATGTCGAATTAACCAACAGACTGAATACGCCTCAGAATGACTTACGGGAAATTGTCAAGCGTATACATAAAGAACAAGAATTGCGCCATCTCCTGGAAGAACGCTTTAGCCGTATCTATAAATACGCGGCTCTGGGTATTGTCATTGAGACCGCAAAAGGCTCAATACTCCAGTGCAACCCGGCCTTCTGCCGTATTCTCGGCTACAGCGAGTCGGAGATCATTGAACGATCTTACTTAGACTTTATTCATCCGGAAGATTTGAATGCTAACCTCAAACTGCTCCAACGACTGATCAGCGGTGAGGTTACAGATTTCGAAATAGAAAACCGTCTGCTCTGCAAAAACAACAGGACTACCTGGGTTAAAAAGGCATACTCCATTCTTCCCGACGAAGACCCACCAACGATTATAGCTCTGGTTACCGATATCTCAGACCGTAAAGCTTGGGAGTTGGAGCGTGACGGAGCAATTAAATTTCTCGGCCTAGTCAATAACAGCAAATCGCTCGAGGAACTGATTCATGCAGCTACAACATTTTTTCAACAGATATCCGGTTGTGAAGCAGTAGGTATCCGCTTGAAGAACGGGGTGGATTATCCATATTACGAGACCCATGGTTTCCCCGCCGAATTCGTACAGTTGGAGAACAAGCTCTGCTCCTATGATGTTGACGGCAAAACCATCTGTGATCAGAATGGCGAACCAATACTTGAGTGCATGTGCGGCAATGTCATCTGCGGCAGATTCGACCCTGCCCTGCCGTTTTTCACCAAACGCGGCAGCTTCTGGTCGAACTGCACAACCGAGCTTCTCGCCAGCACCACCGCTGCCCAGCGGCAAGCCAATACCCGCAACCGCTGCAATGGTTCAGGTTATGAATCCGTAGCACTGCTCCCCTTGCGTTCCGGGAGTGAACGGTATGGCCTGCTACAATTCAATGATAAACAGCACAACCGTTTTACTCTAGATTTAATCCACCAGTGGGAGCATCTGGCAGAATACCTAGCTGTAGCCCTCTCCAAATTCAAGGCAGAAGCTGACCTCATAGCCAGTGAAGAACGAACAGAACTAGCGCTGAAAGGCGGCGACCTTGGCGCCTGGGATCTGGATATAGGCAGCGAAAAGCTATGGTTTGATGACCGCTGGGTCGAGATGCTCGGTTATGAACCCACAGATGTCGCTCCATATATAAGTTCTTGGGAAAAACTGCTCCACCCCGACGATATGCCACTGGTCAAGGAAGCCATGAACAAGTATATGGAGGGCGAGACCGAGCATTACAGTATGCAATACCGTCTACAGCATAAGAACGGCGACTGGATCTGGGTGCTGAGCCGAGGTAGAGTTGTAGAACGTGACGGCAACGGTCAACCACTGCGTATTTGCGGAACCCATATGGACATAACGCAACAACGCCAGCTGGAAGAACGTATCCGCCAGACCGAGAAGATGGACGCTATCGGCCAGCTTGCCGGTGGGGTTGCCCATGACTTCAATAATCAATTAACCGGAATATTAGGTTATGCCGATATGCTGCTATATGAAGACAATGCCGAAAGACAGGAGAAGTATATTCAAGCAATTATCAGCGCCGCCAATAAATCTGCAGACCTAACCCAGCAATTACTTGCGTTTTCCCGTAAAGCTGAATGCCAAGCAATACCAGTCAACATTCATGATATTATCCACGAGGTCACCTCGATTCTCAAGCACACCATAGACAAACGAATCGAACTGCGAACCTTCTTCAACACCAAGGTCACTACGGTTATCGGTGACCCCTCCATGTTGCAGAACGCCCTGCTGAATCTGGCCATCAATGCCCGGGATGCGATGCCCGAAGGCGGTGTACTCACCTTTGAGACGAGCAACGAAATGCTTGATACAGAATACTGTAAGACTATACCTTATGAGATCACAGCCGGTCCTTACCTCAAAATATCAATCAGCGATACCGGCTACGGAATCGCCCCGGCAGATCTCAAGCGAATATTCGAGCCGTTCTTCACCACCAAGGAACTCGGCAAAGGTACCGGGATGGGACTTGCCGCCGTCTACGGTACGGTCAAACATCACCAGGGCGCAATCAACGTCTACTCCGAACCGGGGATCGGTACCATCTTCAGGGTTTACCTGCCACTAACCGAAAAAGACGCCGACACCGCAGTCAAGGAATTTATCCTCCAGCCCCACGACATCGCCGAACTGCACATCTTGGTGATCGAAGACGAAGAGAGTATCCGCACCCTGCTGACCGATATTCTTGAAGACGAGGGTTGTACGGTTACGGCTGCAGCCGATGGAGCTGAAGCACTGACAATCTACCAAGAGCAGTGGCAGGAATTCGACTTAGTCATCTTTGATATGATCATGCCGAAGCTGGACGGTAAAGACACCTTCAACGCTATGCGCGCAATCAATCCTGATATCCGAGCCATACTCTCCAGCGGTTACAGCCTCAACGGCGCCGCTAGTGATCTGCTCTCAGCCGGGGTCAAGGTCTTTATCCAGAAGCCGTTTACCCGCGCCCAGATCAATAAGGCGATTGCCACCGTCACCGGTCGCCACTCCTAAAAAATATAAACATCACCCTCACCGCCCTAGACCCGGTATATTTATACCGGGTAAAAGATTAAAACTCATTACAGTCAGAAGATACACCCATTTAACCATCCCCACATCTCTACCCGCCGACCCGCTCGCCCTTACGCAGCTTAGTTCTAATCTTGCTTATCCGTTCATCCGCTACCAGCAGGGATTCAAGGAGTTTTTTCTCCTCAGGGGTCGTCTCCAGTACCGCCGCAATCGCCCCATCCCGAATAGTTATACGCCTATCAGCTAGCAAAGCGAGTACCGGATCATGGGTCGCCAGAATCACGATCTTCTGCTGATTCAGCAGGAGATCAAGCGCCCGACGCCTATCGACTCCAGCATTCTCAATCTCATCAATCAGCACCACTGGCGAATCACAGATAAGGGCGGTATCAGCAATCATCAACGCCCGCGACTGCCCGCCGCTGAGTCCTGTTAACGGGGTATCCGGGGAGAACTTCTCTCCGGCCAGATTATTCGCAGTCTGCAAAACCTCCCGGGTAAGTCGCTCCGGTTCGGCCTTGAGGCGACTTCGAGCATGAAGCAGAATAAAATCTCCTGCCGGAATATCCATGACAAAATTCATATTCTGAGTCAACTGAGCAACAATTTTACGTTCGATAGAAAACCGCAACTCGTCTTCAGGTCTCTTTCCATCCAGCAAGATCCGTCGTTTACTCGGGGTATCTCCCTGCGCCAGGCATTCAAGATCATTGAGTAATTGACTCTTACCGGCTCCGGTCGCCCCCACCAGACAGATTATTTGCCCACGGCATATCTCCAACCTCACGCCTTCAGGCGTGCCGTCTTTGGCCTGCCCCCCGATAACGGTAATCGTCTCCACCGCCGAGTCCACCCTGGAATTAGCCACATGCTCCGCAAAATCGTTGACTGCGCCACGGATAACCTCTCTGCTGAGTCCCCTGTCCTTGAGCTGCCCGTCCGCCAGCGCCGCAATATTCTCCTCCAGACTTTTAGTCAGCAACGGCCATTCCTCCAGCATTGCCTGAAGCATCTGCCAGAGGTCGGTCTCCTCGCGGCGGATCTCTTCCAAGGTCATACCCAAAAAATCCTTGATGTTCGCCTGCGCCTCAACCATCTACCGCCTCCTCATCCGAAAAATCGATATACTTTACCATGCCGATCTGCTTGTCCTTACCGACCGCGGTCTCCCCCAAACAATAACTGCACAGAGCCGCCGGCATCGTAAAGCGCAGCTGACAGTCGGTAAGCTCAGACCGCGGCTCAGCCCCCCATGCAGAGATTTAACAGAAGCAGCACCCCTTGCCCCGTCAGCGCATTTACCGGAATAATCCTAGCTCTACGATTAACCTGACGCACCCGGAAAGCGAAGACCTCACGCTCAGCCTGCGAGACGATATCACCTTTGGTAATGACCACAACATCCGCCCCCCTGAGCATCGGCCCGATCTTATACGGAGTATTAAGACCCGAAAGATTGTCGATCACACATACTGCCAGAATATCTTTCAAGTGCGGACTGCAGCGGTTACAGAGTCCAGCACTCTCGAAGAAAAGGTAGTCAAACTCTCTCCGTTGCCCCCAGTCGTGTGCCTGCTCCACATTGCTGATATAAAAATGATCCGGGCAAAGGCCGCCCGAGAGTCCTACCTTTACCTGCACCCCGTTAGCCGCGAACACCTGCTTGTCGGAGTTGGCCAGGCAATCAAACTTCACCACCCCTGCCGTCAGCCTATTCTGCCGTAATGACTCAACGATTCGCAGCAGCAGGGTAGTCTTGCCACTTGAAGGAGGGCCGGATATGGTAATAAGTCTCATAGTTAAAATCTCAATCCAATCAAAACAAAAAATACCATCATAACCAGCGCAGAGACTAGCGGGTAGACTCCACCTCAGGCACAAACATCTGCTCTATCTCCTGCTTTATTCGGCCGCTGTCCTCGCCACGCAAAAAATCCCAGCCCAGCCAGTAGAAATTCCTGTCCGCCGGATCAAAGCTGGAGGCACGCTCCGAAACCGGCGGGAAGTAAGCATTATCCTGAATACGTCCGAAACGCTCGCTGTAGAAATACCTGATCAGCGGCTCCATAACCGGTAGGCTCCGTTCCTTCGCAACCATAAATACCGGACTGATAATCGCCCCTTCTTCCGGCCAGATCAGCTCACACTCGTTATTACCCGAGATAGTCTGCGCAAAGAAATACGGTATGATATAGATTGCCGAACGCTGCGGACTCTTCTGCGAAAGCTCCTTGACCATCTGGGAGGGGTGCAGGCCGTTCTTGACCTGCGCCGCAAGCTTACGTAATCCGTCAAAACCGAACTCCTTATACAGCGGGAGGAGTACTCCGTTACAGAAGAAACTACCATCCCCCCGAATGCTGACCTCATTGCGATAATCCCCTTCTATCAGCTCCCGCCAGGAACGCGGGGCGGCCTTGCCGCCCAGCCTTGCTCGATCAACAACCATGATCAGCGGATTGGCAGTCAACATCATATACTGATTCTGCGGGTCAAAATAACCGCATTCTTGAAAGGCTCTACTAGCGTCAGCACCTGGATAACCCGTCGAAGCCGCAAAGAGCCCAGGGTTTACAAAACGCTCCATAAAATCATGGTGAAAAAGACAGTTAAAATCCGAGACCAACAGCATCTCTGGTATCTCCCCCTCAGACTGAACCCGTGACAAGTGCTGATAATACGAGAGTTCATGATTGACATTTCCTTGAATGAGGAAATCGAGTTGCGCATAATCCTCCGGCTGTGCACTGGCAAATTCCTTTATTCCAGCGTGGTATGAACGCTTCAAACCGCAAGGCAGTAGCGCCAACACGCTCCCCGCCCCAGCCCCGTAATTGATAACTTCGGAGGTCGGCACATCCCGCAGTTCGCCCAGGTCGTCATCCTGCTCGTGAATTACAGGCAGAATACATTCATTAACAAAACCCAACGCATCAATCTCACGTCGGCGCAACACCGTCTCCAAATGCAGAAAGCGCCCGATCCCTTCCCTTGCCTCTGCAGTACAGAATGCCCCCAACCCCCTCGCCGTAAACTCACCGCCAAGGCTGGGAAATTCTGCAAGCAAGGTAGTAATATCTGTCGCCAGGATCGCTTCAACCTCGGTTGCTGTTCTATCGCTCATTCTCATCTCCCCGTAATCTTCCCAACAGCAGTTATAGCCTGAACAATACCGCTGCGCCAACCATTTTATACAATATTGTAACTAACTAAATAATAGGCATACCACCGCAATTGTCAAGCTGGATCAGATTTTCTCCTCAATTATCGCCGTATAAACCTCAAGCACCCTTTGCACAATAGAATAAATATACAGTTGAAGATAAAGAACAGTCAACATTACCGCCTGAGACATGTTACATAAAGAGAGTAGAGACCAAGCTTATTCCTGGTCTCTACTCTCTTTATGTAAATTATTACTATCTATACTAAGTTTTACAAATGCAGATCTTATCACAGCACCGTCCGCAGACTATTCTTCTCCGTCCGCGTCAGAGGCAGCCGCCTCCTTATCCTCACTCCCCAGCCATTTTGGCAGCTCCATACCCGACATCTTGAACATCTCCTGAATCGGCGGCACCGCTTGCACCAACCCTCGCACAAAGTTGGCCGTTGAAGTATTGCCATTGCTTCCCGTTCCGCTATCCCAGACTGTAATCTTATCGATATTAATACCACTTATCGCATCTACCTGAATCTTCATCAGATTCTCTAATTTATCCGCGATCATCATCATCACCGCCTGCTCTGGGGCGCCACCAACCGCCTTGACCGTCTCATCAAAACCTTTAGCCATCTGCTTGAGAATCTCGTAATTACCTTCGGCTTCAGCCTTCATCTTGACAAATACTGCCTGTGCTGCACCCTCAGCCTCAATCCTCAGCTTTTCAGCTTCCGCCTGCGCCTCGATAATCACCTCTTGTTTGGCAATCTCGGCAGGTACGATCTTATTTGCAGTCTCTTTCTGGCGATTGAGTTCGGCCAAAGTCTTCTGAGTCTCAATCTGAGCCATATACCCCTCTCGTTCCGCATTTGCGCTCTGCACAGATTCCGCAGCTACCGCTCTGGAGTGAGCTTTCGCCTCATTCTCCCGCCTATCCGCATCAGAATTAGCCTTTACTATCAATGCAAGGTTTTCACCGCTCACCGCCTCGGCATTAGCCGACGCCACTTTAACTCGGCGCTCCTGATCGGCTTTAGCTTTACCGGTATCACCTGCTTTCTCCTGCTCGGCCACATCAATTTTAGCCTGCTCGGTAGCGATTGCCGCAGCTTTTTTACCAAGTGCTTCAATATACCCGGATTCATCGGTAATATCCTTGATATTTACATTTATCAGATCAAGCCCGATTTTATTCAGTTCAATCCCCAGGTTATTGGTCACATTCTCAATAAATTTATCCCTATCCGCGTTTATATCTTCGATTGACATAGTGGCAATAACCTGGCGCAACTGGCCGAAAATGATATCTTCCGCTTGTTTTTTGATCTCATTCGAACTGAGATCAAGGAGGCGTTCTGCCGCATTCTGCATGATACTGATAGAATTAGAAATAGCGATAGTAAATGAAGCAGGGATATTTACCCGGATATTCTGCTTGGAAAGAGCACCGCGCAGATCAATATCAATCTGCATCGGAATCAGGCTGAGCCACTTGTAATCCTGAATTATCGGCCAGATAAATGCCGCACCACCGTGAATACACTTTGCTGTGCGCTTCTGCCCATCATCCGATTTTCCAATCATACCGTAAATAACCAGAATTCTATCTGAAGGACATTTTTTGTAAAAGACCAGAGCAGCAATAACAATAGCGAATAGACCGATAATAATAATTAGCGGTACGATACCAAGACCTAAAGCAATCATAAAAATCCTTTCATAAGCATACTATCTGACAATAATCAAAGCGGCTTGACCAAGACTAAGTTTGCACCGAGAACTTCCGTAACAACTACCGGAGTATGACTGGCTATTGCCGTATCAGCGCGGGCATACACTTCATGCAGCCCCCCGCCATAGCTTATCTGCACCAATCCGGGTTTCTCCGGCGTAATAGGTGTATACACCGTAGCCGAAGCCCCTATTGTCGCCTGAAGATCAAAAGCATTATTCTCGTTCAGACGGCTGAGCGAGCGCATAACACTGAAATTAAGAAACATGGCGAATAACCCTACCGCAATACCGCAAACCAGGGAGATCAGCTCATGGATATCATTTACACTTAGAAAAAAAGCAGTCCAACCCAGACAAGCAAAGAACGTGACCATATTGCGCAGAGTGAAAAAGCTCAGGCCATCATCACCGGCCAATCCTAAAGCATCGATAGAATCAAGGCTGAAGCCCACAAAGGCCAGGATCACCTGGATAAAGAAGATCACAGTAAAGAGGGCGGCGCTACAGAACATTACCATTTCAAAGCTCGACCAGCTATTCAATATTTCTTCCATATTCACCCCATAACATTTTTTCTAACTAAAATGTAAAACCACGCAAAATCACCACCAATATTTATCATAAAATTATAGCAGCTTTATACGTGATAGCAACATTTATCCGCCAGAATCAATATTAGATATTTGCTTACTAAAGTCAAGAAGCTATTATTATTTTTTGTATCATATTAAATACATATATAGCAAGGACTGTACGACAGCAAAGTTATCTCTGCAACTGTCAAAAGCATATAAGGTATGGTACATTAAAAAAATGTGGCGTGCAAACTCAAAGTTTACACACCACTGTATTTTTTGGTGCGGAAGAGAGGATTTGAACCTCCACGATATTGCTATCACATGGACCTGAACCAGGCGCGTCTGCCGTTCCGCCACTTCCGCAAATTATGTTTTAAAACAATACCGATATCGCGCGGCATGTCAATACATATTTATAAATTTGTCACATCCAAACACTAGCCAGAAAAACCCATAACATCCTACACCACAACATATAACCTCAAATTTACACCAGAAAATTCATTTAAAAATTTTCCATAATTATCGCACCTCCATGCCCTCACACCAAGAATTAGTCAGAAAATTCGCCTTCAGCCAATTATTCATATCCAGCTTAGCACTAAGGTAATACTCCAAATTCCCACCCCATAACCTCCCAGTTTAATTGCAAGTATCAATAATAATACCTACTATTCAGACCTTTCACCAGCAATTTTAGTACTATCCATTAATCCTAAGTTCACAAGTAGCAATAATTATTTCCCGGAAAACGCCCTGGTTGATTCACCCAGCCTGAGTTCTGAAGGAATAACCTTACTCCGGATATTCTTCATGCCTTCGATCTTGGCAATGATCATTTGCACTGCGACCTCGGTAAGCCGGTTGAGCGACTGGTGAACAGTCGTCAAAGATGGAACAGAGTACCGGGCATATTTGGTATCATCATACCCACAGATTGAGATATCCCGCGGTATGCCGATACCCTTTTCATGTGCCGCCCTGATTCCACCCAGCGCCATCTGGTCATTGGAAAAGACAATAGCCGAGATATCCCGGTTATGCTCCACAAGGGTATTGAATCCGGCATAACCGCTCTCAATCGACCAGTTACCATTATAAATAAGACTAGCATCTGCTTTAAATTTGTGCTGCTCAAGTTGAGCAAGATAGGTAGCATAACGGTCATTGGCGTTCTGCTCCTGCATATCACCGGTGACAAATCCAATATTTCTGTGTCCAAGTTCAAACAGATGCTGTAATAAGAGCTTGGTTCCCTGAATATTATCTGAGTCGACAAAAGCCGACCTCTGGTTATCCCTACCGTTAAGCAGAATAAAGGGAATGGTGGATTTTCTGAGACTCCTGAGTAAGGGATCGGTCTTTGCTGGAGCTATTATAATCAGCCCATCGACTTTTTTTTCATTGAGCAACGGAGTCGGCATGGCATACTTCTCACCCTTGCGGTTAGAGCCGATAAAGAGATGATAGCCATGCTTGTTGAGCTGCTCTTCAAGATTAATTGAAAGCTCAACTAGAAAAGGATGGGAGAAGGAGTACTCGGCATGTGGAAAAATTGCGCCAATGTTTCTGGTTTTACCGGTAGACAAGGCCTGAGCCGAGGCATCTGGGTAATACCCCAATTCCTTGATAGCCCGGAGTACTTTGTCACGGGTCTCCTTGCGCACATTTGGCTGGTTATTTATAACTCTTGATACCGTCATAAACGACACCTTGGCCAATTTTGCTACATCCTGTTGTGAAGCCATGTTCTCCCCTCTTCCCTGACGGTTCATACCCGGTAGCAATCTCTGCTCTGGCTATAACACCCTATAATTATAGGTGAATTCAACTTATTGTAAAATGAATTAATACAATGAAATATCCTGCGGCATTATAAAATTAATTATGTTATTTTTCAAATATAATTTGACTAACGCTGATTTATACTCCATATTTCTATTATGTTGACACAAAATGTTTGCGCAAACATTTTTATTAAAAAACAAACAACTTTTTCTAAAGTAAGGAGACTAAAATGCCCAAAAGGATTGTATTGATTGGGGCTGGGAGTGCGATGTTCGGGCTAGGTTCCGTAGGTAATATCTTTAAAAGCAAGGTACTGAACGGCAGTGAGATTGTCCTGCATGATATCAATAAGGAAGCCCTGGCCAAAGTCGAAGCTGTAGCCCGCCGCTATCTGAATGATAACTCGCTGAATTATACCTTGCTAGCGACCACCTCCAGAAACGAAGCCCTCCAGAGCGCTGATTTCTGTATTATTGCTATTGAGGTAGGCAACCGTTATGAACTCTGGGAGCAGGATTGGCATATCCCTCTGCAATACGGTCTACATGGGGTTTACGGGGAGAATGGCGGCCCGGGCGGCTTATTCCATTCACTACGTATCATCCCGCCTATCCTTGACATTTGCGACGATATCAGCCGCATCTGCCCTGAAGCCTGGGTCTTCAATCTAAGCAATCCGATGACCAGGATTACCAAGGCGATCAATACCAAGTATCCAACGCTCAAAGCTGTCGGCCTCTGCCATGAGGTAGTCTCGCTCATGGAGCATCTGCCGAAGATCCTCGCTACCCCGTGGGACAAGCTAGAGGTGAAAGCGGGTGGTCTCAATCATTTCAGCGCCTTGCTCAGCGCCAGCTACAAGGATAGCGGCAAGGATGCCTACCCGGACATCATTGCCAAATCTGCAGCGTACTTTGAATCCATGCCGGAAGGTTCATATGAAAACCTCGGTGCTACCAAGGAACTAATTACTCTAGCGAAGACCCAGAAAGGTAACGGCACAACCATGAGGCGACCCGATCGGGTAAAGGCCTGGCCGGAACGCGAACTCTTCAGAGTCTTGCTAGAAAAATTCGGTATCTTTCCGATTACCACCGACAGCCATCTGGGTGAGTATGTAAGTTGGGCATATTCGGTAGTCGATCATGAAGGTATTCTGGACTTCTACCATTTTTACAAAAAATGGTGCCTGGAGCAGGTTCCCGAGTCCCGGATCAAGGGTACACGGGAGATTGAGTACTGGAGAGACATCCCAATTATTGAAGGAATCGTCAGCAACTCCGGACATGACGAGATGGCGGTGAATATGCTGAATAACGGTTATATCGCGAACCTCCCGCCCACAGCGGTAGTGGAAGTACCGGCAACTGTGGACGCAGACGGAATACATGGGGTCAAACTCGGTAAGGTACCGACAGGGTTTGCCGGACTACTGAATAGTCAGGTCTTTCTCTGCGAATTGACGGTCGAAGCAGTTCTACAACAATCAAAGGAACTGGCGCTCCAGGCGCTACTGCTCGATCCGGTCGTCGACAATGTCAGCGCTGCCGAGAAGACCTTGAATACAATTATGTCGCTGCAATTTGAATATCTGAACTACCTACAGTAAGGGAATAAATATGGAACAATATTGGATAATAACTGATAGCGCCTCTTCCTTCTCCACTTCAGACTTTCTGATCAGCGGACAGGCTCTAGGACTAGGTGCAGACGCATATTGCCGCAAGACTACCCTCAGTGGAGGGCGGCAGCAGGGTGTAGAGCTAATCGAAATATCCAACGGCAAAATTACCCTCAACATCTGCCCCACTCGCGGTATGGGAATCGTCAGCGGCAGCTGTGGTGAACACTATCTGGGCTGGAATTCTCCGGTAAAAGAGCTTGTGCATCCACAGTATATTGACCTATACGACCTGGGCGGCCGCGGCTGCCATTACGGATTCAACGAGATGCTCAACCGTTGCGGTATTGAGTGGTCTGGAGCCATGGGCGAAGATGAGGTCATTGATAATAAGGGGCAGAGTAACACCATTTTTCTGCCACTGCACGGCAAAATCGGCTGGACACCGGCTTCGAGAGTCGTACTGCGTTGTATTGACGGAACGCTGATACTGGAAGGAGAGGTACCGGAGCAAAATGTCTTCGGAGTCAATTATCTGCTCAAAACCAGCCTCCAGCTCCGCCCCGACGCGACCGCGGTTGAGCTGGAGGATACGCTCTGCAATCTAGGGGCGCAACCAGGTGAATATGAGATGCTCTACCATACGAATTTCGGCGCGCCATTCCTGGAGAAGGGATCACATTACTACGGCAGTTACTCCCGGCTCGTCCCCCGTGACAAGTTCGGGGCGAGCGCTAGCGACAAAATCTCAAAATTCAGCGAACCGACACCTGGTTTTATTGAGCAGGTATACCTCTACCGCGCGCTAGCGGACGCCGACGGTCTGGCGCATCAGCTATTGACAAATGCCGCGCAAGATCTGGGCGCACATATAACCTTTGATCCACTAACTTTGCCCTATACAATACTGTGGAAACGCACCGCCGCAGAGGCAGAAGGCTACGTCGCGGGGATGAATCCGTGTACCGATCTGCCCAATAGCCGCGCCTTTGAACGCAGCCAGAAACGAGTAGCAACTATTGCCCCGTACAGCGAAATAAAGTTCAGACATAACATAAGCATTGTCCAAGGGGAAGAGGATGTCTCAAAACTAGCCAAGAAAATCAGCGCGCTGTCAACTGCCGCTGAGTACGGAGAACCCGGAGACTTCACCTTCCTGACAGATAATTAGCAGATTTTTTTATACATATTATACAATAGGAGAAATTAATGAAGATTGAAAAAATAGATATAATGCAGGTAGAGTGCACAGAGGATCCTACTTGGCGTCCTGTAATCTGCCGGGTTTACACCGATGAAGGCATCTACGGCGATGGTGAAGCGGCAATGGCGTACGGTATAGGCGCACCGGCTGCATTCGGCATGATACAAGATCTAGCCACAATGGTAATAGGGAGGTATAAGATTTGACTAAATATATGTTCTTTAATAAGGAGTAGAAGTTGGAGCTAAAATCAATTCATGACAGCGCTTTTTCACGCTACGCCCGGATAATTGAGGGCTATGATATCGCCGGTTTTGTCGAGCACTACACCAAAGTAACCGAACTTCCCAAAACCGGGTTCACCTATGTCGCCTCGGTGCCCGAACTGGAGAGCCAGAGTATCTTTCAGGAGCTCAAGCAGCACTTCTTCGGCGGCCTGCCTATCCAGCTGGGCTACTGTAACGGGACGAATACAACCCTGGATGCAGTTGAATATCATAAGTGCAGTGAACTCTGCATAACCGCAAGCGCTACGGTATTTATTCTGGGATCTACCGCAGATATGACCGGCCAGAGATACGACACCAAACAGCTGGAAGCATTTCTGGTACCTACCGGCACCATGCTGGAAATCCTACCCTATACGCTGCACTATGCACCGTGTGACGGCAGGTTGGGCAAGGGCTTCCGCGTTGCCGTAGCGTTGCTACAGGGAACCTGCGGCAAGCTTGCCCCGACACAGCCTGGATATGACGAGGATAAACTCCTGGTTTCAGCAAATAAATGGATGCTGTGCCACCCCCGAGCCGCAACCCCAGAAGATGGCGCACCGCCGTTTTTAGAGGGCGAGATCATCGATATCACCGGGGATATAATGCGCCGCTACGAGCCGTTATAACTATCCTTTATAATGAGAAGCGATCTGCATTCAATTCTGCCTTCAGAGTGTATAACCGCATTCTGAAGGCATGATATTACAAACAACAATAAAAAAAATACAGCTTCTGCACCTCTTAACGCTCTTATCATTCCAGAGGCAACCCCAGCCAAAGGGAATGCTATCGACCTGCTACTCAAGAACATAAATCAATTATCCACCAAACTTATATCACTGTAGGCTACAAACAGACTAACACTATCCTAACATTTTTCAAACTTTTAATACAAACAAATATCTGATATTCTTTAATCTTGTAAATTCAGAATTCAACGACAAGACTTGAGAAAAAGAAGAAATAGTAAGGTATCAGTTAAATATTTCACCAAAAGTATACTATTACATTCTACTCAAGGAAAGTGCATGGGGCAGAAATATCACACCTTACTTATAAAGATAGTTCAGTTATCAAAGTCTTATTGTAAGAAGTAAAAGCTATTCATATTTATTGCCATAATTCTCTGAGTACATAAAATTACCATCAGCAGTGAAAGCCAGCGTAACAGCGGCAGGCATGAATATGGAAATAAGCAAGTGCAAAGAAAGACATGATAAGGAATGTCAAACCCAGAATAAATAAGCTTGACGAATCGGTGAAAGCAATAGAAAATAAGGTTGACAGTCGACCACAAAAGAGACGTGGATTTAAAATCCCGCTTGAGGTATACAAACAAGCTTCATGAAAATTGTAAATATTACACATAACATTAAAATCCAAGCCTCATTACACGGGCAAGTCAACAACGAAATTTACAGGACAGAAAATGACAAATAAAAATCAAGTGGCAACCAACCTCAATGAAATGCTTGACGAAGCAAAATTTTCCAAACTTCATCTTTATGTATGGATTCTCGCGGCGATGGGGATATTTCTTGAAGGATACTGCATTTTTTCCATAGGTGTAGCCCTTCCGCTTATCAGGAATAATTTCGAATTGGTATACTGGCAACTTGGCCTGTCCGGTGTTTCAACCCTTCTCGGCGCCGCTATCGGTTCGCTAATTTCCGGCAGACTTGCCGATATTTTCGGACGCAGGTTTTTCTTCACCTTCAATATGCTTATAGCTGTTGTAGGAGCTTTGCTCAGCGGACTCTCCAGTGATGTCTACATGCTCTCAATCTGCCAATTCATAGTCGGTTACGCCGCAGGCTCAGATTACCCCATAGCCGCTTCCTACGTCACAGAATTAATGCCTTCTCACCTGCGCGGGCGGCTGCTAATCGCGGCTTTCTCCTTCCAGTCGGTAGGGGGATGATCTTTGCCGCTCTGATCGGCATCGGCATAATGCTGATGCTGCCGGATCAGATTTTTTCCTGGAGACTGTATCTGACTTTTCTAGCTCTGCCCGCGGTTATCGTCCTCTTTCTACGCTCATATGTGCCTGAAAGTCCTCGTTGGCTCCTACTGCAGGGAAGAGTACATGACGCAGCCAAAATTATCCGCAAATATGTGCCTTACAAGATGAAAGTCATCGAACGCATACTTATAGAAGAGCAGGAATACCAGGAAACCCTGATAAAAAAACATGGGCAATGCTACCATGAACTATTAACCCCAAAATATATCTGGCGGACAATTCTGGTAACCATTCCCTGGTTCCTGATGGATGTGGCAACTTACGGCATCGGCATATTCACCCCGCTTATCATTACCGATATCGTATCCAAAGGCGCACATTCAGGCCAACACAACATCTTCAGCAATGTAATGCTCTCAACCGAAGGCTCAGCTTTTGTCGATCTTTTCCTGCTGGGCGGATTTATCGTAAATATTCTTCTGGTAGAAAAAGTCGGTCGGATCCGTCTGCAGATTATTGGTTTTATCGGAATGGCGATAGGGCTGGTTATCCTCTCCAACGCTCTGGGAGCTGACGGAAAACCACAGGCAGCAATGTGGGTTATTTTTTCCGGATTTATAACTTTCAACTTACTGATGAACGCCGGACCGAACTCAACCACCTTCATGATGCCGGTGGAAATATTCCCGACTGAAATGCGCGGTACAATCCACGGGCTGGCAGCTTTTTGTTCCAAGATCGGCGCTGTTTCAGGTGTATTTTTTCTGCCGATGGTCATGCACTGGATGGGAATCAAAAACATGCTCTACGGCATTGCCGTAATCTGTCTTGCAGCTTCTGGACTTACTCTTCTGTGCCGTATTTTTATCGGCAGTGAGCCCTTCCAAAAAGCTCCCCTTAAGTCCCAGCCTGCAAAAGCATCTTAGGACAAACGGGAGACCCTTACTCACTAACACCAATAATAATCCCCGTCAACATCAATGTCGACGAATAAGGAATTGGTGGGAACTTTTGCACGCTCGCCTACTCGCCTGCAAAAGCATCTTAGGACAAACGGGAGACCCTTACTCACTAACACCAATAATAATCCCCGTCAACATCAATGTCGACGAATAAGGAATTGGTGGGCACTTTTGCACGCTCGCCTACTCGCCTGCAAAAGCATCTTAGGACAAACGGGAGACCCTTACTTACTAACACCAATAATAATCCCCCTCGACATAAATGTCGACGAATAAGGAATTGGTGGGCACTTTTGCACGCTCGCCTACTCGCCTGCAAAAGCATCTCAGGACAAACGGGAGACCCTTACTTA
>CAUVYI020000010.1:0-63758 GCA_963556115.3 Planctomycetota bacterium | reverse complement strand
AGCCGGATGGAGAGCGCGACCCGTGAGCAGCTCTATCGCGGCTGGCAAACCGCCGTACAGAAATGCCTGGAATAACTGAATGAAAGAAAATAATGAACGCAAAAGATATAGCCAAACAGCTAGGACTATCCCCGTCTACGGTCTCAATGGTCTTGAATAACAAGCCCGGTATCAGCGGCCAAAACGCGCCAGCGCATCTTCGACGCTATCGCCGAGAGCGGTTATAAACCGACCAAGAACCAGAGCCAGAAGAACGCCCTGTGCGGTCAAGACTATCAATTTTCTTATCTTCAAGCGTGATGTCCAAGTCAAGATAGAGGACAGCCAGTTCTTCTCCAAGGTAATCGAAGGTCTAGAGACCGAGGCCAACGAACACGACTACCAGATGGCGATCTCCTATATCAGCAACAACGCCCTGGAAGGGGTCGCCCCCCTGCTCCAGGCGGTACGCTGCGGCGAGCTGAGCGGGCTGATAATTCTCAGCACCGAGATGACCGACGCCGATATCAAGAAGATCGCCGACGCCTCGCTGGATCTGCCAGTACTCATCCTCGATTTTTATACCAATGAGAAGATCGACGCCATCTATCTTGACAACTATTATGCCACCCTGCGCGCCACCGAGTACCTCATCGAGAACGGGCATACCAATATTGGTTTTATCAACAGCACCTTCTGGATTCATAACATGGAGGTACGTTTCAATGGCTACAAAGCCGGGTTGCAGAAGCATGGGCTAGAGTTCAAGCCAGAGTACTACTTCGAGGTCAATCCGACCATTGAGGACGGACGGCTGGATATGCTCAGACACCTCCAGCACGCCCAGACCCTGCCGACTGCCTTTATCTCCGCAAATGATATCGTCTGTATCGCCGCGCTCAGTGCAATCCAGGAGTACGGGCTAAACGTCCCCGGAGACATCTCGATCTTCGGCTTCGACGACATCTCTTTCTGCTCGATCTTCAGCCCCCCGGTCTCGACCATCCGCATTCAAAAAGAGCGCATGGGCAAGCTCGCGGTATCCCGACTGATCGAGCGTATCGAGCGCCCGGCTCCTGAGCGTATCACTCTCCGCCTCAGTTCTGACCTGATGCTCCGTGAGAGCGTCAAAAAACTCCCGACCGGCTCCCCGCAGTTCATCACCAACCGCAGCGAATAAACCCGTTACTGCCTCTTTCCCCCCTTTCCTGGAGCGCAAATTCACCGTGCCAAACCCGGCAGCGCCAGCCCGCAATACCTACTACTAAACAGAAATAGCCTCATACCCCCCAGCCTTAAAACAAACTCTATTCCTCCTATATTTCCCATACTTCACCGGCGTACACGCAGCCGCTTCCGCCCGTCATATTCCTTCTGCTTATAAAAAAAAAATAAAAATCTGAAACCCCAACCTCCTAAGCCCGTCTACAAAAGTATAAGAGACAATACAACCGACAACGAACAACGAATACAAAAAACAAATTGCAGTACAATCATATTAATGACGTAAGCATAAAGGAGAATATCATGAATAAACTGGCTAGAATAGCTGAGAATGAGTTGGATCGTATCGACGCAGGTTTCTCCTGCCTTAAGGCCTTGGATAGCGGTGCACATTGGGGAATCGACAATCTGCGCAACATCAGCGTCCTTATAACCGGTGCCGAGAAAGAATGTGATGATATGCAGCGAGATCTGAAAGCCTTCACCACCGGACAGGTTAACAGCATAAGAAACAGCATACTCAAGAAGGTGCCAAACAACGGCTGGCTCGGTAAATTTATCCATAATACCCTCTAAGCCGCAGACCAGAATTATTACCAGATTTATTCAACAGTGCCAATAACCAACCAAGGAGAATGCCATGAATACTAACCATAAACTCAATAGCAATACCCTAGATCAGATCAACGCCGCCGGTGACGCTACAGACAACAGATTAATTGTAAAAGTCGGCGACATGGTCTCTAACGGCATGAGCGAAATCAGTAAAATGATCAATAAAAACCTCTGGGGCATGACCGAGCAGGAAGTCAAGAACAATGCCAACAATACAAAGAAAGCAGTTCAGAGTGGCTTCAGGGTGCTGGACAAGTATGCAGAAAACGCTGAAAAAATTATCGGGATCTTTATTGGCTGTTTTGCCAATAACAAGAAGTAACTCATTGCACGCTTACGTCCGACGACCAAATAGAGGTAAAGCACCCTAAGCCGAGCGAGGAGACAGCTTGCCCACCCCTGAATTTATCAACGAACCTGAAACATTGAGGCATTATCCCGTAATCATGGATAATGCCTCAAGTACTTTTACCTTATTCTCCTCCTTGATAAACGGGTTGACTACCTTCCAGCCGATAGGCTTATTCATGGTTGCAAGGCTGATTCCGCCTCCCTTCGTGAGCAGATACTCAGCCACGCGCAGGTCACTGTGCAGTTTCGCCTGAATCTCATCGCCCTGCACCACACAGAACTTATAAAGATCCCGCGTCGTCTGCTTTAGCTGCGCGGTAGTCTGCTGCTCGGTCTCGGCAACGATAACCGAATCGATCTCCACCTGATTATAGAGGCACTAGCGCCGGAACAATCCCTGCAAAGAGTATCACCGGCATAATAGCCAGGAGTAATAACTTGAGCGAAATCTTCATCTTGTTTGTTAATACGCAATAAAGCCAGAAGAATAAAGTAGAGTCAGCCGTAATAATCGACCATCCGTAAATAGCGACATTTATACTATAACAAATATTCTAACACCAGAACCTACTACAAGTTAAATCCAGGAATATTCTGCTATAGAAATAAGCTTATACTTGCAATATTAACTTAGCAAACAACTTTGCACCAACTGCGCAGGGGTTATACCCGTCAACGCTCAGCTTGACAAATTATGCTTGGCCACGGGGAGTGAGAAGTAAAAACAGGTTCCGACTTCGAGCGTCTTACAGAGCAGTTTACCGCCGTGATCTTCAATAATACTCCGTGAAATCGCCAGCCCCAGTCCGGTTCCGTTCTCGCTGGTCTTGGTTGAAAAGAAGGGGTCGAAGAGTCTAGCCTGAATCTTCTTGGGTATACCCGAACCGTTATCGCTCAGAAAGAGCCAGATAAAATCCTCCTGCTCCTCAAGCCGAATACTCATTGTCGGCGCTTGCGCCATCTCCATGGCATCAACCGCGTTATTGATCAGATTGATAATCACCTGCTCAATCTGGCTCTTTTCAGCCAGCACCTCAGCCTGGCTCTGCCCACCGTTATACTCCACGTTAATACCATGTTTGAGCCGCGGTTTACAGAGTTCCAGCGATTCCTGCACCGCCGCGTCAAGCGTAAAGAGTACCTTGTGTTCAGAGGGATTCTTGCGGTAATATTTCTTGAGGCTGGAGACAATCTTGGTTATCCGCTCGATCCCGTTGACCGCACCGTCGAGCATCTTGGGAAATTCTTCCAAGATAAAATCAAGCTGCGCATCCTCTGGAAATTCCACCTTCTCCAGGATCACCTTCCAGCTCTTCTTGATCATCTGGATATTCCCGGCAATATAGGTCGCCGGATTGTTTATCTCATGCGCCAGCCCGGCCGAGAGCGTACCGAGCGTTGCCAGCCGATCAGCGTGAATAAGCTGTTTGGCGCGGTCTTCGGCGAGGAGTTTCATCGAATCGGCATATTTATTGAGTTCATTCTGTAGTGCCCGCGCCTTGATATCATACTCCATAATCCGCCGCGCCACATTGAGCCGCTGATGAATAGTCGACAAGTTTGCGGGTTTGACAATAAAGTCATCGGCACCGGCCTCAAACCCTTTTTCGATATCGCGCGGATCAGACTTGCCGGTAAGGAGGATACAGTAAATATAATCGCTGCATTTCCGGCGTAGCTCCCGGATAATATCAATCCCGTTCATACCCGGCATCTGCCAGTCAAGCACCGCCACCGGTGGCGCCTCTGGCGAGAGCAGAAGTTCCAGAGCCGCCGTACCGTTGGCTTCAAGGCAGCACTCAAATCCCTTCAATTCAATCATTGAAGAGAGTGTCTTACGCGTAATAAAATCATCATCCGCAACCAATACCTTCATGATAAGACCCTCAATCAACCAGCTCCAATTCAACCAGTACCGCCATCAGTTCCCCTCTGTCGATCGGCTTGGTAAGATAACCGTCACAGAGATTATTATAAGCCTTCATTACATTCTTCATATCCTTCAGAGCGGTAGTCATAACGATCTTGACCCCGTTATTCAGGTATACTCCTGCCGCCGCTTCATCGGCTCTTATCTTCTGCAACACCTCATGGCCGTCCATCTCCGGCATCATAATATCCAGACAGATGAGATTGTAGGGACTCTCCTCTTTAAGCGCCAGTTGCACCGCTTCCTGCGCCTCCAGTCCATTTACCGCAATATCGACCGTACCGAACTCAGACAGAATAGACGCGATCACCTTTCTTGAGATAAAATCATCCTCCACCACCAGTATCTTCATTCTACACCTCCTCTTCGTGGGCTACCCGCACAAACGCCGTCAACGCCTCCTCCAGTTGCGTAAACAGAACTGTCAAAGACACAAAATCCTCGGCCTTTTCAATATTCCCGGCCAAGCGCATAACCTCTAAAGCCCTGATATTGCCGGCCGCACCTTTGAGTGTATGAGCCCGATGCTGAATCTGTATCAGATCATCACGCGCAGCGATCAACCTTCCAAGTTCCTGTATATCCTGCGGCCAGTATTCCAGAGCATACTCCAGAATCTCTCTGACAATGTTCGTATCTCCCCCCAGCTCGGTAATAAGCCGCTCCTTATCCCAGACCTCGTCCGTAGCCGCCATCTCCTCATTCGTAGCCGCCACCGCCCCACTCTCTTGCGCCGCTACAGTTGTGGGCAGATACTCAGCGATAAGCTTGGCCAAAGAGCTACTGGTAATAGGTTTTGAGATATAGTCATTCATTCCGACCTGCAGGCACCGCTCCCGATCACTAGACATAGCATTGGCCGTCATCGCAATGATCACCGTATTAGCATCCACCCCCTCGAGGGTACCGCTACGTATCTGGGTAGCCGCCGTATAACCGTCCATTAGCGGCATTTGAATATCCATAAAGACCAGGTCATACCGTGTCTGTGCGAGCTTCTGCAGCGCCACTTGCCCGTTACCAGCGATATCAACCTCCAGTCCGAAACGCTTGAGCATCCCGCACGCGACCTGCTGATTGGTTATATTATCCTCGACCAGCAAGAGTCGCGCCGAGGTAGCTAACACCACCGGTTCGAGCACCCCGCTCGGTTCTGTTTCGCCAGTACGTTCAACCAGACCCTCGCCCGCACCACTGAGCGACACCAGAGTCTGCTTGAGGCGGCTGAGCCGCGGCGGCTTACGCAAACACTCCACCCTGCCGGTAATACTCTCCAGCCCCTCTGCCTCAGCCACATTCGGGGTTGTGAAGAGGAGTAACGGTATTTCGTTGAACTGCGCCTCATTCTTGATATTCTGGAGTAGTGTCTGCCCACTCATCACCGGTAACGCCAGATCAAGCAACAAGAGGTCAAAACTCCGTCCCCGCTCGGCCTCAGCATAGAGCAGTTCCAACCCTTTAACCCCCGACTCCGCGGTAAAAGTACTGAGCTGCCAGCTCTCCAGGCGCAGCTGCAAATAGTCCCTGAAGCCGTCATTGGCGGCAATCAGGAGCGCTTTTTTGCCCGCGAACGACACCTCCTCCTCTGCCGCAGTATCGGCCGCCTTATCCCGCTGCAGAGTCACATCAAAGTAAAATTCGGTACTCTCACCCACCACACTCGTCACCCCGATCGTACCGCCCATCAACTCTACCAGTTCCTTGGAGATTGCCAGCCCCAGTCCAGTTCCACCATATTTGCGGGTAATACTATTATCCACCTGGCTAAACTTGGCAAAGAGCGCCTCCTGCTGGTCAGGAGCGATACCGATACCAGTATCACTTACCCTAAAATCCAAGGTCACGCTCTGCGCTGTAACCTTCCGCGCCTGGACAAACACCTCAACACTCCCGGCCTCGGTGAATTTGATCGCATTACCCGCGAGGTTTATCAGCACCTGTTTAAGACGCCCCGGATCACCACTAAGCTTGACCGGCACCTCCGGGTAGATTCCGCAGACAAACTCCAGGTTCTTGGCAAAGGCCTGTACGCTCATCGCCGCCGCGAAATTATCCAAGAGTTCCTGCAAATCAAAGCTCACCTGCTCTAATTCCAGCCTATTGGCTTCAATCTTGGAATAATCGAGAATATCATTGATCAGAGTCAGCAGAGACTCAGCACTCGCTCTAATGGTATTGGCGAACTGCATCTGCTCAGAATCTAGTTTCGTACCCTGCAGCAGTTCGATCATACCGATAACGCCGTTCATCGGGGTACGAATCTCATGGCTCATATTCGCCAGAAATTCGCTCTTAGCCTGATTGGCCTTCTCCGCCTCCTCGGCCAGGAGTCTGGCGCGTTCGGTCGCAGCTTCAAGCTCCTGATTACTCCTGAGCAGTTCCAGTTCGGTGCGTTTACGCTTGGTTATATCTACCAGCACCAGCAGGCAGTATTTTTTACCCTGGTTCTCAATCACCTCCCCGGAGAAGATACCGTCAACCCGGCTACCGTCTTTGCAGCAGAGCTTCACCTCAGTATTACTGACCTTGTGGTAGACAAGCAACTCCTGGATTATCACCTCCTGCTGCTCTTTATCCTCAAAGATCCCGAGTTTCCCGAAGGTCTTGCCGAGTATCTCCTCACGGGTATAACCGATACTGGTAAGGAAGGCGTTATTGACCTCAGTAAAACAGCGATCGGGATAACTACAGATGGCCATTAGCGCCGGATTACTCTCAAAGAGTTTGTTGAAGCGCTGAAGAGCCTCCTGCTGCTGTGAAAGATCCTTCCCCAGTCCGAAGATACAGTCCGCGCCGTTCCACTGCCCCTGCCAGACTCGAGATTCAATCGGTATAAACTGCCCGGTAGCGGTCTGCATCGGCACCAGACAGACACTTCCCTTGCCTTCAATCATCTGCCGGAAGCTATCCTCCACCTCTTCCTGCAGCCCGCTATAGTACAAATTCAAGACCTCCAACTCCCCAAGCTGCGCCAGATTATACCCGAGTTTTCGCCCAAGCGTCGTATTGGTATAGAGTATCTTGCCGCCGGTATCGGCGATAAAGATCATATCGTCGATGGTCTCGACAAAGCTGCGGAAATTCTTCTCCTGCTCCTTAAGAGCGCGTTCATTACGACGCTGCTCGGTAGTGTCATAATTCACTCCGATCAGCCGCACCGCCTTGCCTGCTTCGTCCCGGAGTATCTCGGCCTCCAGCCGGATCACCCGTTCCTCACCGTCATCTTTGATTATCCGGTGTTCAGTGGTAAAAAGCTGTTCAGACTCCAAAGCCCGGCTCACATTTTCCATTACGCTGCTATAGTCATCTGGGTGAATGTACTTTTCAAGTTCTTCAGGGGTATAATGCTTATCCTCGGCAATACCATAGATACCGCTGATTGAGCTGTCAATATCAATAACTCTATTGATCAGGTCATAATCGAATACTCCAAAGCGCGCCGCACTTGCCGCCAGAGCCATCTTCTCATTACTTCTTATGATATCCTGTTCAAAACGTTTCTGCGCGGTGATATCCACAAAACTCTCGAGCAGACACTCTATCCCGGCTATCTTTATCTTGATAACCGTCTTGAGAATCGGCACCACGACCCCGTCGGCGGTAACGAGTACCCGCTCCGAGTTATCAACATCCTTCTTCAGATCAGATATTGGGCACTGCCCCACCAACGCCGTACAGATAAAGTTATGGCAAAGCTTACCGACAATCTCCTCTTCCTCCAACCCGATCATCCGCCGCGCCTCAGCATTTACCTCACGGATAATATGGGTTCGAGCATCAATGATCACAATCCCGACATGCACCGTATCCATGATCTTCTGTAGTTTGCTCTGCGTAGCTAGAAGTTCACTCTGCGCCCGCTTCTTAGCCGTGATATCCTGAACCACCAGATAGAGCAGAATGTTGCCCCGCACCGGTATCGGGCTGGCCTGTATTTCAACGTCTACCACCGAGCTGTCGGCCTTGAGTTGTTTGAATTCCAGGGGTGGAGACTCATGCGACCGAGTCTCCTGGAGCATCCGGCTGATCTCCTGCGAGGAGCAAAGCGAGAGATCGGAGAGTTTCTGCTGCTGCATCGCCTCACGGCTGAAGCCGTAGAAGTTGCAAGCAGCGACGTTGGCATCGATAATCATCCCCGACTCCGGAGCCACCAGGAGCTGCATCGAATAATTATTCTCAAACATCGCCCTATGGCGTTCTTCACTCTGTTCGAGTTTGAGCTGGCGCTGATGTTCGCTGGATACGTCCCTGAATACCAGTACCCCGCCCAGAACTGACTGCGCCTCGCCGATAATCGGCGCAAAGCTCTTGACTATATGCAGCACCCGTTGCCCCCGTGAGATCAGTATATCACTCCTCTCCGGGAGGGTCTTGCGCTCGGTGAGTACTGTCGACATGATATACTGCCGCGAATTCTCCGCGGTGGAACTGCCGGTCTTGAAGACGGTAAAGACACTCTCGCCCCGCGCTTGAGTAAGGCTCCAGCCGGTCAACTCCTCGGCGATAGCGTTCATCTCGGTAACCTGCGCCTGCTCATCAAAACTGATAACCCCGTCACAAATCGAGTTGATCGTCGCCAGGAGGTATTCCTTGGTGGCGACCAGATCCCTGGTCTGCTCACTGACGATAGTGTCGAGGCTGAGCTTCTGTCTGACGATCCCGCCGATAAACCACGCCGCCAATCCTGAGAAGAATGCTCCGATTATCAGCACCAGCCACCAGACCACCCGGAAATGGTGCTGCAAAAATTCGCTCCCGGCCGTACCGATAATCATAAAGGTCTTGCCAAAGATAAAGACCGGTCGCCAGAGTACATACTCACCCTCATCATTAACCGGACACCCCTCATCTTTCCCAAGATTAAAACTACAGGAGAGGAGTTCCTTCCCGCCCTGATCGGTAAGCAAAAGCATCGACAGGTACACATTCCTGTCCGGCCTGGCTCTGGCGAGCAGATTCTGTAGACGCAGAATGACCAAGGCGAAGCCACGGAGACTGCCGCCTGGAGCATACACCGGTTTGAATACCAAAATCCCTTTCTGCTCCTCCTGTTCAGACACAAGTTTCAGCGGCGACGAAGCCGTACTGAGCCCCGAACTCCCGGCCGCGCTCAAGGCCTCTTTTCGGTCAATCTGCGAGCCTTCGTCGAAACCGACAGCCTTCCGGTTTTCCCCCAGCGGCACTAGATACTTTATCGGGTAATACTCTTCCCGTTTGCGCGCCGGAATTCTCTGACCATCCTCATCCATCTCCCAGATAGTAAAACCCTCTACCCCGTCGCGCACTGTCTG
Source organism: Planctomycetota bacterium (assembly GCA_963556115.3). Taxonomy (GTDB): domain Bacteria; phylum Planctomycetota; class SZUA-567; order SZUA-567; family SZUA-567. The sequence goes on along the minus strand of CAUVYI020000010.1, from coordinate 54,368 downwards.
CCGGAGAAAGCTCTGAACTTCTGCCTCCGTCACCCGCGGTACCCAGCCCCAGCCCTGTACCTCGGTAATTCCCAACAGATGTTTGGTATAAACGCTAAACTCTTCCTGCGTAACCTCGCCGGAGCTGTTGAAATAATCCTTAATCCCTTCCAGCTTGGTAGTATCGACCACGCGAAAGGCCTCGGCCAGTAGCGCGGTCTTATTCTTGGCTATCGCCTGGAAGTCGGAATTGATATTATGGGTCTCGAGTACATTCCCGCTCCAGGCAAGGTACAAGGTCAAGAGTAGCCCGACCACCCCGGTAACAATACCCTCAAGCGAACTGAGCCAACCCTGTTTGCTCGGGTTAGCTAACTCTTCCCGCCGACGGCTCAAGCGCAAATAGAGATACTGAACCGCGAGTAAGAGTGTTGTCAGAAGCAGTGAAGGGATTGCAGCCGCAATCAGCGTATTGCGCCAGTACCCGGCTCGAGTTCGATACCGAGCACCGCTGCCGTACGTCCAGCGCCCTTATACGCCCCGACGGCGATAATTATATCATCAATCCGTGTAATATAGGTATTCTTGGGTTCGAGCTGCCCGCTCACCGGGTTGACGTACTCATAATCTACCCATCCCTGCCCCGCACCGTCCGCCAGCTCCCTAATCTCGCGGCGGAAATACTTCCCACCCGGCCGATCCGCCACCTCCAGCAGATCCTTACCGATAAGTTCAGGCTTGAAAGGATGAGCAAGGACACGCACCTCGTCATCACAGATAAAAGCATATGAGTCGTTCTGTAAAAAATCTGGTACCGAACGCGTATTGACCGCCTCCAAGAGGGCCTGCTTACCATATTTTCTGTAAAACGCGCCAGCCGCAGCGGCCATCTCCCTGGCCTTCTGTAGCTTGGCCGTCTCCAGCTCACTGGTAACGCTGGTGGTTATCGGCATCAGCACCAGCAGGCCGCTCTGCGTACAACCTGATTGCGGTGAGAGCACCAGCGGTTCCTGAGTCCTGAACGGTTCCTGATAAGCCGCAAGCCGACTCCGGCACTCGGCTTTCGCCGCTAATTCATCAATACTAAGCGCCCCCCGGCTACAAGCATAATCGACTATCTCACCCTCCTGATTTCGTCCCAGCAGGTAGAGGGCGCGATAATTCTCCTTGAACTCGCAGATATTTGTCAACTCAGCCCCGAGGCGCAACCTATCAAGCTCACATGAGCCGACACGCCCCCGGTTCAAAGCTTCCAGACGCGCCGGGTCGATAGCCGACGCCACAATATCCGCCTCATGCATAACCGTACGCCGTACCACCCAATCCCGATAAAGCACCGAGAGGGTAGTAAGCAGAACTCCGAGAAGGATAATAAGCAAGGTCACCGCATAGACTCTGAGCCGCACTGAATCGATACAGTCGCGTAGCCTACTCCACAGATAAGGCATACTGAGCCTCTTATCTAACCGGCGATAATTCACCGGTAAGCAAAAACAATTATTCGGAATAATCTATAACCGACACAAACACCAGGTTATTCAGCATCACTACCTTCAATGCTAAAATAATATACAAATTTTGTCAAAGAAATATTCCCCGTTTCCCTCTACATTCTTCCGTAATTTTCAAAAAAAAACCTCCCGATTACGGGAGGAATTACATTAAAACGGGACAAACAAGACAAAAAATATCTACCATCACCCCACATAAAGTCTAGTTTTTACCAAATTCTCCATAATTTCTGCAACCACCGCTTCATTAGCCACAACCCCAAAATCTACCTACTACTCCCAAAGCAACCAACCCCAATCCGCGCTACGCGCAGACCGTAGCCACAAAACAGCCGACGATCAAGTCAATTACATACGCTCCCTGATCGATAAGCCCCTTGGACTTCTCAGAAAAGGTCGCCGCCTTGCCGTGCTGCGCCACCAGATCCTTGGTACTCTCGAGCGCCGCCGCACTGGTCTGCCTGACCGCGGCGAGTGCTGTCGGCAGGGGTTCCGCCTTGAGTTCACTGAGCCGATCGGCTACCGGGCTGAGTACATCCAGTACGGTCTTATCCCCAACCTTAGCCTTGCCCCGCTGCTCAACCACCTCCAGAAAGGCCCGGAAGAAAACGGCAAGTTCAGGCGTACCCAGCGCCTCCACCCCTTTGAGGGCTTTGCCGCCGCTGAGAAAACCGCTGCCCATGAGCGTACCCATGGTCGAGGGCGCCGCCGAAGCCATCTTCATACCCGCCTTCATAAGCAGTTTGGCCGGGTCAGCCTCACCCCCGGCAAGCATCCCCTCAATCTCGGCGCAACCGGCACTGAACGCCTTGTCCATAGTTATCCCCAGATCTCCGTCACCGACCAGGCTATCCATCTCTATTAATTTATCACGCTCCCGGGACATCGTCTCCTTGAGCTTACCGAAGAGGACTCCAATCCCTTCAGCCGTTAACATCTCCATACTCTCTTCCTTTCACTACTAGTTGCCTACCTACCGCACCACTTTCCTGCAAACCTCCCGGTACCGAGCCGCACCACACTGACCGACCCGGTACCCCGGCGCACCCTGAACTCTTACCCTCGGCTTTCTCCCGCTAGAACCGGGCACCGAACCTGTCTGTTTATTTCTGTATAAAGAACGGGGTCTCAGCCGGGCTGAGCAGATACTCTTTGAGTTCACTATCGAGCTTGAGCAGTGAGATCGACGCCCCGGTCATCTCCATACTAGTTGCGTACTCGCCAACATAGACCTTGGCAACCGTGATATCCTTCTCACCCAGAATCTCGGCTACCCGGCGATAGATAATATACTGTTCCTCCAGCGGGGTCGCACCGAGACCGTTGATGAGTACCGCGACCTCATCCCCGGCGGTATACGGCAGATCGTTGAGGATCGGTTCAAGCATAGCATCGACAATTTCATCCGCCGCGATCAACTCACCCCGCCCCACGCCGGGCTCACCGTGAATTCCCATCCCGATCTCCATCTCACCCTCACCGAGGGTAAAGGAGGGTTTACCCACCTCAGGGATGATGCACGGGGTAAAGGCCACGCCCATAGTGCGTACATTATCCACCGCCTTCTGCGCCACCCGCAGCACCTCATCCAGGGATAAGCGCGCCTCGGCCGCCGCCCCGGCACACTTATAGACAAAGAAGATCCCGGCCACTCCGCGGCGCTTGTCCTCCTCGCCCTTCTTCTTACTCGCTACATCATCCTTACCAGTAAGGTTGAGTACCCGAATATCGTCCATCTCCGCCATCTCCGCGGCCATCTCAAAATTGATGATATCACCGGTATAATTACCGTAGATGTAGAGCGTCCCCGCCCCGCTGTCGATCGCCTTGGTCACCTCGTACATCTGCTCCGCACTCGGCGACTGAAAGACCCCACCGATAGCACAACCGTCGAGCATACCCGCCCCGACATACCCTAAAAATAACGGCAGATGCCCGCTCCCACCACCGGTCGCCAGCGCCACCTTACCCTCCTGCTTCCCCCCAGCACGTACCAGACAGCGTTTATCGTCATTGACATAGGTCAGCATATCCGGATGCGCCGCATACAGACCTTCAAGCATATCATCCACATACTCCTCGGGTTTATTGACAAATTTCTTCATTATCTCTTCCTTTACTCTTGTATATGTTAAAACCAAGTTACCACCAGTATTTATTCCCCCTTCTGCAACCTGCTCCGTTAGGTCTGTACCGCTTGGCGCCGCTGTAGACTCAACCGCCGCTTCTCCCGCTCCTCATCAATCTGATGCATATAATAATTAAAGACGATAATAAAGATCAGGAACGCCCCCCAGGTAAAGTCCCGGGCAAAATTATTGAAGCGAAGCAGATTGAAACCGCTGGAGAGGAACTGGAGTCCGATCACCGAAATAACCACACTCGAAATTCTGCCAAAGCCTCCGGTCCAGTCAACCCCTCCAAGCAGACAGACCAGTATCGCCTGCAAGGTATAGGACGCACCGTAATCCGCCTTGGCCGAATTGGTACGAGCAATCATTATCAATCCCGCAATTCCTCCGAGCAGCCCGACTAGCATATAGGTCTTGAGGAGTACCTTCTCGTTACTGATACCGGAGTAGCGGCTGGCCGTACTATTACTGCCGACCAGGTAGATCCGTTTGCCGAAAGCAGTCTGCTTGAGGATAACCGCCAGCAGCGCCACCACGACCACATAGACGATGAACGGGAAGGGAATATCAAACACCTTGCCGTTACCGGCAAAGATAAAGCTGTCGGCAAAACCGAAGACCGCATACCCCTTGGTAATGATCACGGCAATCCCGCCGTAGAGCTGGAAGGTACCGAGGGTGGCGAGAATCGGATGAATCTTGATCGTACCGATAATAAAGCCATTGAAGAGACCACAGAGGGTCGCCACCGCGAGTGCGACGATTACCGCCAGCGCTACGACCCCGGCTTCCGAGCCCACCCCGGAAAATTTGGTCATGATCAGCGCCGCCGTCACGCTCGAGAGGTTGGCGATCCCAACTATCGAGAGGTCGATACCGCCGGTAATCAACGCCACCATTATCCCCAGGGCAAATATTCCGAGCTCCGGAAAGGAGTAGAGCATCGACTGGATATTTCTGAGCGAGACAAATTTCTCAAAGTTCAGAACCGACATCAACACAAAGATAGCGAGTACGATGATAAGAAGTCTATCCCGATCCGGGTCATTGAATAAGCTATTCTTAATCTTACTAAGTATGTTCACGTTCTCTCCTCAATTTCTTTACAAAGCCGACTTGCGCTCAGAGTAGCGCTTGGCGAGTGCAGGTATACCGGTAGCCAGAATAATGATAATACCGGTCGTCACCCGCTGCCAATAACTGGGTATACCCATAAAGATCAGGCTATTATTGACAATCACCATCAGCACCACCCCGAGGAAGGTACCGATAACCGTCCCCTTGCCCCCGCCGACATTCGCCCCACCGAGTACGGTCGCCGCGATCACATTGAGTTCGGTACCGATCAGGTCGAAAGGATTTGAATTACGCATAAAGGCGGAATGAATGATTCCAGCGAGTCCGGCGGTGACCCCGACAAAGGGGTAGATCAGAAACTTGACCAGCTTCACGTTTATCCCGGCACGTTCGGCCGCACTCTGCGAACCGCCAATCGCGAAGACACTCCGCCCGAGCATGGTAAAACGCAGCATGAGGAAGGTCACCAGCATCACCGCCAGCATGATCAGAAAGGCGCTGGTCAGCCCGACTTTGCGCCCATTATCCAGGGTCGCAGTCAGAATCTCACTCTTAGAAAACGCGGTCAGATTCTTCGGCAGCACATTTACAATACGCGTACTGATAAAGGTGTAGATAAAGCCGGCAAAGGCGTAGCTCGTCCCCAGTGACACAATCATAGTAGGAAAATCAAAGAGGCTCACCAGTAGCCCATTGATCACTCCGAGTACGCCGCCGATTCCCATCGACATCAGAAAGGCGAGGATTATTGGTGCTTCCTGCCCATGTGTCACCGCCCAGGAGCAGGTCAGATACATGCTGAACGCCGCCACCGCCGTCATCGAGACATCGATCCCACCACTGAGCAGCACCACCAGCGTCCCCATCGCAAAGATCCCCATCACCACCGTACTCTTGCAGAGCGAGAAGATATTGGAGAGCGAATAGAAAGCGCCGTTCTTTGTCCCGATAACCAGAGCCAGTACAATAATTACCAGCAGTATATAAAATTCTTGTCGTTTGATAAGGTTTTTCATCGCACTAAACACCTGTCGTTAATTGTCCAATAAACCGTGCTGCACATCCTACTCACCATCCGTCAGCGCAGTTCTTTCATCTTGGTAATAATATCATTCTCCTCGGAATTGCCACAGTCAAACTCGGTGACGATCTCACCCTTATGCATCAGGATTATCCGGCTGGTATTCTGCACCAGTTCCGGCAGATCGTCGGAGATCATAAGTACCGCCAGCCCACGCCCAGCGAGTTCCTTGAGCTTCTTATGGATCTCCTCCTTGGAGCCGATATCCACGCCGACGGTAGGCCCGTTGAGCATCAGTATCCTGATATCGCTGGCCAGCCATTTGCCGAGTACCACCCGCTGCTGATTACCCCCGGAGAGACTACTTACCGGGTTATTCGCATCCGGGGTGACAATCTTCATATCCGTGATCTGCTTAGCGACGATGCGCTTACCCTCTGCCCCATTGAGGAGTCCGAACGCACCCTTAATGCGGTCGAGGATACTCACGGTAATATTGTCATTGATCGGCTGATCCAGGAAGAGCCCTTCGGTAAGGCGATCCTCCGGCACCAGCCCGATGTGATTTTCCATCGCCGCCTCGATACTATTGAGCTTCACCTCCCGCCCCTGCAGCAAGACCTTGCCCCGACTGTACGGGCGCAATCCAAAGAGCGCCTCCATCAGTTCATTACGCCCACAGCCCAGCAGACCGGTAATTCCAACGATATCCCCAGGGTTAAGGGTAAAGGAGATATTTCTGAAATCACACTCATTACCGAGCCCTTGCAGCTCTAGAGCCGGCGGAGCGTGTTCCGGCGCCGGAAAGGGCTTGAACCGAGTCTTGGCGATATCCCTGCCGGTCATATGATACGAGATACTCGCCTCATCATAGTCTTTGGTTTCGCCTTCGGAGACCAGCTTGCCGTTACGCAGAATAGTTATCGTCTCACTGATCTCCAGCACTTCACGGAGTTTATGGCTGACAAAGAGGGTCGCGATCCCCTTACTCTTGAGGTCAAGAATAATCGAGAAGAGCTTGTCCACCTCATTCTGGGTCAACGCGGTTGTCGCCTCATCCATCACGATCAGCTTGGCGTCATTGACCATCGCCCGTGCAATCGCGATAAGCTGCCGATCGGCGACCGAGAGTTCCTCAGTCACCGCCGAGAGCGGCAGATCTATGCCGATTTTTCCCAGCGCTTTCTGGGCAATCTCCTTAGCTTCGCGCACACTGTAGAACGCCCGTTTATTCTCGCAGAGCGAATTCATCGCGATATTCTCAGCCACGGTCAAATTAGGAAAGAGCGAAAAATCCTGATAAATTATCTGCACGCCCTCGCCCATTGATTCAATCGGGGTTATCCGCCGGTAGGAGTTGTTATTGATCGTAATTATCCCGCCCTCCGGCTTATACACCCCGGAGAGTACCTTAATCAGAGTGGACTTACCCGAGCCATTCTCCCCGGCCAGGCACCGCACCTCACCGGGCTGCATCCGCAGGCTCACACGGTTGAGCGCATGCACCCCGGAGAACTTCTTATCTATATCCTGCATGTGAATAAAATCAATTTGCCCATTATTATCCATCATCTTATTATCCATTTTTTTATTGTCGAACTGTACTCACATAACGCTGAAACAAGCGTAAATCAAGGTAAAAAGATAGGGAGCCATCCTCGTGACGACTTATGACTCCCTTACTTGCTCAGGTTTATTGTGTGTTTATAGGTTTACCGGTACAGATGTCCGGTCAGCTTTATGTTGCAATTACACCGTTAGAAGTTATACTTATCCATGTTATCCTTATCAACGAAGACCCAGGCCTGTCCATAGAAGAGATTAGGTTTCTTTGGATCCTGTTTGAGTGATTCATAACCCTCAATACCGAGATTGGCGCCGTCCTTGAGTTCCGCCTTCTTGCCGTCGAGGATCTTGACTGCAATCTCATTCATCGCCTTACCGGCCATGGCTGGATCCCAGAAAGCGATGTAATCGACCGCACCAGACTCCAGATACTGCTTGCAGACACTTGGCAGACTAGTTCCAACCACGCTCACCACATCCTGCAGACCTGCTTCTTCCACCGCCAGTCCGGCTCCAGGAGCAGTGGTACTAGCACTGCCGAGTACACCCTTGAGGTCAGGATATGCGGTAAGGAGTTCCTTGGTCTTCTCATACGCCTTGTTCTGATCATCATAATCTTCGTTACGCTTACTGACGAGCTTCATCTCTGGGTAGTCCTTCTGCTGCTCAGCCTCAGCGCCGTCCATCCACTCATTGTGTGACTTACTGGTAAGACTACCGACAAAGTTGGTGAATTCGCCCTTGCCGCCCATCTTTTCTGCGAGGATCTTGAGCATCTGCGCGCCGTAAGCCTGATTCTGGAAGGCTTCGATAATCGCATCAGCGTTCTTCTGGTCGGAGGCTTCATGCACTACCACGACAATTCCGGCGTCTCGAGCGCGTTTGAGTACAGGTTCCAGCGCTTCTGGAGAGAAAGGCACAACACAGATAGCATCTACCTGCTGTGCGATCAGATTCTCGATAATCTGCACCTGCTGCGCCGCATCGGCCTGCGCCGGCCCCATGAATATTGTCTCATTACCAGTCTCCTCACCATACTCATCCACCCCTTGGCGCATCCGGTCAAACCAAGGAATACCGTCAATCTTGACGACAGTAGCGATGGTGTACTTCTTGTCACCCGCCTGCGCGACATTGAAGGTAACAGCGAAAAGAGCGAGAATCACAAGCACAGATAGAATGATTTTTTTCATAACTTTTTCTCCATTAAACAAAATTATTCAAAACTCAACACATCTTGATTCTATCACATTGACTTACAGTTACGCAAGTTTTCTTCTTAATTTTTTTTATTTTTTTTAGTTGTTTAGCTGAATTTTATTGAGTAGTATTAAATACATAGACCATAAACAATAAGTATCCGTGCCTCTTAAAAGCACTATTAATATCGATATTTCAGTAACAGAATACAGTTAAAGCGCTAATAAATAACAACTTATACCCACAAAAGCCGTATTCAGCCTAGAAGAACAACTCGCTGCCCGGCTTCGCTAAAATTAATTAAGCTGGCATTTACGCAAAACTGTACTATTCGGGACTATATTTTTTATTGTACGCTTGTAGATAAAACAGCTTAATTTATTTTATTATACCCTTATAATAGCCTACTTTACACAAGGGTTCTGCTCCTGGCAGTCAGAGTTCAGAAGGGAAAAAATGAAAATAGGCATAAAAGATATCGCAGAGAGAGCCGGAGTATCTGTAGCGGCAGTCTCGCTAGCACTCAACAACAAGCAGGGCGTGGGCAAGGATACGCGCGAGCGTATTATCGAGACCGCACGGGAGCTGGGATATCCCCTGCCGGGCAGACTAGTACAGGAGGAGCAGCAGCGCACCATCCGCTTTCTCAAAATCTCCCGCCACGGACATACGGTCAACCTTGACCATGAATACTTTATCGCCGAGTATCTCAACGGGGTTATGGACTCAGCCAAACTACACAATATGACTGTCGAAATCGAGTCCTGCCCCACCGAGGTACCGCTGGAGGATATCCTGGAGAAGGTGGTTAACAGCCCAGGTATAGACGGCTATGTCGTCCTGGCCACCGAGCTCAGCCGGAGTGACATCCAGGCCTTTCTCGCTACGGAGAAGACCATCGTCTTTATTGATGCGTATATCTACAGCGTCAGTGCCGACTATGTAAATATGAACAATATGGACGCGGTCTACAAAGTGGTAAGCTACCTACAGGAATTGGGGCACCGCCGGATAGGCATGCTCAAGAGTTCAATCTCCACCGAGAACTTTCTCCTGCGTGAGCAGGCCTTCTCCCGCTCGATGCACAGCCTCGAGCTCGAGTTACATCCAGAGTACATACTGGATGTCGACTCCACCTTTAGCGGCGCCTACACCGATATGGCAGCCCACCTGCAGCGCGGGGTCAACCTGCCGTCAGCGTTATTCGCCACCAACGACATTATCGCCCTCGGCGCGATGAAGGCCTTTCAGGAGTACAATATCCGCGTACCTGAGGATATATCGCTTATCGGCTTTGACAATCTATCTATGTCCGAGGTCGCCTCGCCGTCGTTGAGTACGGTCAATGTGCCCAAGCGCCAGATCGGGCAGGTAGCGCTGGATATGCTCTACCTCAAGCTCAATCATACAACCACCCGCGCCCCGATGGTGAACCTTATCAGCACCGAACTCGTCAAGCGCGAGAGTGTCGCGATCTACACTCCAAGCTGAGCCGATTAGCTGAAGCTTCGTCGCAAAGAGCATATCAGTGACAATTCGGCACATAGGTTCACAGGAATTTATATACACTTCACATCCGGCTCTTTAAGCAAAAAAGCGCCGGGCAGTCATATATTTGCAGGATAAGGAGATAACAGATCATGATTAAGTATGCAGTAATTCTAGGCAACCTCGGCAACACCTGTGACCGTTTCCTCTCCACCGGTTACAAAGACACCCCCTCCCCCACCGAGATGCTAAAGCAAGCCGCCACCATCGAAGCGGTCGAGGGTATCGAATTTGTCGGCACCTGGGATATCGACCGTAACAACTACCTGGAGATGAAGACCGCCTTGCAGGATCTCGGCCTTGGTTGTGTCAGCATCATCCCCGATCTCTTCTCACAGAAGGAGTGGGGCAAGGGTTCGATAGCAGCCAAAGATCCGGCAGTACGTTCTTCCGCGCTGGACTATCTGCGGGAGATGTCTGAGATTGCGCAGGAGCTAGCATGCCCGCTAATCAACCTCTGGCCGGGGCAGGACGGCTACGACTACCCGCTGCAGTCCGACTTTATTTCCGAACGCGGCTACCTGGTCGAGTCAATCGCCAACCTCGCCGGCGAATTCAAAGACCTCAAATTCTCACTGGAATACAAGCCGAAAGAGCCGCGCAACCACTCCTTCCTGGCTCGCGCCGCTGATACCCTCTTGGTCGCGCTCGATACCGGCCTGGAGAATGTCGGGGTCACCATTGATGTCGGCCACGCCCTCTACGCCGGGGAGAATGTTGCCGAATCCGTCGCCCTGCTCAGCGACAAAGGTAAACTCTTTCACATGCACTTCAATGACAACTACCGCTACTGGGACGACGACATGATCGTCGGTTCGATACATCTCAGCGAGTATGTCGAACTCCTATACTGGCTCAGAGAGGTCGGTTACTCCGGCTGGTACTCGATGGATCAATACCCGTACCGCGAAGACGGCCGCGACGCGCTGGAGACCAGTATTACCTTTCTTCAGGGGCTTGAGCGCTGGCTGGCAGACACAGACATGAGCGAACTCAGGCGCATCATCAGCGCTGGCCAGGCGGTAGATGCGATGCGCTGGCTGCAGCAGAAACTCTTTCGTTAACTATAAGCTTTCCGTTTGGGGGCAGTCTGCCCCCAAACCCCTCGCCTAAGGGCTAATCGCCCTTACCACCTCGGTGTGCAGCCCACACAGAGCTATTTTCGTAAGCGTATTACAAAAGCATGAGACTGGCTAGAAGGTATTACCCACTATGCCTAAAACCCAGCGTCATATTCAAAAAATAGCCAACGCAATTTTCTGAATAACCAATATTCTTGAGTGTTACCGAACTGCACACTCCAGCCAAAGCGACAACAAATATCACTCTACTCATGGATTGGCAGAAAGTGCCCACAGTTCAAGTTGGATATCAACGAGACTATATAGGTTCAATATCGGAATCCGGATTCAAGAATATGCGGTTGGCGTTCTTGATGACATCTACTATGCTATAGGGTTCTGAATTATTGCGAGTGGGAGAGGTATTAGTGCTGGAGGTGGTGGTTAGAGTGCTGAGGTTGTTTTGGAAATTGTTCTCGAGGTCGTGCGCAAGTTTTTGGTGATTATTCATTTATTACTCCCTTATGGTTGAGGTTAGAGTTATGAACAACCTTATTCTACGTTTATGCAGCAAAAGTTTCCAGTTTTTTCAGAACTTTGCTTTTTTTTTCTTTTCCACTTGCAGCCACTCGGCGCTACGCCGTTGCGAGTAACAACAATCTCGTTTCCTATAAAATAATTACGGGCAGCCCGAGCTGCCCGTAGCGCTGAAATAATCAGTTCTGCTTAGGATCCGGTGCGCCCTTCAACCCGTTGCCGCTATCCTCCGGTGTCTCCGGCTTGAGCGGTTTAAAGTCGGAATTTCCGTCGCCAGCCGCGGCGAGATTATGGAGGAACTCTGGTTCGAGCCTAAGGATCTTCTTCTGTCTGCTATTTTCGACCTGGCTCAGTATCTCAGCCGGTAGTTCCGGCACGGTCAGAACCCTGTCGGTCTCCGGAGCCAATCCCCAGGCAGCCTCGACGATCCGGCGACTCTCGGCAAACTCAGGGTGCTCCTCTTGGTAGGACTCGAGTTTATCAAGATTCTCCGGGGTGATCTCTCCAGCAAGGAAATCTGTGAGTAGCAACTCTGCTTGTTCTCTATTCATAATAGTATCCTTTCTGCTCTTGGTTGCTAATATTCTTTATTTTTTCTTAGTATAACGTAATAGATGCAGAAAGGGGAAGATTGTTTCAGAAAAATAAAAAAAAATTCCCGACGCATGAGGTTTGTTTTTTTAGGTAGGATGAATATAAAGTTACGCTAGCTGAAGCCTGCAAGCCTGCGGATTGAGTTTGATGCTCAAATGAAGCCGGGCTTTTTGCGCGGGACGATTGCGTAGAGTTCGTTCCTTGGCTTCCTATGATCACATTCTCAGTCGTTACTATCCCCCCCCCTTGTTCATCAGATCTTTAACCGGTAACCTTACTACTGCCCAATCCCCTCCCCCCCCCCAAAAAAAAACAAAAATTGAAACAACTAACTTGTGGTAACAGCATCTAGATAGTATATAGTATAATAAAGTACAGTACTCTGCACCAACCTACTGAAGAGGAGAAGCTCCATGGGCAAACCTAAAACAGCCAGTAAAAAACAAGTCCTCGACCTCACCACTCTCGACCAGATCACCGCCGCCGGTACCGACACCCCACGTGATCTTTTCCTCACGAATATTCAAAATCAAATCGAATCATTACAAGATATAGCAGAAAATACCGACTCTCCCCACCAAAAGCTACATATTCTATTAAGGATTCAGAATCTAGGAGAACTCATCGAGGTACTCTGACCTCGGCTAAACTTCTGCTCACCTCAGCCGCTCCCTACCCAACTCCAGACCTAAACCTCGATTCTCAACGCGATGACTCACCACCTCTTCAACTTTGCTCCCTGCCGCCCAATGCTAAACCCGCGACAAAAAATTCTTAATAACAAAACACTGAAACAACTCCCGCCCTCGCTCATCTACAGAGATGTAAAACTATACCGAATATCGCAAATTATCTTTACCAGCCACATAAAGACCTAACCACAAGCCAATCCATCCCTAATCATCCACCCTTATACTACCATGAATAACCTGAAGAAAGGGCAGACCATGAACCAGAACCGTATTGAAAGATCTAAAATATCAGCACTCAAGCCAGAAGAACTCGACCAGATCACCGGCGGCATCAGCATCCCGCACGTCAAGGTCAAAACAATCGGAAACCTTGCCAGTGGCGCAGCTTCCAAACTCTCAAACATCGCCGAAGAGATCCCCGATGCCATGAAACACGCCGAAGACGCGCTAAAATCCAGCTCTTTTTCCAACCCCAAGGGCGCCCCTATGTTTACTGATCCAACCCCACCAGGGCCGGCATAAACACATTCAGAACAGCGTATAAGCCATAATGCTAATACAAACACAAGCTTACACCTCCCAAGGCTCAGAGTTTCTCCAACCTCCCGTCCCACTACGCTGCTCAGCCGGCTGAAACCGGTTTGAGCAGCGTTTTTTCCATCCTCCTGTACTCACTCTTTACAACCGATCATAAAATTAGATTCAAGACAAGGAAATTCCTTCTTTTGCCTGGGGCTTCTTGCACCCTTTACGGGCATCAAGCCCCCCTGCACCCCTCGCAAACGCTGTGCCTTTGCTCACATTTGGTTATTTATCTTACCACAAACCTAAAGTTAAAAATCAACCTTCCAAACAAAATCCTAACACAAATCAAAACTTTCCCAAATCTTTCTGCGCTATAATTCAAAGGAAATTGTATCATTCTGCCCTGTGGCTACTAGCGATCATGCCACTACAGCGATTTCTCGATAATGCCCAGAACAGCCCGCCCGGCAGCGGGAGAAGAGGAGTAATTATGGACAGCTTCATGAAACAGCTCAATCTAACTACCACCCTGCTCGACACCATCGCCGACTGCAGGAGTACCCTTGCCGCATTAGAGCAGCAGGATAACCTCAAGGCCAAATCAAATTCAACAGCTTCCGGCTTGACTCAACCGAATTCCGATTCCGAACAAAGCTGAGTCTGCCCGGATTGAAGAGTAGTACCCCCTTCCCCGGAGAAGAACGGTGCCGGTAGGTTTTTTACCCCAAATTCAAGGAGACAGCGATGCCCGAGCAGAACGCAAAACAAAACCAGACTCAAGCAGAGAAGCCCGAGCAAAACGCAAAACAGAACCAGACTCAAGCTGAGAAGCCCGAGCCTACCCCAGGTATAGACCTAAGCCAAGTCAGCGAGAAGATCGCCCAAGCCGCTGCCGACGCCTCCCGCACCCTCTCCACCGCCGCCCACGATGCCTCGAAGAAGATCTCAAATATTGCCTCTGATGCCTCCAAGAACCTCTCCGAGGTCGCCTCTGAAGCCTCAAAAGGTATTGCCAAAGCCGCCGATGATGCCTCTGCAAAGCTCCAGACAACCAGCAGTAAGCTAGCCGATAATATCTCCAAAACTCGGGAGAACCTCTCTTCTGCCGTCTCCTCCACCGTCGCTAAAGCCGCCGGAACCTTATCTGAGAACCTCCATCAGGCAGACGAATTCCTCAACAAAGTAAAGCAGAATAACACGAAGCCCAAGGATAACCCTGACGCAGATAAGAAGTAATCACGCTCCCACGCTGTATGCTCTGTCTGCTCCTGCCAGAAAAATCCAAAGAATTTCTGAAACAATGCTCTCGCCCCCTACATCTACCGAGGTATAATAACCAGAAGAAGACATCAAATAATAAGCTGCCAGAGTATTCAAATTACCGCCCGAAGGAGTAGACCAATGACCAACGACAAGAAGCTGCAGAAAATAGACCTCGCTACCCTCGACCAGGTTACCGGCGCCGGCAGCAGACCCCGGAATATCTCCAGCATCAAGCAGATCTCCAATATCATTCAGAATAAGGTGAAGAATACCAAGACCAACTCCGTCAAGTTCACTCTCAAGCAACCCACCATTATCGACGCCCCCGACACTCACTACATCCAAAATATCACCTTGATTAAACCCCACTGATAATTAACTTGTAGAATTTTCTTCGCCACGCCCAGCCTCAAGCCTCAGCTCCGCTAAGAGTCGAGACTGCTTCTTACACCACTAAAACCTCCCGTTAATCCATGGAGTCTTCCTACCCGTTTATTTATATATGATAATACAAAGATATCAGCCGGTAGCTGCGCTACCGGCTGATATCTTAAATCTCGAACTAAACACTCAAACTCTTACCAAGCCTTACGCCTTACCCGCACTGCCAAAGACCTCCATCCGGTCTTCCGCCACCGCCTGGATAGAGTTCATCATATTCCAAGCATACGAGGTCAAATCGACATACTTACCGTCAAGCTCCTTGATATAAGCAGTAAGGTTCTCATGTACCGCGTGAGAGAGCCCAGTATAGAAGTTGATCTTACAGATACCCAGAGACGCAGCCTTGCGGAAGTCGTCGTCGGAGATACCCGAACCACCATGAAGTACCAGCGGCACCTTGGACACTGCCGCAATCTGCTCCAATAGTTCAAACTGGAGCTTGGGCTCACCCTTATAGAATCCATGAACATTACCGATCGCTACCGCCAAAGCATCCACGCCCGTACGCGCTACAAAATCCTCGACCTCTCCGATCCGGGTAAAGGCGTTGGTATCGACCTCTTGCGCCTCTCCAGCCTCAGCCTCACCGCCGCCGACATGCCCAATTTCCGCCTCGACCGAGATCCCCAGAGGATGGCTGATACCGACGACCTCCTTGGTCTTGTCAATATTCTCTTCATAGGTCAGCTTCGAGCCATCAAACATAATTGAGCTGAAACCGTGACGCACTGCAATTTGGATTGCCTCATCGGTCAACCCATGGTCAAGATTGATCACCACCGGCACTGTCGCATCCTTTGCCGCCTGGACAATGGCCGGAGAGATACGGGTGATATCACAATCATTGAATGAGACTTCGGCAATATTGAGAATCAGTGGCGAACGTTTCTTCTCCGCCGCCTTGATCAGCGGCGACAAGCCTCAGACCGCATACAATATTGAATGCCCCCACGGCATACCTGCCTTCACGTGCTGCTTCCAGAACATCTTTGAGTGTTGCTAACATACCTACTCCTTAATAATCAAACCCTAATAAAGATACTACACTTATGCAAATAATCAAGTTGTTGTTGTTTGTTTGTCTATTCTCTTTAATCTACGCTGAAAAACTAGGTTTTGTAGCATAGACAAGTCACTTCTGCTTCGGCCAGCCACACCCAAACCTTTCGCATATCACGAAAATTGTCAACCGCAATTTTCATATTTTGCTGAAGCGATACACTGGTCGCCACGCAGGCGACATTTACCTGCTTTGCCCGAGCAGCGGCTGGGAGTATAATCATAGGTCGCCAGGAAACGAACCTCCAAAAACACGCTCCGCGTAGAAAGCCCCAATTTTACCCAGCCTAAAACCTCACCCCGCAGGCCTACAACCTTCAGTCGTACTTGGACACTCTCTTCATCCTTAAAATACCGTAAAGCGAAGAGTTATTATTTCTTCCCAAGATATACATAAAGCCCTAGAATTCAACTAATTTAACGTTTTTCTAGCCAAAAAAAATAAAGAAAACCGCTATAGTACCCACTATAACCCGTTTATCTCAATTCCACGCTCGGCCAAAAAGTCCCGCACCACTGCGATCGATTCCAGCCCGCCGCTACCGCCGACATACCCGGCGTTGATCCCGGCCACCGCGCAGCCGAGGCGCACCGCATCCTCCAGCTCTAGATCCTTAGACAATCCGTACGCAACCCCGGCCACGAAGTTATCCCCACACCCAGTGGTATCAATCACCTTGATATCCTTGAACGCCGGCACAGTAAACTCCCGCTGCGGAGTCTTGACATACGCCCCGTCCGCACCGAGCTTGAGGATGATATTTGTCGCCCCCATCCGAATAAAGAAATCGGCAATTTTAGCGCAGTCGGTCTCACCGCTAAGGAGAGTCGCCTCGTCATAGCTCGGAATAAAATAATCGATAAACGGCAGCGCCTTAGCGATATGCTCCGCTCCCATCCCGATCACGTCACTACAGGTATCGGCGAGGGTAATTACGCGCCTTCTCCTTTGCTTCCTGCAAGATCACCGGCGCCCCGATCTCATCAAACTTGATCGCCACATAGAAGCTACCGATAGTCATCACCTTGGTATTCAGGAAGGGCTTATAATCGATATTCAACCCGGTATACAGCGGCGAACAGCCGGAGTTGAAGAGGAAGTGGCGCTGCCCGGTTTGGTCTATTAGCGGCACCGCGGTCTGGGTCGACTCATTCTCGAAGACCTCAATTCCCAAGATATCGACCCCTTTGGCCTCGAGGGTATCGAGGATAATCTTCCCGTTGTTATCCCCACCGACATATGAGACCAATGCTGCCTTCATTCCCAGACTCGCTGCAGTGATCACCTCATTTACCGCGTCCCCGCCCGCGCTCATGGAGATCTTGTCAACATGAGTGCTGTCAACCTCGAACACTCCCTTGCCGATATCCCCGACCACCGGGACATCGAGGCAGGTAAAGCCTACACATACAATATCATACACGTTGTATTCTTTCTTACTAAAATTCTTATCTATAAAAAAAACTGTACAAATTACAAATCATACACTAAACAGCCAAATACCGCTATTCTTCAACCCATTGCCAGCAACACCAACCTAAATTTTGCCGTAGACACCCCAAGCCGACTGTAAGACCTGGATCTACAGTCAGCCTGGAGAGGTGCCGCTATGCATTTTTTGTGGTTATTTCTTCATCTTCTGCCTGTAGATATCGATGAGTACCGCCGCGATGATCACAATACCCTTGACCACCTGCTGCCAGAAGTACGGCACCCCGACGATAACCAGGCCGTTATTGAGTACAGCGATAATCAACGCACCGATAAGCGTTCCGCCGACTCCGCCGATACCGCCGTTGAAGCTGGTACCGCCAAGGATAACTGCGGCGATGGCGTCGAGTTCGTAGGAGATACCGAGGAGTCCGCTGGCACTGAAGAGCCTGGCGGAGAGTACCACCCCGGCGATGCCGGAGAAGAGTCCGCTCAGCGCGTAGACGATAACCAAGATCACCCCAACCGAGATACCGGAGTACTTCGCAGCCAGTACATTACCGCCGACCGCGTAGATTCTGGTTCCGAGTACGGTACGCTTCAGGAGTACCCAGGTCACGACGAAGACCAACAGCGCGATTATCACCATCCACGGCACGCTGAAGATTGTACCATTACCTATTACCTCGTAAGGAAGGTCATTATTGATTACGGTAGTGCCGTTGGCGAGCAGGTAGGAGATACCGCGAAACGAGGTCATCGTTCCCAGAGTCGCAATAAAGGGCGGCATCTTGAAACAGGCGATCAGGAGCCCGTTGATCGCCCCGACACCGAGGCCGACGAGCAACGCTATCGGTATCGCCAATTCCGGGTGCGAACTGAGCGAGACATTTACCGCCACCACCGCCGAGACCGCCAGCACGGAACCGACCGAGAGGTCGATACCCGCCGTCAGGATCACCATCGTCATACCGCAGGCGATTATAATGTTCACCGACGCCTGCCGGAGTATATTGGTCATATTATTGACCGTAAAGAAACGATGCTCGAGCAGCCCGAAGATCAACACAAAGAGAATCAGAATCGGTAATACCCCAAGGACATTGAGATCGAGCTTGGGCTTCTCTCTATCACCCAATGCTATATTATCAGATTTTACGTTCATTTCTTGTTTTTATCCTTACACGCAAATAGTCGTCATAAATTCCCCGGAACACTCCGGAGTCACCCTTACTACACCCCGACCGCACTCTGATCATAGGAATAATCCGGGCTCTTCACGCCAGCGGCATACGCCATAATATGCTCCTGCGTAATCTCATTAGTATCTTTAATCTGATGCACAATCGTCCCGTCACGTACCACCAGCACCCGGGTCGAGAGTCCGATCAACTCCGGCAATTCGCTGGAGATCATAATCACCGACATCTGCCGCGATTCCACCAGCTTCTCGATGATCTTATAGATTTCACTCTTGGCTCCGACGTCAACCCCGCGGGTCGGTTCATCGAGGATCAGCACTTTGGGCTGGGTCGAGATCATCCGTGAGATCAGCAGTTTCTGCTGGTTACCCCCTGAGAGTTCTCTGGCCTTGGTCAGCGGCGACGCGAGGCGGATATTGAGATTCTTAATATAATCCTTGGCGAAGCGGCGAGAGGAGTTGCCACGAAGGAAACCGCCTCGAGCGATCTGGTTCAGGACATTGAGCGCAATATTATCCGCAGAGGACATCTCCAGAAACAGTCCCAAGCTCTTACGATCCTCGGTCAGGTACGAGATACCGTTATCGATTGATTGTATAGGATTGGAGTCATTTATAGTCTTACCGTTGAGGGTTATCTCACCGGAGATTTTCTTATCGATACCGAAGATCAG
Organism: Planctomycetota bacterium; assembly: GCA_963556115.3. Lineage (GTDB taxonomy): Bacteria > Planctomycetota > SZUA-567 > SZUA-567 > SZUA-567. Next base: position 34,852 of record CAUVYI020000010.1, on the reverse strand, counting down.
CTTGGCAATCTCGGATCTACCCGCGCCTACCAGCCCGGCAAGTCCGAGTATCTCCCCTTCAAAGAGGTCGAAGGAGACATCATGCACAAAGTGTCCATCAGCAAGATTTTTGACGGTCATGAGTTTATTACTGCTCGGGGTAAGGGTCAACTCACCGTAGTACTCAGTAAGGTTACGCCCGACCATATGCGCGACCATATCCTTCTCATTGATCTCCTCCTTCTCCATAGTCGCCACATGCGCCCCGTCCCGGAGTACTACCACCCGATCCGAGAGTTCGACCACCTCTTTGAGGCGATGGCTGATATAGATAATGGATATCCCCCGCGCCTTCAGGCGGTGGATTAGATCGAAGAGATGCGCCATCTCGGCTTCACTCAGTGAAGCGGTAGGCTCATCCATAATGATCACATCGCTGTTCTGGCTGATCGCCTTGGCAATCTCCAGCACCTGCTGCTCGGCGATACTGAGGTTACGCGGATAGTCGGTCGCCTTGAAGGAGGCCTCGATCTCTTTGAGGACGGCTTGGGTATCTCGTATCAGCTTGCGCCTATCAACGAATATACCGTTCTTTAGCGGCTCACGCCCCATAAAGATATTCTCCGCCACGGTAATATCCTCCGCGACCGAGAGTTCCTGGTGGATAATACTGATACCATGTGTCAGCGCATCCCCCGGGCTACGGATATCGACTACTTCACCTTCAATCAGCACCTCACCCACACCTTCATCCTTGGTATACACCCCGGCGAGGATCTTCATCAGCGTACTCTTTCCCGCCCCGTTCTCCCCGACGATCGAGAGGAGTTCCCCTTTATTGAGGTAGACCGAGACATCAACTAGCGCCTTTACCCCGGGGAAGGTCTTGGAGATATGATTTGCTTCAATTTTATGAATTTGCTTTGTCATAGTTCTTCCATCACAAGTCTATTTAGACAAGAGAGACAATAAATTTCCGCGCAGACATATTTTGGTGTTTGGTGTTTACAAAATAAAATATACAATTATATTGCATCATCCACGCGGAAACCTGTTTAGTTTACAACTTCTTTTCAGCAGCAACGGCTAGGTACTACTACCATGGCTGGTATGAATCCTTATTCTCTTTGGTAATGAGCTTGACCGGGTAGAGGATCTCTTTCTTTTCAGGCATCTTGCCGTTCATCATGCCATAACCGATCTTTACTGCTTCCATAGCCATCTGGCGTGGAGTCTGAGCTGGAGTAGCCTCGAAGATTGAGCCCTTACGTCCCATCTCGATGATAGCGTCCTTAGAACCATCAACACCGACAACGAACATCTCGCTTTCGCGTCCTGCCTGCTTAATAGCCAGAGTAGCACCGATAGCAGATGGGTCATTGATAGCAAATACAGCATCGATCTCTGGGTATGCGGTCAACAGGTTGGACATGATATCCAGGCTGATGTCGCGCTGTCCCTTACCGTTCTGGTCATCACTGAGGATCTCAATACCAGGGTTCTTGGCGAAGATTTCCTTAGCACCGCCAACACGGCCGGTAACCGCTGATACAGGGTCAGCTGAGAGGATAATCACCTTACCCTTACCGTTAAGTCTATCGACGATGTACTGTCCAGCCTGACGGCCTGCCTGCCAGTTATCTGACTGAATGGTAAGATCCGCACCAGCTGCACCAACGTCAGCAGCGATAACAACCACACCAGCTTCCTTGGCTCTTCTAACTGCAGGGCCGATACCATCGGTGTTACAAGCGTTGAGGATGATCATCTCACAACCGCCGGCAACGAGATTGTCGAGCTGTCCGATCTGCTTACCCAGGTCGTTATCACCTGAGAGTGAGATCACCTGACAATCTGGGTTGATCTTCTTTGCTTCTTCAGTAGCTCCGTCAACCATCTCGACAAAGAATGGGTTGGCCAGAGTCTGCATCATCACCCCGAGTTTTGTCAATTCTTTTGCATTTGCCGCAGTAGTCACTACACATGCCATAGCTACAAGAGCAAGAAGTAATTTACCTAGTTTCATAGAATACACCTCTTTTCAAAAAACAAACAACAAGAAATTAAATGCGGAATCATTCCGCCCTAAAACAGAAGGTAAGTGCGCGCGCTCTTGACAGAGGCTTTCCGGTCAACCGCGCCATGACGAGCTTTGCAACTTCGCGAAGGAGCCACCCATAGCGATTAGCGCCCTCAATGCGCGTACCCCGGATACCCAGCACACAGGTTTATAGATACTCACAACAAAGTTTGAAAATTATTCAGAAAAACTTTGCTTATGTCTTCAGCATACCCCAATGCTGGCAGTAGTCAAACATTTTACTACGATTACGCTGACAAAAGGTTTACAAAATATTTACAATAAGGACATTTTAGCTAAGCCTATCCACGTCGAATAAAGACCAATAATCACCTATATATTTAATAGTATAGGAACAATGAGAGACAGTTGAGACTAATGCCTAAAGCAATCAAAATTTGCTCACTAAATGTAAGCACAATATTTTTTTTATCAATTTTTTGCAAATTTACAATTTATATTTAATTTACAAATACAATAATTTCATATAATTATTGTTCACCGCAACCTCTACTGAGTTTCCCCGTAACAAAACCACTAACCGCTATACTCAGTCTAAATCCCTTAAAACCAAACGTCAAAAAAAATTCGCCATTTCTCACTACCTGACAGACCCAATCCATGGTGTCTGCCTTACCCCCCTCAGCACTTACACCGGTCTATACTGCAAATTACCGGGCTATCCTCGAAGAATAAATTTTGAGCAATCTCCCGCTTTAATATAATTCTAATACAATTCTAATAAAACCCTAACAAGCACACGCTATAGTCCTTAAAATAAACTAATAATACCTTTATTAAAAATCTGCGCAAATTTTTACCATTACATAATTTAGCAAACAACAAGAAGTTGGAGAACAAGAAATGAAGATCAGTTTACGTCTTAGCATCGGCTTTGGCATACTATTAGTATTGCTCATCGCCCTTGGCGGAGTCGGTTTCCGCTCAAGTATCGAATCAAACAAGAATACGCAGGATATTATCCAACAGGCAGATATCGTACACCTCAGTGATGCCTGCATCGCCAATATCAAAAATGCCCAGGTGAACTCGCTACGTCTAATTATCTATAAAAATCCTGAATACTTTGAAACTATGAACAACTACTTTAGTAATACCCTGGTCACTGCCGCCGCAATCACCGAAAAGCTAGAGTCCTCCGAATTACACACACAAGCGCTGGCGATAACCGCCGCCATCAAGGAGTACCAAATTTTTGCCAACAAGTGGTGGGAGTTAGAACAACAGAAATCTGCCGCCAGCAAGATGCGCAAAGAGGCTGGCGATCAGATTCGTGAACGCGCGACCAACCTCTATAATACCGCTCTGCAGTCGGTCTCGCGCCAGTGGGGTTATCGGCAACACTGTCCCCACCAACAAACTCGACAAGCTAATCATGCTCCAGAAGCTCAACTCCCGGGCCGTATATTTCTATTATACCGCCGCTGACTACCTGTTAGCCACCAACCTCAAAGAACAGGAAAAAAACTCAGATCTCTGGTTGCACAAAATCTCTGCCTGCAGCGACATTATAACTCAGGCCAAGAATATTCTTACTGATGTCTTGAGTCAGGAGGACCTTGATATAATGGCTCAAGATTTAGCAAAATACCGCGAGGAGGTAAACAAGTACATCAAACTCAGTCAAGAACAGCTCGAACTCCAATACCAGCAGAAGGAGGCCGCGGATAAGGCTGTAACCATCGTCGAGTCTGTCGCCACCGCCGTCGCCCAGCAGATCGAAACCGTAGTCGCCGAAGCCAACAGGGATACCGCCAGAACCCAGTTCATTATTATACTTGGCAGTGGTATCGCCCTGATCATCGGTATCGGCACCACCCTGCTGATCATCCGGAGTATCAACCGCCCCGCTAGCTGAGATCATCACCTACACCGACAAACTCAAACAAGGGGATCTCGACACGACCCTGCAGGTAAGCCATGACGAGATCGGACAGGATGAATTCGGCGCTCAACTCCCTGGTCGAACAGATGCGTGAGCGCGCCCACGCCGCAGGCCGCATCGCTGCAGGAGAGCTTGATGTGCAGGTTACTACCGCCTCCGAGCACGACCAACTTGGCCACGCCCTCAACCACATGGTGGAGAACCTGAACGAGATCATCGGCAATGTACGCACAGCGAGTGAACAGGTAGCAGTCGGTTCTACCCAGGTAAGCCAATCAGCGCATGCGCTGGAGAATGGTGCCACTGCCCCAAGCCTCGTCGCTGGAGGAGATCCACGCCTCGATCACCGAGATGGGCAGCCAGACCACCGAGAATGCCAAGAACGCTAGACAAGCCAGCGAACTCGCCCGACATGCCGCCACCGCCGCCGATACCGGCCAGCAGCGGATGCATACCATGTCGGAGTCGATGCAAAAGATCAGCCAGAATTCACAGGAGACCCAGAAGATTGTCAAGACCATCGACGATATCGCTTTCCAGACCAACCTGCTCGCGCTGAACGCCGCCGTCGAGGCCGCCCGTGCCGGCTCACACGGCAAGGGCTTTGCGGTAGTAGCCGAGGAGGTGCGCAACCTCGCCGCCCGTAGCGCCAGAGCCGCAGCCGAGACCTCAGCACATATCGAGAATAATGCCAAGGAGATCGACGCCGGTGTCCAGATCTGTGAAATCACCGCCGAAGCCCTGAGCACAATTACCGAGAATGTTAGCCGCACCAACCAGCTCATCGGCGACATCGCCACCGCCTCGAGCGAACAAGCCGAAGGCATCGCTCAAATCAACTCCGGGCTGAACCAGATCGAAGCGGTCACCAAGCAGACCACCGCCAACTTCCGAAGAGACCACCGCCGCCGCCTGAGGAGATGAACTCACAGACGCATATGCTACGCGACCTAGTATCCCGTTTTACCCTGCGCGCTACCAACGACAGCGACAGCACACCACTACCGACAACTCCGGCGCACTCCGGGTCGGCTCTCCAACGGCTCCGGCTCCAGCGCCAGAGCGATACCCCCACTCTCCAGCCTGCGGCATTGGAGTATGAGCCAGAATCCCCCCAGGACTGGGGCTACACCGCGCCGGAGCGCCGACTCACTCGAAATATCGACAGAGTCAACGCTCTCAAATCCACCCCAGAAAACACGCCTGAGAATACTCCCGCGCGCGCGCCGGAAAAATCTCCGGCAACGCACACTCCCGCTCCTCAAACCAACAAGTCTAAGGCCGAGCTCATCAAACTCTAAACCTTGCTGCGTATACGCCAAATAACGTGTTTTACCAGCCTCAGCCCTCAGCTTTGCTGGGAGCTGAGGCTGGTTCTGTAGCCCGTTCAGCTTTAGCTGAACGTTTAAGGCATAATGCTTATACATTAAATCAGAACCACCCGTCAAACGGGTGGTTCTTTGTTTCTCCCTCCTGCGGAGTACTCAACTGACTAAAGCTATGAAAATAGTAAGAACGGGAGCAGCCTCACGGCTGCTCCCGTTTTACCTGACCTGATTAACCCCGGCGGTCTAACCCTGTTTGATCTCGATCCGCCGCGCCTTACTCGCTCCCGGTTCAACCTTGGGCATGACAACCTCGAGCACCCCGTTTTTGAACATAGCCTGCACCCTCATCCTCTTTGACCGCGCAAGCCAGCGGAATGGAGCGATAAAACGAACCGTACATCCTCTCGGTATACTCGGCACCGTTCTCCGAGCGCTGCTCCTCCCGCCGTTTCTCACCCTTGAGGTAAAGACTGCCTTCGACCAGTTTGAGTTCGATATCATCCTCGGTCATACCCGGCAGTTCCGCCCGGAGTACAAGTTCATTCTCCTTGTCCTGGAGTTCGAGTAACGGCTCGAACTCCGCCTTGTGCAGCCGGCGTAACTCACCCTGGCTCATCCCGAAATCATCCCAGAAATCGGTGAAGAGCCGGTTCATACGCTTCTGCAGATCGGTGAAAGGATCAACCCTGTTCTCCTGGCGTACTGCAGCCTCAGACTTACCCCATTTCCACGGTACCAAATCACTTATAGACATACCGCACCTCCTTTTCAAAAACATACAAATGCGTGTTCACTACACGCCTCAATTTCAATTTGCAACCAATTCACGCCCACATTCAGTGGAATCACCCTACGCTTTGAGCGTTTACACTTGGGCAGACACACTCTGAGTTCCCCATCCTTGACCCGAGCACTGATCCGCTCCTTATCGATGTCGGAATGAAGTCGGAACGAACGCTGATAATCCCCTACCACATACTCCGAGTATACCAGCTTCATACCCGGCGGCCGCTGCTCAGCCACCCGACCAAAGATCGTAATTATCTCATCCTCCAGGCTCACCTCGACCGAATTCTCAGCGATTCCCGGCATACTGACGATCAGATTTATCGCCTCCTCGGTCTCATAGATATCGGTCAAAGGCACAAAGACTCGCTCCCGACGCGACTTGCCGGACTCCCTGCCGTTGCGGTCTGCCTCTTCTCGTCCTCTCTGCATCAGACTTCCATCTACCATGACTCATTATCCTCCATCACAACTAAACTTAAACATCTGTCTATCACCTGTCACCCGCCGCGAGACAGCTACCGCGCTCCCTCGCAACCAGTTATCATACCACTTCTATGCGCCGTACTCGCTGCGTACCCGCCTTGGGGAGCTGGAGCGCGAGAATCCCCTTCTCCAGCCGCGCTTCAATCCTCTCCTGATCTACCCCACTCGGCAACTCCAGCACTCGCCGCGTCCTCCTTACGCACAATCTCACGTCGATAAAAATGTTGCGGCTCAGTACCACGCAGATCTATCCCCGACCTCACCACCAGCTCCAGAACTCTGCCGCAGACCGAGAGCTCTATCCGCTCCGCGGTTTATCCCCGGGCAACTGCACCGTAATCACAATCTTCTCTGCGTCCTCCCAGATATTCAGCGGCGGATAAGCTTCGCCGCTACCCCGGGCTAGTTCCAGCCCCGTTCCGCCTTTCTCAGGTACAGAGAGCCACTTTTCACCCTTTTTATACGGAAAGAACATTTATTCCTGCCTCCTCACGCACACTGCCATTCTTCCAAACCCAGGCATTATTCTGCAACAACAGACGCCGGGCTCAACCTCATACCCCGACCGAATCCGGTCATAATTATATTTTCAAAGACCGTTCCAGATCGCTCCCAACCCTACCCCACCGCCAGCCACAACAAACATAACACCCTATACATAAATAAGTTACGCGCAAAACAGGCAGCGTCAGGAAATATCCTCTCTCCAAACCAATAATCCCAAATTGGTCACTCTGACACACCCCACCACCCGCTCCCACCTGTTCACATTCCGACAGAGTACCCCCTGATTAGCCCCCAATACTCATTACAAGCATATTAATACAGGATAAATACTAGCATAATATATAGCCGAATATACTGAATTAATCATTCTAATTCGAACAAAAAAATGTGAAAATCATGACATTTGCGTAGCTTTCTGCTCAAGAATTCCGCCTTGTGACCGATAATAATTGAGGAGAATCAATAAATAAATAATATTTAATAAATCTTTTGCAGATAACATAAGTCTGGGATACTTATGCCAAGGTAACAATGTGTTAAAATTCAGGTATAATGGATGATACGTGAATTGCTGTACAACATATTGCTGCTGACCTGTAAAGATTCTGCATAATACAGGAATACAGGGTTTCAAGGAGGAAACCTATAATGCCAATGATCGTTGCGAATAACCTCAATGCGCTCGCTACGCAGAACGCACTCAATACCAATAACTCAAAGATGAGTTCCTCGCTGGAACGTCTCTCCTACCGGCTATAAGATAAATAGTGGTAAAGATGACCCCTCAGGGTCTGGTCATCTCTGAGCAGCTACGGGCGCAGAATGTAGGTCTTGAACGAGCGGTGCAGAATACGGCAAGAAGCGAACAATGTCCTCGGCATCGCCGAAGGTGCGCTCAATGAGATGAATAATATTCTCAAGAAGATGCGCCAACTCGCTGTACACTCCGCCAATAACGGTGTAACCTCACCCGAGCAGGTGGCGGCGGATCAAGCCGAGGTAGACTCTTCCATTCAGACACTAGACCGTATCGCCCGTACCACCAAATTCTCCGATCAATTCCTCTTGAACGGCAATAAAGAAACTCTCCTACGACAGCACCACCCTGATAACCGATACCAATGATATGAAGCTGGTAAATGAAGAGCTCTCTGATATTCGCCAGATCTTCAAGCGTGATAACTTCAAGCTCAATATCAGCTTTGCCGGAGCCGGAGAGAATGCCGCTGGCGCGACTATTGATAGTGGTAACGAAGCGCAGAAAGGTTATTTTGAGATCAGTAGAGCTCAGTCCGCGGCAACGCAACTCAACGCAGATGGCGAACTGACCAAGGATCAGGCATTTACAATTAGCGGTAATAATGGCAGCCGGTACTTGAGCTTTGCCAAGGGTACAGAGTTAGGTGAGATGGTCACCTCTATCAATAGTGTTTCAGACTCTACCGGGGTAAAGGCACAGTTGGTCTTCGACAGTGACACTACGGTCGCAGGGAATACTTCCAGCGATGTCTCGCTCAACGGTGTCGTATCTGCCGGGACAACCGAGATCAATCAAACAGTTTCGCACTCTTCCGGCACGGCAGATGTCTATAACCGGAGCGCGCTTGGCGAGATAACGACAGCAGGAATTTCTACTATCTCTGTAGCTTCTACTAATGGCATCAAGCTGGGGCAGAATGTCGATGGTGATGGGGCGAGCTTACCTCAAGATGATAGATAGTGACAGCTTTGAAATCTATAAAGACTCAGCCATGAACAATGAAGGTTGCAGAAGGTGATATCGATAGTAATGGTGATACTCAGTTGATGGCGGTAAATAACTCCGGTCTTACCGGGCTCGACCTTACATTCGGCTCGTCTACAGTTGAGGCAGGGGCTACTGCTACTATTCAGCTCGGAGTGCAGATGGAAGATTCAGGTGCAGGTTTTACTACCCATTCTGATGCTGGCTTTACACCACCAGATTGTAATAAAATAGGCTCTGATGCAACGGGTACAGTGTATAATGCGATCACTAAAGTAAGTCTGAGTAGTGGAAATTTACCAAGTTCGATGGCAGGTTCAACTTATTTTATAAATTATGATGAAATTAATGGTTTTTATGAGCTTTTAAGCGCAGACGGACTGTCTGTACTTGCAACGGGCACCTCTCATAGTAGGGATGATGCGGCAAATACTGTTTCAGTGGCCTTTAATTATCTCGGAGAAACTTTTACTTTAACCGAGGAAACTTCTTATGATCTAACTGGTGCTGACACTCACCTTTATGCACAGGTTGGTTTCGATATTCCAGCTGATTATCAACCAGGAAGTGCTGATGGTACCGATGGTATTGACATGTCCGGGCTTGTTGATGATACCAATTCAACCACCAACGGTTCCTTCTTCAACGCTGCCGGCTCAACGCTCAGTGGTGTAAACCTTGGTGTGAATACCTCCGATACAGGTAAGCTCTATGTCAAGGCTGATCTGAATGCTATTGGAGACAGTAAGGTATATATTTATAAAGATGAGCGCATGCGTGATGAGGATCTGGTAGCTGAGAGTGATGATACTGATCTGCATACAAGTTCGACAGGGTCTTCTGTTAGACTCTATGCAAGCAATGCAGGTACGAATGGGGCAACCTCAGGATTATACGGAACACTCAACTTTAATCAGATTACTCAAGATCTTGATGTCAATGGCTCGATTATTGAATTTACTAATTTAGGTATGAGACTTACCGCTGCTGATTATGGTTCTGATGAGTTTGTCAAGATTGATCAGCATGAAGGGGCAATATTCAGTAGTTACAGCGAGACCGATGGAGCGCAACTGCTCGATGCCGGGCTGGATGGGGCTGATGCTACCGTTTACGGTCGGGACGCTACGGTCTCGCTGAATGGACAGGAGCTCAAGCTCGATGGTACTGAAGGCACAATAACCAACCTTGACACGACTGCGAAGATAGTTTTTAATGAGGGCGGACTCGGCACAACGACAATCGCCGCCGTCGGGTATGATACCGGTTCGTGGGCTTCTCGCGCCTCAATGATGTATGAAGATGAAGGAAACTACATTACGCACGCGCTTCACGGCACTACCGAGACCCTCGGTGACTGGGAGGGCGGCATGCAGTTCCAGCTCGGTGAGGGCTCGGGTGATCAAGAGCGAACCGTACTCTCGCTGAAGAATATGACCGCTACCGAACTCGGCAAGGTCAGCTTTACAGATAGCTTCGATACCCCGCTCGAGTCGGAGAAGACGTTATCGATCAATGATATGCTCTCCGGGGGCTGGGCGAGCCTGGGAGAAGACCCGATAAAAGCGCTGGAGATTATAGATCAGGCGATTGAGGATGTCTCAGAGCTGCGGGCAAATATTGGCGCATTCCAGGCCAATATGCTCGAGTCCAATGCGAGCAGCCTCAGCGTAGCGATAGAGAATATCACCAAAACCGAGTCTTACATCCGTGATGCTGATATGGCGTCAGAGTCTACCGAATTCTCCAAGAATCAGATTATGGTACAGGCAGGTACTTCAATGCTGGCTCAGGCCAACCAACTCAGTCAGAATGCCCTCTCACTGATCGGCTAGCAGCCCAAGCTACCAGAGAGAAATAGTAAATCCTAGAGTTTTTTTGCTAATGCCAGATATTTGTTCAGGAGAAAAATCTTTCCGTATTTTCCTGATAATATATGTTATCACTGATTCGTCAAGTTTTTTCGTCCTTGGTTTTGCTCGCCTTAGCCTAGCTTTTCTTTGAGCTTGTAGAATTCTATACCCACGCCTACCACTATTACACAGTATTTCTCTGCTTATAGTACTTCTATGGACTCCGAGAACCTTGGCAATATATGAATAGCTCTTATTCTCTTGCAATAGTACTTTGATAACTGTACGATCTTCATAAGTAAGGTGTCGATATTTCTTTTTCACATGCTCTCCTTGAGTAATTGAGATAGAAGGTTTTGGCGAACTATATATCGACCACCTTACTATTTTCTATTTTAACTCAAGTGTTGCACTTGGAATTTGAATCTAGCATCAATGTATAAAATCATTTTTGATTAAAAATTAATGAGGAGATCAGCCTCGCCTAATTGTAATTTTAAAAAGCTCCTCTTTCAAAAATATTTGAACAAAGTATTAATTATGGGTAGAATTTTTGGTGGAAACAGTGCTGTAGTATTAGCAATGTTATTTCTACAAAAGAATTTGATGAGATTAAAAGGGGGAAATATGTATCATGAAATTTCATCTGTAAGCGAATTTATTAAACATATAAACTTTCTTAAAGACTTTTATTCTGAAAACGTTTATTTTGATACTAGTGATCAAGAAAGAATTTACCCTAAATACACCAAGGCAAAACAAGAGATAATAAATAAATTTTCTAACTTACAAGGTGAACCTGTTAGTGATACATCAACGTTATTTCAAGATAATAAATTGTTTTATTTTCGAGGACAGAGTAATTATAAATTTAATCTGGTTTCAAGTTCATTTAGGAGCATGACCAACTTATGGGAAAGTTATAATGTTGAAATAGATGTAGATCGTAAGAAAGAAGCTAAAAGTAAGTTTATAAATGAAGCTAAAAAAGAAGAAAAAATAATGAAATCAGTTCTTGGAGAAAGACCTGAATCATTTTCTAGCTGCAATACAATGTTTGAAAAACTTACTATTATGCAACATTACGGCATACCAACAAGAATTATGGATTTAACAGGAAACCCATTAATTGCTTTGTATTTTGCGTGTGAAGATGTTGTGAATAATCCGAATGTAAAATGCGTACTAAATAGTAAATACTATTGTCCCAATACTGATCCTAATGATGGTTCTGTATTTTTATTCTGTCAGCATAATAACAAGATTTGTGATTTTAATAGTGACAAAGTGAGATTACTTTCTAATCTTAGTTTAATGGAAGAATTTGATTTTTGCGGTATTAATAATTATTTTGATGTTATCATTAGCGAAATGATCAGACCATTATATGAATATATAAATATTATATTTAGCGATTCGATAAAACAAAAAATTAATAAGGAATTTACTCAATTTTACGCAGCGAACAATTTTGAAAAATTAAAAGCAATAGTCGACAATGAACTTGGAATAATGAAAAAGTCTAAAATTAGCTTTATTAATATTGACCGGTCAACGCAGAATGATATTAAAACAATTTACAATTATATAACAAAACATCAAACAAAAACACAATATAACTATTTAAAATTACTTCCTGATCGAACTCTGATACAAGATATTCTTTGCGAACACCTAGAAGATAATACTAATATTTCTAATCAAATGATATCCAATCATTTGAATTTTATTGTTTTAACAATAAAGAAGATAAATGAATTATATTCATGTGATTTTTGTTCGAAATATCCAAATTGCAAAGAAAAGTTGCTTGATTTGGTAAGAAGTGAGAAGACACATTTTGAGGATAGAATCAAGGTTACTGACTTAAACTGGTGGTATGTTGTAAGGTCAATAAAAAATAACCCAAGAATCCAACAGCAAGACGGCAATTTTATTATTACTCCAAATAAATACCATGTTGATGATCTTTATAAGCCATTCACGATAGAAACCAAAAGATTTGATACAGAAACCGGTGCAGAAATAATCCCTGATGTTCCTGCAAAAAATCAGCAATTACTCGATATTCAATATAGTAATGATGCTTATATTCATAAAATTAAAATTCCAGCAAGTAGTAAAGAAAAAATCATAAATGAACTTGCAAATATGGGTATAAACCATTCTACAATTTACCCTGAACTTCATGAATTCGCTAAATATATCAAATATAAATTCAATGTTTAAATTGTGTGATTCTGGGACATACTTTCACTTTCTGAATGCATGTTTTTTAGTAAAATGCTATTTTTTATATATTCTTTTTCAGTATTCAATATAATGGTCTTAAAAAATAGGACAATTGTTTAAGTTGGATATTTCCAATAGAATTTAGTGATACAGTATTCAGGGAGAATATACTGAGAGAGAATCGTATCCTAGGATTCAATGCTTGTATGTTGGTGAACAATAAGCCGTGCACCGCAGAATTTATGAAAAAGCTACCGCCCTCGCCTTCGAATTAAGTATATCGAAACACGTAAAGCAAAGCCCTAGCGCCAAGCGTTCAGCCAAGCCTCGCCCCTCAGCTACCGATGATTACACTCTCAGCCACTGCTCGCCTACTCGCACCGTCTTCGACTTACCTTTTGCAAGCAAAAGGATAAGCCAAAAACTCTCCCTCCGGTCGAGCTGTGTATCGCTTCAGCCAAACAAGAAAATCACTTCCGTGATTTTCCCACCTTCACAGCAGACTCCCGCCATTACCCTACTGCTTTTCAGGCCTTTCAAGCAAGTGCGACTTCTTAGTAATCCGTTTTGAATCGCCTTCCAGCATTTTACGCGCTTTCATCTGTTTACTCGCAGTATCCTCTAAGCGAAATTTTGAGACCAAATGGTGCAGAGTTTGAGCCTGAGTAACAAGCTGCACCGTAGCCGACGCAGTTTGTTCAGCATTAGCGGTATTTTGCATAGTAACACTTTCAATCTGCCCCATTCCCTGAATTACTTGCGACACACCTTGCGCCTGTTCGCTCGAAGCTGAAGCTATTTCATTTACTAAACTAGCTACTTTTTCAACCACCGACACAATTTCATTCAAGGCTGAAGCTGTTTCTTCAGCGATATTTGTACCTTTTGCCACTTTCAAAGCAGATGATTCAATCAGCGCCGTAGTCTCACTCGCCGCCTTGGCGCTACGCGCCGCAAGGTTGCGCACCTCTTCAGCAACTACCGCAAAACCTTTACCATGCACCCCTGCTCGCGCGGCCTCGACTGCCGCGTTGAGCGCCAGCAGGTTTGTCTGAAAGGCTATATCATCAATAACTTTTATTATTTGTGAAATCTGCTGACTCGAAGCATTTATATCGGTAATTGCTGCTATCATCTCCTGCATCTGATTATTACCATTATCTGCGGCATGCTGCGCGGTACTTGCCAATTGCTTAGCCTGATGGGCATTTTCCGCATTCTGTTTTGACTGACCACCGATCTCGGTTATTGAAGATGTAACCTGCTCAATACTGGCCGCAGATTCTGTAGCCCCCTGTGAGAGTGACTGACTGGCATTAGAGATCTGTTCCGAACCACTACTCACTTGTTGCGCCGCGATACTGACTGAGTGCAGAGTAGTACTCATTTGCCGAATCATTTTAGCCAGAGCCTGGTTAAAGGAGTCGTGCTCGGAACGTACACGAACCCCTACCTTCAAATCTCCGTCAGAAATTTTCTCCAGAATACCTGCTTGTTCGCGCTGCGAGATAATCAGGTCATTAACGGCTTTGGCTAACAGCCCGATTTCGTCATTTTTTCGCAGGAATTTATCCTCAACATTATTCCTCAAATCTCCCTGTTCAACTATATTAATAAGCAGATTTACCCCATTTAATATTGGTGTTACAATCATCGACGCACTAATAAAGGCATAAATTGCACCTAAAACAAAGAAAGCGCCGCCAATTATAATAAATGCAATACGCATATTGTATATTCCGGCATAGACCTCATTTTTCAAGGCGCCTATCGCAACCGACCATTGTGAATCAGGTACCGGGCAATACCCAAAGAGCCGCTCCTGCCCCTCAAGATAGTATTCTGCAAAGCCTCTCTTCCCTTGGAGCATTTCTTGTAACATTTCAGCAACCGGTTTATACTGTTGGTCTTGTTTGGCTTCCTCAATAAAATTTTTAGCCTTATTGACATAGTCCTGATTTATATGAGCAACAATACACCCCTTATTATCAATGATAAAAGAATAGCCGTGTTCACCGTATTCGATGGTAGAGATAATTTCAGAGAGCATGTTACCGTCAATACGCGCAATCAATACCGCAGCAATCGTTTTTCCCGCTGAATATATCGGAGTGGCCAGCATAATCACCGGTTTTTGGATCACCCGGCTAAAAATAACATTTGAGAATACCGTCTTACCGCTAAAAGCCGCCTTGACATAAGCCCTATCCCCCAGCTCAGCAGTCTTATTATTCTGATAATGAGCCGTACCATCAGGCGTAACCACCGCCATAGCCAGATAATTCAAGCGCTTGGTCTCCTCCTGGAGTACCGGGAGCTGTTTCTCCCAATCCATACTCTGGATAGTATACCGGTTAGCCACACTCTTCATTTCAGTTAATTTTGTATCCATTACTGCCATGATATATTTTCCCGCCTCATTGGCCATCTTTTCCAGTGATTCCTGAATATTACTGTTCATTACTGAAAATGAGGTATAATAGGAGAAAATACTGGTTCCACCACAAGTAAAAATAATAACAAAACAAAAGGCTGCTATTAACTTATATTTTAGACCAACTCTAGATAAACCAAACACGGTATTCTCCTTTTTCGGCATACTACCAGCCAGCGATAATTTACAGCGTCATCATATGTTTAATATAACCCTATTATCCTGCTATTCAAGTTAAACTATTGTTTGCCAGGATAAATATACCAAAAATATACAGCCAAAAATATAGTAATATAATATATAACGCCTCAAAAAAACGAGATAATCGCCCCAAAAGCCGACATTTCCCCTAAAAATTCAGTAACCCATTGTTTCAAGAAACTCCAACCTTACTTATCACAAAAACCGTTGCAAATCGTACTAAGAGTAGCCAAATTTATAATGCAACTCAGTGCCGTGCCATTACCCATACACGTATGCAGTAGATTACATACATCCAGGTAGTTGTTCTTGCGAGTAAGACTCACTAACACACACAGCTATCCTTCCCTCCCCTCCCTGACCCGGATAACTTCTCCCTTCCAAAGTTCATTCTTACTTCTTCAAACAAGGTGATTCAACTCTGCGGAATAAAAAGTCATATTTTTAAAGAGAATCGCCTTCGCGGTAAAGAGGTCGCCTTTTTCTGAGTGTAACTCACCTTTAATTCTTGACACTGCATGCATACTGCATTACAATATGATTGACTACTTATGGAGGATTATACTATGATTACGACTACACTCCAGGCAAGATTAGACCCTGTGAGTAAAGAGCTTATTAAGCAGGCTGCGCAGCAGAGGCATATTGGTATATCTGATTATATCAGATTGGTACTTGTACCTATGGCTAAAAAAGAGGTTGAAGCTGCTGAACATCAGGTGTTACAATTATCAGCTCCAGAGCAGGAAGAATTCTGGAATGCGTTGCAAGCACCTAGTAAACCTACCAAACCGCAGCGTAGGCTAGGGAAGATAATGCAAGGTAAGCAGTAATGCCTGTAATCTTTCCAAAGGGTTTCAAGGTAGAGCAACTTACTAAGGCACACCCTCGGAGCAAGTTTTCTAGTGGTGAGACAGCTGTTGATGAGTGGCTTAAGGAGATAGCAAGGCAAGCGCAAGACAAACATTTGTCTGTTACTCGTATACTGCTAAGTGATACTGGTAAGATTGCTGGATATTATACTCTTGCTCTGGGACAGGTGAACTTTGATGAACTGCCAGCAGAAGAGACGAAGAAGTTACCTGGTACGTTGCTACCTATAATCACTCTGGCCTGGCTTGGAATTGATAAAGAATATCAAGGACAGGGACTAGGCGAGAGATTGCTTGCACAGGCTTTATCTGACTGTCATGCGACTGGGCAGATGATGCCGTATATTGCGGTTATACTCGACTGCTTGAATGCTAGAGCAAAAGAGTTTTATTTGCGTTATGACTTTCAGCAGGTGTCTGGGTATCCTCTGAAATTATTCTTGCCGTGGCTGACACTTGATAAGATGATGACTAAGTGATACAATAGTTGATGGTTTGTAATTTTGCAGTATTATGTTTGTTATGGTGAAAGATGAATCTTTAATGCATCATCAAACAAGAGGATGTCTTTTTGAAATGCATGGGATTAAATCAGATATAGTATATTCATGTGATTGCCCGACAATTTGCGATGCCTGTAAGCATCAGATGACGCGAACTGAATTGATGTCAGTAGACATTGTAAATCAGATTTGTAGAGAGTTAAAAGCAATACAGAAACCACTTGTATATAGAATTATATCTTTTATAAAGCAACATCCATTATGGTCTATTGCGTTGTCTGCATTTTCTGCTTTATTAATTGGAATAGTGAGTTCAATTATAGCTTCTCTTATACTAAAAATTTGATTACTTACATTTAAGGTATCTCTATAAATAGGTAAAGTGGTCTAATCTGTCAAGACAAAATATCAAGTTGTTTAAGGTGGAAACAAATCTTTCAGTAATGAAATATGTGATTCATAGACATCCTTTCACTTTTTAAATGCATGTTTTTTTAGTAAAATGCTATTTCTGCGATATTCTATTTCTGTATTAAATTTAATTAGTCGTCCCTGAATAATTCAATATTCAGGGACGACTAATTATTATCTCAATTGCTTGGACATCTTATTGTGTAATAGTAATTGAAATTTGCCCACCTAATGTTTTTAGTTTGTTAATATCACCTGTAATAATTTTTCCAAGTGGTATGCCTGGAGAGGCCATTTTAGGTTGGTTATCAGTACTTACTGGAGTTGGTCCGAAGAAAATACAAAAGGCATTACCCGGAGGCCAATAGGCTATTTCCCCAACTTTATAAAGGTCACGCTGTTCATTAATATGTGGGATGCTATTTGAGAAACTTCCATAGTATTCATCGCCCCATGAGGTCATAGATATTTTTGCTGGAAGGCAGCTGAAAAAAGCATCTGCTGATTCATTATTATAAAGTTCAGCTTTATACTCGTATCCTTCAATCTTTATAATGATTGTCTTCATGTTAATTCCTGTTTATTTCTTAATAAAAATAAGGTTCATGACAAGATAACTTGACAAAAATCATGCTTAAATTATTATGTCATAATGGTTAACAAGTACAAAAAACGTTCAAAAATTTCTGAGGCTAAACTTCGAGAGATAGTAAGACTATTTATTCTCGACATTGAAGCCACAAAAATAACTAGTGTCACAGGATTATCAAGAAATACTATTAACTCCATTATTAATGGAATTAGAAAAAGAATTTCTGAATACTGTGAAGATCAGTCTCCATTTCAAAAAGGTGAAATAGAAATTGATGAAAGCTTCTTTGGTACTCGACAAGTTCGTGGCAAACGGGGACGAGGAGCACACGGAAAACATTAGTATTCGGCTTGATCAAGCGCCAGGGCAAAATGTATACGCAAGTAGTTACAAATTGCTCTGCATCGGTTTTAATACCTATAATCAAGTCTAAAGTCGGTATGGACTCTGAAGTATATACCGACGGTTTTAAAACTTATGATGGTCTTGTGAACTTCGGCTACAAGAAACATCATAGAATAAACCATTCTAATAATGAATTTGCAAAAGGCAAAAATCATATTAATGGTATTGAAAACTTTTGGTCTATAGCTAAAACCAGATTAAGTAAGTATCGTGGTATTAGCAAACAGACTTTTTACTTGCACTTAAAAGAGTGCGAATTTCGTTTTAATCATCGATATGATGATTTGTATAAACTGGTTTTGAAGATAATTCGTAAGAACCCTTTATAAGAGATTAAGCGAAGTTATCTTGCCATGAACCAAATATAAATATAATAGATGTAATATGTATTACAAGTCCAGTATATCATGGATTATTTCTTAGTCAAATTTAATTTTAACTTTTTACTATCAGTATTTATAATGGGGTGGATTCAAATTCTAAGTGCAACACTTGCACTTTTTACGAAGCCCGTTTGTATACCTCAAGCGGACTCTTAAACCCCAGTCTCTTTCTTGGTCGACTGTTAACCTTATCTTCTACTGCTGTCAGCCCTTCTTGTGATACATTCAACAGTTCCATATCTTTTGGGAAATACTGCCTTAGTAACCCATTCACATTCTCATTGCTGCCACGCTCCCAGGCACTATACGGATGGCAGAAGTAACTCTTACTCTCCAAAACTGCATTCACACCGTAGTGATCTGCAAATTCTTTCCCATTATCATAAGTTATTGTATAAACGTTATAATCTTTCAGTAAGCGGATGATTTCAGCTTTCACAAGATCAATGCTCTTATTTTTAACGTAACCCAGCCTTAGAAACCCTCTTACTCTTTCTCTTATGCTGCATCTTTCGCCTTCTTCCCGCCACTTAATGATGCCTCCTACGCAAAACTTCCAACCACGCTTAATCTATAATCCATATAGAAAATTGCCCACGCAATTTTCCTACCGTCGCAGAAGTCTCCAGCCACGCCCCTCCCACCCAGACCGCCCATGCCTTCAAGCTACCACCTGAATCAATCCTTTACCCAAACAAAAAGGAAATCACGCTAGTGATTTCCCATATTTAATCTATACAAGGAAAATTACTCCCGCAATCTTCCCTACCTTCGCGACACAACTCCAGCCACACCCCACCCACTCAAACCGCCCACACCTTCGGATTAAGTGTAATAGTTAAGACTTTAGCTGACATTTGTCGGTAGCAATAGAGTATTAACTACTTACAGCTTATTTGATTATCAAGTACCCAACATTAATTTTAAGTTTTAACTCACTTGTTAATACAACCTATTTATTAAATCTATAAACATAATAGGTATATATAGGCTAATCAGTAGACTTAGAATCTCCTCACACTCCTATTTACCGGATCTGAATCACCTTCAAGTTGTATTTGAAATTTATGCTCTGTTCCCTCACGTGGACTCAACCATACTTCAGCACCATTTTTAAATGAAGTATTACCCTCAACACGTGCGATCATATTACCAACCGAATCCACATCAACATGTATTATAGAGTCAGCACCCAGTCGCTCAACCAGATGTATTTTCCCATGCCACTTGCCTACTGTTTCAGATAATTGAATATGCTCAGGACGTATCCCATAAGTAACACAACCCATACTTTGTGCAAATTCTCCTTCATACAAATTCATTTTTGGACTACCAATAAAACCAGCAACAAATGGCGTAGCCGGATTTTCATATAACTCTATAGGTGAACCTATCTGTTCTACTTTTCCAGCATTGAGTATAACAATTTTATCCGCTAAAGTCATTGCCTCGACTTGATCATGTGTTACATAAATCATAGTTGTCTTAAGACGCGAATGTAAATCTGCTATTTCAACACGCATCTGTGCTCGTAAAGACGCATCTAAATTCGATAATGGTTCATCAAATAAAAAGACTTTCGGATCACGGACTATCGCTCTACCAATAGCCACTCTCTGACGTTGACCACCAGACAGTGCTTTAGGCTTACGTTTAAGCAATGGAACTAACTGTAAAGCTTCTGCTGCAGCCATCACCTTCTCATTAATTTCCTTTTTAGGGCGATGAGCTAACGAAAGACTAAAGCCAATATTTTCTGCAACAGTCATATGAGGATACAGCGCGTAACTCTGAAAAACCATAGCAATACCGTGCTTCGACGGCTCTTCATAAGTAACATCTTTGCCATCAATAAAAACTTGTCCAGAGGTTACATCTTCAAGCCCAGCAATCATACGCAGTAAAGTAGATTTACCACAACCTGACGGTCCTACAAAGACAACAAACTCTCCCTGCTCAATATCGATATTAATATTTTTAATAACTTCTACTTTCCCAAAGTCTTTACAAACATTTTTAACTTGCACACTCAACATAAAAAACTATCCTTTCACTGCGCCCGAGGTCATACCAGCAACAATTTTTCGATTAAAGAAAACATAAAGAATAAGTGGTGGAATTGTTACCAAAAGAATATTCATAAAAAGAAGATTATACTGTGTTGTAAATTGACTTTGAAAATTATAAAGTGTAAGCTGCACTGTTACATTATTTCTCCCTGGCAAATAATATAGCGGGTTGGTAAAGTCATTAAAAATAGTAATTGACTGTAATAAAATAACAGTAACTGTTACCGGCTTCAAAAGAGGCATAACCACACGGAAAAAGACCTGCCATGGTTTGGCGCCATCCACCACAGCCGCTTCGTCAAGATCGCGAGGTATATTGGCTATAAAAGCACGATACATTAAAATCGTAAATGGTAAATTATAAGCAACCTGAATGCAAATCATACTACTGATAGTTTTAAAAATACCGAGTGACTGTAAAAGCCCAATAGTTGGCACAACAGCAGGAGGCATTATTAACCCTACATAAAGTAAAGTCATTATTACCTTATTCCACTTGGATTTTCTGCGCTGCATTATATACCCGACCATCGCAGCAAATACGACTAAAAGTGTAACAGCAACAACAGTGATAACTATTGAGTTATAATATGCTAAAACAAGTTGATAATTCTGGGTCTGGACAACCTCTTTAAGGTTATCCCAAAGGTGCCACTCAGATGGTAACGTAAAATTAAGCCGTGATGCCTCACGTTTCGTCTTCACCGATTGCAAAAATATAAAAATAAAAGGTATAATGAAGAACACACCAGTAATTAAAAGTGCAATAATCCCATAAACGTATGGCCTGTATCTCCTCATAATTCAGTCTCCTTACGATTAATAAAGTACATAATGGGAATAATAAGCAATAAGATTAAGAAGAACAAAATAACATTTCCTGCTGTTGCCAGTCCATAAAAGCCCGCCTGATACTGCTTATAAATTAATGATGCAATAACATCTGAAGCGAATCCCGGGCCACCTCTTGTCATTGCCCAGATAAGATCAAATGACTTGAGTCCACCAATCAAAGATAAGATAAGTACTGTCACTGTAGCCGGACGAACGAGTGGCAATGTAATGCGTCTAAACTGTTGCCAGCGAGTAGCGCCATCAATCCTTGCTGCTTCGTAATAATCCTGATTAATCGCCACCAGACCAGCAATATAGATTAAAGTGGCAATTCCAACCCCTTTCCAAAAATCAACCAAGGCTACGGAGTATAATGCAAGGTGAGGATCTGATAACCACCCAGGCCCATGCACCCCAATCATCTTTAAAGCAACATTAATAATTCCACGCGTTGGATGCATCATAACATTAAAGGCAATCCCAATCCCAAAAGTTGACACCAAAACTGGGAAAAAGATAACAGAGCGAATAAATCCTCTAGCAAATATCTTTCCTACTAAAAAGATAGCGAAAAAAAGAGCAAACACCGTTTTAAGACCAGAGGTCAAAAAGGCATAAATAAGTGTATTAATCAAACCCTGAACGAGAAATGGTTCGGAGAAAAACTGTTTGAAATTTTCCAAGCCTATATAATCAGCAGTCATCAAATCCCAGCGAGTAAGGCTATACCAAAATGATGTTATTGTCGGCAATAAGAAGAACACGGTAAAAAGAATTGCGGCAGGTAAAACAAACCATAATGGATAACGTGGTTTTCGTTTTTGAACAATCTGTTGAGTCATTAATGTCCCTTTCTCTATACTCCTATTCACTCAATTTTAGTTCATATTGTTTTTCCCAGAGTAACTCTGAGAAAAACAATAT
Organism: Planctomycetota bacterium; assembly: GCA_963556115.3. Taxonomy (GTDB): domain Bacteria; phylum Planctomycetota; class SZUA-567; order SZUA-567; family SZUA-567. Next base: position 12,323 of record CAUVYI020000010.1, on the reverse strand, counting down.
AGTATTATCCACACTTTACCAATTAGGAAGGTCTAACTGCTTTGCCTGTTTTTTCACATCATCATCATATAGTTTTGCTGCTTCAACCGGATCCCGCATACCAGAACCAACTTCAACAGTAATCTGTTCTAGAGAAGGACCTTTTAACGGTGATAAGAATTCTAAAGCAGGTGAAGTATGTCCACTTTCAAAATATGGCAGCATATCATATACACAAGGAGGAGTATCCTTTGGTAGTTCAACGCCCTTTACAAGCGCTGGTCCCTGAGGACTATTCACTGATAAGAAAATTTCATTACCTTCTTTGCTACCTATAAAATCAACAAACTTTTTAGCTTCTTCAATATTCTTGCTGGCAGCTGGAATATAAATAGCACTAGGCATCCAAACAGTAAGCCCAACATTATTAGGGTCATCACCAGGTTGAGCGAAAAAGCCTATATCGTTCATTAGTTCATCAGGATAATCCTGCTTTAATCCACCAATTGCAAATGAAAGCATTGGGTAGTGTGCAGCATATCCATTAGCTATCATATATAGCCCGTCAGGATAGCTTGCGGCATTAAAATCCTCATTGTAAAAACCTTTATCATAACATTCTTTAAGGTGTTCAAACCCCTTTACAGCTACAGGAGTATCGGCAAATTTAATCTTATTCTCTGTAAATTTTTCCGCAAAGTCCGGAACCTTAGCCTGAACATTATAAAAATCAGCAAGAACGAAAAGCTGTGACGTCCATGTATCACGACTATAAGTCTGTGCAATTGGAGCCGCAAGACCTGATTCCTTTATTTTTTCACAATTAGCAATAAACTCATCCCAAGTTTTTGGAACTGATAATCCAAGTTCTTTATAGATCTTTTTATTATAGAAAATCCCACCACCCTGAGTTGTCCCAAAAGGAACAGCAAAAACCTTACCTCCATCAGTAACAACCTTTTTAAAGCTTTCATCAATACCTGATTGACATGATAAATCACTCAAATCAATCATATTTTTTGATGGTTTCAATGCCTTCATAAGTGCCCCTGGGTTATACATAAAGACATCAGCCATTTCATTGGTTGCAAGACGAGTTTTTACTATATTATCCCCTTCCCCACCACCAGGTCTAAAATCAAGATTAATTGTAACCTCAGGCCTGATCTTTTTATATGCTCTTACTAAAGCTATTGCTGCTTCTCTATTTGTTGGAATATTGTCACTCAAGAAGCTAATTGTTGTTCCTGCAAATGATATATTACTTCCACACAAAAAGATCGATAAAAAGATACCTACAACCAGCCAAAACTGACTCTTTTTCATAAGATTCTCCTTTATATTACCCAAAACAAACTATCTATTATCACAAATATCCAGGAACCCCCAGACACACACACACATTTATCCACTCCGACTACTTTTTAACTAGACATTACTGACAAGATACGAGGACTACTGAGGATACCAGTTGGTTTTATCGTATATTCATAACTCCACTGATTATCTACTTCGCGCCATGCAGCCGGCCCAATCCATGCATCACGTGACATACGGTGTAAACATCCAAACGAATTTTCACGTGTTCCCCAAAGAGTAATGTCAAGCTTTTGCCTTCCACCTGTTACAGGACACTCATATGGAGGGAAGGCTACCGGATGATCTACTCCTGAGTTATCAACAACAGAAACCATTGCCCCGTTAAAGTGCGGTATACGCATAATATTTGCTTCAGAAGGAATATCAACCTCACAATGATATGTAACATTTCCAGTATAGAATGGCAAACCCTGCCCAGTATAATCTCCAAAAACAAGACTACGAATAGGCTCAGTTATCCAAGCATATCTTCCTGCACAACCTACACCAAAATCACCAAGTATATAGCACCATTCAAATGCCATCGCATCATTTACTTTACAACGCATACTAAGTTTATGTGTACCCTCAGAAATCTCTCCAAGAGGATATTTACGAATACTTTCATCAACCCACCAACCAGAATCATTTATTTCGAGAGTATTATCATCAAGCGCTATAGCAAAATTTGCAGCATTTTCCATTGCGAGCCAACATTCTTTTACTGCATGGCGACAATCAATATTAAATACCAGTTCAACTTCTCCAAGCTCTGTTGTATCCTTTTTCTCTGTCCATGGCTGAGCAATAACTCCAGAACGAGGAAGTAGCCCTACAGATTTTCGCACTTGGTTTTCAAGACGTAACAACTCCTCACGCGGCTTCCAATCTTCACCATTAAAGCGCCACTCAGCTTGATCAAGAAGCAGAACATTCGGTTCATCAAGTGTTACCTTGACAGGAGAACTTAGCTGAAGTAACTCTTTTTGGCTATATTCAAAGCGTTTTACAGGACGACTGTCAGCCACGGTAGCAGGAGTCAATCTAAGCAACAAACTACCTATTGGATAAAATGTATGATAAAATTTGGTTACGTTATTACTAATCTCGGTATCAATTGAAGTCATATTTGCAGACTGAGCATCAAGAATATCTATCTTCCACTCACCTTTAATTGTAATCTCAACATTTTCTAAAATGTTATTATGATTCAAATTCGTATGACTGCCAGCGACTGTATATTGTTGATTATCAAAATTGGTATTACAAATAAATAGATACTGTTCATCGCCATCTTTACGTAATTGATACAATAAATCAGAAGTATGCTTCTCCTCTGTATTCTTTGCACTTACTTCACGATAATCTTCAAGCTCCTCTATTATACGTGCATGGCTATAACTTATGCATCTACATTTCTTTGCTAACTTTTCCGCACGGTCACTTTTAACTACATCAACATATTGTGGAATATTACCAATAAACACTACTCTTCCACCTTGATCCACATACTCTTCTAATTTATCTAGAGTTGTTGACCTAATGGTCTGCATTCCAGGAACGAGGATAACCTGATAATTCATTTCTCCAAGTTTGAAGTTTTCATTACTGAATTCAGTTTTCTGACGTGGCAGTAAAGACTCGCTAATAAAATCAAAGTCATGGAAACCATACAATAACCACTTGGTGATATTCTGGAAATTATTATCAAGCTCCTCACGCATTGTAGATGTCTGAGTATTAGGTCCGCAATTAATCCAATATGACTCTACTGGATGTATTACGCCGATGTTACAAATAGCTTTACCTCGAGTCATTGCATAATTCGTGCGAGCAAAATAATCTTCTACAACTTTATACTTCTTCCACCAAGGCGATTGATAAGAAATAGAAGCTGGAAAATCTCTTTTTGCTTCCCCTTCCATAGATACCCATGATAAGTGAGGCACCCTTGTAGTTACCCCTAAAGCTGTCTGCCAGTCTCCTTGATGTTTATGATTAGCAAAATCATAATCCCAGCCTGTTACTCCGTAAAGTTCACTCAACACCCCAGGTCGACCATACTGACGAGAAACACTCTGAGCTTGCTTAGCAGTTGTATATTCCATCCAGGCACATAACATATCAATCCCAGGAAGCTGGAAGTGCTCATATGCTCTCATGCAGTCACCTACAGACTCACTCTGACTCATCAATGTTGGCTCAAACATCATGTGACCAGTAAGCATAATATCATGTTTCTCACACCATTTACCAATCTGATCACAAAATGACTCATTAAAACGTTCACATATATGCTGATGGAAATGATAACGGACAGTAGAATACTCCTTATCCGCGCATTCCCAAAGCGCTTCCGGCAACTTATCTAAAAAATCATAGCCATAAACCTTTTTATAAGTTTCAGGGAATGTATCTGTAAATGGTAATACCAAATCATTTTCATCATAAGGAGTGTGTAGTGAACCAAGCTGTGAAAATTGCGGTTCATCTGTGAAGATTGCAGGTATTGTTTTACCAAACTTATCTCCTAATTTATTGTAGTAGCGTTCATGAGTTACTTCAATAAACTTAGCCATAGCTTCAGGATTCAAAGTATCACCATAACCGCAATTATTAAACCAGGATGTTGGCAAGGCTTTTTCGATATAAACATACCATATATCCCCAGACACTGTATCAACACTTGACTCACTTATACGTTGATATGATTTCATTTTGCCAGTATTATCTAGAATTACGCTATATACTCCCAATAACTCTCCATTTTCGTTACGTGTCGACTGAGAGTGCATACTGGTCTCATATTCATCTTTATTAACTGTACCATATGGATTACGGGTAATTAAAAGATGTCTAGCTCTATAGTCTTCATTCTTAGTTACCAAACCTCCAGCAGATCCTGAAGGCCAACGGTCTTCATCATAAAGCCACCCAAGCATCCCTTCCTGCTCAAATTTCTCTATACAGCTCTCAACAATCTTTAAAAACTCATCAGACATATAAGGTGTAGCCATACCAGTACGTGAATGTATATGAGCTCCACCAAACCCCATCTTTTTAAATATCTCAATCTGTCTTTTTAATTGTTCTACATCAAGAGTATTATTCCAACTCCAAAAAGGAGTACCTCGGTATTCTGCCGGAGGATTATCAAAAAGTTTATTATTAAATGGCTTATCTCGCTGAGGATAAAATGTTTGCACCGGCAGGCTCCTTTATTTTATTTAAATAACACGAATTGGTATTTCACACAAACAACAAATCAATTTATTTAATTAAATTTAATAAATAAATTTAGCTAATTTAATAATACAACATAAAACATTACTATGCCTTAACAATATTATTTATCACAAGCACAAAATTATTAATGCTTAGCATTTTATGTTGAATAAAAATATCCTATAAACACAGAGTAATCTGGATAACTGCAACAGAATATGGATGTTATAACAAAAAATACTACCTATTAGTCAAATTGATTATGTATCAAAATAATGACAACGCACACTATTGCATACATTTTCCCAGAAATTTTAATTCCAGATAATTTTGATTATATTAAAGGAATGCCTGATGAATATTGAGCAGAAAGTAATCAAAAACAAACTAGGAGTACTCAAACTTGCACGACAGCTCGGGAATGTATCTCAAGCCTGCAAAGTTATGGGCTTCTCTCGTGATAGTTTTTACAGCTTTAAACAACTTTATGAGCAAGGTGAGGAACTTACTCTTGCTGACATCAATCGTAAAGGAAAACCTCACCCCTTTGAAGAAGGTATACACACGACTCATTAATCGCCAGTTCGCAATCACCTTGTGAACAGTGGGCGCAAACAAACACCGTTTATCCTGAATTCATAACCATAGCCAAAGATTCTGACCTGTCAGACTCACTTATACAATATTATTATAAGCTTAGTGGTTACAAGAAACCATATGGGTTTTATTTGACTGCGAGTACGAGTACGATATAATTCAGATAAAACTATCTTGGATACTATCTGGAGATACACCTGTCATGCCCAAGCCTCAAATCAATTTTGCAAAATATCTGCCCGTGGAGGTAGTACAGAAGATTTGGGGACTCCATGTAATTGACAATGGTTTTTCTATTATTGAGCCTCATAGTCCCTACCCTCCTTTATCCGACCATCCACAAGAATATTATTTTGTAAATAATGCTGGTCGTATTTTGCATGAATATCAGATAATTTATATCAGTGATGGCAAAGGTAATTATCGTTCAGAGAGTGCTGGCAGTTATGAGGTTAGTGGTGGAACGATATTACTTGTTTTCCCTGATGAATGGCATACTTACAGCCCTGATACTAATACAGGATGGGAGGAATATTGGATTGGGTTCAATGGCAGTTATGCCGAGAACTTAATGCATAAGTTATTTTCACTGAAAAGACCTGTAATCAATATCGGTTTTAACAGTGAACTGCTACGCATGATGCAAGAAGTAATGAATATATCTGAGACCCTGCCATACGGTTATCGTGAATTACTATCCGGTTATACGCTTGCAATTATTTCTCACATCAGTGCAGGTTCATTTGTTGAAAACAATAGGCGCTTTAAATATCACGACAGCCTAGAGAAAGCGCGTAATTACATCTTTAAACATGCCAATGAAGATATCGATTTCTTATACCTTGCCGATTACCTGAATATGAGTTATTCCAGTCTGCGTACTTTATTCAAGAGAGAAACCGGTCTCGCCTTAAAGCAGTTTCAATTGGAAATTCGACTCAATCAGGCAAAGGAACTTTTACGGCGCCAGGATTTAACTATAGCCGAAGTTGCCGCCAGACTTGGTTTCAGTTCGGGCTTTTATTTTTCTCGCTTATTCAAGAAAAAAGAAGGGGTAAGCCCATTGAACTATCTCAAACAACAGAAATTATAAGATGCCGGTTATACATAGCCGCAACTAGTCTAAGCAGTATCCAGTTGCGGCTATTATTCAGCAAATTCTACTCACTTTGATCCCTAGCAACTTTCCGAGTTTTTCGATTTTCGCCCCCAAATGCCCGACACCGATGGCACAATGATGAGCCGGTCCACCGCAAGACCAAGCGTTCATGAATTGCTTGGCACTGATGCTGAACTTATAACGACTATTAGTATTACCGATCTGTAGTACTGGTCCAGGTACGGATTCACCTTCAGCAACTTGCAGCAGGATAGTGCCGTCGCCATGCTGAACTACTGAAAGCAGTGTCACCGGACCATGCCGAACAGTCATTTGAATTGAAAGCCCTTTACCGGGTTTACCGTGATAAATCGGCAGTGGCACTAATTTCACCCGCCCCTGGGCAATTGCGAAGTGCGCCGGCCCGTCATGACCAAGATAAACCACGTCATCGACAAAATCAGTAAGATAAAATTCAGAGAAAGAACCACCTGCCTCAAAGAGATCCATAATCTTCATTGCCTGAGCGTTCTTCACTTCACACTCACCTGCTACCGGAACATGCCGTCCCGTCAACAGCGTATTGCCAGCGATGACAGAAGTCACAATGTTTTCATACTCCCCCGTACCTTCATAGTAATAGGACAGAGATCCTAAATTATGCGCAGCTATTAATTTATCCAGAGCAACCGCCGTTCTCGCAGCTCGTTCGATCTCTTCGGCCTCACATTCAGCGGCGACATCAAATTTTTCTCTAAATTCGCATATCTTCTCCGTAATATCCTCAGCCGTTACCCCCTGCCGATATTCAAAAAGTTCACACATCTCCAGAAGTTCAAAATGATTGCCAAAGACCGTGGATTGCTGGGTAAGATCGCTATAAACATCGAGCATGCCGCAATAATAATGCCCCAGGACGCCTGCACGGTTCGCGCGCATCCCAACAACGACTTTGGCGGCGTCTACCCAGTCTGTAATTTCTTGCCAGGCGACCTCTTCCTGCAGATAACCGGTTACCACATGATAATCTATACCGGCGCGGTTGAAGACACAGGCCAGCTCCGGAACCGAGCAAGACTGACAATGCTCCAGCCAGACTCCGGTCATTACCCCGCGGTCGCCTAGGGAATTGAATTTTTCATAATCCAATTGTGCTACCGGCTGGAGATTGAGTATCACCACCGGTACTTTCACTTGTTGCACTACCGGCAAAACGGTTGAAGACAATGCATAAGTGGAAATAAACAGAAAGATCATCTCTACCTCTTCACGTTTAAATGTAGCGGCTGCAATACTTGCCTTGGCCGGATTATCGATCATGCCCGCATCGACAACGTCTACCCCCATTGCTCCGATGCGTCCACAAGTCTCAGTGTGATAGCCATTCAAGTGATCGAGCAGTCCGTCAAACTGCGCCCAATAAGTATCCAGACCAATTGAAAATGTGCCTACTTTCATCATCACTCCTTCTCGTTTATGTTGAATTTAATGCCCTCATTGCATTAACTCAGAATATTATCATTAATCAAACAGGGAACACTTCCGGCATGAACTTTTCAGGTTTTCCATAAACGTTTGTGTTCATTCATCATTTATTTACACGCTCTATCTGCTTACATACAGATTATGCTATTCGCCCCTTATATATATAAAGCTGTACACCGGTCGTTACTGCCTCACCTCCTGGCGCTTGCGTATTGCCATTGTTTTAACCGCATCCAGAACAATTGCCAGAATCAATACCCCTCCCTTTACAACATCCCGCCAGAAATAGCTTATCCCGGTTACCGATTCAAGATGAACCATGCCATTGCGGATAATCCCCATTATCAGCACAGCAAGTAATACCCCTAAGATATTGCCTTTCCCTCCACTGAGGCTGATCCCGCCAAGTACGCAGATAGTAATGACCTCCATCTCTGCTCCCAAGCCTGCATCATCACGCCCGATACCAATCTGCGCCAAAAGAATAATCCCGGCAAAAGCCGCCAGCGCGCCACAGATAACATAGGTATAAAACCTAATGCGCTTTACATTAATTCCCGCCAGACGCGCCGTTACCGCATTACTACCCACCGCAAATACTCTTCGTCCAAAGACAGTATAGCGTAACGTCAAATGGAGTAATGCATAGATGACTAGCACATAGACCAAAGTAATCGGAAACAGGCGACTCTCGTCAGGAAAATAATATCTAGCAAAAGCGAGAAAGTCACTATCGGTTACCCGCCCCGATTTCAAGGCATTGACATCCAGCGTCAACCATGAACATAGGCCTCGGATTAAAGTCATCATTCCCAGAGTGGTAATCACAGGGTTTATGCCGAGGCGGTTGACAATCAAACCATTGAGCGCTCCCCAACAAGCTCCGACAATTACCGCAATAACTAAAACACCAATTAGCGGTAAGGAGGTTAGATGAAATAGCACCCCGGTAACCGCGGCAAACCCTATGACCGAGCCCACAGAGAGATCCAGCCCGCCGGCAATAATCACGAAGGTCAACCCAGCCGCACTTACAGCATAAACCGGTATATTGGAGATGATTGCCTTGAAATTATTGAAGGTAAAAAAATGTGGGGTAAGTAAGCCAAAAAATAGTAATAATATCGCAAGGAGCACAGCAAGTGCCGGGATCATACTATTATTATAAATAAAAATTCAGCTATTTTATTCCTGCCCGGAAATTTATCATTTGTACTCAAATCTTTTTCCATTCTATCTTCCTTCGCTTATGCCTGCCTGTTTTCACGAATTTCATAAAAAGCAACAATCAGAATTAACAAGATCCCCTGAAATATACGGATATGAACATAGCGAAAGCCAATCATGGTAAAACCATTATACAACACCCCAAGAATCAAGACACCTGCCAAGGTACCTAAAATCCTCCCCCTGCCCCCGGTAAATGCAGTTCCTCCAAGCAGGACGGCTGATATTATATCCAACTCATTACCGATGCCGTGCTGTGGCATACCCACTCCGGTCTGACCGATAAGAATAATTGCACTGAAAGCCGCAGATATTCCGCATAACAAATACAGGATGAAGCGTACTCTATTCACGTTTATTCCAGCCAAGCGGGCAGCATTGATGTTATTACCGATCAGATAGATTTTTCTTCCGAATTTTGACTTATGCAGTAATACCCCACTCAAAAACACCATAACTGCCAGCCAGTAAACCGGCATAGGTATACCCAACAACAGATCGCGGCCAATAAACCCTGTCACCTCTTCAAACATCAGGATAGAGCGTCCTGCAGAGAGTACATAAGCCAGGCCGGTGGCAATCGACATAGTACCAAGTGTCGTAATAATTGGGTTTAGATTGAGTCTGGTTATCAACAGTCCATTGATTCCTCCAATCACCGCACCAACCAGTATCCCTAGCGCCAGAATCACCAATAGTGGCGGCGGACTCTTCGAATCTGCCAGCGCCGCAACCAGGCAGGACGTAAGTGCAATATTTGCGCCGATAGACATATCTATTCCACCCGTAATCATAATCATCGTCATAATGCAGGCAATAATTCCGATAAACGCAATATTTGTCAGCATTGAAGAGATATTATAGGATGAATAAAAATCCGAACTCAAACACGAGAAAATAATTATCATTATTGCCAGCACGACATATAATAACGCCGTAATGCTGATTTTTTTACGTTTTGTCAATACCGCTTCCATCAACGTCTTCCTTCCTGCCCTGAATAACTGCCTGTTTATAAAGTGATTTAACTCAGCTACAAGCCTCTACGTCCGTTTTAGCCTCCTGAAATTAAGGGATTGCCGCTTGCAGCAGTTTCTTCTGTGTCGCCTCCTTGGCGGTGAATTCGGCATTGATTCTACCTTCAGCAATTACCAGGATGCGATCAGACATACTCAACATCTCCGGCATGTCGGTAGATATCATGATAATGGCTGCCCCCTTCTGACAGAGCTTCTCCATCAAGTCATATATTTCAGCTTTTGCCCCGACATCAATCCCGCGAGTCGGCTCATTCATAATAAACACCTCCGAACCGGTTTCGAGCAACTTGGCAATGACAATCTTCTGCTGATTCCCACCAGAGAGGTTATTGACGATGGTCGCGGTCGAAGGCGCCTTGATATTTATTTCTTTCTTCCACCGTCCTGTTTTCTGATTTTCCAAGTTCTTGTTCAGCAGTAGGCCTGAACCTATTGCTTCAATATTGGCCATAGTCACATTTGCGGCGATATCGAGTGGGAGTGCCAGCCCTTCCAGTTTGCGGTCGATAGGCAAGAATCCAATTTTATTTTTTATCGCTTTCTGCGGATCGGTCAAAGCAACCGCCTTGCCCTTTATTTCAATACGCCCACTATCAAGGGGTGTCAAGCCATATAGCGCCCGGGCAATATTCAACCGCCCCGAACCAAGCAGCCCAAATAACCCCAGCACTTCTCCCCGGTGCAGTTCAAAGCTGATATCTTCAATTATCGAATCAATTGTCAATTTATCAGCCTTGAGGATAACCTCTTTAATTTCCGCTTTTTTCTCAGCGTAAAAAGAAGCCATCTCCCGTCCAACCATATGGGTGATAAGTGCATCCTTATCGGTTTCAGCCGTAACCAGTTCAGCCACTTTGCTCCCGTCCCGCAAGACCACAATCTTGTCTGTGACTTTGAAGATTTCCTCAAGGTGATGTGATATATAAATTATCCCCACCCCTTTCTCCTGCAATTGCCTGATAACTTTGAAGAGTGACTCCGCATCATCTTCGCCCAGAGCCGCCGTCGGCTCATCCATTACCAGAATTGAAGCTTTCTGATTAATTGCTTTGGCAATTTCGACGATCTGTTTTTCATGTATTGAAAGCTCACCCAAAATACTGAGCGGATTTATCGAGGTAACATCCATCAAGGCAAGAGCATTCTTGGCGGTTTCTGCCATTTTTTTCCAGTCAACCAGTCCCAATCTGGTTCTGGGCAGATCACCGACACAGATATTCTCAGCAACGCTCATTGTCTCAAGCGTCATCAATTCTTGATAGATAACTTGTAAGCCAAATTGTTTGGCATCAGCTGGAGTAGCAAAATCAACCATATCGCCGTTAATAATTATTTCGCCACTACTACGCTTATAAGCGCCGGCAAGAATTTTAATCAGTGTTGACTTACCGGCTCCATTCTCACCCAATAAGCCAATTACTTCGCCTTTATGCAAGGTTATCGAGACATCGGATAAAGCCTGTACACCTGGAAAAGATTTACAAATATTTCGCATCTGCAGTAATGGAGCGTCCATTTAACACTTTCCTTATAAGTTGTTTTATTATTCAGCAGATTACTTCTCAGCCAGTATACCCAACTGAGAAGTAACGGGTCTGTTTATGTTAGTTCTGTGAATAATAGTCATCAATATTATCAAGGGTGATAACTTCATTAGTCATATAAATATATGGCGGTACCGGTTCGCCATTCATCAGCGCTACTGCCGCAGGGATGCAATACTTACCATAATTTTCTGGGAAATATGCAATGCCTGCTGCGGCCAACTTATCACGAATCAATGATTGCCCAAGTTCATCAACGCCAAGAGTAATACCGATCATATCCTCTTCAACCCAGCGTCCCGCACTCTGAATCGCAGCTACACCACCCGCCAAGCACTGATCGTTGACCGCGGTAAAAGCAATCCGCTTGGCATCGGGATACGCCGCGAGTACATCATCCATTGCTCTCTTCGCCTCTTCGGTCTGCCCCATACCGCCGTCCATACGTACGATTTTCTTCTCAACATCCACCCCCGGGAACTCCTCCTTCAATGCCGCGGCAACACCTTCCGAGCGGAGCATATTGACCTCGCCACCTGCTGGAACCTGGAGCAAGACCACCATATCCACCCCATCCCAACCGCCCCAGCGTTCTTTTATGAGATCAGCCATCGCCACACCTGCCATCATCGCCACACCCCAGTTATCAATTCCCATGAACGGCGCACTGGGAATAGGGATATCGATAGCAAGAATAGGGATACCGGCAGACCGATACTTAGCCGCAATCATACTGTTTACCTTGGAGTCTGCCTGAAATTCAATAAA
>CAUVYI020000009.1:0-16986 GCA_963556115.3 Planctomycetota bacterium | reverse complement strand
GGCAGGGCTGCAGCGGGTTGAGACGAGTACGAGCGATGAGTCGGTAACGTTCTCAGGGGAGGCGATTCTGACGGTTGATCCGCTTGAACTGATCCAGGCCAAGGCGGACGCCAAGGTCGAGACGATACGCGCCAGCGAGGAGAAGTGGCGGATACTCGCCTGGGTCGGTGGGATCGGGGCGGTAGTCATCGGGGGGCTGGCGCTCTTGATTCGGTCGCCATTGGAGAGATGGAGGCAGGTGTGAACAGCGAGGAGAAGTTTGACCGGCTCTATAGCGATATGACCGAGATCAAGGTGAGCCTGGCGCGGGTGGAGGAACTTTTGCACCGGGCTCCCTGTAGTGAACTGCGCGGGCATATGCAGCAGCAGCGTGGGGATATCGCCGAGCTGCATCAGCAGTATAAACAGCATATCGAAGGGGCGCATTCGGCGCAGAATCTGCGCGAGAACTGGGCGGCGCTGGTGGCGCTGCTCTCTGCTCTCTGCAGCCTCTGCAGCTTGATCTTCCTGCGCGACGGGGGGTTAGGGTGAAGCGGTGGGGGCTGGGTGTTGGGCTGGGTAAGTTCTGGGCGGGAGGCTGATGATGGTGACCGAACTGCAGCGGCGTTTCGCCCTCTGTATCGGGTTGGGCTACGGCAACTGGCAGGCGGCCAATCTTATCGGCTATCGGGATAAGGACTGTTCCCGCATGCGCCGGAGCAGAGGGGTGGTGCAGGAACTAAAGGAAATCAGGAGGGAGATGATCGAAAAGACATATCTGAGCAAGGAGTATATGCTGCAGAAGCTGTTTACGCTGATGGGCAGATTGGAGGGGGCGTGCTACGGCGCGGAGCAGCTTGAGCCCAGGGAGAGCCGCGAGCAGGCCAAGGTGGCGCTGGAGATTGCTCGGGAGATCAACAAGATGCTCGGACATTATGCGCCGGTGAATACTCAGCACCTCCGGGTTGAAGGCAGCGGGAATGAGTTGAGCCAGCTGATCGAGAAGGTTGAGAAACGGTGTAAGGCGGAGAAAGAGGTGGCGGCGCGGGAGGTGGAGTGAAAATTGCGAGGGAAATTTTCTAGATTGGTTAAAGGTATATCAGCCAGCAACAAAGTTGCTGGCTGAGTCTGCATCGCGCAGCCCGTTCATCTGTCTAAATAAAGGTGTGGATGGCTCTAAGGTATTTTGGTTATAACTGAAACTTTTGGGAAAGTCTGGAAAATCACTTACGTGATTTTCATGCTCCGCTGAAGCAGTACATAACTCGACCGGAGGGAGAGCTTTTCCGAAGGACGCATGCGAATTGCGAGCTGGTGAGCAACGGCTGAGAGTGGAATTGTCGGTAGCTGAGGGTTGAGGCTTGGCTGAACGCTCTGCGTTGAAGGTTTGTTTCGTTGATTGTCCTTATTGCTCTATTACTCTATCCGCAGGGCGTGAGCGGTCTGGCCGGGTGGGGTGTGGTCTGGAGTCTGCCGCGAAGGTGGGAAAATTGCTAGTGTGATTTTCTAGGTTTGTGCTAGGTTCTAGCCATAATCTCCTCAAACATACAGATTATAGATCAGTTCGTGCAGGTCGTGCAGGTTGAGCGGAGTGTTGAGGTAGTACCCTTGCGCAGCGTCGCACTCCAGCTCGCGCACCATCTTGAACTGCTCAAGACTCTCCACCCCTTCGGCAATGACCCGCAGATCCAGCGCTTTGGCGAGCTGGATGATCGCCCGGGTGATGTCCATGTTCCGCTCGATATGCAGCTTGGAGATGTAACTCCGGTCGATCTTCAGAATGTTGATGCTCGAACGATCGACATTCGAGAGCGCTGAGTAGCCGATACCAAAATCGTCAATACTGATACTTACGCCGAAAGACTTTAGCTTGTTGATGATGCTCAGCGACCACTTGCGCTTGTCCAAAGCCGAGGTGTCGGTGATGTCGATCATGATAATACTGCCGTCTATCTGATACTCCTCAAGCATCAGGGTGAAGACGTTGATCAGATCCGGGTCGGAGAGCTGCTGCAGAGTCATGTTGATCGAGATGTAAAAATCAGTCTTCTTGAGCTGCTGTATCTGCCGCTGTAGACTCTGCAGCGTACGTCCGACCTGGTCGATCATCCAGTGACCGATCTGTACTAGCACCCCGGTCTCGTCGGCTATCGGCACGATAACCTCGGGCGCGACTTCGCCGTAGGACGGGTGGTTCCAGCGCAGCAACGCCTCGACCCCTTCGATAGTCATCGTCTTGATATTATAGGACCGGTTGGTAGACGATGTCGAATTCGTGATTCTCAAAGGCCTTCAGCAGCATCTCTTTCATCTGCGCCTTGATCTCGTGGGACTTGAGCATCGAGGTGGTAAAGAATTTGTAGGCGCCTTGGGGGCGCATCTTGCTCAGGTTCTTGGCCTCGTACATAGCTAGATCCGCTCGCAGCAGGTAATCATTGACATTCTCTGCGTCCGAGACGATGCCGATACTCGCCGAGACCCGGATCGAATGCGGCTCCACAACGCAACGCTGCCGCAATCAGTTCACTGAGCTCCTGGCAGAATTCCTCCAGCTCCTGACGGTCACGGGAATGCACGATAATGATGAATTCGTCACCCCCGAGACGGCCGACAAAGTTCGGCGCCTTGATGAAGGAGTTGAGGCTGTAGCTGACCTTCTTCAGCAGATCGTCGCCGACGAGATGGCCGTAGTTGTCGTTGACCTCCTTGAACTTGTTCAGGTCGAAGAGGAGTAGACTGATCGGGGCGTCGTGGTCGATATTACGTTGGAGCTCCTTGAGAATGTGGGCGCGGTTGGGGAGCTTGGTGAGTTTGTCATAGTAGGCCTGGCGCCAGATCTTCTCGCGCGCCTTGTGGCGTTCAGTAATATTGAGCAGGGTGATCAGGACGTTGTGCGTATTATCCTCTTCATTACGGCCGAGAATATCGATGGTGATGATAATATTGACCTCGGAACCGTCGCGGTGCCTTACCGTCATCTCGGTGGAGAGGTGACGAGATTCGGCCTCCAGCATCTCGGTAAAGACCTCGGTAGAGCAGGGGTAGAACTCGCGGACATCCTTGCCGATCAGTTCCTTGGCGGTGAAACCGATCATGGTGGCGAGTTGCTCATTACTATCCTTGATAATATAATCGGTGACCAGACCGATGCCGATAGGCGCGGATTCGAGGATACCCTTGAGCTCCTGATTCTTGACGGTGAGGTTGGTTTCGATCTCCTTGAGGTAGGAGATGTCGGAAAAACTCTCGCAGATACACTCCACCTCGTCGATCCAGATCTTACGGGCATTCTTCAGTATCGGATTCTTGTGGCCGCCCTTGCACTTGATCGTGGTGTCCATGCCGGTAAAGCCGCTGAGATGCTTCTCCCAGATCGGGCAGGCCTTGGACTGCTTGCCTTTGGGGCAGAGAAGGTCACACGGCTCGCCGATAAGCTCCTCACGCTTAAACCCGGTAATCTGACAGGTGCGGTCGTTGATGTCCTTGATGGTATAATCTTTACCGATGATCATCACCCCGTCTGTGACATTTTCGTACAGAGTACGAAAACGCTTCTCGCTGGCGGAGATCTCTTCCAGGCAACCGTTACAGCAGGGGTCGGAACCGAAGATGATTCCGTCGGATTTTATTTTATGTTTGTTGCTATCTGACTTGGTCATCTCTACCCGACTCCTTCTTAGCGTAAGCTTTGCGGCAATTTAAGATAATATAATTAGCAGAAATTACGCAACCGCTGCTTCCTCGCGGCAATAATCAATCTTACACTCTTATATACAATCTTTAGCCGCTTCCTCTGTAAAAAAATCGTGAGTGAGCGTGATATTAATTAAATTGTGTAAGTGTAATAATCTATAATATCTTTCCGGCATGCGTAGTCAAAGAATGAAATTATAAAAATATTAAAAAATGATTAAATTGATGTAGTTTTTGGTAAAGAAAACGTTTTACTTGGTGAGTAAAACGGGATATTGGGGATAGATGAGAATACGCTTGTTATTTTGAAAAGGTTTTCGATTCGTGGTGAATCACGCGTAGAGTATTTGCTTGACCGACGATGGCAAAAATATAAAATATCAGCATAGTGTATAGGAAAATAAAGGGTTAGATGATGAAATATCTACAGAATCCAGGTTTATATTGCCTGCTTCTGCTGCTTATATTATGTGGTTGTGGTGGGGCGAACTTCCAGGTCGCAGCGGATCGAGATGTCGAGATTGGTATATTGCTGCGCAAACAGTTTACGCAGAATGTATGTGAATCCAGACGCTACCGGCATATTCATGTACTCCTCGATGGTAATGAGATTATGGGCTATAATACCGGGGTGCAGCCGCGACCGGCGTTTCTGGTCTATCTCTTGACCCATATCCCGGGTGAGGTGCGTGGCTATGATCAGCTTATCGGGATTCGTGAGCATTACATCAAGGCCGAGGTGGCGATGGGTACCGAGTATCATGGCGAGCCGGGGTATAAGATCGTGACCGATTGGGTTACCTTCAAAGTATCGCGCGAGCAGGCGGATAAACTGCGCCAGGCCTGGTACGAGATGCAGAAGAATCCTCCCGCCTTCAGGCTTTGGGGCGATAACTGCGCTTCACGCTTGGCGGAAAATTTTGTTAAAGCTGGAATCCTCCCGCCGGGGCTGCCGGGATTTGATACGCCGGAGGCGGTGTATAAGCAGATTTGTAAGTACTACCCCGACTGTACCTTCCGCAGTGGTTACTTCGGCATTGATGCACAGCGGCAGATAACTTTTATCCCGCTCTCTACAGTATGTGCAGAATAATTATAATCTCTCTGGGTGGATTGCGTCGGCGCTGCCGCAGAGGTCTTTGATGCAAAGGAAATAGAATGCAGAATAAACTCGATATGATAGCCGGTTTTAAGATCAAGGCAGTTAAAGCGGGAATCAAGGCGTCGGGTAATCTTGACCTTGGGCTGATACTCGCTGAAGAGCAGGCGGTGGCGGCAGGGGTGTTTACCCAGTCCAAGGTGGTGGCGGCTCCGGTGACCCTGGCGCGCGAGGTACTCGCTACCAACGCGACGAAGATCAAGGCGGTGCTGGTCAATGCTGGAAATGCCAACGCCTGCACCGGGGCGGAGGGCATGGAGAATGCGCAAATCTGCGCGGCAGAGCTGGCGGCGGGATTGGCGGCCAGACCAGAGCAGATACTCCTCTGTTCTACCGGGGTTATCGGGGAGCAGTTGCCGTTACAGAAAATGAAGAACGGTATTCGGGAACTTATGACTGCTGAAGCCGACTCTGGAGTTGAGTTTGCGCGGGCGATAATGACTACCGATCTGGTATCTAAGGAAGCTGGCGTGGAATTGAAGATCGGGAATATCGCTGGGGTCTGCAAGGGCAGTGGGATGATCGCGCCGAATATGGCGACGATGCTTGCCTTTGTTCTGACCGATATCAATATTACGCAGGAACTCCTGCAGCTGGCGTTGAGCAGGGTAGTAGATGTGACCTTCAATGCGGTTACCGTTGATAGCGATACCTCGACCAATGATACGCTCCTCCTCCTCAGTAGTTGTGTGCGCGGTGAACAGATTAGTGATGAAGATTCGGCAGAGTACCGGGAGTTCTGCGCCGGACTGCAGCAGGTGTGTCTGTCGTTGGCGGAGCAGATAGCCAGGGACGGAGAAGGAGCGACCAAGCTTATCCGGGTAAATGTTCGGGGGGCGCGGACTCTGGAGGATGCGAAGCTGGCAGCACGGACAGTGGCGGAGAGTCCGCTGGTCAAGACGGCGATGTTTGGCTGTGACCCGAACTGGGGGCGGATTATTGCAGCGCTCGGTAGATCTGGCTGTGAATTAGTCGAGGCGAAGACTGATATCTCGCTCTGTATGGTGCCGCTGCTTATAAGCGGGACACCACAAAAGTTCTCGTCGGATGAAGTATCAAAGTTGATGGATGTTGATGAGCTGAGTATTGATATCGAGCTTAATCTTGGTGGGGCTGAGATGACCATGCTTACCTGTGATTATTCGTATGAGTATATCAAGATTAATGCCGAGTATCATACTTGATACCTGATTCCGGCTACAGGCTATAGGCGGTAGCGTGAAGGTGTGGGCGCTTTGAGTGGGAGGGTTGTAGCTGGGGTCTGCCGCGAAGGAGGGGAAATTGCGGGAGCAATTTTCTGTATGGATGATGGTCTGGGAAATCACTAACGTGATTTCCTTTTTGTTTGGGGCAATACACAGGTCGCCAAGCAGGCGATAATTTGCCTATCCCTTAGATGCTGGGTGTTCGAGCAAACGAGAACAAAGCAGTACTTTGCCCGCTGCTCGGGCGAAAGTAGGTCGAAGGTTTTATGAGTAGGCGAATAAAACCTGAGAGTGTAATCATAGTGGAGTTTGTTGTTATGGCATGACTCCAGCATAGACTTTTGTAGAATCTAAAATCCTGGCTAAGGATAAGCAATTGGACAGCATCGGATGGACAGTTCAAACCGAAGAAATCAATGCTGAAGTTGTACGATAGCAGCAAGAGGGATAACACATTAACAGATAATTAGACTTGATTATGTAGCCTTGGTAATAGTATCAGGGCTACTTTACCAATGCTAATAGGTCTGGGAAAGAGCTTGCTGTTGAAGTGGTAATTCGATAAAATATGTTGTAAGGGAGTAATATATGATTCTAGAAAACAAGTTAAATATAACAGATCAAGTCGAGTTAGCAAAAGTTGAAGAAAAAGTAACTAAGCTAAAAGCCAAGCAGCTTTTTGACTCTGGAGATATTGCTAAGGTTGAAATAGGAACATTCTCAGGGCTGGCGTTTATTCATGCTTATTTATTCGGTGAAGTATATGATTTTGCCGGGATAGTGCGCACTGTGAATATTGCTAAAGGGGATTTTCGCTTTGCACCTGTGATGTATTTGCAGTCATCACTAGAGCATATTGACTCTATGTCTCACACAACTTTTGAAGAGATTATTGAAAAGTATGTAGAAATGAATATAGCTCACCCATTTCGTGAAGGTAACGGCAGGGCAACACGTATTTGGCTTGATTTGCTGTTAAAGAGTCAACTTGGACAGGTTATCGACTGGAATCAGGTAGATAAAGAGGATTATCTGTCTTCTATGCAACGCAGTGTGGTAAAGGATATTGAGATCAAAGTTCTATTGAAGCAAGCTCTAACCACTCAAATTAACGATAGATCGCTATTCATGAAGGGTATAGATGTAAGCTACTACTATGAAGGCTACACCCAATTCAAAACAGAGGATCTTTAAATCAAATGATTAATAATGTACTAGGCTTTATGTTAAATCTATAGTGTTGTAATATGACAAACCAATTAATTTTAAAATAAAATACCATGAATATACAGCTATTTCTGAGTGACAATCAAAGTAATTGATTAAACCATGAGCTAAGTTATTTCTTAAATTATAGCATTTCTTTGAACAAAATAGTGCATTGACTTCGAAGCTAATACTTAATCCGAAGGTGTTGGCGCTTTGGGCGGGTGGGTGAGGCTGGAATCTGCCGCGAAGGTAGGGGAAATCACGAACGTGATTTCCTTTTTGTTTGGGTAAAGGATTGATTCGGGTGGTAGGTTGAAGGTGTGAGCGGTTTGGGCGGGTGGGGTGTAGTTGGAGACTGCTGCGAAGGAAGGGGAAATTGCGGGAGCAATTTTCTATATGGATGATGGGGTGATACAGCCAGCAACTTAGTTGCTGGCTGAGGCTGCATCTCGCAGCCCGTCCATTTGCATGGACGTTTGGCATACCTTTTTCAAAGGTATGTCGAAGACGGTGCGAGGAGGCGAGCAACGGCTGAGAGTGTAATCACCGGTAGCTGAGGGTTGGAGTTTGGCTGAGCGCTTGGCGTTTAGAGCTTTGACTTGAGGTTTTTCTATGTACTTAATCCGAAGGTGTTGGTGGTTTGAGTGGGAGGGGTGTAGCTGGAGTCTGTTGTGAAGGAGGGAAAATTGCGGGAGCAATTTTCTATAAGGATGATGGGGTGATACAGCCAGCAACTTAGTTGCTGGCTGAGGCTGCATCTCGCAGCCCGTCCATTTGCATGGACGTTTGGCATACCTTTTTCAAAGGTAAGTCGAAGACGGTGCGAGTATACGAGCAACGGCTGAGAGTGTAATCGTAGATGACTGAGGGGTGAGGCTTGGCTGAACGCTTGGCGTTTAGAGCTTTGACTTGAGGGTTTTCTATGTACTTTATCCGAAGGCGAGGGCGGTTTGCGTGGGAGGGTTGTGGCTGGAGTTGTGTCGTGAAGGAGGGGAAATTGCGAGGCAATTTTCTTGATGAAGGAGGGGAAATCACGAGTGTGATTTCCCTTGTTTGGCTGGAGCGATACACAGGTCGCCAAGCAGACGACATTTTTGCATACTTTTGTCCGCTGCTCGGACGAAAAGTATGTCGAAGACGGTGCGAGGAGGCGAGCAACGGCTGAGAGTGTAATCATCGGTAGCTGAGGGTTGGAGTTTGGCTGAGCGCTTGGCGTTTAGAGCTTTGACTTGAGGTTTTTCTATGTACTTAATCCGAAGGTGTGGGCGCTTTGGGCGGGTGGGTGAGGCTGGAATCTGTCGCGAAGGAGGGGAAATCACGAGTGTGATTTCCTTGTTTGGTTGGAGCGATACACAGGTCGCCAAGCAGGCGACATTTTTGCATACTTTTGTCCGCTGCTCGGACGAAAAGTATGTCGAAGACGGTGCGAGGAGGCGAGCAACGGCTGAGAGTGTAATCACCGGTAGCTGAGGGTTGGAGTTTGGCTGAGCGCTTGGCGTTTAGAGCTTTGACTTGAGGTTTTTCTATGTACTTAATCCGAAGGTGTTGGTGGTTTGAGTGGGAGGGGTGTAGCTGGAGTCTGTTGTGAAGGAGGGAAAATTGCGGGAGCAATTTTCTATAAGGATGATGGGGTGATACAGCCAGCAACTTAGTTGCTGGCTGAGGCTGCATCTCGCAGCCCGTCCATTTGCATGGACGTTTGGCATACCTTTTTCAAAGGTAAGTCGAAGACGGTGCGAGTATACGAGCAACGGCTGAGAGTGTAATCGTAGATGACTGAGGGGTGAGGCTTGGCTGAACGCTTGGCGTTTAGAGCTTTGACTTGAGGGTTTTCTATGTACTTTATCCGAAGGCGAGGGCGGTTTGGCGTGGGAGGGTTGTGGCTGGAGTTGTGTCGTGAAGGAGGGGAAATTGCGAGGCAATTTTCTTGATGAAGGAGGGGAAATCACGAGTGTGATTTCCCTTGTTTGGCTGGAGCGATACACAGGTCGCCAAGCAGACGACATTTTTGCATACTTTTGTCCGCTGCTCGGACGAAAAGTATGTCGAAGACGGTGCGAGGAGGCGAGCAACGGCTGAGAGTGTAATCATCGGTAGCTGAGGGTTGGAGTTTGGCTGAGCGCTTGGCGTTTAGAGCTTTGACTTGAGGTTTTTCTATGTACTTAATCCGAAGGTGTGGGCGCTTTGAGTGGTAGGGGTGTGGCTGGAGTCTGTTGCGAAGGAGGGGAAATTGCGACTCGGCAATTTTCTTGATGAAGGAGGGGAAATCACGAGTGTGATTTCCTTGTTTGGCTGGAGCGATACACAGGTCGCCAAGCAGGCGACATTTTTGCATACTTTTGTCCGCTGCTCGGACGAAAAGTATGTCGAAGACGGTGCGAGGAGGCGAGCAACGGCTGAGAGTGTAATCATCGGTAGCTGAGGGTTGGAGTTTGGCTGAGCGCTTGGCGTTTAGAGCTTTGACTTGAGGTTTTTCTATGTACTTTATCCGAAGGTGTTGGCGCTTTGAGGCGGGTGGGTGAGGCTGGAATCTGCCGCGAAGGAGGGGAAATCACTTGCGTGATTTCCTTTTTGTTTGGGTAAAGGATTGATTCGGGTGGTAGGTTGAAGGTGTGGGCGGTTTGGGCGGGAGAGGTGTGGCTGGCGGACTTCCGGCGAAGGTAGGAAAATTGCGAGGCAATTTTCTTGATGAAGGAGGGGAAATCACGAGTGTGATTTCCCTTGTTTGGCTGGAGCGATACACAGGTCGCCAAGCAGACGACATTTTTGCATACTTTTGTCCGCTGCTCGGACGAAAAGTATGTCGAAGACGGTGCGAGGAGGCGAGCAACGGCTGAGAGTGTAATCATCGGTAGCTGAGGGTTGGAGTTTGGCTGAGCGCTTGGCGTTTAGAGCTTTGACTTGAGGTTTTTCTATGTACTTAATCCGAAGGTGTGGGCGCTTTGAGTGGTAGGGGTGTGGCTGGAGTCTGTTGCGAAGGAGGGGAAATTGCGAGGCAATTTTCTTGATGAAGGAGGGGAAATCACGAGTGTGATTTCCTTGTTTGGCTGGAGCGATACACAGGTCGCCAAGCAGGCGACATTTTTGCATACTTTTGTCCGCTGCTCGGACGAAAAGTATGTCGAAGACGGTGCGAGGAGGCGAGCAACGGCTGAGAGTGTAATCATCGGTAGCTGAGGGTTGGAGTTTGGCTGAGCGCTTGGCGTTTAGAGCTTTGACTTGAGGTTTTTCTATGTACTTTATCCGAAGGTGTTGGCGCTTTGGGCGGGTGGGTGAGGCTGGAATCTGCCGCGAAGGAGGGGAAATCACTTGCGTGATTTCCTTTTTGTTTGGGTAAAGGATTGATTCGGGTGGTAGGTTGAAGGTGTGGGCGGTTTGGGCGGGAGAGGTGTGGCTGGGGACTTCCGCGAAGGTAGGAAAATTGCGAGGCAATTTTCTTGATGAAGGAGGGGAAATCACGAGTGTGATTTCCCTTGTTTGGCTGGAGCGATACACAGGTCGCCAAGCAGGCGACATTTTTGCATACTTTTGTCCGCTGCTCGGACGAAAAGTAGGTTGAAGGTTTTATGAGTAGGCAAATAAAACCTGAGAGTGTAATCATAGTGGAGTTTGTTGTTATGGCATGACTCCAGCATAGACTTTTGTAGAATCTAAAATCCTGGCTAAGGATAAGCAATTGGACAGCATCGGACGGACAGTTCAAGTCGAAGAAATCAATGCTGAAGTTGTAGGGTAATTATTATATGTCTGTCAGATAAAGTAGTGGCTACTACAGATAATTTTACAGCCAGCGATTAGTCGCTGGCTGTAAAATTAGTTTAGAAAGGTCGTGGGTAAATAGTTTAACTGCTGTTGAGTTTTTACCATTTGCTGCTTGATTTTGATGAGCGAGCTTTTCGTTTAAATGGTAACTTATTATCTGTTTTGGGGCTAGAGTTAGTCTTAAATATATTGTCTTTTTTACTGTTATGTTCGGTTAATATCATACCTATTTTAATATTTGATATATCACCTTGAGTTAGCTCCGCTATGGAAGTATTGTCTTCTACAGATAAAATCTGTACAATTCCTACCGGAATAAAAAATGATAGTATTTTACCTGTATCAGGATCTTTTTCTTTAACAACACTTGTTAAATTATATGTTTGTCCTGTTGAAATACCATTCTCACTTCCAGAGTTAATTGCAAGAAGATATATTGGCAAGAACCTTTATGACTTTTTTGGGGTAAATATTCATTGAGAGCATCTGAACACTTTTGTTAGAAAGTTTAGTCGCTAGCTTAGAGAGTGCCTCTGATGCAAAATTTTGTTGTGATAATTTGAAAAATTCTTTATGCATCGCATCCTCTTGATACTCACCAGATGTTGCTATTTTTGATTCACCTTTAAACTTTTGTCTAATATTATCCATACCTCTGCTTCCAGAGTAATCTCTTGCAACATTCTTTTGATTAGGATTTAATTTGTGTACGTCCTTTTTATCATAATCAACTTCATCATAATCAGAGTCTTTCTCGGTATATTTAAAGCTTGACTCAGCAAATGCACCTGGATCTGTCGAATTATATTCATCATTTCCAGACCAGCCCCATTGCTCGCTACCTCCAGCAACTTTATTATTCAAGGTGTAATCAACAGATGTGCCATTGTCAATATAGTTATACTTTTCTGATAGTGGTGCCAATTGTCTTGCTGAAACGTCTGTTTGGAAATCAATAATTCTTGTTGAGGTATTGATGAACTGTACGACCAAGCCCGCTTTAAATTCCATTGCGCCATTCTTATATTTTTTGCTTCCGTTAAAGTTTCTTTTTTTGACAGCAAAACTTTTAAATGTTAAGACTGCGATATATCGTATTCCACTAATTCCATCAATAGACGCTGAATTACTGTCCCATTATTTCTAACTCAACAACTCTTTTTAATTCATTCTGAAGTTCATTCTGAGTAGAATGATCAAGTGTTACTATCTTGAATTTTCCTGAGTTAATAAGGCTATTCTTTAAAGAGCTGACAACTTGAGGCACAAAATTATCTGGTATTTACACACTGTTTTCTAATACTGTCTGATACAGTTATAGTAAAAAATACCACTATGTGTATTGAGATTTGATTGATAATTATCAACTTCACCAGAGTTGTCCAATAAATACAGAGTCTTGGCTTTCAGAGTCTGTATCATCTTCAAGAAAATCATCTGTACTAATATAATCATCAGCCTGTAGTATACTGCTATCTGGCATGAATAAGCTAAGACATATACAGAATATTATAAAATTAAGGCGGGATAAACAGAATGATTTCATATAAGTTCCTTCATATATTAATTATGATATAAGATTTGAGGATGAATGTATTATTAATACGGATTCATATTTACAATAATACCTCTTTCAATAATACTTTCTACATCTAAGTCTATTTTGGCCTGTTCTCCAAGGTATTCAGATACTTTCACTAATTTTGAATTCTGAATAAAAATCTACATGAGCAAGTCCTGTTCTTAGGGATCTGACTACAAAATCTTGTTCTCCGCCCATATCTGCTAGAGCATACTTTAGCTTTGTTATTGCGCTTTGCTGATGCATTTTTAATTATTATTTCACAGCTGTGTCTATTATCAACCCAGTGCTTTATTAATTGCCCCATAAGAGTTCTTCCTTCTCTTAATCCAAGGCGTTTTTAATGATTTTTATCATTTGGCGTTGAGTTTTTACTACCGGAGAGAGTTTTGTGTTGAACGAGTCTTCGTCAATCCCGAGCAACTTACTGTTTGCAGTTTTTATTACTTCCAATATGAGGAGAGATATTGAATGACGCGACTTCAATTCCCTCTGTTTTACGAATATTGGCAGTAATGTTTATTGTACCAACTATTGCAATGTCTACACCTAATTCGCGAGTTACTGCAAGAGCGACTTCATACTCTTCTTCTGAAATAGCGCTGACTTCAAGTTCGTCAAAGACCATATTATGTGGCTCATCGTTTTTAATAGCGCTTTTTACTTAAACATTTTGCCATAATCTTCTCCGTCCATAGAGTTGTCAGCATCTATGAATTTAATATCCATATCAGGAGTTAATTTTGCGAAATATATTTTAATACCAGTTGCAAATGCTTCCTTATAGAAAGAGAACGGTTTGGTATCGGTAAGGTCTTTACCGTTAATACCTACAACATTGGTTTTTATAATAACACCTGTGCGAGGTAAATCATTGTCTCTTAAAGCAGCCTCAATTGCAGAGTATTTATTGCTCAAGTCAGTTTGCTCTACTTCTGCAGTTAATTCAATGTAAAGCTTGCCACCTTTTTTCCACTTTTTACCCCACTTTTCAGATATTATTACGCCATTGTTTTAGAGAAAGTACAACATCGGTAAGAACCATGACATTATTACTTTTGCTCTTTTTTTTAAGAGTTTTCTTTACAGCTTGCTCAACTGCTCTTCGTTTTGCTTCGGATTTTGCAAGGAGTAAAACAGTATCTTCAGTCATATCACCTATGTATGAGCTACCAATAACTTTATATTTCTCACCAGCATATGCCGAATAAAGAATAACTGTGTTTAAAATAATTATAAATGCCAGAATGCTATAGCATGTTTTAAATAAATTAGATGAATTTTTCATTGGGGTATCCTGAAGTTTATTAAATACTATTTTTTAAACTCTGTAATGACTTTGTAAGTAGCGTTTGTTGAAAATAAAACCGTTCCGCTTCATATGTAATACCGAAACGGACGGATATTCCGTAGTACTTATGCATATAGCTTGTAATAATGCATGAAGACTTGTATTCGTGTGATGTTATTTAGCCTTATTATATCCATCTTCGTAACCAACCATAAATTGTGCTGACCATGAAGGATCAATTCGTTTTGTGCCAGCTTGCTTGTCTTTTGCACCTGCATTAAATCCTTTAGTATATTCTGGATCTCTTTCAATACCTGAATCATCTTCTACAACTCCAAGCTGTAGCGAATCTAGGCTTGATTGAGTTGAAGAAGCAGGAGTTGAGGATTCTGACTTAGCTGATTCTTCAGAAACTGTATCTTCGTCAGAGTCCATATCATCATCTCCACTATCATCGGTCAGTTATCATTGAAGAAAGATTGTCTTTGCTCAAAGCACCTTTGCCATGTTCAAGTAGTGGTTTTACTCTATCAAGAATAGCAAGCTGTGAATTAGCTCTTGCCATTTCTGAATCCATTTCCTTTGCAAGCGCCTGATATGTTTTTTTACGTTTTAGTGCGTCTCCAGCTGTTCCTATACCTTTATTTAAGTCCATACCATTCATAACAGCATCTTTACCAACTGAAGCAATGTATTTTACAATAAACTCCTTCAAAGCCTTGCTCTTTTCGTCTTGGCTCTGCTGAGCTGCAGCATAAGCAGAAATAGCTTCGCTTACTTTTGCTTTCTGAGCGTCATCCAGACTCTTTGCTTTTGCTTCAATTTCATCATATGAAAATTCTTCTGTTTGGGTTTTACTAATGAGTTCAAGTGCACCTTGCGCATCTACTCCACCAGTTTTCAAGCTTTCGAGTTCAGCATTCGTGTGAGCGCTTTCTTCTTTTATACCTAGAGCTACAGCAACATCATTCATCGCTTTTCTGCTCATATATATTGCATTTAAATACCCATTGATGACAGCTGAGTCGTCTACAGCTGAATTTGAGCTGCTAGAACCTCCTACAACTTCTGTTACATTGCTTACTGGAGTAGATTTTACAGCATTTTTCATTTTCCCAAATAACCCTGCATTAGCATTATTTCCAATCGTCAGCATAGCAACACAAATTGTCATTAATAAAAACTTTTTCATTATTATCTCCTATTATAAAATATAGTGTGTCAATATTAATTATTCGTCTATAACTGCCAGTTTCATCTTTTTAACTATCTGTTCACCTGCTTGTATTGCTGCATTTTCAGCAGACTTATTTCGTGATTCTTTGACATCTTGGTGTTGAGAGATACCGTCTATCCATCTCGTTGCTGCGATTTTTTCAGGAATAAAACCCTTGTCCAAATCCCATAACGCCATAGTGCATTTAGAGATGGTTTTATTTGCTCCTGAATTATTGTCAATAAATGTATTACCAACATCAACAGCTTACCAAGTGCAAAAAATCTTGGATGCCCTTCCATGCTCATTATTTCATCTTGAATATAGGCTATCATTTCTTCTGTTTCACCACTGTTAAATGTTCCATCTTCTTCAGTGTATCCCATGTTACCTTACTTCTAATTCATCAATTGCTGCTCTTAATCTATCGCTATCTTTTGCTCTTGGAATTAACGCTCTGACATTTGAAATATGAACTCCAGAGTCAAGAAGTTCCGTCGACATATTTGTAACTACAGCTGATGTATCCATTCTTTGAGTTGTAAATTGCGACTGTTTTTGAACTCGTCTTGCTTTTGTTATTGTTTTTTCTGTTAGACTTTCAGAAGTATCATCTTCCTCAACTGAATTAACAAAGGTGTTACTTTTTTCGATTTTGTCGCCATAATCTGTTTGTTCATCAGATACTCTGGCAACGAATATAACAATAAGTCCTAGATCAGCAATATCATCTGCAACGTCACTGCTTTCTTCATTTATAAGATCTTCGATTGCAGCCATATCAATAAGGATTTCAGCCTTAATTTCAAGCTTCTTGTCACTTTTGCTTATTTCGCATCTCTTTATAGCTAATAAAATATGTACTTAAATTATCTTCATTGTCTTCGCTGTATTCACAAATTTCGTCCTCAACGTCAAGTTTTTTAAATAGTTTGCGAATAGAAAGAATAATTTTTACCTCTCATTGCGCTTTTTAATGCTCGCTTGTTGAGTTTTGTTCGTGGCCTTAATATAAGCCTCTTGAATTGCATTTTCTTTCGCTTCAATATACAGCTCTTCATTCTCGAAGTCGTCTGGATTGATTCGTTCAATTTTTACTGTGGTATTGACAACAGCTCGTTCTTTTCTAATTTCCCACAATAACCAATATTTATAGAAAATAGACACATAAATATAAGGCTCAACAACTTAATAACTTTAATATTAACCGACATTCACTAATACTCTCCCATTAAGATAAAGGTCTTTATATAAATCCAGACAATAATCAATTACTGACTTAGGTGTCTTCTTTTTCCCGAATTTAAGCACATCTTCTTCAATTGATTTTATCGATAAACATCATTTTAAGTGCTGCCATATCAAACACTGGCAAAGACTCTCTTGGGAAGGATAAATGAATCAACATACTTGCATTTGCTGCCCCAGATTCTTTCGTATGGAATAATTTCTTTCTCTCCATCTTCATAAGTTACTGTATACTCAAAAAGTTCGGGCTTATTTTCGCCTTCATCGTATTCCTCATCACCTTCGCCTGTCTCTTCAAATAGTTTGACAGTAGCAAAGACTCCTATACCCAGCCCTTTTTGCTGAGATGTTTCATCAATGACTTTTTCAACAGTATTTTTGAGTTTAAAATTTATGAGATATGTAGATGCTTTATCCTGTAGTGCTCCTGTTTCTATTTTGCGTTTGCTTAGAAATGGTAAGCCGTCACTTATAGCGCGATATATTCTGTTTAGTGCTTGATCATCAGGAGAGTACGGTAATATAGACACGCCCATACTTTTTAGTCATACAACTTCCGAATAAGTCTGCTAGATATTCTTTGTACCTTCTGACTTTATTTTTGTCGCCAGAAAGATTTAATTGTTTTATGATTTTATTAGT